>NZ_JBXWPG010000010.1:0-166725 GCF_059611285.1 Ruegeria sp. CDSA236
GATCCACTGGATCAATTGCTAACCTCTTCAACTCGTCAGGCTCATAACCTGAAGGCCAAAGGTTCAAACCCTACTCCTGCAACCAAAATCACTACACAATATCAATATATTACACACCGTGCCGGAGCGGGCTTTTGCGTTGCGCCATCACAACTGGAAGCACCGTGGAAGCAAGAAGTACGAGAAAAACACTGTGACAGACCCGTAATAGATAATGCCAACCCGTAGGAAACCGTCGCTGTCAAAACCTTCTTCAAAACCGCCAAGGCCGAACGGTTTTGGCGGAGATCGTGGAGCATACGACAATACGCTGAAATGTCGGCCTCCGGGCTTTCGCAACAATAGCGCAAGCAATTCATTGGCCTCTAATCCCGCTGAGCCACGCACTTGTCGCTTCAAGCCCTTTTCGCAAGACAGCAAACATTTGCTCAATTTCACTTTCGCTAATGATTAGGGGCGGTGAAAGAACACACATGTTGATCACAGGTCGAACCAATAACCCACGTTTCTGGCATTCGATATCGATCTGGCTACCAATCTCGTAGTCGCACCCCAGATCGCTCTGGGGATCACCATCGACTGAGCACTGAACGCATCCCATCAACCCCATGCCGCGCACATCGGTAACGATGTCAATCTGACCCAACTGCTGTAGCTGATCCTGAAAAATCGGAGTGACCCTTCGAACGTGTTCGAGAAGCTTTTCCCGTTCAATAATTTCCATACTTTTCAGACCAGCGGCCGCGCTGACCGGGTGGCCAGAATAGGTGTAGCCATTAGAAAAGGTTGCATCTTTTCCCGCAATATCGGCGATTAGCCTGTCCGAGATAATAGCGGCTCCCATCGGCGCATACCCAGATGTCATTCCTTTGGCGCAGGTGACTATGTCTGGCTGAATGCCAAAGACTGTTTCTGACGCAAACCAATGGCCCAATCGCCCGAAAGCGGTCACTACTTCGTCGGAAATGTATAGAACATCATACTTCTTGCAGATGTTTAGGCAACTTTCGTGATACCCTTTCGGCGGCACTATCACGCCACCAGAGGCAAGAACCGGTTCGGCGATAAAAGCGGCAACATTTTCTGGGCCAAGCGCCACAATGGCGTTTTCCAGGTCCGAAACTTTCTCTTTCAGAAAGCTCTCTTCGCTTTGACCAGGCGCACGATAAAGCGGATTCACGTCTGGCAAGAAATGTGCGAGGTCATCCGCCTTGTCGAGCCAAAGCCTGTCACGCTCTTTTCCACTGACGCTGGCCGCCAAAAAAGTGCTTCCATGATAAGCTTTTTGCCTTGAAATGATTTTCTTTTTCTCGGGGCGTCCCAAGAGGTTGTTGCGGAAATGAACAAACCGGATGGCCGTATCAACTGCGGTGGAACCGCCGGTGGTAAAAAAGACATTGTTCAATTCGCCCGGCGCACGTTTAGCGATTTCGCGCGCGAACCGCGCAGTAGTCGAGTTGGAATTGTTAAAGGGTGAGAAATAGGCAAGGTTTCGAGCCTGCTCAGCCATGGCCTCGGCCATCTCCTCTCGGCCATAACCGATCTGGGTGCACCACATGCCTCCCGGTCCGTCGATCAAGCGTTCGCCTTTTTCGTTCATGACATGGATGCCGCTGGCACCTTCGATAAATGTCCGATCGTTTTCGCCCAAAGTTGCCATCGCTTCCCACGGGTGCAGGAAGTGATCGTTATCCCATTGCTTGACGTTAGAGTTATCCACGGCGGGCCATGCTTTCTGTGCTCATCACAATTGGGAACTCTTCGCGCACCTGAGCGTCTGAAGCGCCGAAGTAGTTGGGGAAATGGCTGTCGAGAATGGAATTGGCCTTGTCACGGGCGCGGTCCAGCAGATCAGTTTTGCCTTCGTTTTCCCATGTGTCCGTGCGCTCACGATCCATGAGCCGTGGGTAGACGAATTCGCTGTTCATATAGCTCAGTGTGTGCGGGTTGCCGAGAAAATGACCAGGGTCGATGGCACACTGATGGATCACATCCACCGCCATGGTTTCATCCGTGACTTCAATCCCGCGCAACGACCGCAGGATCATACCGCCCGCTTCGTCATCGATGACCATGCTTTCAAAACTGCATCCCATCAGGCTACCGATCATACCCCCGAACTCGCACAAACGATTGGCACCGGCATGAGCGGCAAGCGTGAAGGTTAGTGCCTTTTCCAACCCGTATTGCGCGTCGGGTATCTTGGCATCGGTCATGCCTGCGCCGACAGAGGTTGGAAGGCCATAAAAGTTACCCATCTGAATGGCTGCGGCCCCGATCAGAGCCTGTTCGCCACTGCCGCCGGTGAACGACCCGCTGCGCAGGTCAGTGATGAAGGGCCAGGCGGCAAAGCAGACCGGACAGCCCGGTGTGATGAGGTTTACGATGGCAACGCAGGCCAGCGTTTCGGCCACGGTTTGCACCAATGTTCCCGCAAGCGTCGCAGGGGCTGTCGCCCCGGCCTGAGGAGGCACCGCCAGATCAACCGTCAGGCCTAGCTTGGCGGTATCAATCAGGATTTCCATGTTTTCCTTGCCGACCCGCAAGGGGGAAACCATAGGGCAGCCGCCAAATATGACGCTTGGCTTTTTCATGAAAGCCCCTTCGCCACCTTGAGCAAAATCAAACATGCGGATGGCATGCGGAATATGGCTGCGGTCGCGAAAGGTCAGACAGGCAGGTTTTTGGCTGCCTGCGAGCATGGCATAAATGGTGTTCATGTCATGAGCGAAATCATCAGTCACATCGGTGGCCAAAACCGTGTCGCCCAGCATATGGATGTTGTCCAAACGGTCCACCAGACGGGTGAAATCATAGACATCGCGCAGGATCGAAGGGCGATAAGATTTAGTTTCGGAATCGAAGGTGGTCACGGCGGTGCCGGAGTTGGCGAAATAGACGCTCTCCGCCGAGCAATGCATGTCGTCTTTGCCTTCACGCTCTCCGCGGGCATAGAGGTAAAACTCCTTGGCAGCACTAGCCAGGATGTCTTCCATCAGTGCGCGGGGGAAGCACAGCCGATTTAGATCATTCATCACCGCGCCCTTGGGCAGCACCAGATCAAGTAATTCCGGGAAATGGTCGGTAATGCCGGTTTTTTCCAGAACGGTCAGAGCCGCTTGATGGATGTTCTCCATATCTGTTGGGGTAAGCGGCTTATAGCGGCCGCCACTTAATCCCCCACGCACGGCCTCATTGCCCGTGGTCGCCTGTTGAACCTTTATGCGCGCGGCGCGCCCACCACCTCCGCGACGGCGTGATTTTACCTCAGCCATTACCGGCCATCCTTTGTTCTGGTTCCGAGCGGATCATGGCAAAATAGAAATCGTAAAAATCCTGGATCGAGGTTTCCATTTCGCCCAAGGGCCCCGGTTGGAAGTATTGAGAATTCACACCGGACTGGTTGTGGCGAATGATGCGTTCGTCATCCAAAGATGTGACATGCCAAAGCCAGGTCAGGTCTTCCTTATCGTAGTCCTGGCCTTCTTCTGCGTCAGCGCGAACCAGCCAGACCACCTGAATGTCGGTTTCCTGCAGACCACGTGGAACAAAGCGGTAACCCACCATGTGATCCGAATAGATCAGGAACCAATTCAATGGGCCAATATCAAAGTCAGTTGCGCCACCGTCGAAGCCTTTCAGCGTTCCAAGTAATGGCGCAAGCGCCTCACCCGATTTGCTACCGGTTTTGTAACCTTGGTAAAGCGGGTAGCGTCGATAGTACCCGCTGGTGAATGGGGTGGGCGCAGCCTCGCCAACAAGCGCCAATTCATCAGGTGTCAGCCCGACTTCTAAAGCCCTTGCATTTAGCGGCTCGACCAAGCCAGCCATGTCTTGTGGCGATTTCAGGCTATGAGAGCGAGAGTATTCTTTGTGTGCTGGTCCGCAGTGGTAGCATTCAAGATAGTTCTCAACCGCCAGTTTCCAATTCGCTGGAACCGGAAAAGACGCCGTATGCGCCACTTTCAGATCGTCAAAGCCATAGGGTTCGACGAGTGGTGAAAGCTGGCTGAGGACAGGATCTAGCGATGGCGTGTTTGCATAGGCACAGACAAAAATCAGGCCTTTGAAGACACTCACCTGAACGGGAAAGAGCCCGAATTTGGATGGGTCAAAGTGTTCCCCCATGTTGTGGCCTGCACGAAGTTTTCCCGATAGCTCATATGTCCAGGCGTGATACGGGCAAACAAGAACACGGGAGTTGCCGGAGTGTTCAGTGCAGACGCGAGATCCACGATGGCGACAGACGTTCAAATGAGCGCGAACTTCGCCTTCGCGGTCGCGAACAATAATGATGCTCTCCGGGCCATAGTCGAACAGGAAATAGTCTCCGGGGTTTGGGATTTGGCTGACATGCCCTGCCCAAAGCCAGTTACGGTTCCAGACCTGGGCGATGTCATAGTCATAGATGTCTTGCGAGGTATAGAATCCGCGCGGCAGAGCGTGGCCGTGCTGGTGCGAGGCTATCAAAGCATCTAACTCAAACGGTCGGCTGTTCATCACGTTTCCTCCAAATCGACTATCTCGCGGCGAAACCAATCCTTGTCTGCTTCTGCCTTTGGGCGTTCAAAATCGCGGGCCGCGCGGTGGCCTGCGAAGACAGCGTCGACGATCAGTCCCGGAGACGCGGCATCGCCTATAAGTTCGAGGGTCTTCAACCCAACCCCGCGCAAGCTGTCGTAAAGCGCTGTCTCTCGCTGGCGCTCGGTGACCAGAATTGTCGAGGCGCACGGAATATCCGTTACGCGACCGGTAAAGGCACACCCGATGCGCGCGATGTCACCTTCGACCGCCGTCAGCACCTGATTGCAGCGAATGTCGATACCAAGCTCGATCAGGCGGGCCTGAATGCGAGGCTGCTCCAAAGTATATACGGCGTAAGCAGAGACCAAACTCTCCGGCGTGACAAAGACCACCGGATATCCGGCAGCTGCCAGTTTTTCTGCAATCACACCTGCCAAATAGATATGGTCATCATCATAGATCATCACCGGGCCATTCGGAGGCAATATGCCGTTCATGATATCATCAGGTGTCAGCACTCTGGCGCTTTGCTCGATATGAGGCATACGGCGCTGGGTGTTTCGCCCCATGCCATCCGTACGCCAACGGCTGCCGGTGGCGACAAAGACGTGTTCGACGCCAAGCTCTGCCACCTGATCGCCGTCAAGTCTGCTGTCGGTGAACAACTGAACGTTGCCGCGCTGTTTCAGATCATTCAGGCGATAATCGACGACGCGCGACCAGGCCGCTAGGCCGGGAAGCTTGCTTTCCTTTGCAACACGTCCACCAAATTCAGCTGAGGCTTCGGCCAAGGTCACCTGATATCCTCGCCGTGCGATTTGCATGGCACACTCAAGACCTGCGGGTCCGCCACCGATTACCAGTGCTTCCGCCTCGCTTTTTTTCGGTGCAATGATCTCAGGGTGCCAGCCGCGACGCCATTCCTCGCCCATAGTCGGGTTTTGGGTGCAGCGGATCGGAATACCCAGATTGTCCGAAGACACGCAGATGTTGCAGCCGATGCATTCGCGAATTTCGTCGATCCTGCCTTCTTCAATCTTATTCGGTATGAACGGGTCCGCAATAGAAGGTCGCGCCGCTCCGATAAGGTCGACAATACCTTTCTTGACCATCGACAGCATCATATCGGGGGAGGTCAGGCGACCGACACCTACCACGGGTTTCCGTGTGATCTGTTTGACGTGGGACAGAAACGCGTTCTGATAACCATCTTCCGGCTGGAATCTGGTTGTGGCACTGTCATTGGACCAGTCGGCCACATTCACATCCCATAGGTCAGGAAGATCGGCCAAAAGCTCGACCACGGCACGGCCTTCTTCTGCGGCCTGCATACCGTCGGCGCCCACCATCTCATCAATGGCAAAGCGGAACGCCACGGCACAGCTGTCGCCTACAGCCTCGTGGGTATCTTCCAGCAATTCGCGCGTCAGGCGCACGCGATTTTCAAGCGAACCGCCATATTCATCACTACGCTGGTTCATATGCGGCAGCATGAAATGTTGCGCCAAAGTCATGGTGTGTCCGGCATAGACGTAAATGATGTCAAATCCGGCATCTTTCGCGCGCAGGGCGGCCTCGCGATGCCAGCGGCGGAATTCCCGGATATCGGCCTTATCCATGGCCTGCGCCTGCTTGGGATGCGTCATATCAACGGACATCTCGGACGGAGCAAGAACCGGAGCGCGGGTCAGCAGGTTTTGCGCATGATTGCCATTATGTACCAGCTGGATGGCCGCCAGCGCACCATGTGCATGTACTGCATCTGTCATCAGCCGCAACGCAGGTACATCGCGTCCATCCCACAATCGCCCCTCGGCATAGGGGGACAAGTCCGAGGTAGGGTGTATCTCGGTCTCCTGATTGGAAACCACTGCCCAACCACCTTCAGCCTTCATTCCGCGGACGGCAGCATCCGCCCGTGGCCTGAGGTGTCCCAGTCCGGTGCAATGCGGCACCTGATAAAAGCGGTTTCTGGCTGTGACAGGCCCGATCTGAACCGGTTCGAAGAGCAGAGCGTATGGGTTCGCGTCCGACATAATCACGCGTTTTTCCTATATTTGGGTTCCGGAGCCCGAAGGCCCCGGAAATATGGTTGTGTTAGAATCCGGCTTTGATCCGTTCAAATTCTGCCAGCATTTTTGCCTCCAACTCGGGGTTCACCGCGTCAAAGAACAAACTGCTTTCGAAGAAGCTTTTCGGATCGGCAAAACCATAGGCTTCGATATTGGCTTGATCGGCAACTTCGAAGGCTTTTGCGTTGGAATGCGGGTAGCCCCAATTGTCGATGATGTATTGGCCGCTTGCAGGATCAGTGAGCGCGTTCAACAGATCATAGACCTGATCGACCGGTGTTGTGGAAGACTTCAGATGCACGTAGCCACAGGCCCAGGTCGCGATACCTTTGTCGACGTCACGCATCATGGCGGCAGGCACTTCGTTCCAGATCAGGTTCAGTTCGGACTGGTTCCAGGCCCAACCCATTTCGATCTCACCGCTGGTCATGGCCTGATCAAACTGACCTGCATCGGACCAGTAAAAGCGCATGTTTGGGTGGATTGAGCGCAGGAAATCCGATGCTTCTTTGAACTGCTCATCGCTCAGATTTGTGTAATCATCAGCGTTTCCAGTGGCCAGCGCAGCCAGGGCATATGCAGACGACGCCGCATCCGGGATCGCGATCTTACCTGCATAGGCCGGGTCAGCCAGCAATTGCAGCGAGATATCATCCCCCGAGATTTTGTCGGTACGATAGATAAGACCCGTGTTCCCCCACTCGAACGGCAACATGTAAAGCTGGCCGTCCAGGACGATGGCGTCGACTTCCTTAATCTCAGGTAAAACATCGGCCCAATTGGTCAGCTTGCTTTCATCGAGCGGCTGGATCAGATCGGCTGCGACCCATTTCCGGACCGCGTCGGAACAAGGATGCGCCAGATCAGCCGTGAAACCTGAACTCAGTTTCGTAAAGGCTTCCTCCTGACTTCCGAAATAGGAATAGCTTGGCGCCTCATCCCCGTATTTTTCCATGTAGCTGGCAAAGAACCCGGGGTCTTCATATCCCGACCAGTCAAAAACCGTCAGATCAGCGCCACCTGCTATGGCACTTCCCGTACTTATCGCCGTCGCACATGCGAAGGCCGCAATTCCCTGAACTCTCATTTTATCCTCCCACTATTTTACTTTGTGTCTGTACCTAGATCGATCACGCTTGCCCCCTGAAGCCCCAGCCAAACTGCGTCACCGCGTTTGAAATCGACCGTGTGAAAATAGTTTGGAACTGAGACCGAGATGGGTTTCTCAGCTCCCGCAACCTGAATGTGGTAGTGAATGTTCTCACCGTAGAAGGCGACATTGCTGACCGTGCCTTGAACAGTTGATGGATAGTCCTCGGGTTTTTCAGCAGCGATTTCCAATTGTTCCGGGCGAATACCGATGTTCATGTCTTTAGAGCTGGTCGCAACGTTGGGATTTCTCTCAATCTCAATCCGCCCGAAGGCGGCTGCATCGATCGACAACATATTGCCTGTTTCGCCTGATAATTGGGCAGGCAGTATGTTCATCTCACCGATGAAACTGGCCACTTGCTGATCACAAGGACGGGCGTAAAGCGTGGTTGGTGTATCCACCTGCTTGAGTCGTCCATTGAACATCACGCCAATACGATCGGACATGGTCATCGCCTCATATTGGTCGTGTGTGACCATCACAAAGGTAATGCCAAGGGATTGCTGCAGGTTGCGCATTTCAAACTGCATCTGTTCGCGCAACTTCTTGTCGAGTGCTGACAAGGGCTCGTCCAGCAACAATACTTTGGGTCGCATGATCAGCGCGCGGGCAAGCGCCACCCTTTGCCGCTGCCCACCCGACAATTCACTTGCGCCGCGATCCTGAAGACCGCCCAGCTCGACCATTTCCAGGGCCTCGGCTACGCGCTGTTCGATCTCGGCCTTGGGCGCCTTGCCCCGCAAGCCATAGGCCACGTTGTTCCCGACGTTCAGGTGCGGGAAGATGGCGTAGCTCTGAAATACCATATTCGTTGGACGGTTGTTGGCAGGCACACCTTCCATATCCTGACCGTCGATCAGCACGGTACCCTCGGTCGGTTCCTGGAAGCCCGCGATCATCCGCAATACCGTGGTTTTGCCACATCCCGAGGGGCCGAGGAGTGAAAAAAACTCGCCCTCTTTGAGATCGAGATCGATCCCGCTGGCCGCCAGGAATGTGCCATAGCGCTTTTCGACGCCCCTGAGTTCTATGATGTTTCTGTCTGTCATCGGACCTCTGATGCGGATGAGCGGCGGCGGAAGTACTCGGCCAGCACCAAAAGCAGAACCGAGGTGAGCAGCAGGATAGAACCCAAGGCCAAAACGTTTGGAAGCTTGGCGGGGAAACGGATCTGGCTCCAGATATAGACCGGCAGGGTTGGCTGGTTGCCTGACAGGAAAAAGGCCAGGACGAACTCATCGAAGCTGACCGTAAAAGTGACCAGCATGCTGGCTACGATGCCGGGGGAAACGACCGGCAGCGTCACGCGACGGAAGGTTTCGAACACGCCGACGCCCAGATCGTAAGATGCCTCTTCCAGCGACGCGTCGAAGTCATCAAAGGCAGACTTCAGAATCGAAACGGAAAATGGCAAGGCAAGGAACGTATGGCCCAGAACAACGGTCAGCAGAGATGGCTTGAGACCGAGAAACAGAAACAGGACCAGCATTGAAGAGGCCACGATAATGCCAGGTATGACCAAAGGCAGCATCACCAAACCTTCAGCCGCACGCTGACCCCGAAAACGGTATCGAACAAAGGCGCGCGCAGCGAACAGCCCCATAGCGGTGGATAGAAGTGCGACGACCGTGCCAACACCAAGCGAATTCCAAAGGGCCTGGATCAACGTATCCTGTTCGCCCAGCTTCCGATACCAGTCCAGCGTCCAGCCCTTGATCGGAAAGGCAACGATTGTACCGCTGTTGAACGAGAACAACGGTAGGAAAAGAACTGGCAGGTATAGAAACACCAAATACAGGAAAGCATAGGCTGTCAGGGTCGAGGGACGCTTCATCTGATCCTCCTCCCAAGCTGGGTGGCGGTAACGACAAACACGATGGCGACGAAACCGACTGACAGCATCGCGATCAGCGAAAGTGTTGCGCCGAGAGGCCAGTTGTTGGCGGCCCCGAACTGCACCTGAATAAGATTGGCAATCATCTTCCCGTCCGATCCGCCGACCAGCGCTGGGGTCACGTAGTCACCGACAGTCGGAATGAAGATGATCAGGCAAGCAGCAATGATCCCTGGGATGGTCAACGGCAGCGTCACCCGCATGAAGCGTTGCAAAGGACTGTTGCCGAGGTCGGTGGCAGCCTCCAACAGGCTTGGATCGATCTTCTGCAACGAGACATAGATCGGCAAGATCGCAAAAGGCGCCCAGGCATGAGCAAGCGTCAGTACGACAGCGAATTCATTATAGAGCAAGAAGTCGAGCGGTTCGTCGATCAGACCAAGCATCAATAGTGCAGAATTCATCACCCCGTTGAACCCAAGGATGAGTTTCCAGGCAAATACGCGCAGGAGGTAGCTGGACCAGAACGGAATGGTGATGAGCAGAAGCCAGATGGTCTTTTTCCGGGCCTTCATCGCGATGAAGTACGCGATGGGATAGGCCAGTGCGACAGTGACTACCGTAACTGCTCCGGCAATCCAGATCGACCTTAGCATTAAATGTCGAACCAGCGGATCGGCAAACGCGTCGCTATAGTTTTTCAGCGTCGGTGTCTTGTCGAGCGTTACGTAGGTTTGGGTCCAGAACGAATAGGCGATCAGGATCACCAAAGGCGCCGCCACCAGAAACCCCACGTATGCCGTGGCTGGTGCGCTGAGGGCATAACCCCGGGACGCTTCGCTACGAAAAATCACCCTATCTCCCATCTCGGTACTTACGAGTCCATAATGGACGATCGTCCATTTAATGTTGCGCCAGAAAGGCCTTTCGTGTCAATCTTCCTGTGAGCCACCCATATGAGAAGACCCTAAGCTGATGGAATCATTGAATAGAGTGACAGAGCCTAAAGGAAGAAAACGTAGCTCGAAGCGCGATCCAGAAGCCAACAGGCAGCTTCTGATCAAGGCGACACTGGATACTATTGCTGATATTGGAGTCACCGATACCTCGGTCAGTCGCATCTGCGAGCGCTCAGGTCTGTCGCGCGGAATGATCCATTTGCATTTCGGGGGGAAGGACAATTTGCTGACCGCAGCGGCCCAGCATTTCAGTACAGAGTATTATGCCGAGATGGACAGAATGACCGATCTGGGCTCGGATGCATCGCCCGAAGAGCGAGTGATGGCTGTGATCGAGGCGGATCTGTCCGAAGCTTTGCTCAATCCACGAAGTACGAAAATCTGGCATGCATTCCGAGGCATCGCGAGCTCACACCCAGGTATTGCCCGATACAGCAGCACTCAGGATCCCAAACTTGTCGAGACTTTGCGGCGTGCGTTCACGGAGATAGCCCAACAAAACGGACATGACCCGAACTTGGTGAATGATGCCACTAGCGGAACGTTGGCCTTACTGGAAGGTATGTGGGTAAATTACCTTACCGATATGCAGGTTTTTTCGCGACGACGCTCTGCTGAACTTATTCGAAGATTTTTAGGCGGGCTTTTTCCAGGAAAATTCAAGTTGTGAGCCTTCACGACGCTCAGGTTTGAGATGGAAACAATGCCTCTTCCTGGAAAGCAACTACTGGTATTGGTGAGGCCTCTAGCGTCCAAGTAGCATCCACCTAGCTATTGAAAAATCTCGACGTCCGCTGTGCGCTATTAGCGGACTTTCACAATTAAACTTTGTAGTCCGAGATGCGCAACAAAGTGAGGTTTTGCAGCATTATTGACGTCGTGGTGTGGCTACGCACCCGTTGGTCCAATCTTCAAGCTGGTCGGGAAAAGCATCGACTGACTTCGCTCGGCGCCTGCGATAAATCTCGACATACATGCCTCCAGCCTTTGCCGAAAAGCATACATCATCCAGAGTTTTCACACAGACTCAGTCCAATACACCATCAGCTGAAAGCAAGCATGGATGTTTGCAGCCAGAAGCTACAAGGTAGCACACGATATCCAGGACGCCGAACAATGCCTTATAAACACCAGGGACAAACGGGTGCGATAGATGTAGATCTCGCTGGAGATATTCTTCGAGTGGCAGTTTCTGGTCTTCCTAAACTAGTTTCTAGCAACGCGGCTGGCGCCTTGCTGGAGCTTCGTTCGGATCATGAACAGTTTCGGGGTTTTTTGAACCTCCCACCAAATGGAAACCACCTCATCAACTCTTGCCTACTCTATCCACCCTTTGAGCAAGGTACCGATGGGGCACTTTTTCTAGCCTCTCAGTTTGCATACGCACCATATGCCGGAACCGCACTCATGGCTGCAGCCACCATAATTGCGAGCGCGAAGCGTCAAGCATTAGCCAAAGATCAACAAGTTGTTGCTTTGGAAACAGCAAATGGTGTCATGGAAGTACAAGTAACCCGAACAGGTAGCGTTATGACACATGCCAAGTGGTTTACTGTCAAGCCCAAGCTATTGATTAATAATCAAATATTGAATCTTCCTCTAAATGGAAACATTCCAGTTTCTCTAGTCGATGCCGGGTTGCCGTATTTGGTTGTCGATGCAGACTATCTAGGTATTTCGCTTAGTGAACGCCAAAAATTGACCAACGCTGCAATTGAGTTAAGCGGGGCGGCTAGTAAACAATACCCGATGTCTAATTTTGGCATTGGCGGCAGCTACGGTAAATACTTGGTCATGTTCAGTTCGAAATCAGGGAAGAACCATATTAAAACTGTCTGGGCCTCTGAAAAGGGAGAACTGGCAAATTCGGCTGGGGGGACAGGCGCATTGTCTGTTGTGGTGGCGTGCGAGGGCAACGGGTCACTATCTCCCGGCAGGTCCGTGACAATCGAAGCACCGGGCGGGATTTTTGAATGCCAAGTTGTCGGTCAATTCGCCACTGTATCAGCAGAAGTTAGGATCGTTGCAAGGCATAGCTTTCCTTCTTTTTACTACGCTAATCCGTAAGGCAGCTTTTTAAATTGGGTGTTTGGGTGCAGAACCCTAACAAACCTAGCAACTGAATTCCATTCTGCCAGAACCCGTTGTGGCGCCCTAATTGCAACCCAGTGCCTGGTAGGGCCACTGAAAGCTTCGGACATTGCCGACGAGAGTATTGGGCCGACCCCCGGGCGAATATTCGGAAAGGCCTTCTGCGGGCAAGTTTTTCGCCCATCTTCACTAAAATCAGGGTTTTGGCCTGCATCCGCCCAAATCGGACATTGGTCGTGGCAGTAAAGAACGACAGGAGTACACTAAAGGCACCAAAATCAGCGTGCTTTCTTGATCTTTATTTTGTCAAGCTTCGCTCTGCTCTTGGTCGATTCCTCAGAGCGCGTGAGAGCTTTGGCAATGGCCTTCAAACCCATCCCCTTTGACACCAGTAGGTGCAATTTTTGAATTTCCTCTTGTGTCCAAGCTTGACGGTGACGCTCAAATCGTTCTGCCATGGTTTTCGTCTACCTTATCAATGTGTCTGATCTGTCATAAAGCATGGTGGTCGTGTTGACGCCAGCTCAAGCAAAATCACGAGTATCTTAGTGAAGCAGCGGTGATACCAAACGCGACAAATGACAGACCCAGCCCAAAGCGGACAATCAAGACCAAATTTTGCAATTCCGGATAGCGGATGAACCGGACATCAACGTTTAGCGTGTCAATGTCCGGTCATTGCTCGCTAGCCTTCAAGCGGGGCTCTGTTGATGCGACTGACCTCTTCCATAATGTCGAAAACATGGTCG
The DNA here is from genome assembly GCF_059611285.1 of Ruegeria sp. CDSA236. Lineage (NCBI taxonomy): Bacteria > Pseudomonadati > Pseudomonadota > Alphaproteobacteria > Rhodobacterales > Roseobacteraceae > Ruegeria > Ruegeria sp. CDSA236. The sequence continues at coordinate 13,383 of NZ_JBXWPG010000010.1, forward strand.
GCGGTCACTGTGATCCCTATCGCTTCCAGGCGCTTCAGATGCATACTTTTATAGCTTTCCAGATATTCGCGGTTCCGAAACAGGTATGTGGACCCATAGTGATTGGTTCCATCTTCGACAGTCCAAATCTTCCAGATTATTCCTGGCTCCTCCGCGATACTCTTTGCAAGTTGCTCGGTGCCGGCGAGAAATTCTTCTGTGATCGGACCTTCATAGGTCATATGCAGATCCCAGACTTTCAGTGTACTCATGTTTAGTTTCCTTTGTGAGTTTGGGAAAGTTCAGCGGTTTTTCCCGAGTTGGAAGAAGCATAGGACCGCAAGCAAGGCGAAGAAGATGGGGTCAGACCAGCCAAACCCGGTGAAAACTCCTGTCAGGCAGGCGTAAAGCGTGATGATGACGCCAAGTAGATTGGTCCACATCAATCCTGTGAGAATGGCGATTGCAGCTTCACTGCCATGTTCAACGTCCCGAAACAGAAAGCTGATGATCCCGATGCCGCCCAGAAATATCGAGTTATGCTGTGACAGGAACACAGCGTATTGGTCGTTTAATTGCAGGCCGTAGTTTGGCCAGAGGATGGCCGGGGCAAAGAACAGCGCGAGCGCGAACAACATGTAAATCACGCCATGCGCGGTCAGGAGTGTTTTGTTAGGCATGTTACGACTTTCTAAGGTTGAGGCAGTTTTTTTCGGAATTGGTTGAGTGTCTTGATCGCCTGGCGTTTGTCCTGCACGCTGAGATCACCAAAAATCTGTTCCAGAGCTTGATTGTGGAGTGGTAGGAATTCGGCCACTTTTTGGCGCCCGGCTGCGGTCAATAACAGAACACGCGCCCGTCTGTCGGTTTCATCGACACTCTTTTCCACCCATCCGGCTTGAACCAGGTTTTTGACAACCACATCCAGGTTGCCGGATGTAGACAGTGTCAGCCGCATCAGATCGTTGATTGACAGCGGACCCTTGTTGCTAAGTGTTTCCAGCGCGTCCCATTGTGGCGCTGTAAGGCCCGCCGAACGAAACGCAGACACCATAGCGCGCATGAACAATTGCTGACTGCGTAGCAGGGCCAGCACCAGGGTTTGGTTTTCTCGGGCTTGATTTTTATGTCTCATGTTGCGCATATATCCCTAGTTAGGGATAAATTCAAGTACTCCCCATAGAATGACCCAATCCACTCATTCGCTCGATGTGCAGCATTTGTTGGAATGACGCATAAAGCGAGCTTTCGCTGCATCTGCGCTAATGTCCGCAATCATTTCATCTCAGTTCATCAAGCAACGTTACTCTGTCACTGGAAATACATTTGTCTTCTTGACAACTCCGTAGACAAAGCTGCTGTCCATGGAGGCAATACCTCCAAGAGGATGCAGCTTTCTGCGAACGAATTTTTCGTAATCTGAAAGATCAGCCACGACCACACGAAGCAGGTAATCCGATGAGCCGGTCATAACGAAACACTCCAGTACCTGGTCAATCCGCGCAATGGCTGCTTCGAATTTCTTTACAGTCGCTTCAGTATGGCTTTCCAGTTTGACGTGAACGAATACCGTTACCGGCAACCCGTAGGCCTCGGCGTCTATGTTGGCGCTATAGCCGGTGATGATTCCATTTTGCTCGAGCAGCTTCAGCCGCCTCAGACAGGGCGAAGGTGACAAGTTCACCCCTGCTGCCAGGTCTTGATTCGTCATTCGACCATTGCGCTGCAACGCTCGAATGATCTGTTGGTCTTTACGGTCTATTTTTTTCATAGATTAGCATATACTGCTACAAACGAGGGAGGATAAGACATTTTTGGAATATTTTGCCACTCGTGTCGTCATACTCTGCTTCTTGAAAACCAAGGAGTCACCCAATGCGCAACCGCCCCGACAGCTTTTCCACTCTTGCCATTCACCATGGCTATAACCCGATGGAAAACGAAGGTGCGTTGACGCCTCCGCTGCATCTGACCTCGACATTCGCTTTCGAAACCGCGGAAGCAGGCGGAGCGATGTTCGCGGGCGAGCAGGCAGGGCATGTTTATTCGCGCATCTCGAACCCGACTTGCGATTTGCTGGAGCAACGCATCGCGGTGCTTGAGGGGGCAGAGGCAGGATTGGCCCTGGCCTCGGGGATGGGGGCGATCACCGCAACGATGTGGACTCTTCTTGCCCCGGGGGATGAGGTCATTCTCGACAAGACGCTCTATGGCTGCACATTTTCCTTCATGCGGCACGGGCTGGCAAAATTCGGTGTGACAGTGACCCATGTGGATCTGACGGAGCCGGAAAACCTGACAGCGGCGATCAGCGGAAAAACCAAGGTGGTCTATTTTGAAACACCCGCCAATCCGAATATGCGCCTTGTAGATATCCAGTCTGTATCAGCCATTGCCCATGCCAACGGCGCCTACGTGGTGGTGGATAATACCTATGCCACGCCCTATCTGACCCAGCCAATCAAACATGGCGCAGATATCGTTCTGCACTCGGCGACGAAATATCTAGGCGGTCACGGAGATGTTGTTGCAGGGTTGCTGGCCGGATCGGCCGAGCTGGTGACTGAAATCCGCCTCTATGGGATGAAGGATATGACCGGCGCGGTCATGGCCCCGTTTAACGCGATGCTCATACTGCGCGGCCTCAAGACACTAGAATTGCGCATGGATCGGCATTGCAGCAGCGCTGCGACTATCGCCGAATATCTGGAGCAATCCGCCGGTGTGCGAAAGGTCTGGTATCCGGGACTGAGCAGTTTCGAACAGCATGATGTCGCGCAGCGGCAGATGTCCAAATTCGGCGGCATGATTGCATTTGAACTGGATGGCGGTCTGGAAGCAGGGCGCGCGATGATGAACAGTATGCAAATGATCACCCGCGCCGTATCATTGGGAGATGCTGAAACATTGGTGCAGCACCCGGCCAGCATGACCCACTCTACCTATACGCCTGAAGAACGCGCCGCACATGGCATCAGCGATGGGCTGGTCCGCCTCTCCATTGGTCTGGAGGGGATCGACGACGTGATCCACGATCTCGAACAAGCCTTACCAAGACCCCCTGTCCGCAGCGCAGCTTAAGGAAATTGACCATGTCCATTGATCTCAAGACAATTGAACAACGTCTGCTGTGGCTGTCCCACTGGATGATCCACCATGCGAACCACATTCGGCCCAAGGCTGACGGGATCAAGGTTGGCGGGCATCAGGCGTCTTCGGCGTCGATGGTGTCGATCATGACTGCGCTTTACTTTCAGACCCTGCGCCCGGAAGACCGGGTTGCTGTCAAACCACATGCTTCGCCGATCTTTCACGCGATTCAGTATCTGATGGGAAACCAGACCCGTGAGAAGTTGGAGAACTTTCGCGGATTTGGTGGCGCGCAAAGCTATCCTTCCCGCACGAAAGATATCGATGACGTGGATTTTTCGACCGGTTCGGTGGGCCTTGGCGTTGCTATCACCTCGTTTGCGTCACTTGTGCAGGATTATGTACAGGCCAAATCCTGGGGCGATACGCAAAAGCTTGGACGCATGATCGCATTGGTTGGCGATGCTGAGCTGGACGAAGGCAATATCTATGAGGCCCTGCAAGAGGGATGGAAGAACGATCTGCGTAATTGCTGGTGGATCATTGATTATAACCGCCAGTCATTGGACGGTGTCGTGCGTGAAGGACTGTTCCAACGGATTGAGAAAATCTTTGACGCCTTCGGATGGGATGTTGTGCGGGTTAAATACGGCGCTTTGCAACGCGCTGCGTTTAAAGAGCCGGGCGGAGAGAAGCTGCGTCAATGGATTGATCAGTGCCCCAACCAGCTCTACTCGGCACTGACCTTCATGGGGGGCGCGGTGTGGCGCGAGCGACTGATGGAAACCCTCGGCGATCAAGGCGACGTAAGCGCGTTGCTTGATGCGCGCAGCGATGATGAACTGGCCGCTCTGATGGAAAATCTGGGTGGGAACTGCGTCACCACCATGGCAGATACCTTCGCCGCAATAGATCACGACCGCCCGGTCTGTTTCCTTGCCTATACGATCAAGGGCTGGGGGACGCCGATTGCTGGCCACAAGGACAACCATGGTGGGTTGATGAACAAGACTCAGATGGCCGAATGGAAGAAATTCATGGGTGTTACTGAAGGTGATGAATGGGAGCGCTTTGCCACCATCGCAGACCCGGCAGCGTTTGAGAAAATGCTGGCAAAGACGCCCTTCTTCGCCAGCGGGCCGCGCCGATACTCAGATGACGTTATCGACGTCCCCTCAGTTGAGTTGGATCCGGGTCGTGAAATCTCGACTCAAATGGCATTCGGCAAGATTCTGGATGACCTGTCCAAAGGCAACAGCGCGCTGGCCGAGCGGATCGTGACGACCTCTCCGGATGTGACCGGCACAACCAATCTTGGCCCTTGGGTCAATCGCAGGAAACTGTTTGCGCGCACCCATCAATCCGACACTTTCAAGGCTGAAAATATCCCCTCCACCGCGAAGTGGGAGTTTACACCAGATGGTCAGCATATCGAACTTGGCATTGCTGAAATGAACCTGTTTTTGCTTCTGGCGGCGGCAGGGCTTTCGCACTCGGTTTTTGGCAAAAGGCTCATTCCCATTGGAACGGTCTATGATCCTTTTGTGTCCCGTGGCTTGGATGCGTTGAATTACGCCTGTTATCAGGATGCCCGTTTCATGATCGTGGGCACGCCCTCTGGCGTCACTTTGGCGCCGGAAGGCGGGGCGCATCAATCAATCGCTTCGCCGCTGATTGGCATGTCGCAAGACGGGTTGGCCGCATTTGAGCCCGCCTTTGCGGATGAATTGGCGGTCATCATGGAATGGGCCTTTGCCTATATGCAAAAAGATGGCGAGGGAGATCCCGATGAACGCACGTGGTTGCGCGACGAGACCGGCGGTTCGGTCTATTTACGTCTGACGACCAACCCGATTGAGCAGCCCGGTAAACGCGTGGATGACGATTTCCGTCAGGGGGCCATCGACGGTGCCTATTGGCTACGCAAACCGGGACCGAACTGCGAAGTTGTCATTGCTTATCAGGGCGCGGTTGCCCAGGAGGCCATCAGGGCAGCGGGCCATATCGCCCAGGGGCGGCGGGATGTCGGCGTTCTGGCCGTGACCTCTGCCGACCGGTTGAACGCCGGCTGGACTGCAGCGCAACGGGCGCGCGCAAATGGCATTCGGGGCGCTGAGGCACATATCGAAACGCTGCTGGCAGATGTGCCGCGCGACTGCGCATTGATCACAGTGATCGACGGACACCCGGCAACTTTGTCCTGGTTGGGTGCCGTTCATGGCCACAAAACGATTCCGCACGGTGTGGAGCATTTCGGCCAAACCGGGTCTATTGCGGATTTGTACCGTCATTTCCGCATTGACGCCAACGCGTTGATCCAATCAGCTGGCGAATTGTCCCATGGTCGTAAAATCCCTCCGATTGTGGCTATAGCATAGCAACAGCAGACATTGGTACACGTTGCTGCGTCTGTATCTATGGGCTCTCCTGTCGCCACTCTCTGCGGAGCGCTTCAACTGGTGGTAAGAGCCCATTTTACCAATTTTTCTGCAACGCGGCGTAAGTCAGCTTCCGCAAAATCGGATGCAGACTAACCGCTTGACGACAGAAAAATATCAGATTAGCCAACGTACAGGCTGTGGACGCCTGCCTCCCGCTGACTTTTGTCTTGGTTAAGTTCTGCGACTTAATTCTCTATCTACCTCTTTCCGCATATCGCGCGGATGGTAATGCGGGTCCCATCTCAAATTGCGCGATCAGGCAAGAGAGATATGGGACATGACTGATACCCCCACCAATACATTCACCGATGGGCCGCTTGGCACCATCTACTTTAGGACCGCACTCCCGATCATTTTCGTGATGGGGATGAATGGGCTTCTGTCTGTTGCAGATGCGCTGTTTCTGGGCATTTATGTAGGCCCTGATGCGCTGGCTGCGGTCACGTTGATGTTCCCGATCTACATGTTGATTGTGGCGCTTTCCACGCTTGTGGCGAACGGCATGTCGAGCCTTCTGGCGCGATCCCTTGGCGCGGGTGACATGAACGGCGCGCGTGCCACGTTTGCTGGCGCACATGGGCTGGCAATTGGATTGGGCGCAGTTCTGATAGTGTTGTTCCTTCTATTGGGCCAGCCAGTTGCATTGCTGGCCGCTGGTGGGTCAGAGACTTTGGCGCAAATGGGGTTGGTCTACCTGCGGATTACGGTGTTCTTCTCACCGCTTTTGTTCGTGTTGTCGGTAAATTCTGATGCGCTGCGCAACGAAGGGCGCGTGGGCTTTATGGCCGCGATGAGCCTGCTGGTTTCGATTGCAAACATCGGGTTCAACTACGTACTCATCGCCGTTCTGGACATGGGCGTAGCTGGGTCAGCCTATGGCACAGCGGCGGCACAAGCGCTCGCGTTTGCGATCATATTTGCGTTCCGATTGTTTGGGGAAACATCGCTGCGTCCTGCGACCTTGCTGTCCCATTCCGTATGCGGAAAATGGGGGCGGATCCTCGCACTGGGTGCACCACAAAGCCTCAATTTCATTGGACTAGCTCTCGGGTCGGCCGCGATTATCTCAGCCCTCCAATGGATTGGTCGCCCGGGTTACGCCGACACAATTACTGCTTACGGGATCATCACGCGGGTCATCACCTTTGCTTTCCTGCCACTTCTGGGCTTGTCGTTTGCAATGCAGACGATCACGGGCAACAACTATGGTGCTGAACTTTGGCAAAGGTCAGATGCAAGCCTGCGCATGGCACTTTGGGTCGCGTTTGTTTATTGCGCAATCGTGCAGGTCGTTGTGATTAGCATGCCTAGCCGGATCGCGAGCGCGTTTGTAGACGACACGTCGGTCATTGCAGAGGTTGCGCGCATCTTGCCGGTAATGACATGTGTCTTTTTCCTGTTGGGCCCGTTGATGATGATTGCGACCTATTTTCAGGCGATTGGATCTGCAGGAAAGGCAGCCCTTCTAGGGCTGACAAAACCTTATGCCTTTGCGATCCCGTTGACGTTCCTGTTGCCCCTCTGGTTTGGCGAAGTTGGCATCTGGTATGCGGGCCCGCTGGCCGAAGTGATGATGTTGGGTCTCACTGTTGTAGTGCTTTGGCTCTCCGCCCAAGACCCAGAGCTAAAATGGGGCATTTTCCACACCAAAAAAGGAGTGGCGTCATGAACACGCAATTTCCGTCAGCTACGCAAGCTAAGGATCAAGCTAAGCGTTTGCGCACAAAATTGACCGAGGAAGGTGCATCGATTGGCCATGCCAAGTCCCTCGAGTTGGTCGCCCACCAACACGGGTTCCGCGATTGGAACACGATGTTTGCAGCCATCGGAAACGGACCACCCAAGGGATGGGCCATCGGTGACAAGGTCAGCGGAACGTATCTATCGCAACCGTTCACGGGGCATGTGGTCTCTATTTCGATCATGAAACCAGGATGGTTCCGGTTAGAGGTGCACTTGGATGAAGCCGTAGACGTTGTCACATCCGAAGGCTTCTCAAATTTCCGCTCGCGCATTCGTGGTGTAATTGGTCCCAAAGGACATTCTGTTGAACGGACAAGCGACGGGCAGGCGCACCTTCAAATCAATTTATGCTGACAGGGAAATCCGGTTCTTAAATTTGTCAGCGGCTGTTGGCGCGATTGAAGCCGATGGCCGTCTTGTCTTGCAACCTGTGAATATGTCGTATTAAAAATTCTGCGCAATCGACGAATGGCAGATTTTGCCGCTGCCCTGCGGCGGCGGAACCTGACCTCTTACGGCGATTTTCGTGCTGCGAGCGCGCGCAGCAAAAATACCGAAGGTACAGGTTGGGCTCAGTGCCGACCTCAGATGCGGCGCGGCATCTGCCAGTTTCGCAGAACTAGCATCGTAGCAGATGGCCCAAAGGAGACATCCATCTTCCTCGACAGCGCCGCTTCACCAGACCGGCCATTCGCTGCGCAAGCAACATCAACGGGTGGACTAAGGATCAAGTCGCGGGACGAAGCGGTAATACGTCTCGTGGTACATGCGTGACTGAGTTGGGGACAAAGCCTGATATGCAGGTCGTGCCTGCGGTATTATCCTAACGTCCCGCGTAAGTTTCCGGCGGTAAGGAAATTGACCATGGTTCTGAGTTGCCTAACGCGGAATTGAAAGTATATTCTATCTGGCTCTTGTAGAGGCAGCCAAAAGGGAAATTCCTTGTCTGACCGTTTTGTTTTGTTGCTCGCATCCGTTGGGTTGTTCCCGATCGCACTGTCTTATGGCGCGATGCCGTCGGCGAGTGTGCCGATGTTGCTGGGATTTCCAGTCGACACGACAGAGCTCACCCACATCTTCCGGGCAATTATGGGGCTGTATCTGGCGATGTTGATGTTTTGGATTGCCGGGGCATTCAAGCCCGCCCTTACAAACGCCGCCCTTTGGAGCCTGTTCCTCTTCATGGCCGGGCTCGCCGCTGGCCGACTGCTGAGCTTTTTGGTCGATGGCTTGCCAAATTTCTTGCTGGTGTTCTACTTTTTGGCAGAAATCCTTTTCGCAGCTTTGGCTCTGCTTCGTTTGCGTCAACAAGGCGCGGTTTGATCAGGAGGGTCAACTTGGGTATCCGAAACACTCTGTTGGCCGCTGCGCTGGCATTAACTCCGATCTCCGCCGATGCAGATGATACACTGCAAGCCGACACCGATATTTTGTTCGAAGCAGTGGCAGAGGCGGTGACAGATGCCAAAATGGCAAGGGTGATCGAGATAGATCATGCCCGTTTGGCGGCTGGCGAAGGCGTGGAGATGCCACCGTCGAGAGTTTTGCTTTTCTCTGATCCCGGCGTGAACGCTGCCATCCTGAGCGAGAACATTCGTGCGGGGTTGGATCTGCCCTTCAGGGTGTTGTCATACGGCGACGAGGCTAAGCCGTCCTTGTCTTACACGTCCTCTGCATTCATCGCCAAACGTCACGGACTTGAGGGGTCAGCGGCCCTTGCTGCCTTTGATGAGCGCCTGCAAGCGGTACTGCGCGCGGTAGATGGCGCAGATCCGAGCCCGATTCCCACCGATGCTGTCGAGCGTGATTTTGGCATTATTGAAATTGCGTCGGCGTATGGCGTTGCCGAAACGGTTGCGCGCCTCGAAAAAGCAGTGACCGCGCAAACAGATACAATTTGGTTCGGCGAGATCGATTTTATGAAAGAAGCTGCCGCGTTTGACGTTGCCCTTCCCGCCGCAAAGCTGCTGCTGTTCGGGGGGCCAGCGCCCGGTGGAGTCGCAATGGCGGATTACCCGGCGATCGGTCTTGATGCCTTTTGCCAGAAACTGCTTGTCTATGAAGGCACAGATGGCAACGCTGTGGTTCTGTTCAACGACATCGCCGCCTTTGCACAGCTCTACTATGGTAGCTCAATCGAGCCACACGCGATGCTCAACAAACGTTTAAGCGCGACATTTTCCGCTGCTGTACAGTAATTACGCGCTTATGAATTTGGGGCTATGAGGACGACCAGACGACCCCGATACGATGCAAGAAAGGATGATTCATGCAGAAACGCTTATCAATCGCGCGCACTTTCGTCGGAGCGGTCGTCGCTTCGGTTGCTGTCGCCGCAAGTGCAGTTGCTCAAGAGGACAAGCCAAATATTTTGGTGATCATGGCTGACGATGTCGGTTGGGCCAGCTTGGGAAGCTACCACCAAGGCGTCAAAAGCATCAAAACACCGAACCTGGACCAGCTTGCCGAAGCGGGAACGCGGCTGACGGACTACTACGCGGAACCGACCTGTACCGCAGGTCGCGCTGCGTTTTTGACGGGTCAGTTTCCTGTACGTGTCGGGATGCACACTGTTGGTCTTCCCGGTGATCCCGTGGGTCTGAGCAATGAAGACCCCACGCTTGCAAACATGCTAAAGGCCTTGGGGTATACCACCGGTCAATTCGGGAAAAACCACTTGGGCGACCAGAACCAGTTTTTGCCAACAACAAAAGGTTTCGACGAGTACTGGGGCTGGCTCTACCATTTGAATGCGATGGAATATACGTCGGACCCTGACTGGCCAGACGATCCCGAATTTAATGCCCAATTCGGTCCGCGCAACATCATACATGCCTTTGCAACCGAAGAACTGGATGAAACGGTGGATCCGCGTTGGGGCGTGGTCGGCAATCAGCGCATCCTGGACGATGGACCCGCGCCGCCCGAGCGTCAAAAGACGCTCGATGATGAGGTGACCGAAAAGACGATCGACTTTATTGATCGCGCTGTCGAAGCGGACACACCGTTTTTTGTATGGATGGCCCCGGCCAGAGCGCATGTTTGGACGCACCTGAGCCCCAAATACGAAGACATGCTGGGCGATGGGCGTGGGCTGCAGGACGTTGTGATGCAAGAGCTTGACGACAATGTGGGCAAAGTGATGGCGCGGCTTGACGAGCTGGGTGTCACTGACAACACAATTGTGGTTTTCACTGCTGACAATGGCCCTGAAACGATGACCTGGCCGGATGGTGGCACGACACCATTTCACGGGGAAAAAGGAACAACCTGGGAAGGTGGTTTCCGCGTTCCGGCGATTATCAAATGGCCCGGCAATGTTCCTGCTGGACGCGTTGCAAACGGCATTATGTCCGGTATGGACTGGATGCCGACGCTGGTGGCAGCGGCAGGTGGCCCTGACAACCTGCCCGAGGCGCTCTTGTCTGGATATGAAGGCTACACAGCACATTTGGACGGATACAACCAACTGTCGTATTTGACGGGAGGTGCCGAAAGCAACCGCGACGAAATCATCTACTACGAAGGCACGAGCCTTCAGGCCGTCCGCTACAGGGACTGGAAAGCCCATTTCGTAATCCAAGAGCATGGCTGGGCCGGACCAAAAGAAGAATTAAATGCGCCGATGTTGTTTAATCTGCGCCGCGACCCTTATGAAAAGGCCGCCGAAGAATCCGGGATGTATACCAAATGGATGGGGCAGAAGATGTGGGCGTTTGGACCTGCTGCGCGACTGGTGCAGCAACACCTTCAGACATTCCAAGAGTTCCCGCCGCGTGGCTCTGACCTGGCCAATCAAAGCCAAGTTGAGAAACAGGTTTCCAGCGAAGGCGGGATGTCTCAATAACGACTAGACACACACAATTCAGCACTTCGCCGTGGTGACGGCGGAGTGCTCCTTCCACTATCTCTCAAAATTCTGCTTTGGGCTTGGTATCGCCGTTCGCTGCTATTCACATCAGGGACTGATTGCAGTCCGAAGAGCGCGTTATCACACGCTTCGAATCAAGCCCTTCGAATAGGGCCTCAAACTGCGATTTGGTCATCGTCATCACCCCGTCACTGACGCGTGGCCATTCAAAACCTTCACCCCCGATCCGCTTATAGATCAGCACAAGACCCGCCCCGTCCCAAACTATGAGCTTCAGCCGGCCCGTGCGTGTCGAACGGAAAACAAATATGGCAACACAGCATGGATCGAGATCGAATTCATTCAGTACGATCGCCTCCAAACCACCCATACCTTTACGAAAATCGACTGGCTTGGTGGCGGCGTAGAATTTAAAGTTGCCAGCTGGTGAAATCATGAATGGCTATCCATCGCGAGTGCAATTTTGACCAAACAGTTCACCGGATAATTGGCAGGAAAGGCATGGTGCTTTCCCGGTGCGCCAGAAGATTGCGATTGTCAGTTTCTGGATCACGGCCTGGCTGCGTCTTTTCGTTAACTAGAACCTTCGAAAAAATTTGTTCTTCGTTCCGCGCGACGCTTCTGACCCGTGAAGATTTCACGCCTGACCTCCATTTGTAGACGAGGGATTGCGAAACGTTGCAATCCTCCATGATGTCACCAACAGTCAGTTCACCGAGATCAAGTTTGGTTTTGACAAACCGCTTGAAGCCGGGTGGCCAGACACGGCGTCCTCCCGCATGCACCTAAATGGTGAAACCATAGACTTAGAATGATTGCGGAACTTGCCTCGTTGCTGCCGCCTCTCGTTTTAGACAATATGCCATGGAAACAAGAGGCAGATCAGGGGCTAATTCAGGGGTCAGTTGCAACGCTTACGCTCAACGAATACATCAACGGATTCTACAATCCGGGCCGCCGACATTCAGCACTGAGCGGGAACATCCGGTCGCATATTAAGGGTTTGGGCATCCGTATTGAGAAAAAAACCGGCGCAAGCAGCGCCGGTTTTCATGGTCTCATCCTAAGAGACTGCTATCGGTGTCAGCCGAATACACGCCCCAGTGCGCCATCGACAGCATCGGTGATTTGGTCGATGTCATCCGCGGTGGCAATCAGCGCTGGTGAGAAGCACAGAGTGTTGTTCCGACCGGGGACCGAGCGGTTGGTGACGCCGATGATCACGCCCTGCGCCATACAGTCGGCCACAACGGCCTGCGCCAGTTTTTCATCGACCGGCTCACGGGACGCGCGGTCTGCGACCAGCTCAGCACCCAGGAACAGGCCCTTGCCGCGGACGTCGCCGACGACCTTGTACTTTTCCATCAGCGCCTGAAGGTTGCCCGTCATCCGGTCACCCATAGCGACACAGTTGGCCAGAAGGTTCTCATCCTCGATGATCCGCATGTTCTCGATCGCGGCCGCTGGACCGGCGGTACAGCCACCAAATGTCGAGATATCGCGGAAGTAGCCCATCGGGTCCGAGGCGTCTTCTTTGAACATGTCAAAGACTTCCTCGGTGGTCACCATGCAGGCGATGGCGGCATAGCCCGAGGCGACACCCTTGGCCATGGTCACGAAATCCGGCTTCACACCATATTGTTGATACCCGAACCAGGTACCGGTGCGGCCAACGCCACAGACGACCTCGTCAATATGCAGCAGGATGTCGTACTTCTTGCAGATCTCCTGCACACGCTGCCAATAACCCTCTGGCGCTTCGATCACGCCGCCACCGGCTGTCACGGGCTCAAGGCACAGGGCGCCAACCGTATCGGGGCCTTCGCGCAGGATCACCTCTTCGATCTGATCCGCGGCCCATTCGCCGAAATTCTCTTCGGGCGCGCCGTCCAGCTCGTGCTTGCGGTATTCCATGCAATGCGGCACGCGGATGAAACCGGGGGCGAAAGGCCCGTACTGCGCGTTGCGCTCGTCCTGACCACCTGCCGACATCGCTGCCAGGGTCGAGCCGTGATAGTCGCGGTCACGGTACAAAATCTTAGTCTTCTTGCCGCCGTATTTCTTGTGGGCAATCTGGCGAACCATCTTGAACGCCTTCTCATTCGCCTCGCTGCCCGAGTTGGTGTAATACACGCGGCTCATGCCAGGCATTTTCTCGATCAGCTTTTCGGCGAACAAAGCACCTGGGATCGAGCCCGCCGAGTTGGCGAAATAGCACAGCTTCATCAGCTGATCGTAAACCGCCTTACAGATCGATTCGCGGCCATAGCCGACATTCACAGTCCATACGCCGCCCGATACAGCGTCCAGATGCTCTTTGCCTTTTTGATCCCAGACACGCATGCCCTTACCTTCGACAATGATGCGCGGGTCGTTGGTTTCAAAGGGTTTATGCTGGATCAAGTGGTGCCAAATATGGGCGCGGTCGGCTTCGACGACGCGGGAAAGATCGTTTTCGTTGAACGTGCCGTCCATGACATGTCCTTTCAAAATTAGCGTGTGCACATCTTGCAGAGGCGGTGTCGCCTCGGCTTGTATATTCGATGGCTCAGATCAGCGTGAATGGCCAGTACAAGATAGGGCCAGATCGGGTAGGTTCGTATCGCCAGTCGGGCACAGCACGGTTATTTGGCCGCCTCAGCCCGTATTTCTACGGGTTTGTCATGGGACTATGTTTGTGTTCAATTCGCGCAACTTGCGATTTGGGAGGATCCGCAGATGACAGGGGCCAACATATATGAACGCCACTTGGATCAATGTCAGGCGAATTATACGCCGCTGTCACCGCTAAGCTTTATCGAACGGACGGCGCAGGTCTACCCTGATTACCCGTCAGTTGTTTATGGCGTCCGCCGGTATTCCTGGGCCGAAACCTATACCCGTTGTCGTCGACTGGCGAGCGCTCTGGATAGGCGTGGAATAGGGCGAGGAGATACAGTTTCGATCATCGCAGCAAACATCCCCGAACTGTACGAGGCCCATTTTGGCGTTCCCATGGCCGGCGCCGTGCTGAACGCGATTAACACCCGGCTGGACGCGCCGATCATTGCCTTCATCCTGAACCATGCGGAAACCAAGGTGCTGCTGGTCGATCCGGAATTTTCTACGGTTGTGCAAGACGCACTGGAACAGGTTGATCACGATATTCTCGTCATCGATATCGAGGATCCCAGCTTTGATGGTGGCGAGAAACAGGGCAGTCTGACTTACGATGCGCTCTTGGCCGAAGGCGATCCCGAGTTCGCATGGTCCCTGCCAGCGGATGAATGGGATGCGATCACGCTTAATTATACCTCGGGCACCACAGGCAATCCAAAAGGGGTTGTGTATCATCACCGCGGTGCGGCCCTGAATGCCCAATCTGATCTGCTGGACTGGGGCATGCCCCGGCATTCAGTCTATCTGTGGACCTTGCCGATGTTCCACTGCAACGGCTGGTGTTTCCCTTGGGCCATGGCGGCAAATGCAGGGGTCTCGGTTTGCCTGCGGGCGGTTCGGGATGAGCCGATTTATGCCGCCTTCCGGGATGAGAAGGTCACGCATTTCTGCGGTGCGCCGATTGTTCTGAACATGTTGGCCAACGCGCCCGATCACCTTAAGGATTTCGATCACGAGATCAAAGTGATGACCGCAGGCGCTCCACCTCCGGCGGCTGTGGTTAAGAAGATGGAGGATATGGGGATCGAGGTTACCCATGTCTATGGCCTGACCGAGACTTATGGTCCGTCCGTGGTCTGCGCCTGGAAGGATGAATGGAACAGCAAAGAAGGCGAAGAACGCGCCGCTTTGAAGGTTCGTCAGGGTGTGCGGTATTCGGCCCTGTCCGGCCTTATGGTGGCCGACCCGGATACGTTGGAACCCGTGCCTGCGGATGGCGAGACGCTGGGTGAGATTTTCATGCAGGGCAATGTTGTCATGAAAGGTTATCTCAAAAACTCCGATGCCACGGACAAGGCGTTCCGGGGCGGTTGGTTCGCCTCGGGCGATCTTGGGGTGATGCATGCGGATGGATATGTCGCACTCAAGGACCGGTCCAAAGATATCATCATCTCAGGAGGTGAGAATATCTCATCGGTTGAGGTTGAGGATATCTTGTACAAGCACCCCGCCGTGATGGAGGCCGCCGTGGTCGCCCGCCCCGATGACAAATGGGGCGAAACACCATGCGCCTTTGTTGAACTCAAACCAGATGGGCAAGCGACAGAGGCAGAGATCATCGCGTTCTGCCGGGACAACATGGCCCATTTCAAGGTGCCTAAGACGGTGGTCTTCGGTCCTTTGCCAAAGACCTCGACCGGCAAGATTCAGAAGTTCAAGCTGAGAGATCAGGCGAAGGCATTGGGTTAAGGCTGGTCGAAGATCGACAGATCCAGATCCAGCATCTCACCCATCCAAATGGCGCGGTCGCGGTGGTCTGCTAGATGCTCGCCGGTTTCGGGATGGGTGAATATCGTCAACCCTTGCCGATTCAGCGTCAGCCAGGGAATGACCTGATCAAATGCGTCGGCTGCAAAGCCCAACTGGCAGCTCCACCTTGGATGTGGGCCTACATTGCGGGCGTGCATCCGCCCCATTGCAACTGGGAACAGGCGCACTGCTTCTTCACAGAGCTGCCGGGCGGTATCCTGCGTTTCTGCATCGAAATAGACATGGGCGTGATAGCCGATGATTTCGGGCATTGGGGCCTCCTGCATTTTGTTTTGAAGAACGTAAGGCAGGGGTCAGGCAATTCCCATTCGCATCGTCACACAGACCCTGTGCAGAGGATCAGGTGGGGGCGTGTTGATCGGGATGCGCTGCGGCAAAGGCTGGGTGTTTGGCGCAGGCGGCCTCGACGCCCAGGATACGGGGCAGGTCGGTCAGATCGACCTGATAGCGGCGGGCATTGTACATCTGTGGGATCAGGCACAGATCAGCCAGCCCTAGCTGCGGTCCAGTGCAATATGGGGTCTGTTGGAAACCGCCCAACTGGGCTTCGAACGCAAGCAGACCTGGTCGTATGAAATGGTTCATCCAGTTGCCAGGCATGCCTTCTGCATTCCCACTGAGCGCGGTTGCATGGCGTGCGACTGACAAATTGCAGACTGGGTGAAGATCAATGGCGATGGTTTGTGCCAGCGCCAGTGCTTGTGCGCGGATACCGGGTTCCGCAGGAAGCAACCCCAGACCCCGTGTCATGTCCAGATAGTCGATGATTGCCAAAGATTGCGTCAGCCGCAGCCCGTCAATCTCAAGCACAGGAACCAGCCCCTGCGGGTTGCGCCTCAGATGAGCGTCAGATTTGTGATCTCCGGCGACAAGATCGACAGACACCGCACGATAGGTGATGCCAGCCAAGTTTAACGCGATCCGCACCCGGTAGCTGGCCGACGAGCGCCAATAATCATACAGAACTACGCCACTCATCGCTGGCCTCCTGTTTACGTCAATTCTCGTTCAGCTTGGCGGCTTTCAGGGCTTCAGACAACACCTCGGCATTTCCGATATGGTTGGCTAGCACCAGTACCAACCGCGCATTCAGCGCGTCGCTGTCGGTTTTATCCAGCCCGTCATGGGCGGCGATCAGTTCAAAATAGAAATCATCTGCATTGTCCAGATTAGGGGTGAGGATCAGTTGGGTCATCTCGCTTACTCCTTACCGGTGGCCCTGCGGATCGCCTGCCGGAATGCGTTTTCTTCGTACGTATCACGGCGGGCGGCCACGTGTTGATCGGGACGGATCAGATAAACCGCGCTGGTGGCATCCCCCAGATAGCGGCGCTTGAGCGCCAGGGTCGGATCGTCCTTAACGGACAACGCCAAGCGGGTTGCCTGAACCCCGTCTTCCTCAAGAGTGTCTGGTGCGTCGGCGTCAATCGTCAAAAGGGTAAACTTGCCCGCGAGTTTCGGCAGCAGGAACGCGGCGCCGAGGGGGGCATCCGGGCACGCAGCGCCGGGACGGGTAATATCTGGCCCGTTCAGCGCATCTGCGGAATTCAACGACGAGCCCGCATAGGTACAAGGTGTGCTCAGACGGCCGGAATTCACCAGAGGGCGCGCGAATTCGTAGTGCTCGCCCAGGTCAAGAACGGCGTCGCGCAACAGGCGGGACATCTGGGATTTCGGCGTGATGAAGTCGGTCGAGCGACTGGAATAGGCAATATTCTCATCAGCGGCCTGCACCCGTTCATGGCTGTAGCTATCCAGCAAATAATCGGGCGCTTTTCCGTCGATAACCAGCTTCAGCTTCCAACACAGGTTGTCCGAATCCTGCACACCCGAATTGGCCCCACGCGCACCAAACGGGCTAACCTGATGGGCGCTGTCGCCGGCAAACAGGACCCGGCCATACCGGAATCGCTCCATCCGGCGACACTGGAAGGTATAGATCGAGACCCATTCCAAATCGAATTCGACATCTTCGCCCAGCATCTCCTTGAGGCGCGGGATCACATTCTCGGGCCGTTTTTCCCGTTCCTTGTCGATATCCCAACCCAGTTGCAGGTCAATGCGCCAAACATTGTCAGGCTGTTTGTGAAGCAGGGCGGATTGCCCCCTGTTGAACGGTGGATCAAACCAGAACCAGCGTTCGGAAGGAAAGTCAGCCTCCATCACGACATCAGCTATCAGGAAGTTATCTTCGAACACGCGCCCGTCGAAATCCAACCCGAGCATCCTGCGGGCCGGAGAGTGCGCGCCGTCACAGGCGATCAACCAGTCGGCTTCTATGTTGTAGGGGCCTTCGGGGGTCTCTACCTCAAGCGTGACATGGTCCTCATGGGTGCCGATCGCCTCGACCCTATTGCGGCCGCGAATATCGATTGGCGCGCCTTCAGCTTGGAGTGCGCGCAAGCGGTCCACAAGGATCTGTTCTAGGTGATATTGCTGCAGATTGATAAATGCCGGATTGGCATAGCCTTGTTCTGGCTGCAAATTGAATTCATAGATCTGTCTTGTGTCGAAAAAGACCTTGCCGGTATCCCAAAGAACACCTTTCCGGACCAAGGGCTCTGCGCATCCAAGCCTGTCGGCTATGTCCAGCGTGCGCTGTGAAAAACAGATGGCCCGGCTGCCAAAGCTGACCTTGTCATTTTCGTCTAGAACGACAACCTCAACGCCCTGTTGTGCCAGATCAATAGCTGTGGCCAAGCCGATTGGCCCGGCGCCGATGACGATCACCTTGTGGCGTATTGGGGCTACGGCGTCCTGATCGGGATTTCGCGCGTAGGCGTAAAGCGGTATTTCGAAGATCTTGTTCATGGGGCTCTCCCATTGCGCTGCGCTGAGGGTCCTTTCCACCAGCCGTTCAGGCTCAGTGGTCCCGATCCCAGGGTCTCACTAATCCGTCCTGCGAAAAACGATCTGGATCAAATGCGACCGTATGTCCTTAACTCTGCAAGGCTTCCCACATCTCCAGATCTCGTTGGGCGGTCCAGATGCGCGGGGTGTCGATCCCGCGCGCCTCGTCATAGGCACGGGCGACGTTGAAGGGCAGGCAGTGTTCATAGATCGCGTAATCGGCGAATTTCGGGTCGCATTCGGCGCGCACCGCGTCCCATGCTTCTTTCAGGCTTCCTCCGCGCGCCGCGACCTTGGCTGCTGGACGATAGGTGCTGTCGACAAAATCGCGGGTGTTTTCGATGGCTGCATTGACCATGTCCTTGCCGACCAGGGCATCGCCACGGCCTGGCGCAATGGCGTCGACATCAAACCACTTGATCTCATCCAGTGTATCGCCCCAGTCGCCGAAATGCCCATCGCCGCAGTAACAGGCCGAGTGATACTCGACGATGTCACCGGTAAACATCACATTCTGATCGGGTACATGGATCACGATATCGCCTGCTGTATGTGCGCGGCCCAGATGCATCAGGTCAATCCGACGTTTGCCCAGATATACCGTCATGGTGTCGCTGAACGTGGTCGTGGGCCAGGTCAGACCGGGAATGCTTTCGTGCCCTTCGAACAGGCGCGGGAAACGCTGGAACTCACTGTCCCAATCTTCCTGTCCCCGTTCCACCACCATCGCGCGGGCCATGTCTGACATCATGATCTGCTGCGCCCCAAAGGCGCTGGCACCCAGAACACGGACGGCGTGATAATGGGTCAGCGCCACATGCGTGATCGGCTTGTCGGTGACCGAGCGCACGCATTCGATTACCTTGTTGGCCAAACGGGGCGTCGCCTGTGCCTCGACAATCATGACACTGTCATCACCGATGATGACGCCCGAATTCGGATCCCCTTCGGCGGTAAAGGCATAAAGCCCGTCTCCTACCTCGGTGAACGAGATTTTCTTTTCCGACATGTCCCCTTGGGACGCAAATGCCTTGGCCATTTCTGGTTCCTTATCGCGAATATGGGTTTTCGAGAGCGGGCAGCACGGTTCCGGCACATTCGCCAAATCCGATCGTGTACCCTTTCCCCTTGGCCGCCCCTGTCAGGGTCAGCGTGTCGCCATCCTCGATAAAGCTGCGGCTTTCGCCGGTCTCCAGCGTTAGCGGCTCTTTCCCGCCCCAGCTGAGCTCCAGCATCGAACCGCGCTCGGGCTTTGTCGGGCCAGAGATGGTGCCGGACCCCAGCAGATCGCCGGTGTTCATCGGGCAGCCCGAGGTCGTATGATGGGCCAGTTGCTGCGCGGCGGAGTAATACATCTGACTATAGTTTGTCCGCGCAATGGTCGTCGGGGCCTTGCCGTCCGGGGCCATGGTGATCGACAGATCAATGTCATACAGCATCGGGCCGGGTTCTTTGAGGTGGGCCAGCAACTCAAAATCCCGCTCGGGCGTGTCACAGCGGAAAGGTTCCAGCGCCGCCTTGGTCACGATCCATGGGCTGATCGACGTTGCGGTTGCCTTGGCCTGAAACGGCCCAAGCGGCTGATACTCCCACGCCTGAATATCGCGGGCGGACCAGTCATTCAGAAGGACATAGCCAAAGATATTGTCGTCGGCCTCTTGCACGGAAATTGGTCCGTCAGAGGGTGTGCCCACGATGGCGCCCATCTCAAGCTCGATGTCGAAACGACGGCTGGGAAGGAAGGCCGGAAGGTCCTGATCGGGGGATTTCAACTGACCCCAGGGGCGGCGGATATCTGTTCCCGACACCACGACCGAAGACGCCCGGCCATTATACCCGATGGGAATATGCAGCCAGTTAGGGGGCAATGCATTCTCTGGTCCACGGAACATGGTGCCGACATTTTGGGCGTGGTGCCGACCGGCGTAGAAATCGGTATATTCGCTGACGGCAAAAGGCATGTGCAGCTCGGCATCTGCCTGCGCCACAAGCAAAGGCGCGACGTCCTCTTGTGCCGCGCTGCCTTCGGCCAGCAGATCCATCAGACGGTTGCGCAGGGCGGCCCAAACGGCGGGGCCTTGCTCCATCAGTGGGTTCCAGAAAGGCAGGTCGAACAGCGGTTCGTCGTCCAGAACGACCAGGCCCTCGGCCTCGGCAGCTGTGACATCAAGGATCATGTCGCCGATTGCAACACCACAATGCGGGTCTTCGCCGCCTGTCGAAAACACGCCATAAGGCAGGTTGTTCAAAGGAAAAGGGTGATCGGCAGAATTGGCCGAGCTCACCCAGGATTTCTTCAATGGCATTTTGTCTCCAAACCTCTGTCAGGGGCCAAGATTTTTCGTCGAAAAATCTGCGACCTCAATCGGTATTATTTCTTGCCCGGTGTACCGTCGAACTTTTTCTCAAGCGACGTCCAGCAGTCAATGTAATCATCCTGCAGCGGGGCCTCGGTCGCTGCAAATGATGTCAGATGCTGCGGGAACCGGGTTTCGATCATGAAGGACATCGTATTATCCAACTTATCCGGTCCAAGGTTCGAATTCGACGCGTTGTCAAAGGCATCCTGGTCAGGTCCGTGCGGCAACATCATGTTGTGCAGACTCATGCCGCCGGGAACAAAGCCCTGTGGTTTGGCGTCATACTGGCCGTAGATGTTCCCCATCAGCTCGGACATGATGTTCTTGTGGTACCACGGAGGACGGAACGTATCTTCGGCCACCATCCAGCGTTCGCGGAACAGGACAAAGTCGATATTGGCTGTGCCCGGCTGTCCAGACGGCGCGGTGAGTACGGTGAAGATCGACGGGTCAGGGTGGTCAAACAGGATCGCCCCCACCGGGCAATATGTGCGCAGGTCGTATTTGTACGGGGCATAATTGCCGTGCCAGGCGACTACATCCAGCGGGCTTTGCCCAATCTTTGTGGTGTGGAACTGCCCGCACCATTTGACGGTGACGGTCGATGGTACCTCACGGTCTTCATAGGCCGCGATAGGTGCCTTGAAATCTCGTGGGTTAGCCATGCAGTTGGCGCCGATCGGGCCGCGTCCGGGCAGTTCGAATTTTTGCCCGTAATTCTCGCAGACAAAGCCGCGGGCAGGGCCCTCAAGAACCTCAACCCGATAGACCAACCCGCGCGGCAGAATGGCGATTTCCTTGGGCTCAAGGTCGATGATCCCCAACTCGGTCGCAAAGCGCAGGCGGCCTTCTTGCGGCACCACCAGCAATTCGGAATCGGCCGAGAAGAAATAGTCATTCACCATCGATTCGGTGACCAGATAGATGTGGCTGGCCATCCCGACCTGCGTATTCACATCCCCTGCTGTGGTCATCGTGCGCATGCCTGTCAGCCATGTCAGCCCATCTTGGGTATGAGCGACGGGGTCCCAGCGATACTGGCCCAGGCTGGTAACATCTGGGTCAACACAAGGCGCCGATTTCCAATAGGGCAGGTCGATCTTATCGTAGCGATGCGAATGCTTCACCGAAGGGCGGATACGATAGCACCAGGTGCGCTCGGGTGGGTTGGCGGTAAAGGCAGTGCCGCTCAGTTGTTCGCCGTATAGCCCATAGTTGCAGCGTTGCGGGCTGTTCATGCCCTGCGGCAGCGCACCGGGTAGGGCCTCGGTTTCGAAATCATTGCCAAAGCCGGGCATATAGCCCGGATGGGTGCCAGAGGGCGTACTGGCCTGGATCATTTTATGCGGGTCTGTCGGATGGTTCATCCTTGGCTCCTGCTGTTTTCTGCTTGTGAGATAATAGTTGATTTTGTAACTAACAAGCATGACAAAGACAGAAAGTACCGAAAGAGACGGGTTTGATCTGCTGGATTTCCTGCCCTATCTGCTGAACCGGGCAGCCGAGGAAAGCGCACTGGAATTTCAGCGTGTATACAAAGACCGCTATGGGATGCTGCGCACGGAATGGAGAGTGTTGTTTCATCTGGGCAATTACGGAGAATTGAGCGCGAAAGAAATCGGTCAACGCGCCCGGATTCACAAAACCAAGATAAGCCGCGCGGTCAGCAGGCTTGAGCAGCGCCGATTTCTTGTCAGAACCGTCAGCCAGACAGATCGCCGCGTTGAACATCTTGCATTGACCACGGCCGGACGGTCGGTTTATCGCGAATTGCGCGGTATTGCGCAGCAATATGATGCTCAGCTTGCCGCAATGTTCACAGAAAACGAGGCTACCTTGTTGCGCAAAATGTTGCGAAAGCTGGCTGATATGAATTGACCTCTGGTAATTCGAACCTTTCGCTCCCAGATGGAAGCCAGAGCGGACACAGGAATGTGAAATGACAGCCCCGAACCAAAACGCGGCAAAATCAAATGATCTGATCAACTGGCTGGTGACGCGGGGCCTTGAAGGTGCCGAAAAAGAAGAATTGCTGGATGGCTATTGCACCCGTCTGATTGAACTTGGTGTGCCCCTGATGCGATTTCACGCGGCGCAATCGGCGCTGCACCCGGTATATGGCGGCACCGGATACAGCTGGTATCAAGACACCGGCGGTGACTATCAAAAATTCGAGTATTCAGAAGAGACCAGAGAAGACTGGATGAGCAGTCCTCTATATGCGATTTTACATCACGATCTTGACGGCGTCCATGAACGCATGGTCGATCAGAACGAGCCCAGCCGCTATCCATTGATCAATGAATTACGCGAAGCTGGTGCGACCGAGTATTACGCTAAAGGTGTGAATTTCGATCCGCGGTCGCAGACCTCAAAAAAAGCCGTAGATGGAGTCCTGTTGTCGTGGGCCTCGAACGCGCCGGATGGGTTTCGGGAACAGGATCTTGACCTTATCAATACGGCCCTGCCCCATTTGGGCCTGGCACTAAAGTCAGCCTCGAACGCGCGGATATCCAAAGATCTGATGCGCGTCTACTTAGGTCGGGATGCTGGACGGCGTGTTTTGTCGGGTGAAATTCGTCGCGGATCCCTACAGCAGATCGACGCCGTGATATGGAATTTCGACCTTGAGGGCTTTACCAGCCTCTCCGAGAATCTGCCCGGAATCGAGATCATCGATATGTTGAACGACTATCTGGCGGTTGCCGTTGGCGTCGTGCACGATAATGGCGGCAATATTCTGAAGTTCATGGGCGATGGACTGATGGCTATGTTCAATGTCGGCGAGATTGAAGAGGACGTGCAGGCGGCCCTGCAGGCGGTTCCCATGTTGCAGGACCGGATCGCCGAACTGAATGCGCAGCGCGAATCCGCTGGACTGCCGGTGGCCAACTTCACACTGGCCTTGCATGCGGGCGAAATTCTGTATGGCAATATCGGTTCTGAGACACGTTTGGATTTCACGGTGATCGGCCCAGCGGTGAATCAGGCCGCGCGTATCGCTGGCATGCATCGGTCTTTGGGGCAACGGATACTGATCTCGGATGACGTAGCCCGCGCGGCGCAGCCCTGCGATCAGGATCTGATCTCGGTCGGGCGCTATATGCTGCGCGGTGTGGCCGAGCCGAAAGAGCTGTTTACGGTTTATAATGTTGCCGGAACGCAATCAGGCGTTTGAGCGTCCGGTTTGAGCCCATTCTGTGAATTCGGTTTTCTCGCTGCGTGCGCTCGCAGCACGAAAATCTCCACGGCCGCATCATTCTCAGCGCCGCTGCGCGGTGTGAAAACCGGCCATTCAAGCATGCCGCTGCGAGATTTACTTCCCAGATTTACAGGTTGCGGGACGAAGGGTAAATTCGCTGCGGTTGCGCCGATGTCCGTTTTACAGCAACGGCCAGAAAAATCTCGGTGAACAGCTAACTCGCATCGCATTTTGTATCCGACTAAATCAGCAGCTGAGTTCGACCTGCCAACCCGTAAATGGATGGCGTACATTGGGTCGGAGATTGCTCAATTCAAAGTTCTTCAAATCACCGAGGAAAAACCACTCCCCCGGTACAATTGTTGCGTCGCACCCCGTAATCTGCTCCGCGGCGGATTCGACATCACTTCCAGTATATGATCCGCGTTGCCTTGGGATGCCAACCAATGCCGCTGATCTGTCATCCGAAGTAGCGACCATAAATGAAAGACCATCTATTTCAGCCACTTGAGGTGCCGGATTGCTTTGAGATGCAGGAGTTTCTGACAGTGTAAAACCCTCTACTTCCGACGTGGGCGCGACATCACAAGATGCCAAAACCACCAGCGAAGCTGATAACAAAAGAGCGTTCTTCATACATTGTCCCATCGAGTCATCAAGAGTGAACTCCACCTGTTGGCGCTGGTATAGGCAAAGGGCTATTTCTATTCAAGACTACACGGCGCTACAGAATTTGATTTTGACCCAGTTCGTATGAGTCGCGGCTCCATCACTGCGTCCCTAAGTGAAAACCCTTTCACTCAAACACACACCTCGACTTTTAGTAGCAGTCATTCGCTGCACTGCAACAGCTAGGAAGGATTGGGCTCCTAGCTGCCGAATGCACCGGCAGAAATGGTGTTCTCGGCTGACTTCCGAGAGCAGGCATTCACTCCGTTTGTACGATAACTTCGTCAGCGCGGTGCTGATGTTCGGGGATGGAGGGAGGATCGGAGGGCAAATCATGCCAAGAGTCCAACTTCCCGCTGTCACTCCGAAACGAAAAGCCTGGAACAAGGGCCGGATTGTCGGCCAGAAACGGCCGCTGCTTCCGAAACAGGTTTGGGCTATCCGTGCGCGTGTCTGTTATCCAAAGCAAAACCAAGCGGCCCGTTCAGTTCGAACTCTCTGAAAACACGCGCGATACGATTGCCTCTTGGATCACGTCACCGGAAATGATCGGCTGCCGTTTCATGTTTCCCAGCCGGTTTCACGACCGCTCGCATATCTCAACACGCCAATATGGTCGACTTGTGCGAGATTGGGTGGCGGCGATCGGGCTGGGGCCCAGTGGATACGGTACCCATTCGCTGCGCCGGACCAAAGCAGCGGAGATATACCGCAAAACCGGAAATCTCAGAGCAGTTCAACTCCTGCTTGGACACACAAAGGTAGACAGCACTGTCAGATACCTTGGTGTCGAACTTAAAGATGCGCTGAGCATCGCCGAGCAGATCGACATTTGAACCACGTTAGCGGGCCGCACTTGCCGTTCGCCAATCCGGATCGGACTCACATTCGTGCCGCAGCGGTTGTTCGATTCAAGCCCGTATTGACCGATGCTGCGGCTTGTATATTTTGGTAATAAGGGCGGAGAGCTGACCTTGGCCGCGAGTGCAAAGCGAACAGTATATTACGGAGAAAGCGGACGTTCGGTCCCAAACTGCTGAAAGTAATCGTCAGACCACCCCTCGGCGGCATTCAAGGCTGTTATCATATGGTGCCCTTGCCATGTGGCTGCACCAGTCATCCTTCGTAGTAGCTCGCTTACTTTTTCTTCGTCTGGGCCTCTATCCTCAGGTTGCCCAAAGATGAAAAAGGTTCCCAGAGCATTTGGGTGAACGAACTCGCTCAACGTGTCATAGTTCTTCATCGCAGAAATCCTGCTAACAAGGTCTTGGATTTCCAGTCCTGATGACTTGACCTCGTCTAACGCGTTAAAAAAACCTTTCATTACAGGATATTTGGTCCAGAGGTATTCAACATAGGTATGGTCTAGTTTGTCGAGGTGCCTCATAGCATCCATGACGTGAACGCGCTTGGCGATGCCCCCGCCGTCGACCGGTCCGCCGAGGAACTGAGCAACTCGTCCTTCAAAAGCTTCAAGGTCGCCCTTCTGCGTCATTCGAGACACCTCATGCACAAAAAAGGCTGCCATGCCGACAGTCTCAATCTGTGCTCTCGCAAGGATGGCCGCGCTTACTACCCTATTCTCCTCAAGTAGTCGGCCAGCTGAATCGGCTAAGTTAATAAATCGCCTACAGAATGATCTTTTCATTTCCTCTATTGAAAATAGTTGGGTCCCGCGAGGATCAGATTTGAACTCGATTGGCCGATCACCCCATTCCTTTATTTCGCAGTAGATATTGTTTAGGCGCCACGACCTCAGCTCTTCCACTCCCTCGATAAATTTCTTGATTTCAATTGCGGTCATAGTTTTCTCCGTTGCGCCGCTTGTGGATTAAGTTCAGGAAACCGCTCGGCTAACCCCTTGAACTTTCCCGAGACAACGTCGAAATTCAACCAAAAGGTGAGGTTGAGCGAAGTTGTTTCACGCGAGCGAAGACAGCCTAGATGATCTGATGAGGGCTGTCTTCAAGCAGCTTCTCAACGGGCGTGGGAATTTTGAAGTCGACTCAAACAAGGGAAGAAGCACCGAGGTTTTTGGCGCGCTCTTAGAACTAAAAAACCCGCGGGCGCGGCTAAGCCGATCATTTTCAAAGGCCAAAGCTTTTAGCCCAATTGGCGAGTTTTTCTGGTATCTAGCGGGCAGTGATAGCGTCGATTTCATCAAACACTACATCCCCAATTATCCAAAACTGATAAAAGACGAAGTCACTGCAAACGGGGCCTACGGACCGCGAATTTTTGGAAAAGGGGCACTAGAAAAGCGTGACGGAGTTAGCGAGTGGGATCGGGTGATCCGTACTTTGCGTGAGCGAGAAGGCTCGCGCAACGCACTAGTACAAATTTACGCCAACTCCGATGCAAGGCCCAAGAACGGCGACAAGCCTTGCACCTGTACCATTCAATTTGCGGTTAGGAATGGGCAGTTGATGATGCACACGCATATGCGTTCCAATGACGCATTCTTCGGCCTCCCGCACGACATCTTCACATTCACTATGCTTCAAGAGGTTGCAGCTCGTGAACTTGGCTTTGGGTTGGGTAATTACACCCATTCTGTAACAAGCCTACACCTATACCATGACTGTGAGGCAACTGAGGATCGCCTAGCGAACACTTCGACATCTGGTGCCGAAGCATACTACAGAGAGGGTTTCCATGATTTCTCGCCAATGCCTGAAATGCCATCAGGAAACCCATGGCCGAGCATCGATAAGGTAAAGAGAGCGGAGCAGGAAATTCGATCTGGCAACATAGGTTACGTTGTTCCAACTGACCTTGACGCATACTGGCGAGATTTCAT
Organism: Ruegeria sp. CDSA236; assembly: GCF_059611285.1. Lineage (NCBI taxonomy): Bacteria > Pseudomonadati > Pseudomonadota > Alphaproteobacteria > Rhodobacterales > Roseobacteraceae > Ruegeria > Ruegeria sp. CDSA236. Next base: position 40,816 of record NZ_JBXWPG010000010.1, read on the forward strand.
TGAACTCTTCAGAATTCATAAGATGTTTGAGGAAATGAAGAAACGCGGAGATGGCCTCAGAACCGAGAGGCCCGAGCTACGTAGAGTTGTAAATATCATGAAGGATATTTCACCGACCTATCGAATCTACATCCTTGGTAGGCTCGAAAGAAAAAAATCTCCCGTTAGGGATCTATTTGAAAATTTGAGCTGAGGCGGCGGCAAATGAACGGCATCCACAAAGACAGAATAGATGAAATTCTCGCAAAGATCGGCCAGATCGAAGCGCAATTTGGTCCACTTCCGAGTATTGCGAGTGCTCAGCGGAGACGTTGCTGGGCACAACAAATCGTGTCCAGCCTACGCCGAATTTCATATACTGACTTGTTGTTGATGCGTGGCGTGAACGCGGGCAGGTGTGATCCGCATTCTGGAATTTTCGACCCAATACGAGGGGCGCTTCACTTTCAACGAGGTGGACAGTTGGACGAAGCAGTATGGATAACATTCGTCCTCACTCATTTCGGTAAACATGCGGTAGACGAATGGAAGCTCGCTGCAAATGTCTATGGATCGTTCGGCGCAGGACCAGTTTGGACATTCGCTCAATATGCTGCGAACCCGGCAGGCTTCGAAAACATGTTGGGCGTGAACTCTGCTGGCTTGGCCGACGCCAGCATTTCCGGTAGTTTTTCTAACCACCGCAAATTCCAAAGCAAAAAACCACTCGCAATAGCCAAGACGTTTCGAACATACTATGAGTGGCAAACCGAGCTCGGTGGCTTTCGCGAACGAATGATCGCGACACATGCAAGTGTGGGTCAGGAGCCGCAGGCCGCTTTCGATGCTCTCTACAAATCCATGAAGGGGGTATTTGGGTTTGGGGGTGGTCGCCTCGGCAGGTTTGACTTCCTTACGATGCTCGGCAAACTTCAGCTTGCTCCGATTACACCCGGTAGCGTCTACTTGGACAAGGCAACAGGACCGCTTGCTGGGGCACGGCTACTGTTTTTTAACAACCGAGATCACAATATCACCGGCAGAGCCTTGGAGCCGCGTGTTGATGCCTTGGACGAGATTCTCGGGGTAGGCAAGCAAGTGATCGAGGATAGCCTTTGCAACTGGCAAAAAAGCCCGAATGCCTACGTGTATTTCCGAGGTTGAGAAAGGACAGGAAGTATTGTGTTGTCGCTCCATTTGTACCGGCGCTTAAGATCGTTAAACTGGTGTGGTTGGAGCGCCCCAGATTTCTGAAGCTGCCCGACAACAATGCCCGGTGTCACCCCAGCTTTTCGCGCGATCCTACGTGCATGTGGACGAGTCGGTATGGCATTTAGCATCTCGTCTCGTAGATCAGCTGCGACAAGCGCATCTTGAGCGAAAATATCAGCTTCATCTTCGACTGCGGACACACCTAAAGGCGACGGGTCGCTGCCATCAACCGAAATGTGGTCAGTGCCATGAAGAACTACGTGCGCAGCTTCGTGAAAAAAGGTAAACCAGAAATGGTCCTCACTCAGATATCGGAAACTTAGTAAAATAATAGGGTTGCCCTTGGCCGACGTCCAAGTGGCACCGCTTGCTCGACAACCTGTCGGTGCCTTCGAACTAACAAGACCAACGCCGTGTTCGGCGCAAGCTTGCTGAAGTTTTGGAAAGAACAACTCAGGGCGCTTGAGTGCGCACAACTTCTTCAATTCAGGCAAACGGTTTTTGAAGTCGTTCGCAGAAAACCTCGCGAGAGCCAAGCTTTCGGATTGAACCTCACCGACGCGCAGCCAAGCCAAAGTTGCCATTTCATCAGTTTCAAACGCAAAAGACGTTCGAAACGCAACTTGGCCTATCCCAGATGAGTAGCGCTCATTCCAACCTTTGATGCTGTCGCACCCAAAAAAATCTAGTATGTCTTTGGATAACCGCTCACCGCGAGAGCCCTTCGGCAGCCAGCCTAGTTGCCGCAATGCTTTGGCTGGAAAAGACTGCCCCCATGTGGAAAGCGTCTCTGTTTGAGCAGAACCAGCAATGCGCTCTTTGTCGTCAAGAAATTGATTGTAACGCTCGATCCAGAACTGGCGCGATGCACCGAGTTCGTTGGATAGTGCGTCTGCAATCTCATCGCAAATTTGGGTTCTGCCGTCCATGATGCCAGAGAGCACGTCTTCTTCGAACCCTATGCGTTCGGCCAAGTCGTGCACAGACAGATTGCCTGCGGTAGCCAGTCGAGAGATCGTGTCACCCGGTGGGGAAGCCCAGTCTGGTTCAAACATTAAGTCAATATCTCCCCGCCAATCTTTAGAGCCTCTAGTTGGATTCTATGAGAATCTTTCCAAGCTTCGTCCCCAGCGCCGCGTGCAGCTATCACTGTTTTCAGCGTACAACCAGACGATACGAACCAGTCTAATTCGAAACTGTCTCCTACTCTGGTGGCCGAAATTGGACCCATCGGTACATCTCCGGCAAAGATGGCCGCTCTAAAGTCCGCCACCAAACCAATGAAGGCTTGACCGTTTTCACTTCCGAGGTGACGGTAAGCCTTCTTGGGTTCTGTCGCTAAGTCTCTCATGAGTTTGCTCGAAAATGTCGGTTCCAAGGACCCACCATCCTAACAATTGCACAAAATAGGGCCTTGGTGGATGGGCGCCGTACCTTATCTTCCCAATGGTCATACATAGGGTAGATGCTACTTAGCCTCGCCACAAAAGTCACGCGCCAACTGCTATTTCTGACAACACCGACTTAGAAGCAAGAGAAGTTCGGCGGAGTTATGAACGTCTGTTGTTGGGAATGCAGCGGCAGCATTTGGTAGATCTATTGAATGACTGCGAAGGGCCGGACTGACCGTGCCCAGGTCGTTTATCGCATGGATGCTGCGCTGTCTCCGAGGTCCGTAGTGAGCCCAAAGTCACGAATGCTGCAACATGCATGAATGCCGGCTTTTGGTCACACAGTAGCCAAACACAAAAATTGGTTTTCAGATCGTAAGGTCTATTGTGATCTATTATGTTCTGTCCCTGCTTCATCTACCCAAAAGGAAAGGGGGTTTGCCTTCACACCACCCAACATCCTCAACACTTCTGCCTTCCATCCCGCTTTGGTCTGTAGTGCCAATTGGGACGGTGGTCGGTGGTTTGGTTCGAGGATGGCATACTCATATCTGAGCGGTTTCGTGAAGGGTAAGAAAACCACTTTGCCATTCGAGAAGTTAAGTTCACGCTCAGTCGCAACTGTCAGCGGATCTACGATGCTGCAACACTGTCCTGAACTCACAAAGGGGATTAATGGCAGAAAGTACTGGCAAGTTACCGTTGGGTTGTATTCAGCGGCAACATTTTCAAACTCCTGCCGGATTTTTCGTTGAAACGGGTGTGAAGGATGCAGGCCGCCCATTGGCGTTCTATCCAGGTCTGATAAGGCCAAGCTCTGGCGCGATGAAAGCGGATGATCGCGATCAAGGGCACAGAAGCAATCTGCCTGGATAAGCTCGGCGGAGTATTGGGGTTCTTTACCGGTTGAATGCTCGAAGTCAGCAAAGCCGAAGTCGATGTTTTGTGATCCCGCAAGCTCCATAATCTGAGGTGAGCTGCGAGTGGAAAGTGTTATGCGAATTTCGGGGTTTTCGCCAACTGACTGGCTTATGAAACGCGGGAACAAAAAGGCAGATGGACCAGGCATCGTTGCAATATTCAAGCTTCCGGCATGCCCTTTGATGAGACCTTCCATGGTGTTGGAGATCGACGCAAGGCGGTCAAGAATGCCTGTCGTTTCTGCCAAAAGATAATGCGCTTCGGGAGCCGGCACCAAACGCCGTCCTTTACGTTCGAACAGCATCAGGCCCAGAGATTTTTCAAGGTTTTTCAACGCAAGACTGATTGCAGGCTGCGTGCGATTTAGTTTCTTGGCGGTTTGAGAGATGGAGCCGGTCTCCATCACCTCACGAAATACGGTTAGCTGAGTTAGGTTCATATTCTTAAACATAAGCAAAACTTTAGTTTAGTGAAATATAACAAATTTGTATTTATGAAGTTTGTCTCTACGCTTGCAGGATCGAAGTTTGGGAAAACCAAAACCGAAATTCCAACAAGGGAGATGATAATGAAATTTGTGAAATGCTTGACTGGTCTTGCATTGGCCGGCGCGCTGGCAGCCCCCGCGCTGGCGCAGGACCCAACGTTCTTCCGTATTGGCACCGGTGGCGCTGGCGGAACCTATTTCCCCATCGGTGGCACCATCGCAAACGGAATCTCCGCCCCTCCGGGATCGCGCCCGTGTGAAGAAGGCGGCCAGTGCGGTGTTCCGGGCCTGATCGCGATCGCGCAATCCACCACCGCTTCGGTCTTCAACAATGCCGCCGTGCAGAACGGAGAACTTGAGGCCGGGCTGGCTGCAGCCGACGTCACCCGTTCGATGTATCTGGGTGAAGGAAAGTTCGAAGGCAAACCCCATCCAAAACTGCGCATCGTCGCCAATCTGTTCCCCGAAGACCTGCACCTGGTGCTTCCGGCCGGCTCGACGATTAACGATCTGAGTGATCTGGAAGGCAAGCGCGTTGGTATTGCGCAGGCTGGTTCCGGCACGCAGGTTGCCGTTTTGCAGATGCTGGATGCTTGGGGCGTTAACCGTGACAACATGGATGAGGCCGAGCTTAACAACAGCCAGAGCGCCGAGCGGCTGGCCGATGGTCAGCTCGACGCCTATTTCTACGCTGCGGGCTGGCCGGTTGCTGCGATGGTGCAACTATCTTCGACCAAAGGCATGAACCTGCACTCGTTCAGCGATGAGGACCTGGCCAAAATCAATGAGATCATTCCGGCTTATATCCCTTCGGCCATCCCTGGCGGTGTCTATGAAGGTATTGATGCGGATACGAAGACCCCCGCGGTAAGCGCGATGCTGGTTGTATCCTCGGACCTGTCCGATGATCTGGTCTATCAGATGACCAAAGCTCTTTGGAATGACAACACTCGCAAGCTGCTGGACAACGGTCATGCCAAGGGTAAGCAGATCACACCAGATACGGCGTTGGACGGCGTGGAGGCGCTGGGTGTTCCGCTACATCCGGGTGCCGAGAAGTTCTACAAAGAAGCCGGGCTTCTTCAGTAATTCTTTCTCCCGAAACTTAGTTGTCCGGTGCTCAGATCTGAGCACCGGGTACTCAAAATACGCGCAATCAGGGGGCCATCATGTCCGAGACACAAAAGCTTGATGACCACGAGCTGACAGCCGAGGAACTGGCTGCAATCGAAGAACAATTCGACGAAGGCGCCGCCGTCCGTCAGGTAACTCCGACAACCGGAATTGTTCTGCGCTTCGTCGCCCTGATCTTTGCATTCTACGAATTTTTCACAGCCGGGTTTGGCCTGCCTGCCGATCACTGGCACATGGGCATTTATCTGGCCCTGCTGTTCATTCTGGTCTACGCGACAATCCCGATTATCGGGGCCAAAAGCCTTTATGCGCTTAAGGTAAGCCGGTTTCGCATAGGCAACGTCCCACTGTACGACTTAGTCTTCATGGTGCTGGGGATCATTGCAGCGCTGTATGTTGGCGTCGCCTGGCGCGGCATTCCTTTTCTGGGTATCGAGGAACAGACGTTCCGCATGGGTAACCCCAATAGCTATGACGTGATCTTGGGCGTTATCATTATCCTGCTTGTGCTGGACATCGCGCGCCGCACCTTGGGTTGGGTGCTGCCCCTGATCATCTGTGTGTTTATCTCATATGCCCTGCTGGGGCCGTATTTCCCCGGATTGCTGCAACATCCCGGCGTGAACTTCAAAACCTTCGTGTCGTCGATGTATTTCCCGCAGGAAGGCATCTATGGCGTCACTCTTTGGGTTGTTTCGACCATCGTGTTTCATTTTGTGCTGTTTGGCGTGATCGCGCAGCGTACGGGGCTGGGGCAGCTGTTCATCGACAATGCAACTATTTTGGCGGGCCGTTATACCGGCGGTCCGGCAAAAGTGTCGGTGGTATCCTCGGCCTTCTTCGGCACGATCTCGGGTTCTTCGGTGGCCAACACCGTTTCGACCGGCGCGCTGACCATTCCCAACATGAAGCGTCTAGGATACCCCGGCCACTTTGCGGGCGGCGTCGAAGCAGCATCTTCTGCTGGTGGTCAGATCACTCCGCCGATCATGGGGGCCGCCGCCTTTATCATGGCCGAATTCCTCGAGGTTCCATATACCACGATCGTGATTGCAGCGATCTTTCCAGCCCTTCTGCACTATGTTGGCGTCTTTGCCGTGGTGCACCTGATGGCGCGCAAGCTGAACTTGAAAGGTCTGACCAAAGAGCAAATGCCGCAGCTCAAAGCCGTCTGGGCCGAAGGCTGGGCCAACATAGTGCCCCTGATCGGCCTGCTAGTGGTTCTGTTCACGGGTTACACGCCCTTCATGTCGGCCTTCTGCGGCATATCACTTGCGGTAATCGCGGGCATGTCGCGCTTGAGGCAACCGCCGACATTGATCTACGCGGCAGCGTTCCTCAGCTTTGTACTGTGGAAGTTCTCAGACGGCGGCTTTGACCTGACCATGACAACAATCCTGTGCGGATTGACGGTGGTCGCAACTATGAACCCTCAGAAACGCATCGAAGTGCCCGAGATGCTACAGGCGGTAGAATTGGGTGTGAAATACTCCCTAGCCGTGGGCGCCGCCGCTGCTGCGGTCGGTATCGTGGTAGGCGTGATCAACACCACTGGCATCGGGTTCCGCATCGGTTTCATGGTTACACAGGGCGCAGGCAACCTGGCATCGGATCTGTACAACATGATCTCGTTCGGCAGCTTCCAGTTCTTTGCGATGGAAGACTTACAATTGTTCATCTCACTGGTGTTCATCGCCGTCGTCTGTATCTTGATGGGCGCGGGCATTCCGACCACCGCGCTGTATATCATGCTGGTGTCAGTGGCGCAGCCTGCGCTGGCGCAACTGGGTGTTCCACCCATCGCCAGCCACCTTTTCGTACTCTACTATGGTGTGGTGTCCGAAATTACACCACCGGTCTGTACTTCAGCCTATGCCGCGGCTGCCATTGCGAACTCGAACCCGTTCCGAACTGGTCTTTCTGCCTTCACCCTTGGATTGGGCAAAGTGATAGCGCCTATGGCCTTTGTTTATGCGCCGGTGCTGCTGTTCGTGTCGTCAACCGGGTTCAACCTATGGGAATTCACCTATACCGCGACCAGTTGCATCGCCGGGGTTATTGCCCTGTCGGCGGCTGTGGTTGGGTATTGGTTGAGTCCGCTGAATATCGCATCGCGCATTCTGTTGGCCATCGCTGGGATTATCTTTGTCGCGCCCAGCCTGACTGCTGATCTGATCGCGCTGGCCGTGGCATCACCTGTCATCGTCACTCAACTGATCGCCCGCAACCGCAGTCACTCACCGGCGTGAAACCATGACAGAACAAGTGACCATTATCGGCGCAGGGATCGTCGGCATTTGTTGCGCTTTGTCGTTACAGGAACGCGGCATTCCGGTTCGATTGATTGACCGTGGTGAACCAGGTCAGGAAACCTCTTTCGGGAATGCAGGTGTAGTGTCGCCGTGGTCAATCATTCCGCAAGCGATGCCGGGCATATGGAAATCACTGCCCCAGATGCTACTGGATCCTAAAAGTGCGCTTTCGGTCAGAATCAGTTTCTGGCCAAAAATGATCCCCTGGGGGCTGCGGTTTTTGGGAAATTCCGGCGAAAAGTCAGTGCGCGAAATCTCGGACGCGATGGAGCTTTTGTGCCGCCCTTCTATCGACCTGTATCGTCGTCATCTTCAAGGCACCGGGCACGAAAACCTGATCACTGACAGCTACTATATTCACGCATTTCGCCATCGGAAGCAGGCTGATCTGAATGGGCTTGGATATCTGATCCGCCAGGAAAAAGGAGGCGATCTGGAGCTTGTCGATGGTGCCGAGTTGCGCGGCCTGGAACCTGCACTGTCAGAGGAATTCAAAGCCGCGATCGTGATCAAAGGTCAGGCACGCGTAACCTCACCAGGACGTCTGGGGGCAGTTCTGGCTGAAAAAGCATGCATGCAAGGGGCCGAGATCGTACAAACCGAAGTCTCCAAGTTGATCCAGACCCAAGATGGAAGTTGGCAGATTACAACATCACAGGATACGCTGCACGCCCCCAGGCTTATACTTGCGGCTGGGGTGTGGTCCGCCGACCTGCTGAAACCGTTTGGGCTGTCAGTGCCCCTTGTTGCCGAGCGCGGCTACCACGTTGAATTCCCGAACCGTTCAGTCCAATTGAACAACTCGGTCATGGATGTGGACGCAAAGGTCGTCGCAAGCTCGATGCTGGGCGGCCTGAGAGTCGCCGGCACGGCCGAATTTGGCAGCGTCGATGCGCCCGCTGATCCGCGCAAGAAAGAAATCCTGACCGAACAGGCAAAGGCGATGTTGCCAGACCTCGAAACAAGCGAGGCACGATTCTGGATGGGTCGACGGCCATCATTTCCGGACAGTTTGCCTGCTATCGGGCCGATCAACGGCTCAGACGGGCTGTATGCCGCGTTCGGACATTCACATTACGGGCTGATGATGGCCCCGAAAACCGGTGAGCTTGTGGCGGATCTTGTGTCCGGTCGCAGCCCGAACGTCGATATGGCCCCGTTTTCGTTGGCCAGGTTTTGAACACTCAAGTTAGAAAGGTCTGATAACAATGCCAATTTACCAAGGTGGTCAGAATATATGCGGCGCGTCGATCGGTGTTCTGTGCCTTGAAAGTTATTTTCCAAAACCGCCGGGCCATATCAAGAACCCATCCAGTCTGCCATTTCCGGTCCTGTATGAGATGATCGACGGCGTGACTGTCCCGACCTTGCTGAATAATCCTACGCCCGAATTGCTGACCCCCTTCATTGAAGGAGCCAAGCGGCTTGAGGCTGAAGGCGTTCGTGCCATCACCGGCAGTTGTGGCTTCCTGGCCCTGTTTCAAAAAGAGCTGGCAGCGGCGGTTTCCGTTCCTGTTTTTGCATCCAGCCTGATCCAGGTGCCGCTGGCTTATCACATGACCGGGGCCAGCGCCCCAGTGGGCGTGCTGACTGCGGATGCATCGGCACTGACGCCCCAGCATTTTGAAGGTGTCGGTGCAGCCGGTGTTCCTGTGGCAGTGAAGGGCTTGGAAGGTACATCAGAATTCGCCGAGGTGATCTTGCGGAACGCACGAACGAGGATGGATACTGATCTGATCGAAGCCGAGGTCTTGGATGCCGCTCGCAGTCTTATGCTTGAAGCTCCGGATATTCGGTCATTGGTATTGGAGTGTACAGATCTGCCGCCATATGCCACGCGCCTTCAGGAAGAACTGCGGCTTCCCATTTTTGACCTTACGACACTGGCGCATATGGCGCATTCTGTGGCGGCCCGAGTACCATACTCTGGAATGATGCCGTAGCAGCGCTGACCGCGCCGTGCCGTAGGTGGGTTGGAATTGAAGTAGACCTCAGCTGGTCAATCAAGGTACCTGTGGCCCTGCAACAATCCCCCGATCCATAGGAGTTTGAGTGCCCGATGAACTGTACATCCTGATGACCGCTATTTGCGTTGGCGCTATGCTGCAAGTCGGGGTTGGCATCGGATTTAGCATCATTGCGGGGCCACCCATGATGATTATGCTTGGCACGCCGACGGCGGTTCCCATTTTGCTTCTGCTAAACACCGTTGTGTCAGCGGTGGCAACGGACCGGCATGTTCTGAAAAATAATCGGCGGATAATCGTCACTGCGGTCATTGGATGCTGCGTTGGAGTGGCTGCTGGCCGCATTGTTTATCCCCTTTTGAGCGAGGCGTTTGTTCTCGCCCTGACGGCCTGCCTGTTGTTAATCGGCTTGATTACAACCTTGCTCCCCTTGCGTGGCTCAATTGGAAACGTCGGGTTTTCAGCTGTTACCGGATTGTCCGGACTTGCAACTGTATGGGCGGCAACCCCGGGTCCACTTATGGTGTTCGGTTTGATTGCAAAGGGTCGGTCCGCCAAAGAGGTGGCAAAGCTGGTTCAACCAATAGCGCTGGTGGCATATGGCATCGCATTTTTGTTGCACAATCTGTCCGGGGCACAATCAATCTCGTATGGGTCGTCAGTATGGGGGTTCCTCGCCATAACCTTGATCGGCAGCTTACTTGGCCGTGCGACAGGTCCCTACTTGCCACAGGCGGTCGTCATAGCATCGATCCGCGTGGTTTCACTGATCGCGTGCTGTGTTCTGTTCTATCGCGCCTATATGACGGCTTAATCTCAAAGGTCACACGATGATACGAAACGAAAATCTGCACAGATTTCCACGTGCCCAACTCATGTCTGGCCCAACACCTTTGGAGCACCTGGACAACCTATCGGCCGAGCTGGATATCGATCTCTGGCTGAAACGTGATGATCTGACCGGGCTTAGTTTTGGTGGCAACAAAACACGGCAGCTTGAATTTTATCTAGGAGATGCGCAGCAAAAAGGCGCTGATACCATTCTGATCACGGGCGCCGTTCAATCCAATTTTGTGCGATCTGCAGCCGCCGCAGCGGCCAAACTGGGTATGCAATCGGTGCTTCAGTTGGAAGAGCGTGTGCCGGACATGGGATCAGAGTATTATGCGTCCGGAAATGTACTCCTGGCACAAATCTTGGGTGCCGAGCAAATGAGTTACCCAGAGGGCGAAGACGAACCCGGAGCGGACGCGGCATTGCATGCACGCGCCGACGAATTGAAAGCCCAAGGTTGCACACCTTACGTTATTCACCTTGGCCTGCATCATCCACCCCTAGGAGCCCTGGGTTATGTCGTCGCTGGGCAGGAATTGTACCAGCAGATGCCAGATTTCGATGCGGTCGTTGTCCCGTCAGGCAGCGGCGCGACACATGGCGGTTTGCTAACCGGATTGGCGCTGGAAGAAAGCATTGCCTCGGTGTTTGGGATTTGCGTGCGCCGGGATCGTGAAAAGCAAAAGGCTCGAATGAAAACCGTTCTGCAGAATCTCGCGGATTTGCTGAATATCGACGCAGGTTTTCTACAGGACAGGATTGATGTTTGGGATGAAGCCTTGCCGCCAGGCTATGGCAAAGTGAATGCCAAAACACGCGCTGCTTTGGAGAAAATGGCCCGAACCGAAGGGGTTTTTCTAGACCCGGTCTATTCTGCCAAAACATTCGCCGGTTTGCTGGACCTGATCGAACGTGGAAAGATAAAACCAGGTGAGAAAGTCGTTTTGCTGCACACGGGCGGGTTGCCCGCACTTTTCGGGTATCAAAAAGAGCTAGTAGGCAACCCGGCTTGAGGTGTCCAAAGCACAAATCCGGATCAGGACCCTGCTTGGCTGTACTTTTAGTACCCAAACGATTTTTTTAGCCCGTTCCGGCTCGATTTGCGAATACGCAAGGTCAGCTTTGGTTCGCGAGTGGCAACTGAGTTCTTCGCTGGGAACGGCAGGATTGTTGCGCGATCTGTGAATTCGCATGGCGAACGATCTTGCGAGCGCAGCGAGAGGCCGAAGCCGCATTGCTGCGGCGGCACTTACGATGAATGTCTCCTTCGGGCCGTGCGCGACGGTCAGGTTTTCGTCTGAAAAAGGTGAAGTTGTACTGCCTGTCGATGACCGTAACGAGCTCGAATTGTCGAATGCTGCGGAGCAGTGTTAATGTCTGCAAACGATGCTCTGGAAGCCGAAATGACCAAACACCCCAGTCAAATGAACGATGAAAGACCCACCATTCTCTGTGCTGCAGGCTTTGGTGGCAATGCGAGCATGTTTGAAGGTTTGGCTGACACCCACCTCGCCAATAGCTATCGTTTGCTACCCATCAATCTTCCGGGGTTTGGCGCTCAGCCTCTGGCAAAGGCAACAACTCTTGAAGCACTTGCACAAACCGTCGCCGACAAAGCGATCAAGCACGGAGCTGAGATCATTGTCGCTCATTCGGTTGCTTCAATCATAGCCTCCCTGGCCGCCAAAAGGGCCGACTGTCCTTTGACAACCATTATTTCTCTAGAGGGTAATATCACCGCTGAGGATGCCTATTTTTCTGGAGCTGCCGCGGACTACAGTGATCCGGTTGCGTTTCGTGCAGCTTTTCTTGAGCGGCTTGATGAAATGGCGAAAACGGCACCAATCATCCGACGGTATCGTAATGAAGTTTCGAAGGCTGATACTCTGGCGCTGTGGCAACTCGGCACCGACGCACGGCGTTTTTCAGCAAGCTGCGTGCCCGGCGAATTTTTGCAGAAAGCGGCAAATGTGATTTATCTCTACAACCCTGATAACTGTCCGGATAGCACCGTCCGTTGGTTAGAAGAAAACAAGATGGATCGGATCGTTCTCGATAATGCCACACACTGGGCGAGCGTTGATCAGCCCGAAAGGCTTGCAGAAATGATTGCTGAGGCACTCCGCCGATAGGCGAATGCAGCCGTTCACAATTGGATAGATGAGAGTTGGCATTGTTTTGGCTTTCCGCAAGAAACGGGTCGCGGTGTCGGGGGCACGTCAGCTAATCCGTTAGGTGATAGTTAGTGACGGAACCAGAAGACATGACAAACCAACCCATGCCAGCAATGGATTTTACAGCCAGCGTCATGCTGCTTCTGCTCGCTGCTGTTTGGGGCGGGTCCTTCTTCTTTGGCGAGGTCGCACTGACTGAAGTGCCCCCGCTGACAATAACGCTGCATAGGGTGATCTGGGCTGTCCCAATACTGGCACTCATCGTCCTATTCAAAGGATTGAGAGTTCCACGTGCCCCTCGGGTATGGGGCGCTTATCTCGTTATGGGAGCGCTCAATAACGCTATTCCGTTCTCGCTGATCTTCTGGGGGCAAACGCAAATCGACAGCGGGTTGGCTTCAATACTCAACGCAACGACGGCAATGTTTGCAGCGGTCGTGGCTGGCTTGCTTCTAAAGGATGAGCCGCTGACTCCGAAGAAAATAGCAGGTGCCGCCCTGGGTATTTTAGGGGTGGCCTTCATTATGGGACCAAGTGCATTGACTGAGTTCAATCCGAGTAATTTGGCGCAGTTGGCTATCCTTGGGGCGACGCTCTCGTATGCTTTTGCCGGTGTCTGGGGTAGAACTGCTCTTTCAGGCCAACCACCACTTGTGAACGCACTTGGCATGCTGATCAGCAGTACAGTGCTTATGATCCCGATTGTTCTCGTGATGGATGGCCCTCCAAACTTGGCTCTGTCTTCTGGCGTATGGGCTGCGCTTCTTGGGATGGCCGCTCTATCAACAGCGCTGGCCTATGTACTTTATTTCGCAATCCTTGCGCGCGCCGGAGCCGCCAATCTTCTTTTGGTTACGCTGCTGATCCCACCGTTCGCTATCGGTCTTGGTGTCACGTTCCTTGGTGAAAAGATGGAGCCGGAAGCTTGGGTCGGGTTCGCCATCATTGCTCTTGGCTTTGCTGTAACAGATGGGCGGCTTTTCTCCCGCTTCACAAAACGCAAGCCCCAACAAGCTGAATGAGGCGCTTTCTGGAATACCTTTGACCACCACATTACGGAGTGACGATCCCCGTCGTCACCAACTGACCAGGCCAAGCGTCGGGTCTATTTTTGAGTAGCGGACATTCAGCAGGGGCAACCGAATGGCTGCAAAGTCCGCGATCTGTGAGCATAATGGCCTTCTGGCTTTGCACTCGCGGCGAAGGGCAGTAATGCGGGCTGCGACCGCAGCATGTAAGTTGGCTGAGGGATGTCGGCTCTGGGCCGCTTGCGGTCTTTGATCCTAGACAGGCGAAGGGCAACTTCGTCCCGCACTTTGCGAGTTCAAGCAGCCTTTGATTTTGCGCTCGCAGCGAACGGCAGGTTCGACGGGCCGCGCCGCAGCATGGAGATTATGGCGTGAAGGTTCGGAATGGGCTGTCCGCATGATCAGTTATAGGTGGGGCAGGAGCCCTTTCTGCAACGGCACCGGGGTCTGGTATGAGCCCAAAGCGGACCAAGTAAATTCTGGTTTCAGCCTTATAAAAATCGTCCCTAAGGTGTGTGCCAGATTGACGATGTATATGCCTCTCTTGTATCGACCGTGGGGCTTCGTCAGGGATCTCGGTTCCGAGCACTTTGGCATCGTATGTTGTCCAACGTGGCGTTGGTATTGCCAACACTCTGGGATAGTAGAAAGAGCTTTGTTCCGGATCGTAATCGGGGTCTTCCCAATACCCGGATAGAATTGCCTGACCAATATCGTTTGTCCAAGTAGCGCTCTCAACGTCAACCGTGCCGCCAACGGGTCCGCCACACTTCGCGTTCACTAGTTCGCGCCCGCCGCAAGATATATCGTAAACGCGTTCCGAAGTTGTCCCGTCGCTATTTAACCACCCTTTGACGATTTGAATGCGGTCTAGATTGGCTCCATCGGGACGCCTCCTTCATATCCATACGCGGCAAAATCTGCACGCGGCAGGTCCGTATCTTCAAAATCGTATCCGGCAAAAACGCGAACGCGCATGCGCGGACCTGTGGTTGTGTAGACTTCTTTCCGAGCAAGAGCGTGCCAAATGGCCTCGCGTGTGTTTTCTCTTGCCCAAACTGCCGCCATTCCCGACGCCGAAGATTGCCATGCATATTGGGCAACCTTCTCGTCGCCACCGATGCCGCCCACGACTTCTTCGAAACGGATCGGGTCCGCAGTGGGTTCAACGGCAGCGTTAAGTTGTTGCCCAAACTCAGTCATGAGAAGCGTGGCGTCTTTCGGTGCCAACAGCGGCGCGAGACCCAAGTTCTCAGCGTGATCGGCAACCACCAAAAAGTCCAATGGTCAGCGCAGCCTAGCTTCGACACCGGTGCTGGATATCACCACCTCGTCCTTGGCAAAGCGGTACGCTTCTTCAGGGCCTAGCACATTGTCGATCATACCGGCATCTGCAGAGTCGGACGTATGCAAATGAGTGTCGCCAAAAAAGACCTGATTGGGAAAGCTCTGCCGTGGATAAGGTGAATACTGCCTGTCGCCGCGTTGAGTGCTCGGGATGTCCTCGGCATGGGCGCAAAAAGCAAGAAAAATGGTAAGAACAGATGCTAAACGGATCATTTTCGACCTCATCTATTGCACGAATGATGCTACGTTAAATGCATATTTCTACGACTCGTTCCTGTTCTTCGAAATAATTAAATTCTATCTGCCGCACTAACCGTTGACTAGGTTCAGCGGGGCGGAGGTGGAAGCACCTTCTTCGACTGGAGTACCTGAAGGATGTCAATAATCGCCTCAGTACTCGTTTCGATTGAACCTCGGAAGAACAGTCCGACGCCACCTTCCCCTAACTCCCGTGTGCCACCGGCGTCGTAAGTTGGCGAGAGAGAGACAAGTTCGGGAGGTAGTTCTGGGCATACCGGGTTTCTTTGAAGTATTGCGTTCGCGGTCTCGATGAATACCTGCCGAACCTTTTCGACATTACCCTTTGCATCGGACGACTCGGTGAGTTGATCCGGAGCAAGTCTCAGGTCATCCAAACGGAAAAAAAGGCAGTCATCTTTGAATTCGGCCGAAGCGGAAGCACCCACCGTCAAACCACCAGCGAAAGTGTTCTCGCCGCGTATAGATCCACCGCCGCTGCGGCTTTCGCATCGGAAAAGCTCTGCTTCGATCCTCCCACTTAGCGAAATCACTGTATCGTCGGCACGGGCCGTTGCTTCGGTCACGCCGATCAGTGCGTTGCAGACATCTACAAACGCGGCTCGTTTGAGTTCCTCTACAAGTATTTCGTTTGCTCGGCGTAGGTCTATGACACTTTCGATTGAGATCCTTGTCGCGTTCACATCTTTTAGTCTCAATGCCAGATCAACGGGAAACTCACGATCTCCTAGCTTGACGTCCCCGTTTGCTTCGAAGGTAACCTCTTCAGCCAGCAGCGCGGATCCGAAAAGCCCGGCAGTAGCTAGTATCAGAAGAAAGATCCGATCCATCATCCTGCCCCCCCAACAATACCGCGAGATTGCATAACCGCCAGGAGTTCCATCATCGTCATCGCACTGGTGTCGATTGAGCCGCTCAACGCAACACCGATGCCACCGTCACCAATTTCTCGTGTACCGCCGGCGTCGAGAACCGGATTCAACGAAGAAAGCTCCGAAGGCATCTCCGGACAAATCACATTCTCTTCGGTGAACTCCTTTGCCTTGGTGAGAACGACCTCCTCGACACGCTCCGTGAGGCCAATTAGGTTAACCAACCCGCCGACAAACCCAGTAGGTTGAAGCACGACGTCGGCAAGATCAAAGTGAACGCATTGATCTTGAACATTGGCGCGTGCCGCTGCGGCGATCCCAACAGTCGTCGAGATAAAGCGAACTCCACGCCCGTTGGTTCCCTCGGATTCTTCGTTTCGACAACGATAAAGCTCGACGTCCACTGAGCCTACGAGTTCAATGAGATCACCGCTGGCGCGGGCGTCGTCGAGTTCAAAGTCAACATTCAAAGAGCAACTTTGTTCCAGAGTACCCGACAGAAGCGCTTGCGCTTGGACTTGGATTTCTCGCAGATCTAAGAGCCCCCGGAAACCTAGGCGCGTTGACGTCGCACTGCTGATGCCCGCGTTAAATGTGTAAGGTAGGTTTTTCCCACGAGCGGGAATCTTGTTTGAGATGCTAAATTGAACTTCCCCGGCGTAGTCGCTTGGCGACGCATTCTGTGCACTGGGTCGAGCGTTCAACTCGGACTTCAAAAGTTCTGGGTTCGTGGTTGCACAGGATGCGAAGAACAGCAAACACACAAAGGCAAAAGGTACGGTTTTACGCGCCCCAAGTTCCGCCAAACTCGGTTGTAGTTCTATTCCCATTACCCTTCGCTCAACCTCACCGTTGAATATCAACCCTACCGTACAGCGTCACGGCGAAGGTCAACAGTTTGCACCACGAAAATATACTGGTGCGGTGTTGTGTTGTCGCAACGACTTGCAGTTGACGCGGGTCCTTTGAAACTTCGAGCATAAGCTCTGCCCACAAGACTTTTCTCTCGCGTTAAGCCCTGAGAAGGAGCAGATGCATTCGGGCATCTGCCAATATTGCGAGGGTATGCTTTCGATTCGTCACCATGCCAGCACCTCTCATCAACAAACCGACTCCTAGGCGACACAATGTGTTTTACTCTCGACACAGGGTGCTTTTCACCTCCACAAGGGTGTTACGCCACTAAAGAGGGAAAAACCATGCGCTTGCTTTCTATACTTATTGTGACGGTTCTATTCACAACCGGCGCGGTTGCCCAAACAATCGACAGGATAACAAAAAACAACGAAATCCGATTTGGTTTTCGAACAGATGCTGCTCCGTTGTCTTACATTAACGACCAAGGTCGCCCGTTTGGTCTGTCACCGTTGATTTGCGATCATGTAGCGAAGGTAATTGCGCAGAAACTGGAATTGAAGGATTTGAATGTTCAGTTCATTCCGGTCGACTCTAAGGATCGTTTCGACAAAGTAGCTTCCGGAGAGGTGGATATGCTCTGCGGGGCAGCGTCGATTACACTTTCCCGACGCGAAATTGTTGATTTCTCAATTCCAACTTATGTCGATGGCACGTCCATATTGTTACCAATCGAGGCTGAGGGCACCATGGGTGCACTCGCGGGAAAGAAGGTTGGAATGAGAAGCAGCACAACAACAGAAGCGTCCGTTCTGAATTCATTTGAAGCTGCAGGTATCGACGCAGAAATGGTGCGGTTCGCTTCACACCCAGACGGTATCAAAGCACTTCGAGACGGTGAAATTGACGCCTATTTTGCAGATCAGTCGATTTTGCTGGTCAACTACATTGCTGCGGGACTAAAGGGCAAATTCAAACTATCCCAGGAAATACTGACGATAGAAAAGCAAGGATTGGCCATCGCGAGGGGTGACGATAACTTTCGACTCGTTGTCGATAGTATTCTGTCAGAAATGTATGCTCAGGGCACAATGGAAGAGATATTTCGTCTCGCTTTGCCGGGGGTGGAGCCGAGCGAAGCACTAAAAGCTCTGTACGTTTTCGCCCCCATTAATCCCTGAAGCTTGTCGCGCAAAACAGTTTTGTCGGGAGTTAATCGCCCTGCGCAATAGAAGCTGGCCTTGTAAGTAAATTGACGGCTCAAGCCAGCTTGACCAATGACCGTATTTTACTAAATGATCCTCCATTTGGCAGGCCAGTTGCCAGAATCACGGTCTTAGGCGATCCTTCGATAAATTGAAGGATCGCAATATGTTTAGATATATAATATTTGCTCTCAGTTTAAGCGCATCTAACGCCCTGTTTGCACAAGAGGCGTCCGATACTGTTGCAACGGAAGTTACGTCTGAGACTTCATCCGATCTTCTATCTGATGCTGAGTTGCAAACTTTGGTCGCCCCGGTGGCTCTTTTTCCCGACACTCTACTCATACAGATATTTGTTGCGGCCACTCAGCCACTGGAGATTGTTAAGGCAGAACGATATTTGTTGGATAACGCCGACCGCGACCCCGTAGAGCTCGAGCCGGAAATCGAAGCTATGGGCTGGGATCCGTCTGTAAGTGTATTGGCCACGGCGTTCCCCGAAGTCGTCGGTCAAATGGCCACCCACATCGATTGGACCGAGACAGTCGGCACCGCCATGCTGGCCCAGTCCGACGATGTACTGGATGCGGTGCAGGTAATGCGGGATCAGGCAATTGACAGCGGAGCTCTTGTTTCCGGGCCCGAGCAAACTGTCGAGGTATCTGATGAAGAAACGGTTGTAATTACTCCGACACAACCCGAAACAGTGTACGTCCCGCAATATAATCCCGAGACTGTCTATACCGGCCCGTCGACCGGGGACGTAGTGGGCGCGGCCTTGCTGACATTTGGTACCGTGGCGCTGATCGACGAGATTTTCGACGATGACGACGACTGGTATGACTATTGGGGGTGCCGGAATTGCGGCGGATGGGGCGGTGGCCCGATATACAGAAACCCGGACATCGACATAGACGTCGACGGCAACGTCAATATCGGTAACGATATAGATCTTGGTGACCGAACTGATATCGGATGGAAACCCGATCCTGACCGAAAAAAGGAAGCCCGGGACAAGATCGCTGATCACAAAAGGCCGGAAGGTGGTCGCGGCGACCTGCCTGTCAACCGCCCCGAGGGTCGCACGGACGAACTCCGCGCAAAACTGAGCCGTGAATCCGGTGCTGCAGACATTAGCAGGGGAGGCGCGGCAGCAGTTGCAGCTGGTGCAGGGGCGGGGGCTATCGCGAGCGGTGCTCTGGCCAATCGAGGTAGTGGGGGCAAGTCCTTGCCGCAGGTGAATCGCGGTAACGTTGATCGGGACAAGGCTGCTGCCAAGCAGCAGGCCATCGATCGGACGAAACGGCCAGATGCGGCGAAGAAGCCTGTCAAAAAGAAACCGCAAGCAGCTAAGAAACCTCAGGTAAAAAAGGCCACGGCTCAGCAAAAACCCGCTGCGTCCAAAGGTAAGGCTATGAAGAAAAAATCTTCAGGCGGCAAAGCTCACAAGGCGTCCAAACGGGGACATGCTGCCAAAGGCAAGGGGAGGCGGTAACATGCGTAAATCGGTTTTTTCTATTTTAGTGATCGCAGTGGCTACAGGACCGGCGTTTTCCGACGGTGCCCTGTTCGAAACTCCGCAAACCGCGCTGGACGCTTTTGTCGAAGCGTTAAGGGCCGATGATCAGAACAAGCTGCTCGAGATTTTCGGACCAGAGGCAGAAGATCTAATCGGAACGGGTGATCCGGTGGAAGATCAGCAAAGAAGGCGGGAAGTGCTTGGCATGTATGCTGAAGGATACCGCTTTCAGCCCGAGGATGATGGGGTTTTTCTTCTGCTTGGCGAAGATAGTTGGCCCTTTCCGATCCCAATTCTGAAAGCTGAGAATGGTTGGAAGTTTGATTTAGAAGCCGGGGTAGAGGAGCTTTCCGCCCGTGAAATCGGACTGAATGAATTGGAAGTAATCGAAACGCTTGAGGCCTATGTTGATCTTCAGGCGGCGTTTCGTCTTGTGGATCACAATGGCGATGGCGTCATGGAATTTGCCCAAACGATCATATCGGATCCCGGCGCACGAAACGGCCTCTTCTGGCCAGAAGAAGACAGTTTTGTCGGTGAAGCCCTTGCCCGAGCCACCGCCTCGGGGTGGAGCGACGGTGCGGATGATTTCGAACCCGAACCTTTCCTCGGTTACTACTTCGCAATTTTGCAGGGGCAGGGACCAAATGCTCCGGGTGGTGCCTATTCCTATTTTGTCGGCGATCGGTTCGTGGCGGGTCACGCCTTGATTGCGGTGCCTGCGGACTACGGAGAAACGGGTATCCATTCTTTTCTCGTGGGTGAAAACGGCACCGTGTTCGAAGCGGACTTTGGGCCGGATACGCTTGAAATAACAGCTGAGATATCGACCTATGATCCCGGCCCAAATTGGTCACCAGCCGAGTAAATTTAGATTGGCGGCGACGCTTTGTTGCCGGGCTTTGGTTTGACCGCTTTGTTGCCGCGTGCAGGTGTAGATTGAATGCAATTCTCGACTTAAGTGGCAATGGTTCGGGAAGGATCGATTTTGGGAAATCTAATTAATCGATGAAATAATTGCCCTTGATTCAATTCGACCCAATTTGCCCGCTATGGTTTGACCGAATGGCCGCATTGTCCCGCACTCCAGACCTCCGTGCGCCGTGCAGCATTGCTTCTGCAGCGAATGTCTTCTCTGACGGGCCACGCTGCAGCATCGCCAATATCGGGCGAAGGTCTGGATTGGGCTGGTTCAGCCAGGCGACGGGTCATAATGAGCACGGATCTTGCAAAACATCCGAACTCCGTTGTGAGCCCTTCTTCTCCAACCTCCTGCGATGCAGCGAATATTGGCTTCGATAGATGCGGCATGCATTGAAACAAAGTAGTCGGGGTTCCGTCCAACGTTTGTGCCACGTGAGGAATCCGTGATCGACTTTGAACTTGCGTTGGTCAAACTCAGTTGCTCATACGATAATGCTTTAGTACCAGCGGATAATTCGACGGAAAACTCCAGACTGCTTCGCCTGTGGCGCGAACAAGTCCACGCGCCTGAGGGGGCCGGTCTGTAAGCAGAGTAAGGAACAAGTCACTGCTGGCCCACGGTGAAGACCGGAAATACCAATGACCATTTCCTGCACTGGTCTCTTCAGCCCTGGTCACATCGATGATGTGCAGGGAACCGATCTCTGACAGTTGATTCTGGAAGATCGATGCGTTTATTGCTTCGTCAGAAACCTGACCCAGACGGTCCCGTCCGAAAACGAACCGCGACATGGCGAGCGCTGAATCGGTCTGCGACTGATAAAGTGTCACATCTGAAACCGCATCAAGCAGGCCGTCTTCAATCGCCTGTAAAAAGTAGCTGCGATCAAGGTCGCTACTGATCAGAATCAAATGCCCCAGCCGCGGTTTAGGGCTCGACCGAAGTGCAATCTGGTAAGCTGTTTCAAATGCGAGTCTCGAACCTGCGCTGTATCCTATGAGATGAATGCGGCGCGTGCTTGTTTGCTTTGACAGGTATTCGATAAGGGATCGAAGGTTGCGGCGCGTCGACAACGCGGATTCTTGATCACGAAAATACGCGAGCCGATGGGGTGTTGCAGGCCAGTTGTAGCTGATGAATGCGTCCTGATAGCCCAGAAAATGCTGTAACTCTTTGGAAACAAGCGTCGAGTAATCAAAATCGACGTTGTAGCCATGGATGTAGATGAAGATGTCTTTGTTGCGAGAGGATGCAAGTTGATCCTCAATCTTCTCGGCAAAACGACGACCGACCGCCTCCATATCTTGTTGTGACGGAGGGTCTTCAAGATAACGCGTGACACTAAATGGCATGACGCCAATCTCTTGGACGTGAGAGACGCTGAGATTGTAATCCGTTGCTCGTCGGCTCGTCATAGTGATGCGGCGAAGATCTTCCCATGAATCCAGTCGGGGATCGATCTGCACGTTGGTGATACCGGTGCGCAGGAGGTGACCGCGTTCATTATTGTAAAAGGCTTGTGGGTCGCCCGGAACTGCAGGCATTCGATCCGTCGCGTAGAACAGCTGCGAGCGCTGATTGAAATTTTCGGCAGTGATATCAACGAAAGGGTCAAAGGCGGCCTCGGCGTAGACCGTTGGCGAGGGCATCAACTCAACTTCGTCATAGATATTTGCTCCGCAAGCGGCGAGTGCACAGCAAGAACACGCGATTGCCAAATGCAGAGCCGGAGCAATCAGTCGCCTGCTTGTTCCTTTCGTCAAATGTTTGCGCCAGATTGTTCGACCTCGGCTCTTATTGTCGGTCACACGCCTGTGGGCATCACCGCTTACGTCCCGGCGCAACTCAAGGATCCCCGATCTGTTTGTGTTTGGTGTCGCCATCTTTCGCATCATGCCGGTACTCAGAAGCTGTAAGTCACACCCAACACGGGCCCCGATTGTGAAAGCTTGAACCTGTCTTGACCTTCACCTTTGTCGACCATGATGTAGCGATAGCCTGCACGCAGATTCCACTTTGGGGTGATGGCATAACCTACCGTCGCTATGAACTGCGCCGTTTCGCGGTCTGAGCGAAACCCACCATAGTCGGCCAAGGCTACGGCCGACCACCGGTCATTGATCTGATACCGGATACGGGCCGCGATCAGAGGGTCTAACCAATCATCGCTGGTCTTTGCACTTGGCGGCGGGGTGGGCCCACCGACCAGAGTGATTGTACTGCTTGTCGCAAACCAACGAAACCCGCCCCCTAAATCCACTGCCAGGTTTTGGGCCTGATAGGCTGTGTAAGCGGCATACCCACTGAAGAACTGAGTCTGCAGACTGGTTTCAGCGCCGCTGAACACCGGGCCGGGGGTATCACCGTCAAAGGACAGGTCTGTGCGCATGTAATCCGCGATCAACGACCATCGGCCATTTCGCGCCTCAAGTGTACCCATGAATGCCAGATCAAGGTTTTTAACCGCATCACTGAAGCTCAGCTCCGACTCCAGCGAGCCAATGGTTGTCTTGGTGTCTGCGCCGTACATGTAGAAGCTGCCGTAAAAGCCCCAATCGGTATCCTGTGCCACAACTTCTGATCCGCCGAGGAGCGTCGTCGCCGCAACTAGAAAGCTGCCGACGATGCCTCGTTTTTGTATCCACTCCATGGCCTGCTCCCCTTTTCTACCTATCCCGAGTTTGAAGCGCGGCAAAAGTATGTTGCGCCTTATTCCTGTTACGCTTCACAATCGCATTCGACCGGGTCGAGTATCGGAACAGATGCCTCGTGGCGATTCAGTTCGTGGATGCGAAAATCGGAAGGTGTTTGTCCCGTCCATTTCTTGAATGCCCGTGTCATAGCGGTTGCGTCAGAATACCCTAGCTGGTCGGCGATATCGCCCACTGACGTCTCAGACCTGGAAAGCAGGTGTTTAGCACGGTCGCATTTGGCTTCGATGACTATGCGCGACAATGATGTCCCATAAGCCGCAAGTCGGCGATTGAGAACAGCACCACGAGCACCGCATGCCCTGGCAAGCGCCGTAACTGAAAAGTCATTTCGCCCAACCATTGAGTTGGCAACGCTCTGGAGCGAACTCAGTAAGTCTGTTGGTACCGGGTTTTTGTCGTCCTGGCCTGCCGGAATGCCATCAGCGGCGGTTCGGTTAACCAAATCATGCAGAAGCCAGGGGCTTGGGAAGCGGAAGGAATACCCGTCTGGGCCCGCACCTACTGCCCTGATACCATAGAAGTATGACGGGAGCAGATCAGGACGGTTCACCCGAACAAGAACCTTGTTCGCTTCCCAATTCTGACCAGCGGTTTCATGCAGTAACGTGGCCCACCGGCTGATCTGAAACGCATCCATATAGGCTGGAGAGCAGTGCGGCGTGAACCTGCGCTTAGCAGAAAGCACCGCGTAATCTCCAGAGACATCTAGTGTCATCGTGACCGCATTTGTATTGTTGCCTGCATGAACGCAGAACCTGCCGATGAAATCAGCCAGGGAATTGGCGGTCCGAAAGGCCTGCCCAAATGGGGATGAAACGGTCGGATCTGAAGTCTGGCCAACCAGTGCTGGAAAATCTGGTGATGTGTTTTGCGCGACGGCTTCGAACACGGCGTAGATCGTATCGTGTGGAATGAAGCAATTTGGGGCGCTCAACTCTGAAAACGCAAGATCGAACCCTGCAAGGAGGTCTTCTACGGATCGACCGGATTCCCGATAAGCCACCAACAGCGGTAAGAGAACCCGCCCGCGCGCAAGTGGCGGTGTCCTGTGCTGAGCGTTCCCGTCCTGGCCCGTCATCCTACATCCTACACGTACTACAATGAAAATTTTGAGCACTCCAAACATAGTCCGGCGCAGCTCGGCGTCCCTGACCTGTGTCAAAGCCAAACACACTTTTTGAATTGAGAAAGTCAGGCTCCAGCTGGCAAGGTTTGAGAGCACAGAGCCTTACCATCCGCTGATCTCAGTCTAAAAATTGACATCCCAACAAGAATGATTGGTCAGCCGCATGGGCGTAAAACAAGAAGAATATCAGACAGGTTGGTCAATGCGCGTTTGCAACCTGTCATTTTGAACCAGTTTTCCGACACGGTTGTTCCAATCGGTCAGGGTATACATTCGAGTTTTGTGTTTTGTTGAAAAACAACGACCATGGTTCCAATTGTAGAGTTTCTGCAACCCACCAATTGAGGGGCGTGAGAATGCCCGCCTGAGCAGGTGTCGGGACCATCAAGCAATGTATTGCAATAATTGGTTAGTGGAGCGGCAAATGATCAATCACACGCGCAAATGCTGGAAGCTGGCGGCCTTGGCTGCAGCGTTGGGGAGCTCCGCGACGGCTCAGAGCTTTGATACCACAGTTGATGCACTTGCCGAGACATACGAGGTGCCGGTCACAATAAGTAACTTTGTTCGGGCTGCGACTGACAACGAATTGAAAACGTATGACAGGCTGGCCGGAGGCGTAAACCAGTTCTTCCACTTCAATGAACCCACGCCCATCGACAATCAGCCCACTATCCGGATGAACCGGGACACACTCTATAGCGTTGCGGTTATCGACATCAGCAAAGGCGCAACCTTGACACTGCCCGATGTGGGCGACCGGTACATGACAACGATGGTGGTCAATCAGAACCATTTCATCAATGAAGTATTTGATGGCGGTGGTGTGTTTCAGCTCGACATGGACACATTTGACACCCCCTACGTACTTGTTTTCATGAGAATACTGGTGGATGCCGAGAGTCCGGAGGACATCGCGGCAGTCAACACAATTCAGGACGGGTTCACTATCGAAGCTGCCTCGGCAACGCCCTTCGAGATGCCCAATTATGACACCGAAAGCTTCGCGGCCGTGCGTCAGGCCGCGATTGAGTTGGGCAGGTTTGCAACAGACAGCGTTCGGACCTTTGGCACGGCAGAACACGTCGACCCGTTGCGCCATTTCTTGGGCACCGCAGCCGGCTTTGGAGGTCTACCAGAAGAAGAAGCCTTTTATCTCAATATCGAGCCCGGCCTGCCGCTCGGCGAATACTATATCCAGGTGCCGGCGGATGTTCCCGTAAACGCATTCTGGTCCGTGAGCCTGTACAATGCAGACGGATTCTTTGAACTCAATTCCCTCGACGCCTACGTGGTCAACTCGGTTTCGGGCACCCAGAACGACGATGGCAGTGTGACCGTGCATTTCGGCGGTTGCGACGATGGCCGCGTGAACTGCCTTCCAATCATGGACGGCTGGAACTACGCCGTGCGCTTGTATCAGCCCGGTTCCGAGGTCATCGACGGAAGTTGGGTATTCCCGACCGTGCAACCCGTGAACTGAATGACAGGATGCAAAAATGAAGAAGCTTTTTCTGGCAATCGCCCTGACACTCCCGACAGGGGTCTGGGCCGAGGACGTGGTTGATGTGACCGTGGACAATCTCGTGCGCGCGGAAACCGACCATATGTTCCGCACTAACATGAGTAATCTCGGCTTGGCCGTTGGCGAGTTAGGGCATATGCGCGAAGCCACAACACCTGACAATCAGCCGGTGATCCGAATGAACCAGGATACGCTTTACTCTGCGGTTCTGCTCGATTTGACCGAACCCGTCGAAGTTACGCTCCCCGAGGCGGATGGCCGTTACATCTCGATGCATGTCATCAACCAGGATCATTTCATGTACGCCGAGGCAACGCCCGGCACGTACCTGATCACCAAAGAAGACCTTGGTACGCCTTTCGGATTCATTGCCTTCCGCACTTTTGTAGATGTAACTGACCCACAAGACATCGCTGCGGCGCGGGCGGCGCAGGATCAGATTGTTGTCAGTGGCGGTGGAACTGGTCCGTTTGATGCGCCCAACTGGAATACCGAACAACTTGCCGTAGCGCGTCAGGCAATCAGCGATTTGTCCCTGCTGGGCATCGATACGTCGCGTGCCTTTGGTAGAGCCAAAGAGGACGTTGACCCGGTTCAGTTTCTGGTTGGGGCGCTCTCGGGTTGGGGCGGCCTGCCCCCAGAGGCAGCGATTTACCTGTTGGGCGCGGTCGATGCGAACGATGGAGAAACGCCACACGCGGTTACAGTTAAGGATGTCCCGGTTCGGGCGTTCTGGTCGGTGACCGTCTATAATGGCGAGGGTTTCCTGGCTGCTAATGATCTGGGTGTTAACAGCTACAACGGCTATACGGCCCAAGCCGCGGAAGACGGATCAGTCACACTCCATTTTGGTGGGTGCGACGACGGCCGCGTGAACTGCCTTCCGATCACTCCGGGCTGGAACTATGCTGTCCGCCTCTACGAGCCAGAGGATGCAATCCTGAGCGGTAGTTGGTCGTTCCCGACGGTGGAACCGATCAACTAGGCCACTCGCCCATCCCGCCTTTCAAAAAGGAGTACACGGCCATGCGTCGATCCCATGCACTTGTGGGGCTGTTTTTTGCAGCCAGCGTAGGAACCTCAACCGTTGCAGACGAGGCCGCCGATTTGGCCCAGGAACTGGCCAACCCGCTTGCTGCCATCATCTCGGTTCCGTTTCAGTTGAACTATGATGATAACCTGGGTGTCTCTGATCAGGGGTCGCGCACCACGTTGAACTTTCAGCCAGTCGTGCCCTTTGAACTTAACAATGACCTTAACCTGATCACCCGTACTATCATTCCTTACATCTGGCAGGAAGACATTGTCCCGGGGACGCGTCAGGAAGGGGTCGGCGATATTCTGTTCTCCGCATGGTTTTCTCCTACAGGAACAGGGGATCTGACATGGGGCATTGGTCCGGTTGTGCGGTTACCGACCTTTAGCGACGTGT
Source organism: Ruegeria sp. CDSA236 (assembly GCF_059611285.1). Taxonomy (NCBI): domain Bacteria; kingdom Pseudomonadati; phylum Pseudomonadota; class Alphaproteobacteria; order Rhodobacterales; family Roseobacteraceae; genus Ruegeria; species Ruegeria sp. CDSA236. Next base: position 68,033 of record NZ_JBXWPG010000010.1, read on the forward strand.
CAAGCGACACCTGGGCCGCCGGGATCACCGGCATTGCCCTGCGTCAGACCGGGCCTTGGACCTATGGCGCGCTGGCCAATCATCTGTGGGATCTGGAGAGCCACCCCGAAACCCCCACGAATGTGAGTTTTCTCCAGCCTTTTCTTGCTTATTCCACTGAAGGTGCCTGGACCTATTCACTGCAAAGCGAAAGCACCTATGACTGGGAGGCTGAAGCCTGGGCTGTGCCAGTTAACGCATCGGTGTCACGGCTGGTGCAATGGGGGGCGGTGCCGGTCAATTTACAAGCCGGGGCCGGCTATTGGCTTGAGGCACCCAAAGTGGGTGCGGAGGGCGTTCGTTTTCGCCTCCAAGCCCAAGTCGTCGTGCCCAGAAGGCGCTGACGTTTAGCGCAGGCTCTGATTGTTAAATGCGGAAGTCAGGGAGTCTTGATGGCAGAGCAGATGATAGGCAATGTTGCTAGCGCATGTCGAGCTCGCACCTAATCTTCAGAAGTTGCAATCGCCTCAAGCTAGGTCGCATACATTGGTGCTTTGATAAGGCAATGGTAGTACCTCCATCAGTCCAGGGAGAAAGGATCTAGAAGTCGTAAATTCCGTAAAGCAATCCTTGGCCCGCGCGCTGCGAAAGACTGCTTTCCCGACTGTGTGAATTGACCGTTCCAGCCTCGCTGCGCGTTGCACCAATGGCCGGTTTCATCGCCGCGTCACAGCGCCAGATTTCGAGTGCATGTAGCATTTCTTCCGTTGCGAGCCTGCGCCGCGAAAAATAACAATGACCGGGTTGGGCTCAAAGCCGTCATCTGACAGTTTTGTAAGGTTCAAACGATCAGAAGTGGTGGTCGATGTCTGCTGTGCGGACAAACTTGCCCCTGGTATTCTCCGCCCGAATGACCGCTTTGTACGCTTTGTGATCGCGGCGAAAAACATCTCTGGCGGGAAGTAGGCCTTCGGTGGTGATGTAAAACTGAACGGTTGCTGGATAAGATCAAACCTTCAATCTGACAGAAACAGTAAACTTCTTTCTGTGGAGAAAGCCTCTGATTGATTTGTGTAAATTGCAAGATTATCGAAGTCCTTTTGATCTGTTTGAAACGAACCCACGTTGTTGGCTTCGAGTACTGATTGATGGACCAAACCAAGATTAAGAGGCCAAGAAGGTTTTTCCGTGAGGACCAAAGGCGGCAATTGCCCAGCACCTGCACTCCGAATTTCTCTGGTAGGAAACTGAAAACACCGCATTTTCAGTTCCTGAGTCTCTAGTATCCGGACCTGATACCGAGAGGCTTCCAAACAATAAGGCCAAGCCATCTTTTCGCATGGAAATACCGTTCATCCAACGTTCACATTCTATATATGCGCTTTTCATCTCTGCGAGCCATATTGTCCTACTGAAATTAAATACCGTTGGTTCACAGAAACAACCGACGAGCAGGGGATCGTCTGTGACAAAGACTGGAAGTAGGTCAGCGCAACGCAAGTTGAGAATTTTTCGCTACCTAACCTGCGCCGTTTTATTGGCTTTCACTTTTCTGATTGGCGACAGTCAATTCAATAAAGTAGCGGCGCAGACTGCTAGTTTCAGGTCTGTTGATACGAATTCTGACGGTGTCTTGAGCTTGAATGAGCTGTCCGCCGCCTTTGGAGAAGTTGGTGCGCGGCGGCTTCTTGAAGACATTGATCGCAACCGAGACAATCGCATCACGATCCTTGAGTTACGGTGGGGAACAAAAAACAAGATAGGTAGCACTGGTGACCGCGGCGGTCGTGGAGATCGAACTAAAGGTCAAGATGATCGCGGATCTAATTACGAAGGGGCTAGTGAACGGGATGGAGACGATGACCGTGGCGACGATCGGAACGATGATGACTGACCGAAAACCGTTCGTTTGCGCACTCTAAGTGACTGTCCGCAAGGACAAACCGGAGATCGAACTAGCATCAGATTGCTTTGAGACAGAAACGAGGACCCTGAAAAGTGTTCATTTGCCGTTCATTCGTTTGCATGCCAATCCTTCATTCCACTTTGCAAATGTTCTCACATCACTTTGGCAAAACGATTTCACTGAACAGCCAGTTACGGAGCAATGCATGACACAGTTTCCCCAAACCTCGCATATTGCCTGCGAAATCGCAAAATGGGCGTTTACAACCCGCAGAGTTGACCGGTCCGATGTACATGGACTTTCCGCGCAGTTGGATACTGCAAAGGCAGGGGATCTTATCCTCTGTGAGATCGCCGAGATTGGTCATCACAAGAAAATCCAATTAGCGGAACGTCGCGCCTCTGTCAGTTACCCAGGCGATTACGTTGTTCTATGCTTGGGTGACCGATACGCACCAGACCAATTTCTTGCCAGCGCGGTGATTGATGATGATCTTATCGATCTCGTTGCCGGTGGCGGCGTCGCAGGTCGCGTAGACGCCGCGCATGATTGCATGGATGATCCAACACGGTTAAAGCCAATCGGCCTTTTGACCAATGCCAAGGGTCAGGTGATCAACGTGGCAGATTATGCGTTACCATCGATGCCGACCAACGAGCGCGTAACGGTCATTGGTGTTTTTGGAGCCTCAATGAATTCAGGAAAAACTACAGCCGCATCAAGCCTTGGCCATGGGTTGATGCGCTCTGGATATGCCGTCGCCGGTGTCAAAGCCACCGGAACCGGGGCCTTTGGTGACTTCAACAGTTTCGAAGATGGGGGCGCGCCAGCTCTTGATTTCACTGACGTAGGAATGGCGACCACGTATCGAATGCCATTTGAAGCGATCGAATCCGGATTTGATACACTGGTTGCAACTGCAGCGTCGCGCGGTGCCGAAGTCGTGGTTGTCGAGATCGCTGATGGCGTCTTCCAGCAGGAAACACGGGCAATCTTACAATCCTCACGCATTCGGGATCGATTGGACGGCATTTTATTCGCTGCGCCGGACGCGCTGAGTGCGTTGGGCGGTGTAACCGTTCTAAATAATGTGGGTCTCAGCCCATTTGCGGTATCCGGAAAGGTCAGTTGTTCCCCGTTGGCTGCTGCTGAAGCTGCAGAAGTAACCAGCCGCCCAATTTTAACACGCGAAGATCTTTGGTCGCCAGCGATTATCGCCCAACATGTTGCACCGTTGATGCGACGCGACCGCGAAGATGTGGCCGCATGAACCCCCTCCCAAGACTGGCCACAAGGGACCGCATCATTGATGCGGTCCTCGTGGTATCCTGCGGAATCGTGCAGGCTATTGCGCTTGCTTTCGCAGCGTTTGCTACACGAGATGCTTTTGCGGCACTTCACGCCGGGGATGTACTTGCAACAAATACTGTCTTGCAACTGGGGGTCTCCGGTACCGTCGCAGCAGCATGTCTCTTCTTTTCACGATATCGGGCAGAAGCGCTTGGCCAGAGTTACACAATTTCACTGCGCCGGACGCTTTATCGACAGATTGCGCGACTTCCAAAGTCCCGACATGAAAAACGCCGAGTTGGAGCGTTGTCCCTAAGGTTTGTCGGTGACTTATCTGCAGCGCGACTTTGGTTTGGTCGCGGATTGCCGGATGCATGGTCTGCAATGATTGTGATCCCTGGCGCGGTATCCATTCTCTATTTTCTCGACCCTATGCTTGCGATCAATGGTATCGCCTCGCTGAGTGTTGCACTGGTCGCAATGGGGTTGCTGGCCTGGCATCTCGTTCGGCGCCATCAAAAACTTCGTCGAAATCGAGCCAACATTGCTATTTCCATGATTGAACGCATTTCTATCGCACCTGAATTAGACCAGATGGGTCGAACCGACCGTGAACTGCGCAAGCTTGACAAACAGGGCGCATGTTTGCGCAGTGATGCGCTGGCACGTCGCGGTAGAACAACCAGCCTGCAGGCGGTCTTGCAGCTGGGTGTGGCGTTAACCGCTCTGCTGATGCTTTGGCAGGCCAGTCGGTACGCCATTGCTCCGTCGACAGTTGCAGCTTGCCTGTCGGTATTGGCGTTGATTGCCCTTCCGTTACAAAATCTGGCTGAGGCGTGGGACCAATATTGCGCGTGGAGGGTCGCCCGTGAAAAAGCCGAGAAGCTGCTTTCGGAACCAGAAGTGACCAGATCTGCAATAAACCTAAACGACCCGATTACCATCAAGGTGGCCGGAGAGCTTGATCAGGAGCCCATCTCATTTGTGGCTCCGCCGGGATCAGTTTCCAAATTAACAGATATACATGCAAACAGCCTCGCGCGTATCATCGCCGGGCTAGACGCAAACGATGGCATTGATGTCTGTTATGGTGGGGGAGTTAGTACCCCGAAGATCGCCTTTATCGGAGACAACCATGTTGGACTTCAGGGAAGTTTGCGACGATCCGCAACGCTGAGCTGTCGGAGACGACCGAGCGATCTGAGGATAGCAACGGTTATGCGGGTTTTTGGGCTGTCCGATCTCCTCGCGGCGCCCCGCGGCCTAGATCAACGGTTGGCGGAGAACGGTAAAGGTCTTTTGCCACTCCAGACTCTGCAATTGGATCTCGTGCGCGCTGTTCTCGGCAAAGCTGATGTCGTCATCATCGCGTCAGTCAGGTGGATGTCATGCTGGCATCACACGGTTGAATTGCTCGAAACTCTGCAGGAGTTTTCGTCGGCCACCATCATTTTGGCCGAACACGCCATCCCGCTTAGTTTAGAACAGAATTCAAGGGTTATTTGATATGCGTTCATCTACTCTATTTGGGATTTATGCCGCTGTACTGATCGGTTTTTTGGGTGGGCTAGCGGGCCTGACCCTATACAGTCTCGAAAAAACCCGATGGTGGGATGCCCGAATTTCCCTGGCCCATGAGTCATATGGCCTGCATCTGAGGCTTGAGGCGGACCTATACCGTCTGTTCAAGCAACACGGTGACGCACTTCTTATCGGCGATCGGGATGATGGGATCAGCGAGACAGAGCTGCAGGAGAAAATCGCCCAGACTTTGGATGCAATCCGAAAGACCATTGCCCGGGAAATTCAGATGGTAGGCGAAGAGGAGTTCGAAGAGCTGGAGCTTCTCGATGAGATTGAAGACGATATAGAAGCTGTCAATGCAGCCATCGCGAACCTTTCAGAGGCTGGTAGCCCGATTGAGACATTTGTGCGGATTGAGCGTCTGGCCGCCCTGCTGGACGGGGACATTGATGACGAACTGGATCAAAAAATTCAGGCCGCGCTTGATGAGGAAGTGGAAGAGGTTGAAGAAGTTTTGGCCGAAGCAGCAGCCTTTCGAGAATGGAATGAACGATTGGTTTACGTGATCGTTCTTGCGGCCATAGGTGTGTTGCTGGTGGCCCTTGTATCGTTCAACCGCCAAATCAGAAAACCACTTACGTTGCTTGCAGACGGCGTTGGGCGCCTGCGAAGAGCCGATTATTCGAAGCCCGTAGATCTTGGTGGTAGCCGTGAATTCAGGGAATTAGGCACTGTTCTGAATAGCATGGCGGAAGGCTTGGCTGCCCGAGAAGCAAGTCGCGCCGAGCAAAAGAGGCAACTTGAAGAAACGGTTGCTGCCAGAACGTTCGAGCTTCAACAACTCATCGACAAACTTGAAATGGGGGAAGAGAACCGCAAACGATTGATGGCCGATATTAGTCACGAGTTGCGAACGCCACTGGCAATTATCCTTGGAGAGGCCGACGTTACTTTAAGGACATCAGACACATTGTCAGAGGATACTTCCGACTCACTCGCCCGTATTCGGGATTCCGCAAAGCACACCAATCAAATCGTTGATGACATGCTAACCGTCGCTCGGTTCGAGGCGGGTCAACTTAGGCTGGATCGCAAGAAAACGGATCTACGAAAAGTGGTACGAGATGCCGTGGCGATGTTCCCTGATCCGGTGCAGGTCGAAAGCCCAGAATGTATGGTGAAGGCTTCGGTCGATGAGGTTCGGCTTCGCCAGTCAATACTCGCGTTGTTGCAAAATGCACGACGATATGGAGGCCCAACAATCAGCGCAATACTGGAAGAAGGGCTCGCGTCTTGCTCGATTACAATCGAAGACGACGGTCCCGGCCTGAGCGCAGCGGAAAAATCCCAGGCATTCGACCGGTTCTTTCGGGGCTCAAACGCCTCGGGGCAGGGGATCGAGGGAAGCGGTCTGGGGCTTCCAGTCGTTAAATCGATTGTCGAAGCCCATGGTGGGACCGTTGATCTTCAAGATCGCCAGGAGGGCGGGTTGAAAATCATTATAACGCTGCCCAAAGAACCCCTAATGAAAATTGTACAAACCGATGTTCGACGAGAAACGGGCTAATGCCTGTCTGTTTCAGAAGCAAATTGCAAAACCATAAAACCTCACGCAGCTTTGCCATACATGGTTTCAGACAGAGAGAAAACTGAGGCACACTATGAATATTCTACTTGTCGAGGACGAAACACGCGTAGCTGACTTCATACGCCGCGGATTGTCTGCTGAAGGTTGGTCCATAGATCATGCACCAAGCGGGGAAGATGCTTTGGAGCACGTAGCATCCGGCAATTATGATATTATCTTGTTGGATCTGATGTTGCCGGGAATTCAGGGACAAGATGTTTGTCGCAAGCTACGTGCCCGAAAGTCAAAGATCCCTATCCTGATGTTGACCGCCTTGGATAGCCCTGAGGAACGGGTAGAAGGATTGAAGATTGGTGCAGACGACTATCTTCCTAAACCCTTTGATTTCGACGAACTCATCGCTCGGATAGAAGCGTTGCACCGCCGCGCCAACAGCTATGCAAATAATCTCAGCAACACGGTGATTACATGCGGAGCACTTACATTTGACAAGCAATCCCTTCAGGTCGCTGTCGAAGGTCAAGAAATCCAGCTGTCGAAGAAAGAGCGCGACCTTCTCCTTTTGTTTTTGACCAATGTTGGGCGCGTATTATCAAGAGAGCGGATTCTGAATTCAGTTTGGGGAATGAATGAAGATCCATTGACCAATGTTGTAGATGTCTATGTCGGGCGCCTCAGACGCAAGATCGGTGCAGATGGTCAGAGGATCGTGACCCTCAGAAACGTCGGTTACCGCATGAGCTGAATACTTCGTTTGTGGATCAGTCGAAGAAGTACCTCCATTAAAGAGGCCTAGATATTGCGCAAGGTTGAATAGCAATGCTCCGGCTCTTGAGCGATCTCAGGGTTTGAGAAGAAAACACTCAAGAAACTTTCTTGCCCACTTTGTGTAAGAGAATTCAGCATGCCGACCAATGCCAACAAGACGCTTTACAACTGTGTGAGCCAAGGTCTCAATTAAAGCCGCTAAGCGATTTCGAATTTAATTGAAACAGTCAACCCAGGTGAGTTGTTTGTCGCCGCTAAGAGCGCCGAATGATGATCTGCTATAGCCTTCACCAGCGCCAAACCCAATCCATTCCCAACACTGGTTCGTTCACTTTCTAGCTTATAGAAAGGAACAAATAGCTTGCCCAGTGTGTTTTCGGGAACACCAGGGCCATCGTCAATAACCGAGAGCGTAATGGTGCTTTCTTCTTGTTCAACAGTCAGGAGAATCCTGGAATGATCCGGACAATGATCAATTGAGTTCTGCAGAAGGTTTGCACAGAGCTGTTTCAACATACCTTCATCACCTTCGATTAGTGTACGCCCTGATTGGTTATCCACAAAAATAAGACTTTGGTCCTTAACCTCCGCAAGTGGAATAATGTTTTCAACTGTTTCTCTACCCAATCTATTTAAATCCAGATAGCTGAACGCTTTGGGGCCGCCTCCTTCTTCAATACGGTCGATCCTCAAAACTGTTTCGAAGGTCCATTTGAGACGATCAAGTTCAGATTGAATTTGGTCAATCGGTTCTAAGGATCGACCTTCCGATTGTAGAGAATCCTTCGCTTTCTGAAGTGCTATATAAGCATGAGTGAGCGGGCTTTTCAGATCATGCGCAATTGCTGCAGCGGCTGATCGGGTCGTTGACATCAAAGCCGTCAGTTTGTCGAGATGAGACCCAGATTGGCGACCTTCTTGTCCAACGCGACATACACAAAAATGTTTGGGTTTTTGTCCAGTGGGCGAACCAGATGAAACTGTTTGCCAAGTGTAATCAGAATGTCTTCGATGGTATCGTTGAGTTTCAAAGCTTCGATTGCCTGCAGCTTAGCGCGGACAACTTCAACATTCGCGGCGCCTGCGGTATCAAGATCAAACTTGGAACCGCCCTCTGTGCCTAAAACAAGACCGGTATCGCTGTCGACGAGGCACGCCCCCAGAAGACCTTTGATTTCACTTAGTTTAGAAATGTCCAATGACATGTTTGGCTCCTTTTTGGCCTTGGAATAGTTGGTCTGACCTGCACCAAATGCACGATTGTCCGGGCGGGCTTTGTTGTTTGCGGGCGGAATGGTGATGACGTGTTTTTGAATCAGGCCAAATCTTTCGTTAAATCTGGCCAGCACAGAGGTGGCGTCACCTTTGGATTTCGACATTTTCTATCCAATTCTCGCTGTGATTGTGGAGGTACAATGTCGACCTGTATGTCTGTCACTTCGAACTGCTTGGGCATGAAGAAACAGCTGATCAATTAATCTGTCATCCAAACCAGGGAGGGCGTTGGTCCTCCGATGGGTGTGACACTTGGGATCAGATGTCACTTTCAGAACTGATGTACTTAGGTTGCGAGAGAGATTGTGGCCTCTGTGCAAAAAAACCAGTGCTGCAATGCAGGCAAAGACTAAGTATTGGGCAGTGTTGGTTGAAAAAGCCAAAACACTTTCGGGGCCCAGAAAGAATGCCGGCCACAGATGCCCAATTTCAAAAAGAACGCCAGCCAAAACGGGTAAAACAGAACTCAGCACAAGACCCTCGCCTCGTTACTAATCAACTAAGCTGTCCGTAGAATACCGGGAGTTTTAACTGACCTTTCAGACATCTTAAAAATTTGTAAGGATTTGTTTTTCGTTGGTGTGAAGTGAAGTCTAAGGCGCAAATGACTCGTTAACTGGCCCTGCGAGCATTCAGACGCCGACGTGGTTCAGAACGAGATGAACAACAGTTCCTAATTGGCAACTGTGTGCACATTACCGACCTTCGTGCAGAGTGCAGCATCTGTTTCTTGGGTCTCGTTGCAGGCCGCGGCCTTCGTTTTGCGGTCATTCGCATCAGTGTCATCCACTCAAGCCGATCTTGCGGGTGCTGCTTCGGATGGTTATGATAGGAATGCTTCTAGGGAAAGCCTCCAGGTCCGCGGAAAGCTGTCATCGGCATCTCTATCAACAATACGACAGCCTTATTTCGGTATGTCTCATGCTCGGATTCAGCGGACCATCGAGCCAAAAGTGAGGACACCGATGGCAAAATCCCTGGACCAATTGCGCCGCGATGCCAAAGCACTTCGCAAAGACTATGAAGCAGGCGAATTACGCGCCCGTCAACGCATCGCAAACTATCCACCTCGACCGGAGGCAACAGCACTCAGGCACTCGGACTATTTGCACGTAATTGCGTGCGAGAACAGTTTTCCGACCTGGCCTGCCTTAAAGTTCGCAGCCGAACTACTAGGCATGGACAAAGCCGCCAAACGACAGCGCCTGAAACTGGCTCTCGCTCAGGGTCATTTTACGGCTGTTGATCAACTTCTGGCTGACGCGCCTGATCTAGCTGACGGAGATTTCGGGCTGTGTCTGGCCCTTTATCGCAAGTCGGATGTGTTGGAATTTCTCAACCAAACGCCGAAACTGGCGACCCAGCTTATTGGCGATCTGGCGCCGCCTTTGACGATCCTCGCCCGGTCCAAGTGGATTCATCGCGCATCCGGGCTGGCCAATGACATGCTTGATATCGCAAATGCCCTTTTGGAATCCGGTGCTGATGTTGATCTTGGTGCGCCGGTCTACCATGGCAACGACTACAAGCTATCACCGCTCTACTTCGCTATAGGCCATTCGGACAATATGGTTCTTGGGCAATGGCTGCTGGAGAACGGCGCAAATCCGAACGACGGCGAGAGCCTTTATCACTCAACCGAGCTGGGTCATCATAAGGGATTGCAACTGCTTCTGGATCATGGCGCCGACCCGAAGGGGACAAACGCATTGCTGCGCGCGATGGACTTCCATGACACAACGGCGGTTCAGATGCTTCTCGACCACGGGGCTAAAGTAGATGAATTTGACGGGACGCATGTTGGCGGCGAGGCACCGTGGGTCGTCCCTGCGCTACACCAGGCGGCGCGAAGGATGGCCACGCCAGATATGGTCGAGCTTCTTCTTGAAAATGGAGCCGATCTGAATCGGCCCTTTGAAAACACTACACCCTTTGCTTATGCGCGGGTATTTGGAAATGTCAGTTTGGCGAGGATGCTCGAAGAGCGCGGCGCAGATACGACCTTGAGTGAAATCGAAACTACATTGAGTGCCGTTGCCGTTGCCGATGGCGTTCAGCCGCCAGGCGACCTTGACCCAGACAAGATACCTGACGCTTACCGCAATATCATTCGAATGATATTGCACATCCCGGGAAAACTGGATCACGTTCGACGACTGGTCGCCGTAGGAGTTGAATATGACCGTCCAGATACCGAAGGATTGACACCGGTGCAGGTTGCCGGATGGGAGGGCTTGCCAGACGTCATGGAGTACCTTCTGTCGTTAAAGCCAGACCTGACACATGTGAACGGCTATGGAGGAACACTTCTGTCCACAGTTATTCATGGGTCGGAGAACTGCCCGCAGCGATTAGACCGCGACTATACTCGGTGCCTGAGTCTAGCATTGCGGGAAGGCGTCGCTCTTCCGCGCCGTGCCATAGAACTGGCAAGCCAAGATGCCGTATCCGAGTTTTTGTCAGATTGGGCGGAGCTATATCCCGAGCAAGTTGTCGACGGTGGTGTCGCCTAAACTGGTTTATGCGATCATGACAGGAGGCGAAGGCGGAAGGCCGGATTCACCATACCATTCCGCCTTCGCATGGTTATGAATCCGAAAAGAAATCCGTAACAGCGTCGATGATCATCTCATGCTTGGCAGCACGAGCTGTGCCACCATCTGAGCAGATGATTTCGTCTCCTGGTTCTTCTCTTGCGAGCAGTTCGTAGCCACCGGGCTTGCAGCGACCCAGGAAGTCAAAATGCGATAGCGTCTCGGGCTCGATATAGCGTGCATTCTGCGTGGGTAGCGCGGCAATCAGGGCACGGGATTCAATGTCGAGAGTCAGACCAGAATTCATGATCGGCGCCCCAAAGACCAACATCGGTCGGTCAATTTTCCGAAGGCTCGCTTCGGAAAAACTCTGTGTTCCGCCAAGATCAAAAACTGCAAATGCCTTGATCCGAGCATCAGACAGGTCAGTTTCCATCTGAGCGCGATCTTCAGGTGTTTGCGCGATTTTCCAACCCGAAAGGATGCCACAAGCCAGTTCGTCTGGCTGAGTGTCGCAAAACTGACTTAACCCGGTTGCGTCGTACCTTGCGCCGGCCAAGGCAACGGCCGTGAACCCACCCAGTGAGTGTCCAGCCATATAGATCCTGTCTGAATCGACATATTGCGAAAAATCAGATGCACCAGTCGCATGGTCTATAACACGGGAAATGTCCCTTGGCCGCTCCCATAGTTGCCGGGTCAGATCGGGGTCGCGAGACCAAGTTGACGTACCAGGATGGCTGATGGCGGCCACAATGTAACCACGTTGCGCTAGGGCCCCGGCAAGCCACGCCTGATTATAAGCGTTACCAAACATACCATGAGATACGACAACAAGTGGGAACCGGCTCGTCGCTGGCGCAGCATCCTTCACAACTTTCGTCCCCACCCACACTTCGCTTTCGAAGTCGTATGTTTCTGGCCCAGTGGCATCTGTTGGATACCAAATGAATCCGGACAGATCGCGCTTTCCCTCGACGTCGGCGATACTGAGTTCTGTCATTGCAGACCGGTACGGCTGGGCAAATGCCGTGGCTGCGCACATAGCTAAGACTCCAGCAAGAAGGTAAGAAGTTTGTCTCATCGAAAGCTCCAATCATCGTTCAAGATGCGTCAAAGCTGAGCCGTAGGTTTATTTGAAACAATGCTTTGCACTGCCTATACCTGTCCTTGATCCCGATCGAGGACAGGTCGCGATAGAAAGAGGACAAATGGACAGCCCCGGGTTGATCAGTTTTCCCTTGCCGCTGGCGACAGCGTTTCTTTGCGGTGTGCTTTCCATGCTGGCCTGGCGGTTGGATGTGGGCTTTCGTCTGGCCAACATGTTGTTCTCAGCCTTCTTTGGGTTGGGCGCCTTCTCATCCTTGTTGGTCGGTCTGCGGTTTGGTTATGGAGTCGAGGGGTTGATCCCGCTGCAACGCAGTTTGCCCTTGTTTCTCGGGCCACTCCTTTATCTGAGCTTTGCATCGATGGCTGTCGAAAAACACGACGTCGCCAAGATCGTCATGATGCACCTAGGTGCGCCTTTCATTTTGATTGGGTTGTATCTGCTCTTGGCCAGCGACTTGAGAAGTATGGATTGGGTAATCAGTGCCAGCTATTCGTATTATTGCGTCGCTCTCTTCTTACTTTGGCGGAAGGGGCCCGACGCACTGAGTCAAGCACGGGTCGATGTCACCCAGGCCCTTTCCAACTGGCTTTTACGCGGCATTGGATTTCTCGTCTTTGTACTGGTTTTGGATAGCGCGATCGCAATCGACTTTGCATTCAACAAGGGCGCCAATGCCTCAATGCTGATTTCTTACGGAACTGTTCCGTTGATCTTTCTACTTCTTGCGACGTCAATCACGCTCCCAGTGATGTTCTCTAAAGCCGACGCGGTGTCATACGCAGCGCCAGTAGCCAATACTGAAGATGCGAAAGTCCTAGAACGACTGCAGACATTGATGGATGAACAACAGCTTTTTTTGGACCCCAACATAACTGTCCAACGACTTGCCAAGCGCCTAAGCCTTCCGGCCCGCTCTGTGTCGTCTGCTGTCAACAGAACTCAAGGAACCAACATGTCGCAATACGTGAACGAGTTCCGTTTGGCTCATGCGGCCCGGTTGCTTGCAGAAACTAATGAAAGCGTTGCCAACATCGCTTCTCAATCAGGGTTTTTGGCACGCTCCAACTTCTATCGTGCATTCCAACGGGTCTACGGACAAACGCCTATCGAGTACCGCGCACTTCGAAATTCAAAAGAGAAACCACAATTCGACGACCATAATCCGCAAAATTCCAAGCATTCACACTCGGCGTAAATACTTGGTCACAAATCGAATGACAGTAGTCTCGGCTCGAAGCCGCGTCCGTGGCGCAGCCTTCATGCTGCGTTAGCAAAGTCACAATCTCAGTGAATGAATGTGCCGACAACAGGCTAGGACTTCGCGCCAATCGCGAGTGGAACCGCATAGCTTGCTCATTGCAAGGCTGGTAAGCATTCCGCTGCTCAGAACACCGACTTGTTCAGAGAGCTTTGGCTCACTTTCTCCATATACGGTGAAATGAAACATACCGGTTTCGTTATCTTCGTCTGTGACGAACGCCCAGACAGATGTGTCGCAAACTTTTCGAAAGACTAGAACCAGTTTATGCTTTTTCACAACCCACCTATTCAATGTGGCGTGGTCAACTCGCACACTGCGTTCAGCCATGATCTCTCTATTACTTGCCCACGTAGTGCAAGTCCGCCAGCCACAAAGAAGTGCCTCTTCTGACCGTGAACTTGAAGTCAGTCTGGCCGTCATTCAAACCTGCTCGCAGAAGATCGGCAATCGTATCTTGCCCATCGATATTTTCATCTGTCGGAAAATATGCTGTCAGCTGGTCGTTCGGTTTCAGAGTTGTGCCTGGGCCTACATCTTCTGGGACATGAGCCACGCTCGTAACCCATTTTCCATTCTCTGCATATTGAGTTTGAAAAACGACGCCATTCGACAAGGTCGTGTCTTGTACGACACCCAGTGTAACGTCCCGCACTTCGACACCGTCTCTTGGGTTAGAAAGCCCGATGGTCACATCCATGGTTCCCTCTTGCGAAGGAGTAGCCCCAGATTGAAGTAGAACGGCAGCGATGGAGTTCAGATCATTGATTTCAATCCCATTGACAGAGTCAATACGCAGCCCCGCGTGAACCCAAACCGGGGCCTCGCTAGCGACGTATTCCACAGTATCGGGACTATCCGCCGACGCTACAAAAGGCAAAAGAACCTTCCATTCAGACTTCACTGAAGTCGGCCCTAAATCCTGAACGATTTGAGTGGTAGTATCAGCTTCGACATTCGCCTGATCTGTGTCGCCAGTGCTCACTTTAGCAGCAACTTCATCGTTAGCCTGCGCGCGCGATTCTGCCTCTGCCATCGCCATTGCGACTGCTTCGATCTCAGCCTGTGCTCGGGCTTGCGCTTCTGCTGCGGCTTTGGCTGCCGCTTCGACTTCGGCCTGCGCGCGCGCTTCTGCCTCTGCAGCGGCTTTGGCGGCCGCTTCAACCTCGGCTTGCGCGCGTGCTTCTGCCTCGACAGCGGCTTTGGCACGTGCTTCGGCTTCGGCTTGGGCAGCTGCCTGGGCAGCCGCTTCGGCCTCAGCCTGTGCACGAGCTTCCGATTCGGTTGCCGCTTTGGCGCGGGCTTCGGCTTCGGCCTGAGCCGCTGCCTGAGCTGCGGCTTCGGCCTCAGCACGCGCTATGGTCTCTGCCTGCGCGCGGGCTTCGGCTTGGGCCAATCGTGCCTCGGCTTCTGCGACCCGTGCGGTGGCATCTGCGATTGCTTCTGCTGTCGCCGCTGCTTCGATCTCAGCTTGGGCGCGGGCTTCAGCTTCGGCAGCCAAAACGTCCTCTTGCGTTGCTTGTGGCTCGGAGGATGGTGAAAATACTCCGATGGCCAGCACGCCGACTACGGCACCTACAACTCCAAATGCCAGCAGCCCGCCGGTTATTGCGACACGGTTGATTCCGCCGGATGAAGAGACCGCAACTCTAACATCCTGTTCAACGGCGGTCTGTTCGGTCAAGTGATCTATCGCCTCGAGCCACTCATCAGCGGTTTGAAAGCGATCCTTTGGCATCGCCGACATAGCCTTGTCGAGCGCTTCGAGAAAGACGTCATCATACTTATCAAAGCGCCCCTGCAAAGGTTTGCAAGGATCGGGCTTTTGCTCGGCAATCGCAGAGACCCGAGTCTGGCTGTCTGGCGCGCGCTCTCCGGTGATCACATGATAGAATGTTGCCGCCAAGGAATAGAGGTCGCTAAACGGCCCTTGCACGCCGTCAGTGACATAAAATTCCTGTGGGGAATAGCCATCCTTGACTGCGCGTAAGGCAGACAAAACACGGTTTGTTTTCCTATTTTGCTCACGCGCAGCACCAAAATCAATCAATACAGGTATCTTGTTGGGTCCGACCAGAATGTTGTCAGGCGATATGTCCCGATGCAACATCCCTTGCTTGTGCATAAATGCGACCGCATCCAGAATCTGCCGCAGGATCGACATGACATCGGCTTCGTCCAGCTGGGTTTCAGCGTCGTCGATTGCGTCCAAAAGGTCCGGGCCTTCAACGAAGTCCAGTGCCATATAGGCGGTGTCGTTGTCCTCAAAGACTTGGTGCACACCAACGATATTGGGGTGATCCATAGTTGCCAGGCGCTGGGCTTCGTTGATGAAGTGCCGCACAATCTGGCGAAGATCTTCTTTGTGTTTTTGCACACGAGCCTTCACCAGCAGATTCTGTCGGCGCGCGAACATGGCTGGAAAACACTCTTTGATGACCACCTTGCGGTTGAGACTGTCATTGGCCAGATAGGTAATGCCGAAGCCGCCGCTGTTCAGGTAGTGGTCAATTTTGTACTGACCATGCAACAACCGGGCGCCTGCAGGGAGGTCGTCTGCGGAAGAGGCTCCGATCATCTGACCCGTATCTTCATCACCAGTCGTTACTAGTTTCATTACGTTGCCCATGCCTCGTCCCGTCCGTTATCGTCCCTTGCACATCAGGAATTATTCAATTTCCAATCACAAAACGTTTCTCAGTTATACACACTCTTTACGCGAGTCCGTTTGTTTCGTGATTTCCAGTATGCACACTGTTCGATCCAAGTTGGTCAGCGTAGGAAGTCAGTACATACAAACGTTTTACTTTTGCTTTACCGGAACCGGAACCATTGAACGGTTAAGCTATTTTGCAAAGGTTCACGACGCCTTCAAACATGTGATAATCTCAATCAAACCTTGTTTTAGCTATATGTTAGATCTTGGCTTTCAGATTAGCGGCAATGCAAGACGATCGAATGCCACGAGAGTAGTGGCGGCGCATGTTGTTTACCAGCTGCGCGAAGATTTCGACCGCACGATTAGAATTCATGAATGTAGCCTGGTCAATTGACCCCTCAACTGGGGTGCGGATGGACATCAGCGTCTTGTAGCCACCTATGATTTCCAGAGCCTGAACCACGCAATCGTAGTCCACTGTTTCACCTTCGCATGAGTCGCAGTAGCGTTTTACGATGTTCAAGTATTTATCGGTTTCACTGATGCGGGAAATGCTTTCGTTCAAGCGAACCAAATCGACACTTTCAGGCAAGTCCGAGCCCCGGCCCAGCATCACTGTCGTGAACTGGTTGGCTTCGTCGGAAAAATGCTGATTGAGGTTCAACAGCCGTGCCAGTCGTTTGAGACCCAACAACCCCGAAACACGTTTGGGATTGGATTCTTCCACAAAGGCCCGCATCGTGATCGCCTTGTTTTCCCGCGCCATATAAGCTTCGATCCACTTGAGAAAACCGGCTTCGGACAGGCCGTAGTTTTCTGAAGGCATGGAATTGATCAGATCAAAACGGCCGTTATTCAGTGTATTCCACAGTACATACTCGGCACCTTCAATCTCACCATGAGTTTGCAGTGCTATCGCATTGCTGATTGGCTGACGACCAACCCGATATCCAAAGATGGCCTCGCCGTGTTTTTGTAGGGCAGGATTGCTCAGAGCAAGCAACCAGTTTACGGTTCCCTTATCGGGATCCGGTGCACGAAGAAGCTGGTCTCGTGCCTGATGATTGATCAAGTAATCGGAAAATCCTCCAGGTACAGTATCGCGATCGATCTGACCAAGGATCATTTGCGCCGACGTGTTCCCCTGACTGGCCGCTTCCGACAAACCTTGCAGGCCTACGGCCTCGCTACCATTGAGCCAGATGTCTACTGCGGTTTTGTATGGGTCTTCCTGCGCGACAGCCGCCCCTGACAATTGCAGTAGGAAAACATTGGCCAATACTGCGAGCATTCTCATACGACGTTACTCCATTGAATTATCGTCTTGGTCACTGACCGTTGTATTCCCGTTCCGAAGCTGAGTTGGCGCTTCGCTACTGGGATGTGGTGACAACGTCTCGCAACCAGACTTCCACTCGGCGGTTGATACGGCGACCATTCTCAGTGTCGTTGCAACTTAGCGGCGAGATCTCACCATAACCCAGAGTTCGGATGGTTAACCCGTCCAGGCTGTTGGTAGGCGCTGCTTGTAGCAACGCATTGCTAACTTGTTTGGCACGCTGCTGACTGAGTGACCGGTTGGATCCGCCAGCACCGACAGAGTCTGTGTATCCGATCAAAAGAAGTTCTTTGTTTGTGGTTTCTTCCTTGGCAAGCAACGAAGCAAGGCGCCTTATGTCGTCCTGTGCCCGCGTATCCAGGCGAGAGGATCCGAATGCAAACCGAAAGGTTATAGAACTACGGTCGGCACCGGACAGCTCAGCCGACATTTCCTGCAACTGTTTCAGAGTAACCTCTGCATCGGTTGGCATAACTGCGCCAAGATAGCGTAGTCCCTGCTCATTGGGGCCTTGCAGGGATTCCCCAAGTGACACAAAGCCCGAAGCATCAATTGTCTCTTGCGCCTTTTCGCTTTCGAGGAATTGCATGAAGCGGTTCAACTGTGCTGGCGCAGTTTTGCCGGTATATGCATACAAGCGTCGGCTAAGCGGGTATTCTTCTGTCTTGATGGTGAAAGGTGTCGCTGGAACCTGAATTCCACAAACACCGCGAATTGCAAGAACCTTGGCCTCATCAGCACTTGCGAGGCTGGTAATTCCGATACCAAGCGGATCAGAAGCAACTGCTGCAGCCAATTCCGTGTCTGTTTCGAAAAAGCTTGTATCGCTCGCGTATGTTGCGCCCACGGGGTTCATGATCAGGTCATTGAAAACCAACGCAGTTCCGCTTTCAGGCACTCGCATGTAAAGCTGGATCGGGGCATCGGGCCCACCAATCTGGCTCCAGTTGGAAATGGCTCCGGAAAATATTCGCGCTAGATCCTGTTCGGCGACTGCCCGCAGTTGGTTACTTTGCGATGTAATAACAACTAGACCGTCCAGCGCAAAAATTTTCTCGTTTTCACTCGTGGTGATATCCCCGAGTCCAGCCTGCGATGCGCTTGCCAGCTCGTCGGGTTGAGCCGGGCGTGTGGTCACTGCCAGTGCTGAGTTTCCATCGACCAGTTGTTTGATCCCGTCTGCGGAGTCACCACCCATCAAGGAGACTTCGGCCAAAAACTCGCCTAGTTCGTTGCGGAGCAGTAGCTTATCAACACCTTCTTCCTCAGAGCGCAAAGCAGTGCCGCCAATCTCCTCACCGAATTGCGTCGTAAGGTCAGCGAATAAGACATCGACCAGGCGAGAAGAACCAGAAATGCCATATTCGACCGGACCTTCGTTCCGACTGGGGCAGGCTTCGCCAATGCATTCAACTTTGAAAGCGTCAACCGTGATTGTACCAACCACCGTTCGGAGTTCGTAATTGGCGCCATCAAAATCTATTAGCTCTCCGGTCAGAGTCATTCCGCCGTCTAAACTGTTCAATTGAACAGTTTCAGCGTTTGCCATGGTCGCGACGGACAACATCAACGCACCAGAGGTAGTTTTCAGGACCCGATTTAACATTTTCCTAACCTCAAACTTCTGATTATTGATTCTCGTTTTACTCAAGGTTGTTTCGCAAAAACTGATACAACCTTCATAATTTCTTAATGACGTAGCGGTACCCGGGAAGTTTAGTCAAGGCTGCAGCGGGGATACATAAAATTGCCTTGCTTCCCCCCACTTATGGACACGTTTGAGGCAGATTCTGACCACAGTTGGCGCTCTTTCTTAGCTTGTATCCGAAGCTGACGCGATTCAACGTCGAATTGAGTCGTGATTTTAGGGCCTCAGGTTTCCCTTGAGATTTCTCAGAACGAACCTCATACCTTTCTTGCTAGGCATTCGCAGCCTTTGACCCAGGTGATTCTTAACTATTTCGAGCACTCGAACGGTTCTGTTACAAAGTTCTGAACCTGCCGAGCGGTTTCAGCAATCGCTCGTGAGTTAGGCCGCGAGCTCAGGGAACGGCCGAAACGGACAGAATCCGGGTGTGAATTGCCCCTTGCGGATTATGTGAGGGACTTCGATATCGTCCAAAGTTGCCGCTGCTGAAGCGAAGGGGTTGTGTCGCAAACTTTAAATGACGCGTACGGCACATGTGTGGGTTCAAGCCATTTAGATCAGCTTCAGCCACACTCGATGGCATTGAGGTAGTCAACATGATCCGGAAGAAACAATTCTCTAGTAATACAACCTCTGGCTTTCGGATGTTTGCTGAGATCGCAGGATAACTGGGTCTAGCATAACGCTGGTTCTAGTCTTCGAAAAGTTGGCGACGCAACCTTTGGGCCAGTCGCAAACGCGCAGCACTCCAGTTGAAGGGTAGATGCCCATCATCGAGCATAAGCTGCAACTACGCTTCGATATTGAAGTATATTATTTTTGACATTGGGTATAATATTTCATACAAGATGTAAGTAATAATCGACTCACTAGAAGTGTTCTGTCCAATAGGGATTTCAGAAATGACCTACCAAGATCGCAATACGGTCGTCTCGATCTTCGTGAACCTCGCCGTTAGTGCATTTGTTGTTTCACGGCTTCTGGAAATGAATGCCTCTGGATTGTTTGATGGCCCAGACGCTGTAAACAACTGGGCCCGCATGGTGATCTGGCTGATCCCCTTGGGCGTCGTGGCCACCATCATCGGCACCATACTGTTCAACATTGGGTTTGCGATTGTTACTCACGAACCCAAACCCAGCTTCGTCGTTGATGAACGTGACAAGATGTTCGAGCGCCGTGGCAGCTACGCCATCATTATCTTCGCGGGTGCGGGTTTTGTCTCAGCTGTCGTCGCCATGGCTCTCAACGCATCAGCGCTCACCGGCTTCAACATCATCTATTTCGGAATGGCTTTCGGATCCCTGTCAGCAGATATTGTCAAATTTGCTAGCTATCGGCGGGGGTATTGATCCATGGGCAAGCTCAGGATCACCAACAACATTAGACGTCTACGCTTTGACGCAGATGAAATGACGCAAAAAGAACTCGCCGAAAAGGTTGGAGTCACCCGACAAACCATCGTTGCCATTGAAAACGCCAAGTATTCGCCAACGCTCGAACTGGCGATCTTGATTTCTCGTGTATTCGACAAGCCCCTCGAAAAAGTCTTCGACATCCAAGACGCCAGCTAAATCATCGCGTCTGCTGCACCCTACCATAGGAATAGATATGTTCATCAAACCCACCCGGTTCTGGAATCTGATGGCGAGATCCTATGCCCGCCGTCCGGTCCAAAACCAAGCCGCGTATGAATACAAACTGGACATCACTGCAAGACACCTGTCCCCCCAAGATCGTGTCCTGGAATTTGGTTGCGGCACAGGTACGACGGCGCTCATTCACGCCCCAAAAGTCGCCCATATCGACGCCATCGACTATTCATCCGAAATGATCTCAATCGCCCGGGAAAAAGCCGACGCGCAGGGCAGCAAGAACATCAACTTTGAAGTCAGCGCGTTCGAGTGCTGGCCTATTCCGGCGAAGGGTCAACATTATGATGCCGTACTGGCTATGTCGATCCTGCACTTGGTACTGGAACTTGACGCGACACTGGATCGTGTTCGCAGTTCCTTGAAGGAAGGTGGCCTGTTCTTCAGCTCGACGGTCTGCCTGGAAGGTCTCGAGAAGTTCGTCATACCAGCTCTCGGGACCATCGGCCTATTGCCCAAGATCCGCGTCCTGACGCAAGAAATCCTTGTAGAGCGTATGCAAGCTCATGGGTTCGAAATTGAACAAAAGTGGCGTCCCGAAACGGGTTCGACTGCTTTCATCATCGCAAGGAACAGCGGTTAGCTCGTTCGACTTCTGACAACACTGACCCAGCCGTTCATGCACGCCGCCGAGAACGGTTGGAGAGAGCCCTGATTGACCTATGCTGAAACACGCATGAATGTCCGCTATGGGGCAAGCAAAGCAATAGCGATGGTTGAGGCGATGATGCGAAGTACAATGTGGCGACGGATTGATGTCGTGGGCACAGAAGCCTGTTCGGTTAACCGTAACGGAACGTCTCGCGTAATCTCGGGCATGGCTGTCTACGTAGTTGAAAATTCTCCTGTCAGAATAGCTTATTCCGTGACCTGTAATGACGAATGGGAGTGTAGCGCCGCCACCGTACAGCGTTGGATTGGGGCAGATAGGGTTGATCTTGTTTTAGTGAAGCAAGACGATGGTACATGGACCTCGAATGACAAAGTTGTGGATGCTGTTGATGAATTGCTCGACATCGATCTTGGGTTTACACCGGCCACGAACACGAATGCGATCAAGCGACTCCAGCTAGGGATTGGAGATCAGGCAGAGTTCACTGCTGTTTGGTTGGATGATGAAACCTGGACATTCAAACCGCTGAAGCAACGATATGAGCGGCTGAACGAGAATACCTATAGGTAAACTTCGATCAATAGTGGATACGAAGCAAATTTGACTGTCGATGGATTTGGTTTCGTTCGAGTTTACCCTGAGTATTGGAAAGCAGTGATAGCTTAGGCCCAACAAGGGCTCTGAAGCTAAAACGATTGCCAGAAACGGACTTTCGTTTTTCCAGGTGAGCGGCAGTATAGTCCGTCTACCCGTCGTAAAAAGCCTCTAAAAATCGATCTCAACACCCGGCAGGTTCAGCTCTTTCATCATGTCGCGCAATTCCTGACGTGCTGCAATGTTCGAAATGTTCAGCTGTTTGATCCCGATATCCTTGAGGTCCAATAGGGTCAGCCCGCGCGGGAACAGCTCTCGGAAAATAACGCGTTCGGAAAAGCCCGAAGCAACCCGGAAGCCGATCCGCTGCGACAGCATCTCGATCGCGCGCTGCATCTTTTCCTTGTTGACCATGCGTTGGGTGCCGACGCGGTTGCGCACTACGACCCAGTCGATGGGCTTCAGGCCGGCTTGCGCGCGCAGCTGGCGTGCGTTCCAGACCATCTCGGAATAGACCGACGGGCCCAGAATTTTCTCACCCTTTGAATCGATGCGTGCTAGCAGGTCAAAATCGATAAAACTGTCGTTCAGCGGAGTGATCAGCGTATCAGCCAGCGAATGCGCCACCTGGCTGAGACGGGTATGAGAGCCGGGGCAGTCGATCAGGATGAAATCGCTATCGCTTTCCAGCTCGGACACGGCTGCTGACAGGCGGTGGTCATAGATGTTCTCGCCGGGTTTCAGCGTGCTTGCGTCAATTTCGGGCAGGTCATGGTGGCGGGGGCTGGGAAGGGTCAGGTCCGCGCTTTTCAGAAAGCTATTCCGGTTCTCGAAATACCGTCCCAAGCTGCGTTGCCGCAGGTCCAGATCCAGGGTGCTGACCTTGTGACCCAGGCGGGCGAGTGCGGTGGCCACATGCATCGACACAGTCGATTTGCCCGCGCCGCCCTTCTCGTTCCCCACTACGATAATATGTGCCATGCCTGTATTCCCAAGTCTCACCGTGTTTGCGTACACGTTGTTGCAGGCCACTATATGTTGTGGAAAGCGGGAAGGGAAGAACCCGAAACAATGTATGGCGGCATAAAAAGGCGGTGTTGCGGAAATCTCAGCCTGCCCATAGGCCGCTGACTTGCGAAAGCCAGGACTATGTTTCAATCTCCAGGCTTAAGGACTGTGAGAAAGACATGGCTTGGAGCATCTGTTTCTGAACGTACTGAATGTGGTGTTGCCGGTGCTGATCTGTGCCGGGGCTGGGTATGCACTGGCGTTGACTAAAACGCCCTTTGACAACAAGGTCATTGGCGCGATCGTTTCGCGGGTTGGATATCCCACACTGATCATCTCGCATCTGTCGGCCACAAAGATCGCTGTTGGAACGTTTCTGGACGTGATGGCCGCTGCGGTTTTGGCGATTGCCGGGTTTGGTGTTCTGGGATTTGCGGCGCTGAAGGTTATGCGTCTGCCGGCGCGGGCCTTTCTGACGCCTCTGATGCATGGGAATGTGGGCAATATCGGATTGCCAATCACCTTGCTTGCGTTAGGCGATGCGGGGATGGCCTATACGATGGCATTTGTAGTGGTCGTTCTTGTCAGCATCTTCACTGTAGGGATGTGGATACCAGCCAAAGAGTTTTCGCCCAGAAAGCTCGCCACCTCGCCGATCATATATGCGGTGGTCCTATCGCTGGTGCTGATGGCCAGCGGCTATAGCCTGCCTCAGCCTGTTGCGAAGTCATTCGATATCCTGGGTGGGCTTTCCATCCCGCTGATGCTGCTGACTTTGGGCCACACATTGGCCAGCCTTCGGGTCAACCGCCTTGGGCGTGCGGTGATGCTGACCGCTTTGCACCTGGTGATGGCAGTTGCAATCGCCAGCGGGTTGGTCTGGGCCTTCGGCTTTACAGGCGCTGAGCGCGGCGCGGTGATCCTGTGCTGTTTGATGCCGTCATCGGTGGCGACCTATTTGTTCATAGACCAGCATGTGCCGGAATACGGCCCCGATGTTGCCGGGTTCATACTGGTTTCGACCCTGACAACGATCATCGCTTTGCCGCTGGCGCTGTCCTACTGGATCTAAGGCTAGGCGGTTTGCACATTCCTGCTAAACTGTCGGTGTGGCGATCCATAGTCGTCGCCCGTATTTTAGGACGTATTTGATGTTACAAACGAATTCATCTGATTTCGGCGCACGCGTTGTATTGGTCATGACGGCGATTTGCATGGTTGTTGTAGGCTTTAACTCCACGGCGGTTGCGACCATCCTGCCTGATCTTAAGAATGAGTTCGATCTGTCGCCTTCGGACCTGCAATGGGTCATGGCCATTTATACCGTGGTCAGTGCCACGCTGGTGACGATTATCAGTCGGCTGGGTGATATCACGGGCAAGCTGGGCGTGTTTCTTGTTGGCATGATCGTTTTTGCCATAGGCTCTGCCTCGGCCTTGTTCGCGCAGGACGGGGCGATGATGCTGTTTGGCCGTGGGGCGCAGGGGGCAGGGGCCGCAGCGCTGTTTGGCACGTCGTTGCCCTTGTTGACTGCAGCGACCCCGGAGGAAAAACGCGCCAGCGTTACCGGAGCATGGGGCGCCATCGTCGGACTGTCGATCGGGATCGGCCCTATCCTTGGCGGCGCATTCGCCCATTACATCAGTTGGAGAGCCGTATTCGCCACCGATCTGATCCTGCTGACCACCGCGTTTATCATTGGCTTGACCGTGAGAAAACGGAACTATGTACCGAACACGCGACTGGCCGGTGCCCGGTTCGATTATCTCGGCGCTGTGGCTCTTGTGCTGTTTCTGGGGCCGCTATCATTTGCGCTGAGCAATGGGGAAAGTGGTGGATGGTGGGCACCGTTGACGCTGGTGCCGTTGGGTGTGGCCATGCTGGCCATGGTCGGCCTTGTGCTGGCTTCGCGCCGCAGTAAAGATCCGTTGGTCGAGCTGCGCTATTTCCTTCATCCGCGCTATTTCATGGCGGCAGCGGGGATGTTCCTTACCGGCTTTATGCTGTTTGGCTTTTTCGTCTACTTCAACACATTCGTCCAATCGCCTGATACATTCGGATACACGTCTATCGGGGCTGGGCTTGCGATTATGCCGTTGAGCCTGAGCATGTTTGCGGTCTCGGTCATCGCGCCCCGGTTTCTGGCGCCCTACAGCTTTCAGTGGCCCGTAGTGATTGGGCTGAGTGCTATGGCGGTTGGGTTTTTGTTGCTGACCACGATCACAGTGCCCACTCAATATGCGCAGATATGGTGGAAATTGATGATCGTCGGCATTGGCCTTGGCATCTGTTTTTCGCTGCTGCCGCGTCTTGGGTTGCGGCTTTTGCCGGACGAGCATGTAGGGCAGGGGTCAGGTGTGATCAATGCCTGTCTATACTTCGGGGCCACGCTGGGGGCTGTGGTCTGCGGGCTGGCCGAGGCCATCACTTCGCGCCGGGGTCTGACCGAAGTGATTGACGCGCTTCCGGCTGGCTCGACCCCGCGCGAAGATCTGGCCCATGCGCTGACCCACGGAACGCCCAGTCAGATCCAGCAGTTGATTGCAGGCATGGATCCAACATCGGGAAGTGCTCTGGCAAAGGCCTTGCGCGACCTGCAGGACAACGCATTTGACAGCGCCATGATGGTGACGGCGATTGCGGCGCTGATCGGCGTGACGCTGGGGTTGATGTTGCTGCGCGGCCCTGTGCCCCCGGTGCACAGCGCGGCGGATCTGACACGCGTGACGAAACCCTGAGGGATTGATCCTGACGCGTTTCTTGCCAGGGCGGTGTCAGAGGTTTCGGGTAAAACGAAAAAGGCCGCCCAGAGGGGCGGCCTTTCGCATTCGAAACGGGTCAGGCTTAGAAGCCCAGACCTTCGTATTTCTTTTTGAACTTCGACACACGGCCACCGGCGTCCATCAGACGCGCGCCGCCACCGGTCCATGCGGGGTGCACGGAGGGGTCGATTTCCAGAGCCAGCTGATCGCCTTCGGAGCCCCAGGTGGATTTCATCTGAACTATGGTGCCATCGGTCATTTTGACGTCGATGACGTGATAATCGGGATGGATGTCTTTTTTCATCTTTCCGTTCCTTACGCTTCGGCGCCAGCTTTGGGCTTGTAGTTGGTGACCTCTGCGATACGTGCGGATTTACCGCGACGAGTGCGCAGATAGTACAGTTTGGCGCGACGAACGCGGCCACGGCGGACAACGGTGATGCTGTCGATATTGGTTGAATACAGCGGGAACACACGTTCCACGCCTTCACCAAAGGAAATCTTACGCACGGTGAACGCACCGGCGATGGTGTTGCCACCTTTACGGGCGATGCAGACGCCTTCGTAGTTCTGAACACGGGTGCGCGACCCTTCGGTCACTTTAAAGCCGACACGAATGGTGTCACCGGCTTTGAAATCGGGGATGTCTTTCCCCAGGGCGGCAATCTGTTCCGCCTCAAGCTGTGCGATCAGGTCCATCGCAGGTTCTCCTATCTGCTCGTGGTTGGTCCACGAAGTTTGGGCACGGCCTGAGAGCTCTTGGTCTTCACCGGGTCCTGCGTACAGCCCGCCAGAGGTCAGATCGAATGTTCACTTGGTCTCTGGCCTGCCCGCCGCGCCGTGGCTGAAGAAAGCCGGGCGTCACGACATGATGCAAACCAAAACACCGGAGTCGCGAAGTTGCGGCACCGGATTGCGGTCATTTACGGGCATCGGGGGCAGGGATCAAGCCTAAATCGCCATGCAAGGCGGGGAAAACGGTGGGTTTCCGCCGCACGCAAACAGAACCATTGCCTTGCGGGGCTGATCAGGCAAACTGGACGTAATTATAAGAGCAGTCATTTGATACAGGATTAGATCATGCGCACCGCA
This sequence comes from Ruegeria sp. CDSA236, assembly GCF_059611285.1. NCBI lineage: Bacteria > Pseudomonadati > Pseudomonadota > Alphaproteobacteria > Rhodobacterales > Roseobacteraceae > Ruegeria > Ruegeria sp. CDSA236. The sequence continues at coordinate 94,633 of NZ_JBXWPG010000010.1, forward strand.
TTGATGCTCGCCGTCATGGCCTTTGCGACCCTGTCCTGCGGTCGCAGCAGCCCGCCGCCGCAACTGGTCGAGGCCCAGTCGTTTCCAGATGCTACGCCGCCCTCTGTGATCTTCCCAGCCTTTGCAGATGCAGACCCCCACGAATGGGAAGGGCGACATCCGGGGCATTACCCGGTGCACGGGCTGGACGTATCGCGCTGGCAAGGAGCGATAGACTGGCGCACCGCCAAGCAGTCCGGCGTTAGTTTCGTCTTTATCAAAGCGACCGAAGGGGGCGATGTGGCCGACCCCATGTTTGCCAGCCATCGGCAAGGTGCGCGGGCAGCGGGTGTGCCGTGGGGGGCATATCATTACTACTATTTCTGCCGGTCGGCGCGGGAACAGGCCAGCTGGTTCATCCAAAACGTACCAAAGGGATCGGATCTGCCACATGTGCTGGACATGGAGTGGACCCCGCATTCTAAGACCTGCACCCTGCGCCCCGATGGTGCGACGGTTCGGGCCGAGGCTCAACGGTTCCTGGATATCCTCGAACGCCACTATGGGCGCCGTCCGATCGTCTATACGACGGTGGATTTCTATGGTGATACGAATATCGGGCGGCTGCCCAAGACCGAGTTCTGGTTGCGTTCGGTCGCCGGTCATCCGCGAAATGTGTATCCCAAAGCGGTGTGGCGGCTCTGGCAATACACCGGCACCGGGCTGGTGCCCGGTGTTCAGGGGAGGGTTGATATCAATGTCTTCAACGGGCCACCGGAAATCTGGGCGCGCTGGAAATCTGGTAGCCCTTAGACTTTGGGCACCCCATAGGTTTCGATGGTGTCGCCCACGACGAAGTGATCAAGCCTGCATTCGCGCTTTTCCCCCCCGAATAATTCTGCAACCGGGACCGCTCAGCTGCGGGGCTCATGTCACACGGGGGATGTCAGTCAGACGTCTCTTCCTGTTCACCCAGATAGGCCTCCCACAGATCGGGTCGCCGTTCGCGGGTGATCTGTTCGGACATATCGTGACGCCATTCGGCGATGCGACCATGATGGCCTGACATCAAAATCTCGGGGATTGGGCGGCCTTTCCATTCGGCCGGGCGGGTGTACTGGGGGTGCTCCAGCAGGCCCGACGAAAAACTCTCTTCTTCGGCCGAGGCCTGATTGCCCAGGACGCCGGGGATCAGACGCACCGTGGCGTCGATCAGCGCTTGCGCGGCAATCTCGCCTCCGGTCATCACGAAATCCCCCAGCGAGACCTCTTGGACGCCGTAATGCTCCAGCACCCGTTCATCAACACCTTCAAACCGCCCACATAGCAGGGTCATGCCATCACAGCGCGCGAGGTTCTGCATCATGCACTGGTCCATGCGGCGACCGCGCGGGCTAAGGTAGATCAGAGGCCAGTTTCCTTGCGCCTCGGTCATCGTGTGCTCGATTGCTTCGCCCAATACATCTGAGCGCAACACCATCCCCGCTCCGCCACCGGCCGGGGTGTCGTCCACATTGCGATGCTTGCCGACACCGAACTGACGCAGGTCAACGGTTTCCAGCTGCCACAACCCTTCTTGCAGGGCTTTTCCAGTCAGGCTTTCGCCAAGAACTCCGGGAAAGGCCGACGGAAACAAGGTGATGATCTTGGCCTTCCACACCCCATGCAAATCGGGCGTGGGCGTAAGCAGCTCGCGCGGTTTCAACGTAGGACGGATCGCCTTGCGACCATGAGATTTCGGGGACGTATCAGTCATGATGTACCAATCAGGTCTGTCTGCGCGCGTTCAATCACGGCAGTCTTTTGCGCCACCAGAGCCGCCTCGTCCAGGCGCGAACGGTTCAGGTCCAGCAACTCGGACAGGACGTCTTCGGGGAGCCGGGTATTGACTTGTGTCGGAGGCACCAGAAGGTTGGCCTTGTCACGCGGCAGGTCCATAAATTCGGCAAAGGGGTCGCCAGGTCCAAGCCGTCGCAGTTGCAAATCTTCCAGCCATTCAGTCATAACAGAGACGGAAGGCAGCTTTTCCTTGATGCGGCTGACGGTGTCTTGCAGCGGGGGCAGGTGGTCCAGGTTGTCGCGAAAGGTTTCAAAGTCAAAAACCTGTCGCATCCGTTCCAGATCATGTGCCCACAGGCTGCGCAACCAGCCTCCGCGCTGGCGCAGAGACAGGTATATCGTGATCTCAACCTCTTGCCCTGAAAATCGCTGGCGAATTGAATCCACCAGACAGGCAGCCAGATCAGGGGCCGCAGCATAGCCTTGGTCGATATTGCGGCTGGGCCTGAGGCCGGCGAAGTTTTCTTCGCTCAGGATCAGTCCCCGCTTGTCGCCGAAATCCAGGCTGTCCAGAAATTCGCGCAGCTGACTGCCAAACCCTGAGAGGGTTCCCACCGTTCCATAGACGGAATGGTTGGTGGCCGCGCGGGACAGGCCGGAATTGCGGGTGCGATACGGTAGGACCAGCGCAAAATGCGGCCAAATCAGCTCGCGATTTTCATAGAGGAAGGATTGCGCTGCTGTTGTGCCAGTTTTGTGCAGGCCCAGATGCAGCAGGACCCGACGCATCAGATCAGCCCTTCGGGCGGGTCGGCGACGATGCGGCCCTGTTCCAGATCAACTGTAGGAACCGACTCGAGTGTGAACGGTAGCAAAACAGTGGAATTCAGGCCCGGCCCGTGCAATTCCAACAGGTCCGCCGCACCGTGGTTCTGGACAGATTTAACCTGACCCAGCAACGCGCCCCCTGTGTCATAGACCGCAAGCCCGATTAGATCTGTGTGGTAGAACTCGTCATCAGGTAGCGAAGGCAACTGATCGCGCCGCGCAAACAGGCGCAGCCCCTTCAGGTCATCTGCCTGTTCCTTGGTTTCAACTCCGCCCAATCTGGCGGCAAAGCCATTCTTGATCGGACGAGTCAGGACCAGCGGATAGCGTTCCGCGCCCTGTTCATCCGTCAGCGGCGAATAGGCTTCGATATCCTCAGGGATCGCGCAATAGCTTTTCAGGCGCACTTCGCCGCGCACCCCGTATGAGCCCGCAACACTTCCTACGCAGATCAGGTCATTCATTTGGTCCATCCACCGTCACACATAGCCCGTCTTGCCATAACCCGCGTGCCTCACACGCTTCGCGCTGGTTCGAGCGTTCGAAAAACACGCCCACAATAAAGGCGATCATCATCAGGATAGGAAGCCGTAATAGTCCGAACATACGTCTATCGTACCTCCACAAGCAGGTTGTCGTCGCGGAATTCCCAGCCAGATTGCTGCAACTCGGGGGTTTCCGAGTGCTCTTCGGGCCATCCGACACAGAAGTAACCGATCAACCGCCAGCTATCCGACACATTCAGATCACGCGCCATTTGTTCGGGATCCAGAATAGACACCCATCCTAAGCCCATCCCTTCGGCCCGCAACGCAAGCCAGAACAGCGTGACAGCCGAGACCACGGAATAGCGCCGCATCTCGGGCATCGAACCTGCACCCAAACCGCGCCCCTTGTCGGTGGAATCGTCGCAGAACACGGCCAGCTGCACCGGTGCTTCCTGCATTCCCGTCAATTTCAGCTGACTGTAGAGCCGCGCATTGTCGCCCGAGTATCCCTTTAGGGCCTGGGCATTCGCCGCCTGAAAGTTCTTAAGCGCAGCCTCGCGCGCGGCGGTACTTTCGACTCGGACCACACGCCAAGGCTCGCTGAGCCCCACAGAAGGCGCCAGTCGAAACGCGTCGAGGCAGCGCGTCAGCACTGCCTCGTTCACAGCTTCGTCGCGAAACCGGCGCACGTCGCGCCGGAGCCGCAACAACAGATCGAACTGCGCGCGAAAATCGTCGGTAAAGGTCTGATCCCGCACGCGCCGCCCTGCTTACTCTTCTGCTGCTGCTTCTTCAGCAGGCGCAGCAGCAGCTTCGGCAGCTTCAGCGGCCTTTGCAGCTTTTTCTTCCGCGCGCTCCTGAGCTTTCTTGCCCGGGGTACCCTTGTTGGGGTTGCTACGCTCAGCTTTTTCCTTGGCGCCGGCTGCTTCCAGCATGCGGGCGATCCGGTCGGTGGGCTGGGCGCCCTGGTCCAGCCAGTACTGGATGCGCTCCATGTCCATTTTAACGCGCTCTTCGTTGTCTTTCGGCAGCAGCGGGTTGTAGGTGCCCAGCTTTTCGATGAAACGGCCGTCGCGCGGCATGCGGCTGTCGGCAGCCACGATGCGGTAGAAGGGACGCTTTTTCGAGCCGCCGCGGGCGAGACGAATTTTCATTGCCATGGTGGTATCTCCTTTAGATGGCGTGTGCCGGGAACGGCCCGGTCAATTCTGGTGTTTCTTATGGTGTCGGATGACTTCCTGAATGATGAAATTCAGAAAAGCCTTGGCGAAATCGGGGTCAAGATCGGCCTCTTTCGCCAGGTCTTCTAACCGTGCGATCTGCGCAGCTTCGCGCGTGGGATCGGACGGGGGAAGGTCGTGTGCCGCTTTCAGTTTGCCAACGGCTTGTGTGTGCTTGAACCGCTCGCCCAGTGTGTAAACCAGAATCGCGTCCAAGCGATCGATGCTTTCGCGGTGGTCCTTGAGCAACGCGGCAGCCTGAGTCACGGGATTGGTCATTGGCCGGTCCTTTCGGTGGTCAAAGCAGGTTCGGATAAATCGAGCGTGGGATGGCGCCAGACCTGGCAGGGCTTGCCCATCACTTCGCCTTCGCGCTCGAAGCTGGCCCCCATACGCTCGGCCAAGGCACGAGAGCGCGTGTTTTCATGCGCGATATAGCTGATGACGCCATTCAAACCCTGTTGGCGTGCAGCATAGTCGCGAGCTGCAAGGGCTGCCTCGAAAGCCAGACCTTTGCCTTCCGCCCCTTCCATCAGGGTCCAGCCGAGTTCGGGTTCGTCCCAGCCAGGTACATCAATGATGCCAACCCCGCCAACAAAGCGACCGCTGGATTTCTCGGCCAGATGCCAAAGGCCGTAGCCTTTCAGCGCCCAGTGACCCAGACGTGTTGCCAGAGAGCTCCAGCTGCCCACCTGATCCCGCGGACCGCCAACCATATGGCTGCGCTCGGATGCATAGAAGGCAGTCAACTCAGGCAGGTCATCCGCATGCGGGGCCCGCAGAACAAGGCGTTCAGTTTCGATGATCGGGATGGAGAACGTCGTCATGCGTATGCCTCCACTCCACCGTTCTCAAGGTCTGATGGAGCCGGGTGCCGCCAAACCTGCATCTCGCCATAGGCCGGGTGTTTATAGATGCTGTCAAACCGCGCACCCAATCGATCGGCCACGGCTCTGCTTGCCAGATTGTCGGGGTCGATCAGAGAAATAGCAGTATCCCAGCCCAGTACGTCATAGGCATATGTCCGTGCGGCGAGCGCCGCCTCGGTCGCGTATCCTTTGCCTGTTGCGCTGCTCATCAGTGTCCAGCCGATTTCCGGCTCAGGCCAGCTATGCGGAAACCACAGCCCTACATGACCGATGTATTTGCCGGCGCCTTTTTCCTCTACCGCCCAATACCCATAGCCGCGAAGGGTCCAGTGACCCAGCAGTAGGGCAAGTGTCCGCCATGTCTCATCCGCACGCTTGGGACCGCCGACGAATTTCGATGCGTCGCTGGCAAAGAATGCTTCCAGCGCGCTGAAATCGTCCTCGCACGGGGCGCGCAGGATCAGGCGTTCGGTTTCAAGCCGGGGGATATGAGGTGCAGCGGCGGTCATTTACTTCTTTTTGCCAAATCCGCTGAGGCCCGGAGGCAGGGCCATGCCTCCGCCCATTCCGGGCATCTTGCCACCCATCGCTTTGGCCGCCTGCTCCAGCGCCTTGGGGTCCATGCCTGCCGCCATGTCTTCTGGCGAGGGGCCGCCTTTACCAAACATGCCCTTCATGGCCTGTTTCAGCATCTTGCCTTTGCCCATCTTGCCCATCTTCTTCATCATGTCCGACATCTGCCGGTGCATCTTGAGCAGCTTGTTGAGGTCGCTGACCTCCATACCCGAACCCGCCGCGATACGTTTCTTGCGGCTGGCTTGCAGCAGTTGCGGGTTGGCGCGTTCACGCTTGGTCATGGATTGGATCAAGGCGATCTGGCGCTTGAGCACCTTGTCATCCATGCCCGATTCTTCGACTTGTTTGGCCATCTTGCCCATGCCCGGCATCATGCCCATCATGCCCTGCATGCCGCCCATCTGGATCATCTGTTCCAGCTGCATCTTCAGGTCGTTCATGTTGAACTGACCTTTGACCATGCGCTTCATCATGCGCTCGGTCTGTTCCATCTCCATCGTTTCCTGGGCCTTTTCGACCAGGGCCACGATGTCGCCCATGCCCAGAATACGACCGGCGATCCGGTCCGGCTCAAAGGTATCAAGCGCGTCCATTTTTTCGCCCAAGCCCACAAAGCGGATGGGCTTGCCGGTAACTGCGCGCATCGACAGCGCCGCACCGCCGCGCCCGTCACCGTCCATCCGGGTCAGAACCACGCCCGAGATGCCGACCTTGGCTTCGAATTCTTCGGCCACTTCGACAGCAACTTGACCGGTCAGGCCATCGACCACCAGCAGGGTTTCACGCGGGTCAACCGCGTTGCGGACCTGCTCGACTTCACCCATCAGCACTTCGTCGATGTGCAAACGGCCTGCGGTATCCAGCATGTAGACGTCATAGCCGCCCAATGTGGCCTGCTGTTTGGCACGTTTGGCGATATCGACGGGTTTCTGGCCCGGTACGATCGGCAGAGTGTCGACACCAACCTGCGTACCCAGAACCGCCAGCTGGTCCATCGCCGCCGGGCGATAGACGTCCAGCGAGGCCATCAGGACCTTTTTGCCTTCTTTTTCTTTCAGACGTTTGGCCAGTTTCCCGGTTGTGGTCGTCTTACCTGACCCCTGCAGGCCGACCATCAGGATCGGAGCAGGCGGGTTGTCGATCTTCAGAACGCCGGGGTCCTCCTCGCCGCGCAGCACCTCGACCAGCGTGTCATGCACGATCTTGACGACCTGCTGGCCGGGTGTGATCGACTTGGTGACAGCCTGACCGGTGGCCTGATCCTGTACCTTCTTGACGAACTCCCGCGCGACCGGCAGCGAGACGTCAGCCTCAAGCAAGGCAACCCGTACTTCGCGCAGGGCGGTCTTGACGTCCCCTTCAGACAGCGCACCCTGTTTGGTCAGCCGGTCAAAGACGCCAGAGAGGCGTTCGGATAGATTTTCAAACATGCCTGCGGCCTCCTTAGCCGGTTATCTGGTGGCGCTTCTCAGATAAGAAACACCGGTTAAATACACAATTGCCCCCACGGGCGAAACTCGCTGGTGGGGGGCGATCCCTGAACGACTCAAGGGACCGGAAGATCAGACGCTTCCGGATGTTGGGCAGGGATTTAAGCTGAACGGCTAGCGGTGTCAACCTTGCGCGCAGGAAGCCAGTTATTGACCGCATCAACCAGCCGATGCGCGCCACGACCGTTCGAGAACGCTTCGACGATGGGATGACGTCCCGCGCTCATCCCCTTGTCCAATATTAGCACAGGGCGATAGAGGGTGGATGACCCCTTGTCGCTTCTAGATATCGTGCTTTCAATCTCCGCATGGGATAGGTTTGAAAGCACATGCTCGACAGTCTCATAGCCAAAAACCGACTGCCTGCGGATCATTATGCGGTCTTCCTTTCGGTCCAGGATGACCTGAACACGACGGACAAAGGCGCAGAATGCTCCAAAGCCCATTCCACCGCCGAACAGTGCAAAGAAGATGCCGAACAAGATGCCCTCACCGCCTTCGCTGGCCAAGAACAGGCCTGCGCCGATAAATGCCAGAATGAAGAAGACCAGCATGATGCCGATAAACCAAGGGGTATCGGAAAGGATCAACTGGTTAGAGGAATTGCGCGTCACTTTCATGGCGGCACGCTAGCACCCGTTTTGCGGTTTGTCTCGGCTTGAAATCGTGCCCGTGTTGGGCGATGAGCGAGGCAGACAGGAGGTTCCCATGGACGCATCATCCGCTTTTCAAGACACATTGCCGCTCAGTTCCGATGGGCTGTTGGCGCAGCTGGATGCGTGGGGCCTGACCTATAGGCTGCATACCCACATCCCGCTGCGCACGGTTGAGGATGCGAAAGGCGTCGAAGATCAGTTTCTTGTGCCGGGTGAGCGTACCCTGCGCCTCAAGAACCTCTATCTGCGCGATAAGAAAAAGCGGAACTATCTGGTGACGCTGGAACAGAGCCGCGACATCGACCTCAAGGCGCTGGGCGCCGAGCTGGGTGTCGGCAGCCTGTCCTTTGGCTCGGCGGATCGGCTGTTGCAAAACCTCGGCATCCGCCCTGGGGCTGTCAGCCCGCTGGCGATGATCAACGGGGTGCAGAATGATGTACGCTTTTACATGGATGCTGCCGCACAACAGGCCGATGTGATCAACATGCATCCCTTGGTCAACGACCGCACAGTTGCCATATCGCGCGCTGATTTGATGGCCTTCTTCGATCGGATTACATGCGCGGTGAACTGGCTGCCCTGATCAGGGCACTAACGCCTCCTCCAGGGCCGCGGCCACATGTGCAGCGGACGGGTTGATGAACAGATGCCCGTCAGCCTTGAACACAGGGTTGTCCAGATGATCGGGAAAGGCCAGCGGCAGTTCCGTGCAGGCCAGAAGGATTGCGGTTCCGGGTTCGGCATGCCGGTTACAATAGGCCAGCAAGCGCGCACGGGCGCTTTCTGACGCGCCGCCGTAGAAATCACCGTCGATCATCGCTTGCATCTTTGCAATTTCGCTTTCGGGCAGGCGGGCGTTTGCCCTGATGCCAATCTCGCCCAGCTTGTTGGCATAGTGCGTCGCCTGCATCGTTACCGTGGTGCCCAGAACCAACGCGCGCGTGGCGTCTGTCGAGGCCGTAACCTCGGCGGTTGCATCGAAGATGCTGAGAATGGGCATCGTAACGCCCTGTCGGATTGCATGCAGCCGCGCGTGGGGTGTGTTCGAGGCGATAATCCCAAAGTCACAGCCAGAGGCTTCAAGAGTTAACAAAGCTTCCCGAAATACAGCATCAAATCCGGCCCAACTGGCCTCATCGCCAGCGACGCCACGCAGGGCACGGGTTTTAGCCTGGGTCACGGACTCGATGGTCATGGGTGGGATGGGCAGAGGGGATCCATGTCCGCGCTGGGCGAAAAACTGCCCCGCGCCTTCGGCAATCGCCCGGTAATAATCAACGGTCGAGGCCCAGCCCACGCCGCCCAGAATGCCGATCTTTTTCATTGCGTGCGTCCAGTCTGCCCATTTGGTATCCAGGACAGACTGGACGCTTTCTGAGGTGAAGGTCAATCAGGCTGCCAGTTGCGAAACCGCATTTCGTGCATTGCTGAGAGAACCTTCGGCATCCAGCGCCAACTGGTCGGCGGCGACGATTTCCACGTCATGAATACCGATAAAGCCAAGTACATGCTTGGCATAGGTGGTGGCAAAATCGACATCAGACCCGACAGCTGTGCCACCCGACGCCACGGCTAAAACCGCGCGCTTTCCATCCAACAGGCCTTTTGGACCGCTTTCGGAATACGAAAAGGTCACTCCGACGCGGGCAATCAGGTCGATCCAGGCTTTGAACGCCGCGGGCACCGAGAAATTGTAGATCGGCAGGCCTATGACAAGCGTATCGGCCTGCTGCAGTTCAGTTACCAGCTCGTCAGACAGGGATAACTGGTCCTGTTGCATGGCACTGCGCTGATCGGCAGGGGTGAAATTTGCGCTGACCCAGGCTTCGGTCAGCAGCGGCAGAGGTGTGGCAAGGTCGCGGCGAATTATGCGGTCAGCGCCCAGGTGATTGACGATGCGTGCCGACAGGTCACGAGTGGTCGAGCCCTCGCGGCGGGCCGATGCGTCGATATGCAGGATAGTTTTGGTCATGGTTCAATTTCCTTTGGTGTACAGGATGTGTCTTGGCCCGATATGAGCGTTGCGCGAGCGAACAAAACTCTGGTAAGTCAACAGGGTCTGTTAGAATTTGCACAATGGAAAACCGCAGTGGACAACTGGGACGAGGTAAGAACCGCCTATCAGGTGGCGCGTATGGGAACGGTCAGTGGCGCGGCCGAGGTGCTGGGTGTGCATCATGCCACCGTCATTCGCCACATTGATGCAATCGAGGCCCGGCTGGCGGTCAAGTTGTTCCAGCGCCATGCGCGTGGCTATACCCCGACCGAAGCCGGAGAGGACCTGTTGCGTGTGGCACAGGCGACTGAGGATCAGTTCAATCAACTGATCGGCCGTATGAAGGGTCGGGGTGATGACGTGTCGGGCGAGTTGGTCGTGACGTCGCTGTCCTCTCTGGCATCTCTGGTGGTGCCGGTTCTTGCCGAGTTTCAGCGACGGCACCCGGAACTGATCGTCCGGTATCTGACCGGTGATCGGCTGTTTCGTCTGGAATATGGCGAAGCGCACGTGGCGATCCGTGCCGGGTCAGCGCCTGATCAGCCCGACAACGTGGTTCAGTCCTTTATGAAGCAAGAGGTCGGGTTATACGCCAGCACCGATTATGTCGCGCTGCACGGCAAGCCTGGCAGCCTCGATGACTTTGCAGATCATTCTTTCATCAGTACCGATGACGAAAACAGCCGAGCGCCGTTTTCCCGCTGGTTGCGCCAGACCGTGCCAGCCGAGCGCATCACCTTCCGTTGTACCAACAACTTCTGTATCCGCGAGGCGGTCCTGTCCGGCGCGGGTATCGGTTTCATGCCACGTTGGTCAGCTGCAGGAGATCCGAACCTGGTCGAAGTGATCGACCCGATGCCGGAGTGGTTTGGTGATCTGTGGCTTGTTACCCATGTGGATCTGCATCGCACGACCAAGGTGCAGGCCTTTCTGACCTATCTGAAAGAGCAATCCAAGAGCTGGGCAAAATGAGTCAACAGGCGCGTGGCCATCTGGCCATGCTGATTTTTTCGGCCCTGGTTGCAGGGAGTTTCTCGCTGGGGTCACTGATCGCCAATCAGATCGCGCCCGAAGCCATTACCGCGGCCCGGTTCGGCATCGCATCCGTGGTGATTGGGGGTGCCGCCCTTATGACCACCGGTCTGCCGCGCAGCGCGGCACAAGCCCCGTGGCGCTATTTGGTTCTGGGCGGAGTATTCGCGGCCTATTTCGTGTTGATGTTCTACGGGTTGAAAACTGCACCGCCTGTCAACGCGGCAGCGGTCTTTACGCTGACTCCGGTTATGGCCGCATTCGCCGGTTGGATCTTGTTGCGCCAGATCACCACACCAAGGATGGCGCTTGCACTGACCCTTGGGGCAGTCGGCGCGCTGTGGGTGATCTTTCGCGCCGATTGGCAAGCCGTGCGCGCGTTCGATATCGGGCAGGGGGAAATCATCTATTTCTGGGGCTGTGTCGCGCATGCTTTGTATACCCCCCTTGTACGCAAGCTGAACCGTGGAGAGCCTGCAGTGGTGTTTACTTTTGGTACGCTTCTGGCGGGATGCCTAATGCTGACGATCTACGGGTGGTCCGAGATCCGTGCCACCGACTGGGCGAACCTGCCAGCGATAGTCTGGGTGGGTTTGATTTATGTTTCGGTCTTTGCAACCGCGGCCAGTTTCGTGCTGGTTCAGTATTCAACGCTGCGCCTGCCATCGGCAAAGGTGATGGCTTATACTTATCTGGTTCCCAGTTGGGTCATTCTGTGGGAAATCTCTCTGGGGCAGCAGGCGGTTGGCCCTGTCGTCTATTTCGGTGCCGGTCTGACGATCCTGGCCCTGGTTTTGCTGCTGAAATCCGAGGAGGGCAAACCCGCGCGTCCTTTGCCGCAATCCGATTGAACTTGTGAAACGACCAAATTGTGTCAGGCTTGGCCCTAGACCAGAATATGAAACGTCCAAGGGGACGACATGAAACCAGTTCTTTCCATAATGATATTGGTGGCTTGCGGCGCCTGTGCCGGGTCATCTGAAACGGATTTACAAGCCAGTTGCGAGGCGCTGGTCGCAGCCGAAACTGGAACGCGGCCCGGGGATGTTCGGGCATTGTCCACCGATACCGAACCGGGCGGGTCGGTCACGACGGTTTCCGTTACCGGGGCCCAGGCCCCGTGGCTGTGTCGGGCGGACCCTTCGGGGGTCGTGACCGGTGTTGAATACAGTCAGGAAGGCTAGCCCGTTTCAATGTTTGACCAAGCGGGCGACGGTGTTGAGGCAGATCAAGGCCTGGCACCCTCTGGTTTCTCTATGCTTCAGGCCAAGGAGGAACGTCCCATGTACAGTCATATCATGATCCCGGTTGATCTTCATCTGCCACCCGAGGTGCGCAAGGCCGCCAAAGTTGCAGCAGCTATAGCCGAATGGCAGGGGGCCAAGATTACTTTGGTCAGTGTCACCGGCACCCAACCGGGTGACCCTGTTCAGTCAGATGCTGCGATTGACAAGAACCTACGTGATTTTGCCAAACAGTTGGCTGAAAGCAGCGGGACCGAAGTGGCGTATCGCAATATCCATTCGGTTGATGTCGCCGCCGAAGTTGACGGTGACCTGACACGAACTGCCGAAGAAATCGAAGCTGACCTTATCGTCGTCGGCACCCATGCGCCGCGTATTACCGACTATATATTCTCGAGCCATGCGGGGTATCTGGCGAAACATGCCAGTGTCTCTGTTTTTGTAGTCAGGTAGGCGGATCATTCCTCGGCTGCGGGCAGTTCAACCTCAAGAAATCGTTCGAACGCGTCCAGATTGACCGGCTCGAACTGCCCGAACCCTTGCATCCAGACGGATGCGGATCGCAGCGCGTCAGGCTCCAGCTTGCACCACTTCACCCGTCCACGCTTTTCCTGGCTGATCAAACCGGCTCTGGTCAGGATCACCAGGTGTTTTGAAATCGCGGCAAGCGACATCTCGAACGGTTCGGCGACATCCGTCACCGCCATGTCATCCTCCAGCAGCATCGCAAGGATGGCGCGGCGTGTGGGGTCGGCAAGGGCCGCAAAAACGGTATCGAGATCGTTGGACATACTCCTTTCCTAAAGCGCAAGAACCGGTTTGACAATTTTCGGTATGAGGTCACTGTGCCCCGGCATGTGTATCGGGGGTTGGGATGTCACTAAAATACTGGCTGGTGATTTGTATTCTTGGCATCGGTTGGGGCATGTCCTTCATGTTTAATGCCATTTTGCTGCGGGAACTTGGGCCGCTTTCGGTGTCGATGGGACGGGTTGCATTTGGGGCGCTCGGGTGCTGGGTCTATGTGATCGGGGCGCGATTGCCAGTCAATCTGACACTGGCACGTGCGTTTGGGTTGTTGGGATTTGGTGCGCTCAGCTATGCCGCGCCCTTTGCGTTCTATGCGCTTGGGCAACAGCATATCGCTTCGGGTGTGGCAGGGATCGTCAATGCAACGACACCGGCCTTTGCCGTCATTGTTTCGCATTTCTGGCCCGGAAGTGAACGTGCCACCCTGTTAAAGTCTCTGGGCGTGGTTTGCGGCTTCACCGGTATCGTTGTGCTGTCCCTGCCTGTACTGGGCGGTGGCGCGTCGTCCGAATTTTGGGCGATCCTTCTGACACTTTGCGCACCGATCTGCTATGCGTTCTCAGTCAACATCGCGCGGGCCTTCCGGGATATGCAACCTGTGGTTCTGACCGCCCTTGCATTGACGGGTGCTACGCTGGCCATCACGCCCTTGGCGCTTTGGCAAGAAGGACTACCCCATATAACCCGGGCCGAGACTTGGGCCTCGCTGGCGATGATCGGGTTTGTGCTGACATCCGCCGCCTTTATCGCGTTCTACTGGTTGCTGCCCAAGGTTGGCCCGACCAATATCTCGACAGTGACATTGATTGCGCCTGTTTCGGCGCTGGTGCTTGGAACATGGGTGCTGGGGGAAACCCTGCGGCCCGAGCATCTACTGGGAATGGCAGCGATCTTCGCCGGTCTGCTGCTGATCGACGGGCGCGTGATCAGACGTATCTGGCAGGGGGTGTCGGGCAAAGATCAACCAAAAGGTTGAATATGCGGATTCCGTGCCTTTGTACCCGCTTCCTGTGGTTCGGGCTGATCACGCCTATGGTGACTCAGAAAAATTACCTTTAAAAACAATAGAGTAAAGTGCGGCAATTCGGGCTGCCAACGCCGTTGACTCTGCGCTCTCCGCCCCTTAGCACCGTGCCCAAGACTGTACGAGGGAAACGCCCGTGACTGATGATGACCAAAAGCAGCGTATGGCGCAGCTTGAGGCTAAGATCACGGCGGCGAAAAAGGCCAAGTCAAAGCCTGAGGCCCGTGCGGACGCCGATTATTCGGGAGGCGAGCTTGCCTGGCGGATGGTCATCGAAATGGTATCCGGTCTGGGGATCGGATTTGGCATCGGATACGGGCTGGACAGCCTGTTCGGGACAATCCCGATCTTCCTGGTGCTGTTCACATTGCTGGGTCTGGTCGCCGGGGTAAAGGTTATGCTCCGCAGCGCACAACAGGCGCAAGAGAAACAGATGGCCGACAAGGCCGACGAAGACGAGAGGGACTGAACGTGGCAACCGAGACCACCGCAGCAGAAGGCAGCAGCCTGGTTTTCCATCCGATGGATCAGTTCATCGTCAAACCGCTTTTTGGCGACGGTGCGATTGCTTGGTACACGCCCACTAACGTCACTCTGTGGCTGTTTTTTGCAATTCTCGCCGTGATCGGCCTGCTGGTGCTCAGCACGTCCAAGCGCGCCATTGTCCCGACGCGCATGCAGTCGGTGGCCGAACTGGCCTATGGCTTTATCTACAAGATGCTTGAAGACATCTGCGGCAAGGATGGCGTCAAATACTTCCCTTATGTCATGACCCTGTTCATGTTCATCGTGACCGCGAACTTCCTGGGTCTGATCCCGACCTCGTTCACAACCACATCGCATTTCGCCGTGACCATCCCACTGGCGCTGGCCGTGTTCCTGACTGTGACCATTCTGGGTTTTGTCAAGAACGGCGCCGGGTTCCTGGGCCTGTTCTGGGTCTCCAGCGCGCCGCTGGCGCTGCGCCCGATCCTGGCGATCATCGAGCTGATCTCGTATTTCGTGCGCCCGGTCAGCCACTCTATTCGTCTTGCCGGTAACGTCATGGCAGGCCACGCGGTTATCAAGGTTTTCGCAGGCTTTGCCGCGATTGCCGTGATCTCGCCTGTGTCCGTTCTGGCGATCACCGCAATGTACGGTCTTGAGGTCCTGGTGGCCTTTATCCAGGCCTACGTATTCACCATTCTGACCTGTGTATATCTGAAGGATGCACTGCATCCGTCGCACTAAGGTCCGATACCCAAACATCGAAACTTCCAATTCGTAAGGAGAAACATCATGGAAGGCGATCTCGCACACATCGGCGCAGGCCTGGCAGCAATCGGTTCCGGCGCAGCCGCAATCGGGGTGGGCAACGTAGCAGGCAACTTCCTGGCTGGCGCTCTGCGCAACCCTTCGGCGGCTGCTTCGCAGACCGCAACCCTGTTCATCGGTATCGCATTTGCAGAAGCCCTGGGGATCTTTGCATTCCTAGTTTCGCTGCTGCTGATGTTCGCCGTCTAATCTGCGGAACCTGATCCTTACGCGCAGGTGGGCCCAAGCCATAGCGGCCCGCCTGTTGTAAAGACAACGTTCCGACGGAGGACATCATGGCGACAGAACCCGTATACGAAGAGGTGGCCGGCACCTGCGTTGACTCTCATGGGTCGGCGATTGGTATGCCTCAGCTTTGCTTCGATTGGTTCCCCAACCAGATTTTCTGGCTGGTCATCACGCTGGTCGTCATCTTTCTGGTCCTGTCCCGCGTGGCTCTGCCCCGCATCGCGGCAATCCTGGCGGAACGTCAGGGGACCATTACAAATGACCTGGCTGCGGCCGAAGATCTAAAGGCCAAAGCGGTCGAGGCTGAAGAGGCCTATAACAAGGCGCTGGCCGATGCCCGTTCTGAGGCACAGCGTATCGCTGCCGAAGCACGCGCCGAAATCCAGTCTGGTCTGGATGACGCGATTGCCAAGGCAGATGCTGAAATCGCTGCAAAAGCGGCTGAATCGGAAAAGGCTATTGCCGACATCCGTGCAGGTGCGCTGGAAAGCATTCAAATCGTTGCCAAGGATACGGCAGTAGAACTGGTTACCGCTCTGGGTGGCGAGGCTGATGCCAAAACCATCAACGGTGCGGTTGACGCGCAGACAAAAGGATAAGTGACATGCGGAACACTCTTGCCCTTATCCTGACATTTGTTGCCGCCAGCCCCGCGCTGGCCGCAAGTGGCCCGTTTTTCTCGCTTGGCAACACCGACTTTGTGGTTCTGCTGGGCTTCATCGTTTTCATCGCAGTCCTGTTCTACTTCAAGGTCCCGGGCATGATCGGTGGAGCGCTGGATAAGCGTGCCGAAGGCATCAAGTCCGAACTGGACGAAGCTCGCGCCCTGCATGAAGAAGCGCGCAGCCTGCTTGCCTCGTACGAGCGCAAGCAACGCGAGGTTCAGGGTCAGGCGGATGCCATCGTGGCCGCCGCAAAGGAAGATGCGGTTCTGGCAGCTGAGCAAGCCAAGGTCGATCTGGAGAAATCCATCGCGCGCCGTCTGGCGACCGCGCAGGATCAGATCGCTTCGGCTGAAGCGTCGGCTGTCAAGGAAGTCCGCGATCAGGCCATCACCGTTGCTATTTCTGCAGCCAATGCTGTGCTGGCCAAGCAGATGACCGCCGCGCAGGCCAACAAGCTGATCGACGCATCCATCGCGGATGTGAACGAAAAGCTTCACTAAGACACTTCCGGCCCGGCAGCACATCTGCCGGGTCCGGGCTTTGGGCTATCAGGCCCGAACCCCGCTTCCCGATTTGACCGGGGACCGATTGTCTGCGTTACATATTCGGAAACACTCCAACCAAATTTGCGCCCGTGCGATGGCATTTGCCGACACCGGACCGGATAAGAGCCCTTTATGACCGAATTGCCGACGATCAGTGTCGTTATCCCCAACCTGAACTGCGTCGATTTCATCGAACGGACAATTCTCTCGGTGCTCGAGCAGGACTATCCCAAGCTGGACCTGATCCTGTCGGACGGGGGCAGCACCGATGGTTCGATGGAGGTGGTCGAAAAGTACCGCGATGCGTTTTCACATATCATCTCGGGCCCGGATACCGGGCAGGCCAACGCTGTAAACAAAGGCTTTGCAGTGGCCACGGGCGACGTAATGGGTTGGATCAATTCGGACGATGTTCTTATTCCCGGCGGCCTTGCCACGGTAGGATCGCTGTTTGCGTTGAACAAAAACATGAATTGGATGACCGGGCGGGTCACGTGCATTGACGAAGAAGACAATGTCCTGACTGTACGGCGCCCAAAGCCCGTTTCACGGGTAAGACTGCTTGCCGGGGACTATCAGTGGGTTCAGCAGGAATCGACCTATTGGCGGCGTGACCTTTGGGATCAGGTCGGGGGCCAACTAAACGAGAACCTCAAGCTTGCCGTCGACGGAGAGCTATGGCTGCGGTTTTCGCGACATACCGATTTGGTGCCCGTGCATGCTCAGGTCGGGGCTTTCCGGTTCCGCAAGGGCCAGCGGTCCGAAGCGGCTGAGGCTTACCATTCGGAAATGCTTCAGGCGATTGAAGTCGAGCGTCAGGCGCAGAGCCGGTCGGATGACCTGATCGGGGCGATATTGGACACGCCGTTGGAATTGCGCTCTCGGACCGAAGCTGAAGGGTTGTTTCCGTCGCTGTCCAGTCAGGACCCGAAGGCAATGAAACGGCCAAATTTGTGGGTTCACAGTCTTAAGCGGCGGCTGAACGGAATTTAACCCTCAAGGCCCTGCTGTTTCTTGCGCCTGCTGGTCCACCACACATAGGCCGCCAGGAGAGTGATTGCGATTTCGATCTTGAAGGTCCAATGGCTTAGAAAAGATAAAATCCAATGAGAATGCGTGGCCTGAACAACCACCAGCGGGTGGGTGAATTCAAAAATTGGCCAAGCCCATGCCACTTCGCCAACAATCGAATCCAAGGTCATATGCACCAGACCCCCGGCGCCGAAGGCTGCAGTAATGAGTCCTGCGCGCGGGAATCTTAGCCGCAGCAGCAGGCCGAGCGTCAGGATGCCGAGCCAAAGCAGAGGGCGGTGTGTGAGGTATTCGTGATGGTGGTGGCTGCGATTGTCTACGAAATAGAACCACAGCAAATCGATATCTGGGGCGATGGAACCAATCATCGCAGCGGCAAACGCAGCTTTATCCAATCCGGGCGTCGCAGTGCGAAAGACCAGATACGCACCAGGTAGGTGCCCAATGAACATCAGTGCTGCCCTGTCTCATGGTCCAGGCGCTGCTGCGCAATGGCTTCGTTCCGCAGGGCTTTCTGGTGGTCTTCCATGCAGATGCGAACAAAGCCCAGATGCTCCTGGACTGCAACGCGCGCCGCCTCAGGGTCGCGAGCCTGCAGCGCTGAATTGATTTCCCGGTGCTGATCCAGAATGGCGTCTCGCGTCGTACGCTGCCGGAACATCATCTGCCGATTGTAGAAGACACCCTGTCGTAGCAGGTCAAACATCGACCGCATCATATGCAGCATGACCACGTTGTGACTGGCCTCAATGATGGCCATGTGGAACTGCGCATCCAGATGGGCCTCTTCCTCGGCCGCATTGCGGGCATGGGCGGCCTCCATCTTGTCAAAGATCGCCTGTACGACCTTCAGGTCGCTTTCCGACCCCAGTCTTGCCGCGCGTTCTGCTGCAAGCCCTTCCATGTCCCGGCGGAAGGACAGATAGTCGAAAACCGCCTCGTCATGGCTGCTGAACAACCGGATCAGAGCCGGTGAAAAAGCCGAACCTAAGACTTCGGCAACATAGATTCCTGACCCCGCCTTGGCTGTCAGCAAACCCTGATGCTGAAGATCAGAAATCGCTTCGCGCAGTGAGGGGCGTGAAACGCCCAGACGGTCGGCCAGTTCCCGTTCTGCAGGCAAACGTTCTCCCGGGCGCAGAATCCCGCGCAGAATCAGCAACTCGATTTGTTTGACCACCGCAATGGACAGCTTTTCAGTTTGGATCTTTTGGAAGGGCATGGCGGCGCGTTTTCGAAATTGGTCAATTCATATGACCACGTATCCGGGCCTGGTTCAAGCAGGGGGGTGGAGTTGAATTTAGGTCAGCAATATTGACATTATAAAATTTGCACCTAGGGTGGGTCGCAACAGGGCAGGAGGAGGCCAAGGATGACCCAGAATCTGTTTGCAACGCGCGCGTCCCGGATGAAAGCATCGGAAATTCGCGAGTTGTTGAAACTTCTTGATCAGCCGGGAATCATCTCGTTCGCCGGCGGCATCCCAGACCCAAACTTGTTTCCCACCGAGGCCTTTGCCCAAGCGTGTCAGGCCGCTTTGAGTGCTGGGCCGCAGGCGCTGCAATATTCAGTCAGCGAGGGCTATGTTCCATTGCGCGAATGGCTTGTGCGGCATATGCGCGAGATCGGCGTCGATTGTAGTGCCGATAACATCCTGATCACCTCGGGATCGCAACAGGCCTTGGATTATCTGGGCAAGCTCTATTTGTCGCCGGGGGATACTGCGTTGATCGGCTGGCCGACCTATCTGGGGGCGATCAACGCCTTTGATGCCTATGAGCCCCGGTTCGACCGTCTTATGCTTAATGGCAATAGAGGTGCCGCCGAATATTCCGAAGCCGCAGGCGAGGGCGCGGTCAAATTCGCTTATCTGTCGCCTGATTTCGCAAATCCAACCGGTGAAACCGTTGACCTGCGTGGTCGAGAATACCTGCTGGATCTTGCCGATGATCTGAATATCGCGGTGATCGAGGACGGGGCTTATCAGGCTCTGCGCTATGAGGGTGACGCGATCCCTCCGGTCCTGGCGTTGGAACAGGCGCGAAAAGGGTCGATCGAGGCCTGCCGTACGATCTATTGCGGCAGCTTCTCGAAAACGCTGTCTCCGGGTTTGCGCGTTGGTTGGGTGGTGGCTGCCAAGCCCATTATCTCGCAACTGGTATTGGTCAAGCAGGCGGCGGATTTGCATTCGCCCACGTTGAACCAGATGGCGGTTGAGCAGGTTGCCCGCGCGCATTTTGACACGCACATCCCGCTTTTGCGCCAGACCTATGGTGCCAGACGCGATGCGATGCTGGATGCGTTACAACAGAACATGCCCGATGGCGTTCAGTGGACGCATCCCCAGGGTGGTATGTTCATCTGGGTGACTCTGCCTACTGGTATGAACGGGGCAGACCTGCTGGCCCGTGCGCTCGACACAGTGAAACTGGCCTTTGTACCGGGTCGAGCCTTTTTCGCAGATGGCTCGGGCGCCAATACGATCCGGTTGAGTTTCTCGAACTCGGATGAGGATACGATCCGCGAAGGTATTCGCCGCTTGGGAATAGTACTTAGGGCCTGAGCGAAGGAAAGGTTCTGTTAACCAGTTTTGGCAATGATGCGGATATGATCCGGATTTTGTCTTTTCTGATGCTGGCAGCATGTTCGGCCGGGACCCCTCACTTTCGCGATGTTCAGGCGACGCGTATCGCTGTGAATGGCAGCGTATTTGATGTTCGCGTGCGCGGAGATCTGGCCGAAGCCGTTCGGGTTAATTCGGAATACGCTCCGCGTCTTGGCCCGATCCGCGAACGAGCGGCCATGGCGATGGCTCAGGTCTCGGGATGCCCGATACTGGATGTCCTGGGCGACGCGGCCGTGACCGTTGGCGTTTTGGGTTGTGACCGCGCCATGGGCAAGCGGTTGCTGCTGACGGCGGTTTCAGTCCCGAATTACGAATGCGTTGATACCGGGCTGTTTCAAGACCTTGGTGACGGCGACGGCTATCAGGTCTTTGAGTGTGCAGCCTACTGAATCGCGCTTTTTCTTGCGGATTTAGGCAAGATGTTGTGGATAAGTGGGCCATATATCCCATATCCTGCGCGACTCCGTTGACTCACCCCCAATCCGTTGCGCAGACTTCGAAGGTATAGGAATCACGGGACCCATTGCCTTTGCGCTTTAGCAAACTCAAACTCACCGGCTTCAAAAGCTTTGTTGATCCGACCGATCTGATTATCGCGGATGGGTTGACCGGTGTTGTGGGGCCTAATGGTTGTGGCAAATCCAATCTGCTGGAAGCTCTGCGTTGGGTGATGGGGGAAAACCGACCCAAGTCCATGCGCGGTGGCGCGATGGAAGATGTGATTTTCGCCGGGGCTGCCACGCGGCCGGCCCGCAATTTTGCCGAAGTTGTGTTGACCATGGACAACTCCGAGCGGCTCGCGCCCTCGGGTTTCAATGACAGCGACCAGCTTGAGATTGTCCGCCGCATCACCCGAGATGTCGGCAGCGCCTATAAGACCAATGGCAAGGATGTGCGGGCGCGTGATGTGCAGATGTTGTTCGCCGACGCGTCAACGGGTGCACATTCTCCGGCGCTGGTCGGACAGAACCGCATTGCCGAACTGATTAACGCCAAACCCCGCTCTCGCCGCCGCATTCTGGAAGAGGCGGCCGGAATTTCGGGCCTCTATCAGCGCCGACACGAGGCCGAGTTGAAGCTGAAGGGTACCGAGGCCAACCTGACCCGTGTGGATGACGTGCTGGAACAGCTGGGCGGACAGCTGGCGCAGCTGGCCCGTCAGGCGCGTCAGGCCGCCCGCTATCGCGAAATCGGAGAGCAGCTGCGCCAAGCCGAAGGCATGTTGCTCTATCGTCGCTGGAAAGAGGCCGACATGGCCCGCCAGCAGGCCGAGGAAAAGCTGCGCGAACGCCTGACCGAGGCGTCGCGCGCCGAAGCCGAAGCACGCTCTGCCGTCGCCAATCGGGCCGAAATCGAAGAAACCCTGCCGCCCCTGCGCGAGGAAGAGGCCATTGCCGCCGCCGTCCTGCAGCGCCAACAGGTGCAGCGCGATCAGCTGTCGGATCAGGAAACCCGCGCCCGTCAGACGATTGAGACATTGACCAATCGCATTCAGCAGCTTGGTAACGATATCGAGCGCGAGGCCGGGCTGAACCGCGATGCGGGGCAGATGATCGAACGGCTGGAATGGGAAGCTCGTGAATTGGCCAAAGCTGCCGATGGCCACGACGAAAAAGTCGCCGAGGCAGCCGAGGTCGCGCGCGAAGCGGCCTCTGTCCTGCAAGACCGCGAAGACCACTTGTCACAAGAGACTGAGGATATGGCGCGTCTGGTTGCGCGCCACCAGTCCGGCCAGCGATTGGTCGACGACAGCCGCAAAACGCTGGCCAGGTCGGAAGGTGAAGAGGAAAAGGCCCGCGCAGCGGTGGATGAGGCGAAAACAGCCCTGACCCGCGCCGCCGAGGCATTTGAGGCCGCGCAAGAGGGTGAAGAAGAGGCTCGCGAGGCCTCTGAAGCCGCCGAAGAGGCACTGGCCGCCGCTGACGAGTTACGCAATGAAACCCAGGGCCGCGAGGCCGAGGCGCGTGCGAAAAGATCCGAAGCTGAAGGTGAGCTGGGTGCGATCCGCGCCGAGACCACAGCTCTGGCCAAGCTGGTTGAACGGGATACCGCAGAAGGCGGGCAGGTGCTCGACATGCTGCGCGTGGAACCGGGCTATGAAAAGGCGTTGGGTGCTGCGCTTGCCGACGATCTGAGGGCGCCGTTGGTCGAGGGCGACGGGCCATCAGGCTGGGTTCCGGTGGCGGGTTACGATGCCGATCAATCGCTGCCCGATGGGGCCGAACCATTGGCCTTGCATGTATCCGGTCCTGATCGCCTCAGCCGCCGGATCGCGCAGATTGGTTTGGTCGATGCGGATCAGGGCGCGCGGTTGCAGGCATCGTTGAAGCCGGGCCAAAGGTTGGTGTCGCGTTCCGGCGATCTGTGGCGGTGGGACGGGTTCCGTGCCTGGGCCGAGGATGCGCCAAGTGCGGCCGCCCTGCGGCTTGAACAGCTCAACAAACTTGAGGCACTGAAACAGGAACTGGCCCGGACCGAGGCGCAGGCCGACGGGGCCCGCGCCGCGCACGAGACGCTGTCGCAACAACTGGCCGACGTGACCGAGGCTGACCGCCGCGCCCGCGAGGCACGCCGCGCCGCCGATCAGCGCATGGCTGAAACCGCGCGTCTGCTCAGCAGGGCCGAGGCCGATCGCAATCTGGCGCAGGGCAGGCTGGAAACGCTGGCGCTTGCCGTTGATCGCCACAAAGAGGATGCGATGTCCGCCCGCGCCCAACTGCGCGAGGCCGAGGGCGCCTTAACCGGTCTGGGCAATCTCGACAATGCCCGCGCGCAGGTCGAAGACATCAAACAGACGGTCGAGGCGGCGCGGATCACGATGCTGACTCACCGCTCGTCCCATGACGAGCTGCGCCGCGAGGGCGAGGCCCGTACCCGCCGTACACAAGAGGTCACCAAAGACCTCAGCGGTTGGCGGCACCGCCTGGACAGCGCCGAAAAGCGGATCTCGGAACTGGCCGAGCGCAAGGAAAGTTCCGAGGAAGAGCTATCCGAAGCGATGGCTGCTCCGGGCGAAATCGCCGAGGCGCGTGAAGAGTTGAACGAATTGATCGAAACTGCCGAAGCCCGCCGGGCCGAGGCCGCCGACAAGTTGGCTGCCGCCGAGGCCCGCCAGCGAGAGATTGTGCTGGCTGAGCGCGAAGCGGAACGTCTGGCTTCGGAGGCGCGCGAAAGCCGCGCCGCCGCTGAGGCGCGCTGTGATGCAGCCAAAGAGGCCGTATCGGCAGCGGCCGAGCGTATTGCTGAGGATCAACAGCTAACCCCGAACCAGTTGCTGAACCAGCTGGATGTGAATCCCGACCAGATGCCGGCTGCCGATGCTCTTGAGGCCGAGGTCAACCGCCACAAACGCCAGCGCGATGCGATGGGCGCGGTGAACCTGCGTGCCGAAGAGGACAGCAAAGATGTTCAGGAAGAATTCGACACGCTGAACGGCGAAAAGGCCGATCTCGAAGAGGCGATCAAAGCGCTGCGCAGCGGCATCTCCAGCCTCAACCGCGAAGGACGCGAACGGCTACTGACCGCGTTTGAACAGGTGAATTCGAACTTCGCCATGTTGTTCAAGCATCTCTTTGGTGGTGGCGAGGCCAATCTGGTCATGGTCGAAAGCGACGACCCGCTGGATGCCGGCCTTGAAATCATGTGCCAGCCGCCGGGCAAGAAATTGTCGACGCTCAGCCTGCTTTCGGGCGGTGAACAGACCCTGACCGCGACGGCCCTGATCTTTGGCGTCTTTCTGGCGAACCCGGCTCCGATCTGTGTTCTGGACGAGGTCGATGCGCCGCTGGATGATGCCAACGTGACCCGGTTCTGCGACCTTCTGGACGAGATGTGCCGCCAGACCGACACACGGTTCCTGATCATTACCCACCACGCGGTGACCATGGCGCGGATGGATCGTCTGTTCGGCGTCACTATGCAAGAACAGGGTGTCAGCCAACTGGTTTCGGTCGACCTGAAGAAAGCCGAACAGATGGTCGCCTGACCTCTCACTGCAACGTTATGAGCGGTTTCGTAAGAATTGGGTTAGGCTGCTGCCATGACCCGTTTCCTGATCATCGCGCTACTGACTGCTACCCCTTTAGGGGCCGCGGAATGGACGACCAAGCCCGATGACGTCCCTCTGACCCAACAAGAGTTGACGGCGCTGGCGGGTCGGACGCTGACCTTTTATGATGACGGGCAGTCGCGATACTCGGCTGGCGGGGCCTATTCCTATACCTATGCCAGCGGAGAATCCGCGTTCGGAACCTATTCCATCGCGGAGGATGGCAGTATCTGCGTGCAATACAGAAACGGGTTCGGTCGATGTGATCTTTATGTCCTGAGTGCTGGACGCCTGATCCTGATCACGGAAAAGGGAGAGCGTTTCCCGGTACGGCCCGAGTGACATTCAAGAAACCGCGGCAACTATTGAAATTGATCTGAATATGTGGGTTTTTGGTGGTCATTTAATCGTAATATTTCAAAATTAGATGGGGATCAGGGGCGAAATCTCACCCCGCGTTGTTGTAAGTTCCCGTATCAACAACGGATCAAAAGAGGCGGGTCGATGTGCAGATTTCTGGCTTGGGCGGGTGCGAAACGGTTTCTGGACGAACTTGTTATGGACCAGGAACAGTCGCTGGTGCATCAAAGCAGAAACGCCCTGATTGGCAAAACGCCGATCAACGCGGATGGTTTTGGGTTGGCCTGGTATTCCGGGCGCGAAACGCCGTGTTTTTACAAAGACACCAACCCGGCTTGGTCGGATGCCAACCTGAAACAGTTGACCCATCACACGAAATCGCACCTGTTCCTGGCGCATGTACGTGCCTCAACGGGGACTGCCACGTCGCGGAACAACTGCCATCCCTTTGGCTGTGGTAAGTGGAGCTTTATGCATAACGGGCAGGCCGGCGGCCATGACCGTATCCGCCAACAGCTTGACGGGATGATACCTAGCCACCTGTACGATCATCGCCTTGGCGCAACTGAAAGCGAGGCGATTTTTCTGATTGCCCATGGCGAAGGGTTGGACGCCGAACCCATCGCCGCGATGGAGCGTGCGGTGCACCGTGTCGAGGTGCTTGCCCGCGCCAAAGGAAGCCTACCCCATATGCGCTTTGCCGCCTGCTGGTCCGATGGAGATCGCCTGTTTGCTGCGCGCTATGCCTCGGACCGTTTCGCACCCAGCCTGCATTACAGGCCCTGCGATGATGGGATCATTATCGCGTCTGAGCCGCTGGATGCGAAGAATGGCGATTGGGCCGAGATCCCGGCAAATACCGCCATCGAAACACGCGGCGATAGGCTGCAGATGCATGTGTTTGAGCCGAACGGGCGATCTTTGGACGCCGAAGTCGCCTAGATCGCCGTATCGAAGAGCGACTAGAGCCGGTTCAACAACTCAGCCGTTGGCCAGGCATCCGCAGGCAGGCCTAGTCGTGCTTGCTCTGACTGGACAGCCGCGCGGGTCCCTGCGCCCAGAATCCCGTCGATCTTGCCCACATTATGGCCGCGCGCCTGCAGCTTGCTTTGCAGCTGCTTCATCTGTGCACCCGATAAGCCTTGGGCCGCGTTGCCCGCGTCATAGACCTGCGCCCCTTCAAGCCGGGTGCCGAAATAGGCTGCGGTCAGCACATAGACAAAGCTCTGATTCCATTCGAAATACACATCAAAATTTGGATAGGCCAGAAAGGCAGGCCCGTTATGCCCTTGCGGTAGGATCAGCGAGGCGGGCAGGTTGGTGAGGGACCCGTTGCGTGCCTGAACGCCCATCGCCTGCCAGTCAGAAACCGAACGCGGTTTGCCCGGGCCCGATAGCGACCAATCCATCCGTGCGGGTACGGTGACCTCTTGCAGCCAAGGCTGCCCCGGTTGCCAGCCCAGATGCGACAGCATCTTGGCGCCCGACATAAGCGCATCGGGCGCAGAGGTCTTTAGCGAAACCTTGCCGTCACCATCGCCATCGACCCCGTTTTCCAGAATGTCTCGGGGCAGCATCTGCACCATTCCAATCTCGCCAGCCCAGGCACCTGACGTGCGGGCCGGGTCGAAATTTCCCCGGCTGTACAGCTCAATCGCAGCGAACACCTGAGGCCGGAACAATTCTGGACGACGGCAATCATGCGCCAGTGTCACCAGCGCATTGCGGGTGTTGAAATCCCCCTGAAACGACCCGTAATCCGTTTCGAACGCCCAAAATGCCAACAGCACCCCGCGCGAGACACCATATTGTTGCTCGATCCGGTCAAACACCGCGTCGTATTTGCGCGACATGGCCTGACCCCGGTCGATCCGGTTTTGTGAAATCAGGTGTCGCGAAAAATCAATGAACGGTTTCTGGAACACGCCCTGTGCCCGGTCGGCTTTCAATACCGCGTTGTCTTGTTGCACACCTTTGAAGAAGGCATTGACGGTGGATTTGTCAAAGCCTTGCTGAACGGCTTCGGCCTTCAACCCCTTCACGAAGGAATTGAAACCCCCGCCACATTGGGCAAACGCAGGTGAAGCAAACAAGGCGGCGGCAACAAGGCCGGAAAGAAAACGCATGGACAGGTCCGTCAGATTATGAAGCTGACCCCAACCCACACTGACACGAGGCCAAGCGCAAGCCCCCATATCCTCCAAAGCATGTCACATGCGCGGAAAACCTCTGGCGCGCCGATGTCGCGCGGGGCCTCGCCGTTGACCCAGGCCAGATCACGGAGCTTTCCGTCATAACTGCGCGGCCCGGCAAGGGCCACGCTCAGTGCGCGTGCCATTGCCGCCTCGGGCCAGCCAGCATTGGGAGAGATATGGCGGCGCGCATCGCCGACCATCTCGCCCCATCTGGCCCATTGGTTTGACAAGATGACGATTAACAGAAAGGTCAGTCGCGCGGGGATCAGGTTGAGGAGATCGTCCAACCGCGCAGCTGCCCATCCGAAATCACGGTATTTATCCGTGCGATAGCCGACCATGCTGTCGGCGGTATTGATCGCCTTGTAGACCAGAAGCCCTGGCAGGCCACCCACCAGAAACCAGAAGGCCGGCGCGATGACTCCGTCGCTGAGGTTTTCAGCCGCGCTCTCGATCGCGGATCGGGCGACCTGTGCTTCGGTCATGTCCTTGGTGTCGCGTGACACGATCATGGCGACCTTCGCGCGCCCATCGACCAGCGAGGTCTGCAAACCCTCGCCAACAGCGCGGACATGTTCCACCAGCGATTTTTGTGCCAACAGCACAGCGCAGATAATGGTGCCGATGATCGGGCCAAGCAAAGACAGAAGCCCCCCAAGCCCAGCGGCACCTGCGACCAGCAGCGCGGCAACAGCTATGCCCTTGAGGCGACGGTACGAGCCATGGTTCAGGCGGTCGTCAAGCCACCCGATGAGTTTACCGATCATGACGGCGGGGTGCCCGACGCGCGACCACAGCCAATCCGGCTCGCCCAGGGCCGCATCCAGACACATGGCGCAGACCAGGATAAAGGCGGTGCTCACAAGGCCGCCTCAAGCCGCGCCCAGCCATCTGCCGGTGGCAGGCCAAGGCGCAGATAGGTTTGCGAATAGGGGAATACACGACTCCAGATATGTGCGCGGGCCAGACGGTCTTGCCAGGCACTGGCGTCGTCGACCTGATAGAGCCGGAACAGGCTGGTGCCGCCGATCAGCTGCGCGCCTTTCTGCGTTACCATCCGATCCATCCGAGCGGCATCGGCCGCCAAAAGCAGGCGGGCCTCGTCAGCCCAAGCCGTGTCGCGCAACGCTTGCTCTCCGATCCGCAAGGCGGGACCTGAGACCGCCCAAGGCCCGGTCAGATCGTTCAAACGTGCGATCAGATCGGAGCGTGCGATGGCAAATCCCAGCCGTAGCCCCGCCAGCCCCCAGAACTTGCCAAAGCTTTTCAGCACGATAACTCCGGGTCGGTCGGCAAGATGGATCAGCGAGGCATCGGGCGTGACGTCGCAAAAGCTCTCGTCGATAATCGTCAGGGGGGCATTCACATCGTTCACGCTCCAGATGCGCCCATCTGGGTTGTTGGGGTGCACGATCACGCGCGCCTCGACTGGGCCGGAGTTCTGTAGCGTCCAGCCCTGCGCGGCAAAGGCGGCGGCATGTTCGTTATAGGTCGGAGTGGTAATCTGAACCCGGCCGGTTGCAGCCAACGCAGGAATGCGGGCGATCAGAGCAGATGCGCCGGGTGCAGGCAGGATCTCTGCTCCCTCGGGAACTGACCAGAAACTGCGGGCCGCATCGGCCAGCCGTTCAAATGCGCCATGGTCGGGCAATTCCATCCAATCCGATGGGGTGAGCCCGGCAACTTCGCATGGAACCGGATTGATTCCGGTGGACAGGTCGATCCAATCGGTTCGCTTGCCGCCATAAACTGACATGGCCCCATCCAGCCCACCGCCATGGTCCCGAGCGGCCCGCGGATTCAAATCTCTATTTTCGCGCGCCATCGGGCCCCTCGCCGGAATCACCAAATTTTGCCTGTTTCAAGCGGATTTTTGCCAGTTTTACAAGCAAATCCGCGTGATCAGGGGCGTGCTCCGGCTCGGTTAACACTTTGTTAATGAATTGGCGTGAACACAAACCTTAGGGGTCGGCACCACTCACCATATATGTGCCGAGGTTGTTGAGAATGAATGTATTGATTGTTGAGAGTAACCCCGATTTAGGTCGGGTTTGGAAAAGGCATCTTGAACGCCAGGGTGCCGATGTCACGCTTGTGGCCGGTCAGGAGGATGCAATCCTCGCCCTGTATGGGGCCGAGTTTGAAATCATCGTTCTGGATTTGGTGCTGGAGACCGGCAGCGCTTTGGCCGTGGCAGACTTTGCCAGCTATCGCAGGCCCGAGGCTCGTGTGATTTTCGTGACCAACACCACTTTCTTTTCGGATGGCTCGATCTTTGCCCATAGCCCGAATGCCTGCGCTTATGTGCAAAGCGGCACGCCGCCAGAGGATCTGGCGGCGATGGTTGAGCATTACGCGGCGGGGCGCTGATCGCGCCCATGGGGCTCCAGATAGTTCAGGATCGGGTTCGTCGGGATGATCCGGTGCGGGTTAATGCTCTCATGGCTGTAGTGATAGTGGCGCACGATATGGTTTAAATTCACGGTTCGCGCAACACCCGGCCACTGGTACAGCTCGCGGGTATAGGCCCACAGGTTGGGATAGTCGATCAGACGCCGCCGGTTGCATTTGAAATGCAGATGGTAGACCGGGTCGAACCGGATCAGCGTGGTGAACAACCGCCAGTCGGCCTCGGTGATGCGGTCGCCCATCAGATAGCGGCTGGTGGACAGCCGGTCTTCGAGCCAGTCCAGCGTGTCAAAGAGCGGGCCAACGGCTGCGTCATATGCCGCCTGGCTGGTGGCAAAGCCGGATTTGTAGACCCCGTTATTGATGTCGGAATAGATGCGGGCATTAACCTGTTCGATTTCGTCACGCATCGCCTCGGGCCAGTAATCATCGGTATTCCCAGTGATCCCGTCAAAGGCCGAGTTGAACATCCGGATGATTTCCGAGCTTTCGTTCGAGACGATGGTTTCCTGTTCCTTGTCCCACAGGATCGGAACGGTTACGCGCCCCGAATAGGTCGGGTCAGCCTTGGTATAGATTTGGTGGGCATAGTCCATTCCGTACAGTACGTCGCCCGCCGCCCCGTGTTCGTCGGTTGCTAATGTCCATCCCTTGTTCAGCATGTCGGGGTGTACGACCGAAACCGGGATCAGATCGGACAGCTCTTTCAGTTCGCGGAATATCAGTGTCCTGTGGGCCCAGGGGCAGGCATGGCTGACATAAAGATGGTACCGGTCAGGTTCGGCTTTGAAGCCGTCCGTGCCCGAGGGTCCGGCGCTGCCATCAGCGGTCAACCAGTTGCGAAATTGCGCCGCGCTTCGCTTGAAGGCGCCGCCTGTGGATTTGGTATCATACCATGTATCGTGCCATTTGCCGTCGACCAATAGGCCCATGCTTTGATCCTCCGTAATGCGGTTTCCCGGAACATACGCTTTGAAGGGAACCGATCCTATGCGAGCCGCCGCGCATTGTGCCTGCGTTTTCGCACAGGTTGGAATGGGATTTCCGTGCAACAGGTTTGGATTCGACCGCGTTGAGTGATCGGCTTCACTGGATTTTTACAGTCTACGTTCCAAAATAGAGTCCGCTGCGGGGGAGTTTTGATATGAGTACCTATGTTTCCAAAGAAATCAGCGCCGAATTGGATGCTGCGCGAATCGCGAGTCTGAAGAAAACCAGCCGACTTCGTGTCGAATTGGGCGACAATACCTACAAAATTCTCCGATTGTGGAAGGATGGCTTCACCGTAGAGGCCGCGACCACGCCTCGATTGCGCGGTTTGGTCGATATCTACGATGGCGCGCGTCACTTATATCAATGCCTGATCATTGCCGATGAATGTGAGGCAGGCGAAATGCGCTATGAATTCAAGCGCAGCACGGCCGCCTCCGACAAGGCCCCATTGGATTTCTATCGATCTCCGGACGCGCCCATCGCGCTGCTTGGAAACAAGGACTAGGCTTTTGCCCATCGGGTCTGCCGATGGGCATCCCGCTATTGCAGATCGGAAAACGCGTGTTTCAGCCGTTTGCTGGCCTCTTCGACACGCCCGCGTTGCGTCGCAAGATTGAACCGCTCGAATGTCTCTCCACCCGCACCAAAGCCGGGGCCGGGCGAGGTGGCGATTTTTGCATCCTCGCGCAGACGTCGGGTAAATTCTGCGTGGTCCATTCCGGTGCCCGAGAAATCAATCCAAGCCAAATAGGTTGCCTGTAGGGGCATTGACCACAGGCCAGGGATTTCTGCGATTGCAGCGTCAAAGATTTTTCGATTGCTATCAAGATGGGCGATCTGTTCATCCACCCAAGCGGCCCCTTCAGTCGAATAGGCAGCGGTGATCATTGCGACTCCCAATGCGCTGGGATCATAATCCAGTGTCTGGATTCGGCGACGCATCGCGGCGCGCAGGTGCGGGTCGGGAATGATCATATTCCCCGTCCGTTGACCTGCGATGTTGAAGGTCTTGGACGCTGCCGTCAGTGTCACCGTCCAAGGCCGCGCAACCGGCGCGGCGACATCCATCGGAACAAAGGTCGTGCCGGGATAGACCAGATCGTGGTGAATCTCGTCCGATACCAGAATAAGGCTGTTCCGTTCCGCAAATGCCGCGACTGCGCGCAATTCTTCTGGCGTCCAGACCCGGCCCGAGGGGTTCTGAGGCGAGCACCACAAAAGCATCTTCTCGGTTCCGTCCAGCCGCGATTGCGCGTCTTCCAGATCAAGGCCATAGCCGTCGCCGTCGCGCATCAAGGGGCATTCCACCACGCGCCGACCCGACTTGTTCACCTTATGTGCAAACTCATGGTAGACGGGTGTAAAGATGACCACTCCGTCGCCCGGACTGGTCCAGACATCGAGGCAGAGGGCAATCGCATTTCCCAGACCCTGCGACGTCAGAATCCAATCAGAATCGATCTCCCACCCGTGGCGGTTCTTCATCCACCATTGGATGGAATTCAGGTAGTCCGGGTGCATCCAGGAATATCCGAAAACACCGTGATCCGCCGCGTTACGCACAGCGTCGATCACACAAGGCGCCGTAGAATAGTCGGAATCGGCCGTCCACATTGCCAGACTGTCATCTGGCGAAAGGCCATACAGCTTTTCAAGCTTGTCCCATTTCGAACTATTAGTGCCGCGGCGGTCGATCAGGTCGTTGAATGTCATATCTGCTCCATCTGTCCGGATGAAAGCTAGCCGCAAATTCGGCAGGTGCAAGGGGGGCGTTGCGGCTTAGGGCGTGATGGCCTAAATCAACCTCATGAAACGCAATATACTGATCCATCCCGACCCCCGCCTGAAAAAGATCTGCTCTCCCGTAGTGGATCTGACGGACGAATTGCGCCAGCTGGCTGATGACATGCTTGAGACGATGTATGATGCGCCTGGTATCGGGCTGGCAGCGCCTCAGATTGGGATGCTGGACCGGCTGATCGTTATGGACTGTGTCAAGGAAGAGGGCGAGGCTCCACGCCCGCTGATTATGTTCAACCCCGAAGTGGTCGCATCGTCGGACGAGACGAATGTCTATGAAGAAGGTTGTCTTTCGATCCCCGAACAATTCGCCGAAGTCACGCGCCCAAAGGTCGTGGACGTGGCTTGGATCGATTGTGATGGTAACGCGCAGTGGGAAACATTCGATGGCCTTTGGGCAACCTGTGTCCAGCATGAGATTGACCACCTGAACGGGAAGCTGTTCATCGATTATCTTAAGCCTATGAAACGCCAGATGATCACCCGAAAAATGCAAAAGCTGAAACGCGAGCAGGCGCGCGAATGACCGTTCGTACCTGCCTGCCATGGCCTGATAAGCGTCTGCGGACCAAAGCCGAAGATATCACCGAAATTACTGACGAGGTTCGTGCCATCTGGGATGACATGATCGACACGATGGAGGCGATGCCCGGCGTCGGCCTTGCCGCACCGCAGATCGGCGTGATGCTGCGGCTGGCGGTGGTCGATGGCTCGACCGAGCGGGGGCGGGCTGTGCGGCTGGCAAACCCTGAGATCCTGCACAGATCGGTCGAATTGCGCGAGCATGAAGAAGCCAGCCCAAACTTGCCCGGCGTGTCGGCCAAGGTGAAACGTCCCCGGGCTGTGACGGTAAAGTTTCTCAACGAAAAAGGCATCATCGACCGTCGTGACTTTGTCGGGATCGAAGCCACTAGCGTGCAGCACCAGATCGACCATCTAAACGGGCAGATGTATTTCGACAGGCTCAGCAAGGTCAAACGAGACATTCTGCTGCGCAAAGCTAAAAAGCTGGGGTAGGCATGCGGCTGATCTTTATGGGGACACCCGATTTCTCGGTTCCGGTGCTGGACGCGCTGATTGATGCGGGGCATGAGGTTGCCGCCGTCTACTGCCAGCCTCCGCGCCCAGCGGGCAGGGGCAAAAAGGATCGTCCAACCCCCGTTCATGCTCGGGCCGAGGCATTGGGACTGACCGTTCGGCATCCGGTCTCATTGAAATTGGCGGAAGAACAGGACGCCTTTGCCGCGTTGAATGCGGATGTGGCTGTCGTCGTGGCCTATGGCCTGTTGTTGCCACAACCGATTCTGGATGCGCCATCGCAGGGATGCCTGAATATTCACGCGAGCCTGCTGCCGCGCTGGCGCGGGGCCGCGCCGATCCATCGGGCGATCATGGCGGGTGATGCGCAGACTGGTATTTGCATCATGCAGATGGAGGCTGGTCTGGATACCGGGCCAGTCCTGTTGCGGCGGGCCACCGACATTGGTGCGCAGGAGACCACAGGGCAGTTGCATGACCGGCTGTCTGAAATGGGCGCTTCTCTGATCGTCGAGGCACTGTCCAAACTGCCGAACCTGACGCCCGAGCCTCAACCCGACGTCGGCGTGACCTATGCCGCCAAGATCGACAAGGCTGAGGCGCGTGTTGACTGGGCCAGACCCGCGGTCGAAATTGACCGTCAGATCCGTGGCCTGTCCCCCTTTCCCGGCGCCTGGACCGAGATGAATGGCGAGCGGATCAAGCTGCTTGGTTCCAAATTGGCCGAGGGGCAGGGTGTTGCAGGAGAGGTTCTTGACGACCAACTGAAGGTTGCCTGTGACGATGACGCGATTGAGCTGCTGCGCTTGCAACGGGCGGGTAAAGGGGCGCAGGATAGGGAAACTTTTCTGCGGGGGTGGCCGATTGCCGTTGGTACCCGCCTGTCATCGGAGTAGGCCACCATGTTCATGATCCTGATGGGGACTGTCGTTATTGCTGGGATTGTCGGCTATCTGTCCGAGAAATCCGGCTTTACCCATAATGGCATTCTGCAGTCGATCATCATCTGCGTAGGCGGTGCATTCCTGTTCTATTTCGTGCGCATCATGTTTGGGATCAGCTTTGGCCCTCCCGGTCTGGATGCAGTGCTGTCCTCGATCGGGGCGCTGATCATCGTTCCGACCCATTGGAGGAAGTGACATGCCCGTCATCGCCCTGATCGTCATCGGCGCCGCTGCGGGTTTTCTGGCCACCCGCCTGATGCGGATCGAGGCGGATATTCCCACCACCATGCTGATCGGTATCATTGGTGCCTTGGTTGGTGGGTTTCTTCTGCGGGCATTGGTCACGATGATGGGCTGGCTGACCGGGTTTGTCGGCGCTGTGCTGGGGGCGCTTCTGGTGATCTGGATCTGGCAGACCTATAAGCGCCGCTAAGCCTTGGTCAAGGGCGACTGCGTGGCGGGCGGCTTTTGTAGACCGGCAGTCTCCAGCCGAACAGCAGCGATCCTGCCCGCAATGCCCAGCAGATCAGGGCGCATGCGGCAAGCACGGTCAGCTCCTCGAACCCCATCCGGTTGGCAATAACGGCCGCTACCGAGCCTGCAAGGGCGCAGGACACATAAAGCTCACCCTGTTTCAGCACCAGCGGAACCTCGTTGCAGACCACGTCCCGCATCAGGCCGCCAAAGCATCCGGTGGTGACACCCATCAACACCACGATCGTGCCGGATTGCTCCAAGGATAATGCGACGCCCGTGCCGGCAGCGACCGCGATGGACAGGGCGAAACTGTCCAACCAAACCAGCCAGTTATATCGGCTTTCGACCAGATGGGCTGTAAAGAACACAAGCACCGCCGCACTGCAGGCCATCAGGACATAGCTGGGCTGGCCAACCCAGAACACCGGATTCCGATCCAACAGCAGGTCACGCACCGTGCCGCCGCCAACGGCAGTCAGGCAGGCGATAAAGGCAAACCCTACAAGATCAAGCTGCGCGCGACTGGCGACCAATGCGCCGGTCAGCGCAAAAACCAGAACCGAGGCATAATCGAGCAGGTCCAAACCGTTCATGGCTGCGTCTTCTTGGGCTTGAACGGGGCCATGCCTGCACGGGCCAGTTCGTCGGCTTTTTCGTTTTCCGGGTGACCCGCGTGGCCCTTGACCCATTCCCAGGTCACATCATGACGCACCTGCGCCTCATCCAGCCGTTGCCACAGGTCGACATTCTTGACCGGTTTTTTGTTCGAGGTTTTCCAGCCGTTCTTTTTCCAACCGAATATCCAGCCGGTGACGCCGTTTTTCACATAGGCGCTGTCAGTGATTACGGTGATTTTCGAGGCACGTTCGAGCGTTTCAAGCGCGCTGATTGCGGCCAGAAGTTCCATTCGGTTGTTGGTGGTTTCAGCTTCGCCGCCGCTCAGTTCACGCTGTTTCAGGACGGTGTCGCCGTCCATTGCACGCAGCAACACACCCCAGCCACCCGGGCCTGGATTACCGGAACAAGCACCGTCAGTATAGGCAAACAGCTCAGGCATGGGCCAGCACCAGAATGAAGCCATCGTAAGAACCCGCCAGACCTTTGCCGATCCCGGTCCTAATCCCGTCGATGGTAAAGCCGGCATCTGCCAGGGCCTCCTCGATCTCGGTCTGCGAGAAGTAGCTATAATAGCGATCCAGATGATCGCGATGTTCGCCCGTGCCCAGTTTGAGGCCCAGGAAAAAAACGCCCTGCGGTTTCAGCGCCCGGTGGATGGCCGCCAAATGGCGTGGGAAATCCTTGCGGGGCGCGTGCAGCAGCGAGAAGCTGGCGTAGATGCCGTCATATGCGGCCACTTCGGTCACGTCGTCGAAAGTACCCAGATGCGCGTCCACGCCATTGGCGCGCGCATAGTCAACAAAAGCGGGCGTCGCATCCAGCGCATGCACGCTCAGGCCCTGGCGTAGAAAGAACGCGCTGTCTGACCCGGGGCCCGAGCCCAGATCCAACACATGCCCCTGACCGACGGCATCGACAAATTCCTGACGCGATGTCAGCTGCTCCGGTGGTAGAGGAACCTTGAGGTATTCGGCCACGTTGTTGGTATAGGCGTTGATGGTTTTGGGATCGCTCACAGATAGACTCCGACGGCAAGGCAGGCCAATACGACTGCGGTCAGCAAAATGCGCAACCGCATCCACCAGACCGGTGTTAGCCGCCAATACGAAAAGATGGCATCCAACACCAGTAGCCCGCCAAACCCCCACATTAGATTTGTGCCAGTGCTGACAGGCCCGCTGCCGGTTTTCAGAAAGGCCCACAGGGCGGGTAATGTGGACAGCGCATAACAGGTCGCGGCCTTGCTGCCAGAGGTTTTACTGGAAAACCCCCACAGCACGCCGGACATAAAGCTGAGGATGATCGCCCCATAATACAACTGGATATACGGACCGACAAAACGTGCGCCCAGTGCCTGTCGGCCCCAGTCGTTCAGATCGTCGTTCAGATAGGTCAGAGCGCCCCAGATGAAGGGGATCAGCCCGGCCAACCCCAGAAACAGCGGCGCCCTTGGTATGCCGCTCATGCGGGTTGGCGCAGGACGCGCGGGACTTTGAATTCGACATTCTCGGTCGCTGTTTCGACCATCTCGACCGTCACATCATAATGCTGGCGGAACGCATCGATAACTTCGTTGATCAGAACCTCGGGGGCAGAAGCGCCTGCTGTCAGAGCGATCGAAGAGATACCTTCGAGGGCGCGCCAATCGATATCGGTCGCGCGCTGCACCAGTTGGGCATAGCTGCATCCTGCGCGTGCCGCGACCTCGACCAAACGGCGCGAGTTAGATGAATTCGGCGCCCCCACAACCAGCAGGGCATCTGACTTCCGGGCCACAACCTTGACTGCTTCTTGCCGGTTGGTTGTGGCGTAACAGATATCTTCTTTGTGAGGGCCGACGATAGATGGAAATCGGGTCTGAAGCGCTGCAATGATATCCTTTGTATCGTCAACCGACAGGGTCGTCTGAGTGACAAAGGCCAGTTTGTCAGGGTCGCGGACCTGGACGTCTGCAACGTCTGCAACCGTTTCGACCAGCAAAACCTCTCCTTCCGGTAGCTGTCCCATCGTTCCGATAGTTTCGGGATGGCCCTTATGTCCGATCATGATCATCTGCAGCCCGGCTTCGGCGTGGCGCTGTGCTTCGACATGGACTTTGGAGACCAGCGGGCAGGTGGCGTCGACATAGACCATCTGGCGCTGCGCCGCCGTCGCGGGTACCGATTTGGGAACCCCGTGCGCCGAGAATATCACTGGGCGATCGTCGGGGCAGTCTTCCAGTTCATCGACAAAGATCGCACCTTTGGCACGCAGTCCATCGACCACGAATTTGTTATGGACAATCTCGTGCCGAACATAAACCGGGGCGCCCCATTTCTGCAGCGCCATCTCGACAATCTTTATGGCCCTGTCGACACCAGCACAGAACCCGCGCGGGGCGGCGAGATAGAGGGTCAGGGGGGGCTTGGTCATGTCGCGTTCTCCTTACCGACACAGGTAAGTCTTTTCACGGCCATGGTCCAGTCAGGACAATGTCATTGATCCGACATGGTTCAATGCTAGCCAATAGGTGTTTTCAGCACCTGATCTTTGTTTAAAAAGCGCGGCCAGGGTTTCCCCTGACCGCGCTAATTTTCAACCGAGTTTGCTTTGGGGCCAGTTACTACCCGCCTGCGGCAACGGTGCGCGGTTCCATCGGCATTTCGCGCGGCGGACGACCGATCACGTCGCGGAGATCTTCCAGCTCGATGAAGTTGTCGGCCTGGCGGCGCAATTCGTCCGAGATCATGGGTGGCTGGCTGCGGATGGTCGACACCACAGAAACGCGTACCCCCTGACGTTGCAGGCTTGCGATCAGCGGGCGGAAATCTCCGTCGCCGGAAAACAGCACGATATGGTCTACACGTGGTGCAAGCTCCATGGCATCGACGGTCAGTTCGATATCCATGTTACCTTTGACTTTCCGACGCCCCATGCTGTCGGTGTATTCTTTTGCCGGTTTCGTAACCATGGTGAAGCCATTGTAATGCAGCCAATCAACCAGTGGACGGATGGGCGAATACTCGTCATTTTCAAGTAGCGCTGTGTAATAGAAAGCTCTGAGCATCTTACCGCGGCGCATGAATTCCTGGCGCAGCAGTTTATAGTCAATGTCAAACCCCAGTGCTTTTGCGGCTGCATAAAGATTCGAGCCGTCGATGAACAGCGCTAGCCGTTCGTCTTTATAAAACATAAATAGGTCCTTCCGGTACAAATCAGCGCGCTGCGTGTTACGTGAGTGAGTCTTGGGAAAATACAGCGCATTGATATCTCCATAATTAGGGGTTTTATGGTGTATCGCAAGTATGCAATTCGCCGAATATAGGGAGTAGGATGCGCAAAACCACCTCAAAAGCAGTGCTTGCCCTCGGTGCAAATCTCAAAGTGAGAGGTTTTGAGCCCCATCTGACGCTACGGCATGCCATTGACGCGATTTTGCGCCAGGGGCTGTTGATTCGGGCTGAAAGCCGCTTTTATGCGACCCCTTGTTTTCCTGCGGGCGCGGGCCCTGACTATGTGAATGCGGCCGTGTTGATCGAGACTGAAAGGTCACCCACTGAGTTGCTGCAGATATTGCATGGAATTGAACATGATTACGGGCGCGAGAGGATTCAGCGCTGGGGAATGCGGACGTTGGATCTGGACCTGGTCTGTTACGATGATCTGGTTCTGCCCGACCGCGAGGTTTTTCAAAGCTGGTTATCGCTGCCGCCCGAAGATCAGAAACAGCAGGCGCCGGATCAGTTGATCCTGCCGCACCCAAGGGTACAGGATCGTGCGTTTGTGCTTGTTCCCATGGCGGATGTTGCCCCGAACTGGAGGCATCCAATACTGGATCAGACCGTCAGGGAAATGCTTGCGGGGCTTCCTTCAGGCGATATTGCGGCAGTTACCCCGTTATGATTGGTGCATTTGCAGCATTTCCTGCTTGTCAAGGCAGGGATTCGCCCTTAGATAAACCTCTTCCTGACATGGATTCAGTAACGGAGAGCGCCCCATGGCCCGCGTGACGGTTGAAGATTGCGTAGACAAGGTTCCGAACCGGTTTGAACTGGTGATGCTTGCCGCCCATCGTGCGCGCGAGATTTCCGCCGGTGGTCCGATCACCGTTGACCGTGACAACGACAAAAACCCGGTTGTTTCTCTGCGTGAGATCGCTGACGAGACTCAAAGCGCTGACGAGCTGCGCGAGCGGCTGATCGAGGCCAACCAGACCCAAATCGAGGTCGACGAGCCCGAAGAAGACCAGATGGCGCTGCTGATGGGTGCGGAAACAGACAAGCCTGCGGATGACGACATGTCCGAAGAAAAGCTGCTGCGCGCTCTGATGGAGGCTCAAGGCCAGGGGTAATCCCCACAAATGAAGGTGCGGACCGGATGATTTCTGCTGAAGACCTGATTGCGCTGGTCCGCAACTACAATCCAAAAACGAATGCAGACCGCATTGCCAAGGCGTATGAGTTCGGCAAGCAGATGCATGAAGGGCAATTCCGCCATTCTGGCGAGCCCTATTTCACCCACCCTGTTGCCGTTGCCGCCATCCTGACCGAACAGCGTCTGGATGATGCGACTATTATCACGGCGCTGCTGCACGATACGATCGAAGACACCAAGGCCAATTACGGCAAAGTGTCTGAGCTGTTTGGCGAAGAAGTCGCCAAGCTGGTTGATGGGGTCACCAAACTGACAAACCTTCAGCTGTCCAGCCGCGAAACCAAACAGGCCGAGAACTTCCGCAAGCTGTTTATGGCGATGTCCAAGGATTTGCGGGTCATTCTGGTCAAGCTGGCAGACCGTCTGCACAATATGCGCACAATCAAGGCGATGCGGCCCGAAAAGCAGATCGTCAAAGCGCGCGAGACGATGGATATCTACGCGCCGCTTGCAGGCCGTATGGGTATGCAATGGATGCGGGAAGAGCTGGAAGACCTCGCCTTCCGCGTTCTCAACTCTGAAGGCCGACAGTCCATCATCCGCCGCTTCATCACGCTGCAGCGCGAAACGGGTGACGTGATCCACCGGATCACCGGCGACATGCGGCACGAACTTGAAAAGGCCGGGATTGAAGCCGAGGTTTTTGGCCGTGCCAAGAAACCCTATTCGATTTGGCGTAAGATGCAGGAAAAGGACCAGGGGTTCTCGCGTCTGTCCGACATTTACGGGTTCCGCATCATTACGCAAAGCGAAGAAGACTGCTATCGAACCCTTGGCGCGATCCACCAGCGTTGGCGCGCCGTGCCGGGGCGGTTCAAGGATTATATCAGTCAGCCGAAATCGAACGGTTACCGGTCGATCCACACCACCGTTTCAGGCCGTGACGGCAAGCGGGTCGAGGTTCAGATCCGCACCCGTCAGATGCATGATGTCGCCGAAACCGGCGTGGCCGCGCACTGGTCCTATCGGGATGGCGTGCGTTCGGAAAACCCCTTTGCCGTCGACCCGGCTAAGTGGATCGCCAACCTGACTGAACAATTCGACAGCGAAGAGGATCACGAGGATTTCCTCGAGGCAGTCAAGCTCGAGATGTATTCGGACCAGGTCTTTTGTTTCACGCCTAAGGGGGACGTGGTGAAACTGCCGCGTGGTGCGACGCCGATTGACTTTGCCTATGCCATCCACACGCGCATCGGGCACGCCTGTGTAGGGGCCAAGGTTGATGGTATTCGCGTGCCACTTTGGACCCGGATCAAAAACGGTCAGTCGGTGGATATCATAACAGCTGACGGTCAGACTCCCCAAGTCACGTGGTTGGAAATTGCCGTCACCGGCAAAGCCCGTACAGCCATTCGTCGCGCCCTGCGCGAGGTTGACCGAGAGCGGTTCATCAAGCTGGGCAAAGAACTGGCGCGATCGGGATTTGAACATGTCGGGCGCAAAGCGACCGACAAGGCGCTGGACACTGCTGCCAAGCATCTACGCCTGAAAGACCGGCATGAGCTGCTGGCGCGCCTGGGCAGTGCAGAACTAACTGCCCATGATGTGGTCAGCGCCGTCTACCCGGAACTGACGCAGGATGATGGTGATGCCATTCCGATGCGCCGGGCCGTGATCGGTCTTGAGCCGGGGCAGAAGTTTGACCGCGCCCCTTGCTGCCAGCCATTGCCGGGTGAACGGATCGTCGGGATCACTTATCGCGGCAAAGGTGTTGTCGTGCATGCAATCGACTGTGATCGCCTGAGCGAATACGAGAGCGAGCCCAAGCGCTGGGTCGATCTGCACTGGCACTCGGGTACTCACCCTGCTGTCTACGGGGCGACGATTGATGTTACGATTGGCAATGACGCAGGTGTGCTGGGTCGCATTTGTACATTGATCGGCGAGAAAAAGGCCAATATCTCGAACCTAGAATTTGTGGATCGCAAACCGGATTTTTACCGCCTGCTGGTCAACGTAGAACTGCGCGACCTTGAGCAGTTGCATTCGTTGATGTTGATGCTTGAGGCCGAAAGCGATGTTGCAGCGGTTGAACGTTTCAGAGACAGAGCTAAATCCGCAGTTGCGGCTGGCTGAGAAGGGGTGATCAGGAGTGGTATTCAAGCGCCGAGATCGACGCTCGCCTGTCCAGATCGCATCGGAATTCGTCTATCCTCGTGGTGGCTGGACCCGGGCCTTTCACTATGTGAAACACCGCGTCCGGCGATTGCCGGATTCACCTGAACGCATCGCCCGCGGGGTAGGGTTTGGAGTGTTTGCGGCCTTTACACCTTTTTACGGGCTGCATTTTGGCATTGCCGCCCTGGCTGCGCGATTGTTCAACGGCAATATGCTGGCTGCACTCAGCGGTACGTTTTTCGGAAACCCATTGACCTATGTGCCCATCGGGGTGGTTTGCCTTCAGACCGGGCATTTCCTGTTGGGCACCGAGTTTGAAGAGGGCGACACCCATGGGCTTATGGGGAAGTTTGCCAATGCGATCGGTGATCTCAAAGACAACCTGATTGCAGTATTCACCGACCGGGTGGCTGACTGGCACGGGCTGGGAATTTTCTACGACGAGGTTTTCTTTCCGTACCTGATTGGCGGCATTCTTCCCGGATTGCTGGCTGGGGTGGTTTGCTACTATCTCAGCCTGCCGCTGGTCCACACCTATCAGCAACGGCGTCGCGACAGGATCAAAAAGAAGTTTGAAGAAATCAAACGTCTGGCTGAATCCGAGGCTGCCGTTCCAGAGTCAAACCAACTAGGCTCGAGCCAGGATTTGGGAAAGGAATCAAAGGATGTCTGAGAACCGTTTGCGTCTCGGTGTGAATATCGACCATGTGGCCACAGTGCGGAATGCACGTGGTGGGGTCTATCCCGACCCTTTGCGCGCGGCCACGCTGGCCGAGCAAGCCGGTGCAGATGGCATTACTGCCCATCTGCGCGAAGATCGCAGGCATATTTCGGACGCAGATATTGACGGGTTGATGGAGGTTCTTTCGGTACCTCTGAATTTTGAAATGGCAGCCACGCCCGAGATGCAACAAATCGCTTTGCGCCATAAGCCGCACGCGGTCTGCATCGTCCCCGAAAAGCGCGAGGAACGGACCACCGAAGGCGGGCTGGAAGTCGCGCGCGCAGAAAACAAACTGGCCCATTTCATTGCACCTTTGCGTGATGCGGGCTGTCGCGTGTCGATCTTTATCGCCGCCGACCGTCGCCAGATCGAGGCCGCGCATCGCATCGGCGCCGAAGTGATCGAACTGCACACAGGCGCCTATTGTGACGCCCATGCCGAAGGCAAACTGGATGAGGCAGCGCAAGAGCTGGAAGGCCTGCGCGACATGTCCACCTTTGCCCATTCGCTTGGCCTCGAAGTGCATGCCGGACATGGTCTGACATACGACACGGTCAAACCTGTCGCCGCTTTCCCCGAGGTGCGCGAGTTGAACATTGGTCACTTTCTGATTGGCGAATCGATCTTTTTGGGCATGACCCCCGCCATTCAGGAAATGCGCCGCCTGATGGATGAGGCGCGGGGATGATAACCTCGGGTTTCATAGCAATCTGGATCGCCTGGCTGATGGCCGGAGGCTCACCCGGTCCGGCAACCATGGGCATCGCCGGAACTGCAATGAACGAAGGCCGCCGCGCCGGTCTGGTCTTTGCACTGGGCATCTGTGCGGGGTCCGCTGCCTGGGGCATCGCCGCCGCGCTGGGCCTGTCGGCGATCATGCTGGCCAATGTCTGGGTGTTCGAAGTAATCCGCTATGTTGGTGTAGCCTATCTGGGCTGGCTGGCGCTCAAGGCCCTGAAACGGGCGCTGTCATCGGATGAGATGGCGTTGGGCAACCCGGTCACCGGCTCGCTACGCACCATCTTTGCCAAAGGCGCGGCGATTCACCTGACCAACCCCAAGGCGATCCTCAGCTGGGGCTCGATCTACGCTATCGTTGCCCCGAATGACGCCAGCTTGTCGATGCTGCTTGGCTATTTCGGCCTGCTTTACGCGGGCTCGCTGCTCATTTTCATCAGCTATGCATTCCTTTTCTCTTCCGAACGCACAGTCCGCGCCTACCGCCGCGCCCGCCGCTGGTTCGATTTTGCCTTTGCCGGGTTCTTTGGGGTGGCAAGTTACAAGATTTTGACGGTTCGGTTGTCATGATCCTAGGCATCGGCACAGACCTCGCAAACATAGACCGCATTCAGGGCACGCTCGACAGGTTTGGTGACCGGTTCCGTAACCGCGTTTTTACCGACACTGAACAACGCAAGGCCGAACGCCGCGCCGACACAGCAGGCACATACGCCAAGCGCTGGGCCGCGAAAGAGGCGTGCTCCAAGGCGCTGGGCACCGGGCTTCGTATGGGGATTTCCTGGAAGGACATGGCTGTCACCAACCTTAAAACCGGCCAGCCAGTGATGCATGTGACCGGTTGGGCGGCGGAACGGCTCAACGATATGACCCCCGAGGGTCATGCGGCGATCATCCACGTCACCCTAACCGATGACCACCCCTGGGCGCAGGCCTTCGTGGTGATCGAGGCGCGCCCAATTCGCGAACGCAGCGCTCTGTCTTGACTAACCCCGCCGCGCCGCGCATGTAGCACCCCAACAAACCAAGGACCGGAGAGCAGTATGGCCGAGGACGTCAAAACCGGAAATCCCGTGTGGGAGACGATCAAAACCATCGTCTATGCGCTGTTGATCGCGGGCGTTTTCCGTACCCTGTTCTTTCAGCCGTTCTGGATTCCGTCAGGGTCGATGAAACAGACCTTGTTGATCGGGGATTTCCTGTTCGTCAACAAAATGGCCTATGGATATTCCTATGCCTCTTGCCCCAGTCTGATTATTCCAAGCGTCGGCCTCAATATCGACGCCGAGGATGTTTGTGGCTGGATGCAAAGTGATGACAACACCCGTATCTGGGCCGGCGATCCCGAGCGCGGTGATGTGATCGTATTCCGTCATCCGGTAACGGGCCGCGATTATATCAAACGCCTGATCGGCCTGCCCGGCGATCGTATCCAGATCATCGAGGGCCAGATCATCCTGAACGGTACTCCGGTTCCGCAGCAACCCGATGGCGTCTTCACCGAGGTCGCGGCGCCGCAAGGTCCGCAAGGGTTGCGCCCGCGCTGTGAAAACGGCCCGGTTGGCC
This sequence comes from Ruegeria sp. CDSA236, assembly GCF_059611285.1. Lineage (NCBI taxonomy): Bacteria > Pseudomonadati > Pseudomonadota > Alphaproteobacteria > Rhodobacterales > Roseobacteraceae > Ruegeria > Ruegeria sp. CDSA236. The sequence continues at coordinate 139,475 of NZ_JBXWPG010000010.1, forward strand.
GTGGTGGCGTGTGTGAGAAATCCCGCATGATCGAAACCCTGCCCAACGGGGTGTCCTATGATGTGCTCAATATCGGTAATCAGGGGTCGGACAATACCGGCGTCTATACAGTGCCCGAAGGCGAATACTTCTTTATGGGCGATAACCGCGACAATTCCAGCGACAGCCGCCTGCCGCAATCGGCCGGGGGTGTCGGATATGTACCCTATGAAAACTTGATTGGTCGTGCAGATCGTATCATGTTCTCATCCGCTGGCCGGTCGATGCTGTTCTTCTGGACCTGGCGCGGAGACCGCTTCTTTAAGGCTGTGAATTGAAGCTTTCCGCCGAAATAAAGGCGTTTCAAAAACGTCTGGGGCATGAATTTGCCAACCCCGAGCTGCTGGTGCGTTCGCTGACCCATGGATCGGTTTCGTCCGCCACACGCCCGGACAACCAGCGGCTCGAATTTCTGGGTGATCGGGTGCTGGGTCTGGTGATGGCGACGGCCTTGCTGGAGGCGGACAAAAAAGCGAGCGAAGGTCAGCTTGCACCCCGGTTCAATGCGCTTGTGCGCAAAGAGGCCTGTGCAGATGTGGCGCTGCAGATTGATTTGGGTGCTGTACTGAAACTGGGCCGATCTGAAATGCTGTCCGGAGGGCGGCGCAAACAAGCTTTGCTTGGCGACGCGATGGAGGCAGTCATTGCTGCGGTTTATCGCGACGCCGGGTTCGAGGTCGCCAGCGCCGTTATCCTAAAACTCTGGGGTGATCGCATCCACGATGTCGAGGCCGACGCCCGTGACGCCAAAACGGCGCTTCAGGAATGGGCGCAGGCACGGGGCCAGAAACCGCCCAGCTATGTCGAAGTCAGACGCTCTGGCCCGGACCATGCGCCGGTCTTCACCATTGCTGCGCGTCTTCAGGACGGGGCAGAAGAGCAGGCAACAGCAGGGTCAAAGCGTCAGGCCGAACAGGCGGCTGCCAAGTCGTTGCTGGACCGTTTGCAGAATTAGTCTACCGGGTAAAAATAGTCGGTCTCCTGAGGGCTGGCCGGAAATGCCTATTGGTCAAACACGGATCCTATCCGGTGATGGGTCGCTCACCATACCCCACCCAATGCCATCCTGAACGCAAGTGCCAAAGCTGCAAATCGCTCTGGTCCGCTGCCTCTTTCTGCGATAGGGAGGCCCATCTGCAAACAGGATCAAACCCCAGATGACGACACGCGCCGGATTTATCGCCCTGATCGGAGAGCCCAACGCAGGCAAATCCACCCTTCTGAATCGCATGGTCGGGGCCAAGGTCTCGATCGTGACACATAAGGTTCAGACGACCCGCGCCCGCATCCGGGGCGTGGCGATGGAAGGTGATGCACAGCTGGTCTTTGTGGACACGCCGGGCCTTTTCAAACCGCGCCGCCGTCTGGATCGGGCAATGGTGGCCGCCGCATGGGGCGGGGCCGCGGATGCCGATGTGGTTGTCCTGATGGTCGAAGCGCATCGTGGCATTACCGAGGGCGTAGAGCGCATCCTTGAAGGTCTGAATGAGATCGGGCAGGGCCGCACCGTCGCGCTGGCCATCAACAAGATCGACAGGGTGCAGTCCGAAGTTTTGCTGGCCCTGACCAGCGACCTCAATTCGCGCTACGCGTTTGCCGAGACCTTCATGATCTCGGCCGAGAAAGGCCATGGGGTTGACGATCTGCGTAAATGGCTGGCAGGCGAATTGCCCGAAAGCCCGTGGCTGTATCCCGAAGACCAGATCGCTGATCTGCCATTGCGTATGATTGCGGCGGAAATGACACGCGAAAAGCTGACCCTGAGGCTGCATCAGGAACTGCCCTATCAGCTGACCGTCGAGACCGAGAATTGGGAAGAGCGCAAGGACGGGTCGGCAAAGATCGACCAGATCATCTATGTCATGCGCGACGGCCATAAAGGTATCGTTCTGGGCAAAAAGGGCGAGACCATCAAGGCCGTCAGTCAGGCGGCCCGTGCCGAGCTGGAAGAGTTCCTTGATCGCAAGATCCACCTGTTCCTGCAGGTCAAAGTCCGGCCAAACTGGCTGGAGGAATCCGAGCGCTATTCGGAAATGGGTCTGGAATTCAAAGACGGAAACGCATGACGCGACTGACGGCAGACTTCTGGGTTCACGCCTATCTGGCACGGTTGCGATTTCAGGAAATACCGGCCTTTGTTGTGGCCCATGGTGACGACACAGCCGGCGCGGTTTTGATCAAGCTCAACACGTTGGACGGTCAGGCCACAGCCTTTCAGCGCAGCTTTGATCTGATGAGCGGTGAGCGCAAGTGGGTTGAACTCTCCTCTGGTCCCGAGGCCGATGTGGACGAGGCGATCCAACGCCAGCGCAGCTTTGACCCTGACCTCTGGGTGATAGAGGTCGAAGACCGGCAGGGGCGCCATTTGCTGGGTGAGGACGGTCTGGATTAGCGGTACTAGCACAGACGCGGTGCAGGCCTCTGCCAAAGTTATGTCATAGGTCTTGGTAAGATGGTCCATTTTCGCTATTCGTATGCGTATTTAACGGATGGTGCGGAAACGGGTCGTTGCAGCCTATGACAAGGATAGAGGTCTTACGTTGGCTGAAACAATTGGTCAGAAGTTCATAAAGTCAAACCTTGGTCTTGTGATGAAGCACTTCGAGGGCTTCATGGTATTTGTCGGCATTTTAGGCCCATTTGCCACGCTTCCACAGCTTGTGAAGCTCTTCTTTACCCACTCTCAACATGCGTCGGGCCAATCGCTGTTAACGTGGTCGCTCTATGCGGCGTTGTCTTTGCTTTGGTTCATCTACGGTCTGATCGTCAAGAAGTTGCCCATCTATGTTGGCAACGGCATTTCTATGGTGCTGAACCTTCTTATGGTCCTGGGTATCCTGATCCACGCGGGGGTCACGTTCTGACAATAGGTCGACGATTTCCCGGTCTCTCTTGCAGTGGTCCCGGCTTTGCGTTCTTTTGCTCGGGCAGGACTGACCCACAAGATTGGACACGCTTTGGACTGGCGCGACCACGGCATACTTCTGACTTCACGCCGCCATGGCGAAACGGCGGCAATTATCGAGGTCTTTACCGAAGGCCACGGTCGTCATGCCGGCGTCGTACGTGGTGGAACCAGCCGCAAGATTGCGCCGATCCTGCAGCCCGGGGCGCAATTAGATGTGCTTTGGCGCGCACGGCTCGAGGAGCATATCGGCACTTTTCAGGTCGAGCCCCTGCGGTCGCGGGCGGCGGCGGCGTTTTCGGGTAGGCTTGCGCTGGCTGGATTGAATACGGTGGTGGCCCTGCTCTCGTTCTGTTTGCCTGAGCGCGAAGCGCATCCGCGCATCTATAAACAAACCGAACAGTTGATGGACCTGCTGGGTCAGGATGAAATTTGGGTGCTTGCCTATCTGCGGTGGGAATTGTCGCTGCTGGAAGAGCTGGGGTTTGGCCTTGACCTGACACGCTGTGCCGTGACGGGGGTAACAGAAGGTTTGGATTATGTTTCTCCGAAAACAGGTCGTGCGGTCAGCGCTGATGGGGCAGGGGACTGGGTGGATAGGTTGCTTCCCTTGCCGCCTTGCCTGCGTGGCGTGGGCGACGCGCCGGATACCGAATTGGTGCAAGGATTGTTGACCACCGGACATTTTCTAGAGAACCATGTTGCTCCGTCGTTGGGGAACAACCCTCTGCCCGGCGCACGGGCGCGGTTTATTGATCAGATCAATCGGCAGCTTTGAACACCATTTCCTGCCCGTCCTCATTGCGCAATATCAGCAGGTTCCCTGATACTTCGGATTGGGTCATGGCAAGCAGGGCGGCGAAATAGATCCCTTCTGCCTCAAGCCCGGCACAGGCGGCACGGGTTGCTGTCAGGCCGGTCAACTCAAACCATGGATAGGGCGCGTTAAGCCTGCCCGTGTAGCTGTTGCAGGGGGCGTTGCCCGCTACTTTGCCTTCTTCCAGAAATCGCAATAAGGCACTGGCATTGTAGGGCTGACCGTTGATCTCTTGCAGGGCCCATTCCCGTTCGGCAGCGCCATAGGCCGCAACGGTTTCATCCTTCTGACATTGGAGTAATCCGGAAAGGGAAAGCAGCATTATGTAACGCAACATGGCAGAATTCCTGAATTCAGCGAAGAACAGTTTCCTGGGCTTGGACGCATTGTTTTGAACCGACTAGGTAAAGAATCGGATACAATGGTGACCGTTGACTTGCAAAACATCTTGGACATATTGAAAGCGAATAACGGGCCTTTCCTAAGATTTGGGCAGTTAGGTGGAATTTTTACACCGGTATATACGCCAGGTTTATTTGATTTTGACCTGATAGAATTGGAGCTTCGTAGTGAGCGGAAATGATGATGTTGGCATGGGGCGGATGCGACCTGTAACCAAGTTTTTTATGATTTTGATCTATGCCCTCTTTCTCTTCCTGCTGGTTGAACTGCTTTCGTATTTCACCGTGGTTTATGTGTATGACAACACGCTGGGCAATACGGCAGAGCGACATCTATACTCTTCGATCCGTGGTCACAAACTGAACCCAGACTATCAGCGAGGATTTGATACTGGCGGGCAGCGTATCCATTCCGATCAAGGGTTCCGCCACGATACGCTGATTGAACAGCCAAAACCCGACGACACGTTCCGCATTTTTCTGATGGGTGGCTCAACTGCTTATGCCATCGGATCGCAGGGCAGTATTTATCCTGACCACCCAACGCTCGCCAATCAGGAAACGGTTGCGTATTTCCTGCAGCAGGACCTGCGCGAGCGGTTGGGCGATCAGATGCCCGGTGTGACGATTGAGGTGATCAACGCCGGAGTTGTTGCGTATCACAGTTTTCAACATGTGTTGTACCTGTACGAGACGCTATATGAGTACAGCCCGGACATGATTGTGTTTCTGGATGGCCACAATGATTTTTACAATGTTGGGGTCGATAATCCGGTCCAAAGTTATGCTTACTCGTCCGCACGCATGATTGACGCCTTGAATGATCGCAAACCCTTCTTTTCAGCCTATGCGTTCCTGCGGTACCCGGCGCAGTATTCCTATACCTTCAAACTGGCTTCGAAATTTACGCAAGGCTTGTTCGACCGCTATGAAATCCCCAAAAATATCACGTATGGGGATGTTACCGCCTTGCAAAGAGACTTTTCAGCTGAGCTTGCACAGACTGCAAAGGTCGGATTTTTGCGCAATTACAAGCTGATCGAAACATTCGGCGATTACCACGGGTTTTGCTATCACGTCTTTTTGCAGCCTGAGGTCGTCTATGAGGACACCAATGTCCTAAGCGAGACCGACCGCGAAATCGCCCAGCTCACGCGGGATTGGTACAAGCCGGGACGCGAAGATCTGATGCATCGCGCGCGGGTCGATTTCCCTGCTTTGTTTGAAGAGGCCAATGTGCCTTTCACCGATATTGCCGAGATCGGCGGTCCACTCCACAAAGACAAGGTGCTGTATGTCGATTACACGCATCTGACGCCCGAAGGGTCAAAGCTGGTGGCTGCGCGGATGCTGCCCGTGGTGGCGGAACGGATCAGCCAGTGTAAGACCCCGTCCTGACCTCAGTAGGGTTGCTCTCCATTTAGCAAAGCGGTGCGCACCTCCATGCGGGTACGCCAGTTGTATCGCGTATCTTCGCGCGTTGGCGCCCATGTCAGCGCGCCACTGTTGCGCCATGGGTCAAGGATGATGCCTTCGAACATCGTGTCGCCCTTTGCGCTGATCACTGCGGAATGGTGGATGATCCTCAGCGGCGTTGGCGGTGATGTAGCCCAGTGCATTTCCAGGGTGCGGAAGTTTTCTGCCCTTAAACGGCTGGTCATCGCTTCGGCCCAGTCGTTGCACAGGCCGCGCTCACGAAATCCGTTAATGACCTTGGCGTTGTGGATGATGGCCGGGTCGGTGACCTGCCATTCTCGGGCCAGACGCTGCGAATAGGTATAGGCAATGGTGGCCGCCTTCTGTGCCTCGGCTGGATCAACCTCAGGGCCCATAGAACGGATGGCGAGCGCCAGCTCGTCTATGTCGTTCTGCGTTGCGGTCGGTTGAGGGGTGGCACAGCCGGCAAGGGCCAGTGCCGCAAGCGTGGCCAGAAGGACAAGAATGGATCGGGTCATGTGTTCGCCGCTGGTTCGTGATCAATCGCTGATCTACCGGGATAATCGACGCAGTGATAGGGGGAAGTTTGTGCTGCGGCTGGTCATGGTCGAGCGTGGACATGAGGGCAGGTAACAATAATAATACTGGGAACAGAAGATTGTAGTATTGCGGGCAAAAAAACCCGGCGCGTGCGCCGGGTCGAGTTGGGGAAACAGGATTGCTTTAACAGGTCAGCCCAGCAGACGCCGCGCGATCACCTGTGCCTGAATTTCGGCAGCCCCTTCAAAAATATTGAGAATACGTGCGTCACACAGCACGCGACTGATCTTGTATTCCAGTGCAAAGCCGTTGCCGCCGTGGATCTGCAGGCCGTTATCGGCAGCAGCCCAGGCCACGCGGGCGCCCAGCAGCTTGGCCATCCCGGCCTCAAGATCGCAGCGATGACCGTTGTCTTTTTCCCAAGCCGAGAAATAGGTCAGCTGTCGTGCGATCATGATCTCGACGGCCATCATCGCCAGCTTGCCGGACACGCGGGGGAAGTTGATCAGCGACTTGCCGAACTGTTTGCGGTCCTGCGCATATTGCATGGCGATGTCCAGCGCGCTTTGGGCCACACCGATGGCGCGGGCTGCGGTCTGGATGCGGGCGGATTCGAAGGTTTCCATGAGCTGTTTAAATCCCTTGCCTTCTTCGCCACCCAAAAGGTTCTCACCCTTGACCTTGAAGCCATCAAAGCCCAGCTCGTATTCCTTCATGCCGCGGTAACCCAGCACTTCAATCTCACCGCCAGTCATGCCGGGGGTGGGGAAGGGGTTGTCGTCCGTGCCGGGCGTCTTTTCCGCCAGGAACATCGACAGGCCGCGATGATCGGAGGTGTCAGAGTTGGTGCGTGCCAGCAAAGTCATCACATGGGTTCGCGCCGCATGGGTGATCCAGGTCTTGTTGCCTGTGATTTCGTAATCACCATCCGCATTCTTGACCGCACGGGTGCGCAGGCTGCCCAGGTCCGAGCCCGTGTTGGGTTCGGTGAAAACAGCCGTCGGCAGAATCTCGGCGCTGGCGATCTTGGGCAACCACTGGGCTTTCTGCTCATCCGTTCCGCCGGCAATGATCAACTCGGCCGCAATCTCGGACCGGGTGCCCAGCGAACCGACACCGATATAGCCGCGCGACAATTCTTCGGACACCACGCACATCGAGGCTTTGGAAAGGCCAAACCCTCCGAACTCTTCGGGGATGGTCAGGCCAAATACACCCATCTCGGCAAGTTCCTCGATGATCTCCATCGGGATCAGCTCATCCTTGAGGTGCCAATCATGGGCGTTTGGTTCGACTTTTTCCTGGGCATAGCGGCAGAACTGGTCGCGGATCATTTCCAGTTCTTCGTCCAAGCCCGAAGTTCCGAACATCGTGGCACCGGCCTGTTCTTCCATCAGTTCAACCAAGCGACCGCGTGCGGCCTGTGAATTGGCCTGTGCCATCAGTGTCTGAACTTCGGCGCTTTGGAAACCGGACAGCGCGTCCCAGCCCAGACCCATGTCCTGAAGACGCAAAATCTCGCCCTGGTTCATTGGGATGCCGCCCGCGACCTGATGCAAGTATTCACCAAAGGCGATTTGGTGCAGCAGCTGTTCGATCTCGCCGAATTTGCCTTCTGCCTCCAAAGCATCGGCCCAGCGTTGCATTTGCAGCAGCGACTGGTTGTATGTCGCCAGCCATGCCAACCCATGAGCGGCGGTCTGATTGGCCTCGATCAGAGCGCCGGACACGCGACCATCTTTTGTCACCATCGCGCGAACCGACTCGCGGGCGCGTTCGAATACGGTCTCCACGGCGGGCAGAGCCGCACGTGTCAGCGTTAGAAGCTCGGGCAAAATCGCGGATGTAATCATCTGGGTCATATCCTGTCCGTCATGGGCCATGAATCAGCTTTCTCCTAAAGTTGTCTGGTCATATCATGCTGCACGTGCAGCGCAACAAAAATACGAATTATGCGACTGAAAAGTTCTAAAGTTGCTTGATCATTTTTGCAGTGCAGCACCCGTTAGGAGTGATATCAGGGGGACATGACGTTGTTTTCTATGCTCTCTGCCCAAGAACTGCTGCTGGCCTGTGGGGTTGCCTTCATTGCCGGTTGGGTCAAAGGCATGGTCGGGTTTGCCATGCCAATGGTTCTGATCTCGGGGCTGAGCATGTTCCTTTCGCCGGATATGGCGATCGCGGGGCTTATTCTGCCAACCCTGGTGACAAATGGGGTGCAGGCATTGCGCGGGGGTGTTCCGGCCGCCGTGTCCTCGATCCGTCAGTTCCGTGTATTTCTGGTTGTCGGGTTGGTGTTTCTGCTGATTGGTGCTCAGTTGGTCAGCGCTGTGCCAGCATCAACTTTTTTGTTGATGATTGGCATCCCGGTGACAGTCTTTGCATTGATCCAGGTATTGGGTCTGCGTCTGAAATTGGCCAGCCCATCTGCCCGAATAGAGGCCATGATCGCCGCGGTTGCAGGCTTTGTCGGGGGGATGTCTGGAATTTGGGGACCACCAACCGTTGCCTATCTGACCGCCTTAAACACCCCGAAAGCGGTGCAGATGCGTGTGCAGGGGGTCATCTATGGTTTGGGGGCGTTGGCGTTGCTGTTCGCGCATATGGGCTCCGGGATTTTCCGCGCCGAAACCGCTCCGTTCTCGGCTGCTCTGGTGCTGCCGGGGCTGGCGGGCATGTGGGTGGGGTTGCAACTGCAGTCGCGCATAGATCAGGCGCTGTTTCGCAAGATCACCCTGTTCGTGCTGCTTATCGCAGGGCTGAACCTGTTGCGACGCGGGCTGATGGGCTAGGCACGCCGATCTATCGCGCGCAGCGTGAAATAAAGCCCCAGCATCAGAAAGAACAGGCCCGAGATATCGCCGATCAGGAAGGCGATATATTCCAACCCACCGCTGCCAAAAGCCAGATTGGTCAGCACGGACACCAATATTGACGTGACGATCCCGACCCCCATGACGCAGGACCAGCATGGTTTGCGATCCGGGTGGGGAAACAGATCGAAGCCGACCCATTTGCATAGGTAAAATACAGCAGGAACGGTTGTGACGGCGATTGCAATGGCGGCCAGACGGTTGGGCAGGAAGACGTCGCTTCCGCCGAGAAAGGCAAAGACAAGAAAGACACCGGGCAAGAGCGCAAAAATCGCCCGCCACCCCAACAACCAAGCAGAGAGCACACGCACACCATGCGGGAGAAACAGCAAGCTGGCCTTGCTGGGATATTCGGGGAAGAATACGTTCTGCAGTGGCATCAGAACCTCGAACGTAAGGAACGAGGCAATCACGTAGGCCAGTGAGGCAAAGAACGTTTCAGAGGCCCATCTGCGCACGGCGGTCAGCCAGCAATGCGCAGATCAAACGCTTTATTACTTAGGCGCATGCACAACATACCGTCCACGGTTCGCGCTACCGCTTTGTGACAAATACCCCTTCTGCACCAGCGACTTCAGCGCACGAAAAAAGGTCGGGCGCGAGACGCTTTGCACAAGCGTGTGTTCAATCAACCCAAATGTCCGAACTTCCTGGTCAGCTTTGGACAGTTCTTCGGCGGCGTAATAGATATCGCGCTCTACCGGTGAGAGTTGTTCCAGCCCCAGCGTGCGCTCCATGCTTTGCATCAGTTTGCGCAGTTCGGTCAGTTTCAAGATTTCAGTCATTTCGTTACCTGTCGTTTCCCATGTCACGCGCTGCGACAAAGCAGCGGTATGAGACGAACTGAAATCTGAATGTTCAGAAAGTCTCATATTGACACTCATCCCCATTGGCATACACTTGCTATCTGATTAGGTTCCTCAATTCGCGAATGTGAGTGCGCGGCTGAGTTACCCAAGGTATTTTTAAACAACGCCCGGCGCGATTGCGTCGGGCGAATTTGTCTTAATGACATCATTGGATAGCTTAAACCGGCAAATCGGGCAACGAATTTGTAAGGACACCTTACGTTAGACGTATAAGGACGATTGCCAACAGATGTGCTGTCCGAAAAAAGGGGAAAGGTTTGCCCCCCTTTTGCAACATTAGCCGATTGCTACGGCTTTGATGTCTTCGTCGATGAACGGCAGATACTGCTCAAAGTTTTCAGCAAACATCTGAACCAGCTTCTCAGCCTGTTTATCGAAAGCGGCCTGGTCGTCCCAGGTGCGACGCGGATCCAGCAGAACTTCGGCGACACCGGGGACGGAAACCGGTACGTCAAAGCCAAAATTCGCATCCTTGCGGAATTCCGCATCCCGAAGCGATCCATCCAGAGCGGCAGTCAGCAAACCGCGGGTCGCACGGATCGGCATCCGGCTGCCAACGCCATAGGCGCCGCCAGTCCAGCCGGTATTCACCAGCCAGCAGGTCGCGCCGTGCTGGGCGATCTTGTCGCGCAGCAGGTTGCCATAGACTTCTGGGCGACGCGGCATGAACGGCGCGCCAAAGCATGTCGAGAATGTGGGTTGGGGCTCGGTCACGCCGCGCTCTGTGCCAGCAACCTTCGAGGTGAAGCCCGACAGGAAGTGGTACATCGCCTGAGCCGGGGTCAGCCGCGCAATCGGGGGCAGAACACCAAACGCGTCACAAGTCAGCATGATGATGTTCTTCGGATGCCCGCCCAACGCGCTTTTCGAGGCATTGGAGATATACTCGAGCGGATAGGCGCAACGCATGTTTGCGGTCAGCGAGTCATCTTCGAAATCCAGCTCCTTGGTCTCGGGATCGAAAACCATATTCTCGATCACGGTGCCGAATTTGCTGGTGGTTGCATAGATCTCGGGTTCGGCCTCGGCGTTCAGGTTGATCGTCTTGGCATAGCACCCGCCCTCGAAGTTGAAAGTGCCACGGTCTGACCATCCATGTTCGTCATCGCCAATCAAGGTGCGGGCCGGATCAGCGGACAGGGTGGTCTTGCCAGTTCCCGAGAGGCCAAAGAAGACTGCGGTATCAACGGGATTGCCGACCGCGTGGTTCGCCGAGCAATGCATCGGCATCACGCCTTTTTCGGGCAGCATGTAATTCAGCAGGGTGAAGACGGACTTCTTGTTTTCGCCGGCATATTCTGTGCCGCCGATCAGAATCAATTTGCGGTCGAAGTTCAGTGCGATCACTGTCTCGCTACGGCAGTTGTGCTTGGCCGGATCAGCCTGGAAGCTGGGACAGTTGATGATTGTGAAATCCGCGATGAACTCATCCAGGTCTTCACGATCCGGGCGGCGCAGCAAGTGACGGATGAACAGATTGTGCCATGCCAGTTCGGTGACCATGCGCACGTTGATCGAATAAGCGGGGTCGGCGCCACCGACCAGATCCTGCACAAAATAGTCACGACCCTTCATATGCTCGATCATATCGGCATAAAGCGTTTCGAAACCCTCGGGACTCATCTCGGCGTTGTTTTCCCACCAGATCGAATCGGCGACACTGTCGGTGCGGACAACATGTTTGTCCTTGGGAGAACGGCCAGTGAACTTGCCGGTACTGACAAGAAAAGCTCCGCCATTGCCAAGTGTACCTTCACCCCGCTTGAGGGCTTCTTCAATCAGTGCCGGTTCCATGAAGTTGTAATAGACATTGCCCAGACCCTCGATGCCCTGATCTTCGAGGCGGAATTGCGGGTTCACCCGTCCAGATGTCATGTGTGTCTTCTCCTGTGGCGGCGCGGCGGCAGATTGGCCAAGGTGCGCTCTTGGGGCAGTGTACCGGGAAAACCGGCGATTGGGCGGGTCTTATCATGGTCGTTTAGGGCGTGAACAGGACGGTTTGGCGCAGTTAGCGCAACCAAGTTCAGGTTTAGCGCCACCATGTTTTTTCTGCCGGAAATACAGACACTTTTCGAAGACCATTAACGGCTTTTTTGCCGCATGTGTGTGACAACAATCGCACGATTCGTAGATGGCGATTGATTCGCGGCCATAAAAACGACAAAAATGCCCTACAAATAAGCGAATTGTTTCGTATGAGAGCAGGAATAGGGGTTAACCCGATGTCAAAGATTGCACTGGTGGATGACGACAGGAACATTCTGACGTCCGTATCCATGACGCTCGAAGCCGAGGGTTTCGAGGTAGAAACGTATAACGACGGGCAGGCTGCTCTGGATGCGTTTAACAAGAAGCTGCCCGATATGGCAGTGCTGGATATCAAGATGCCGCGTATGGATGGCATGGATTTGCTGCAGCGACTGCGGCAGAAGACTCAGATGCCGGTGATCTTTCTGACTTCGAAAGATGACGAGATCGACGAAGTTCTGGGTTTGCGTATGGGTGCTGATGATTATGTCAAAAAGCCCTTTTCGCAACGGTTGCTGGTAGAACGGATACGGGCCTTGCTGCGCCGTCAGGAAGCGACCTCGGGTGATCCCGTGGCTGCCAACACAGGCGACGCCAAGGTGATGGAACGGGGCGAATTGCGGATGGACCCCTTGCGCCACGCGGTGAGCTGGAAGGGATCGGATGTCTCTTTGACAGTGACCGAGTTCCTGCTGCTGCAGGCCTTGGCGCAGCGTCCGGGATTTGTCAAAAGCCGCGATCAGCTGATGGATGTTGCCTATGACGATCAGGTCTATGTAGATGACCGCACGATCGACAGCCACATCAAGCGTCTGCGCAAAAAGATGCGCGCTGCTGATCCGGAGTTTTCGGCCATCGAAACGTTGTATGGTATTGGGTATCGGTACAACGAAGAATAAGCGTGGCCTAAGTTAAGGGGTTACTGGGTCTCGTGCGCGATACTGAGCAAGAAAACGAGTTACGCGACGGTGACGTCGTTCTTGGGGATGACTGGGTCATCCCCCAGAGCGACGATTCCGCCGAACTCAGGGCCACACGCGGCCGCCGCAATCTGTTTTCCCTGCGGGGCTCGCCTCTGGCGCGCAAGATCATCACATTCAACATGATTGCATTGGTGATTCTGGTCACCGGATTGCTATATCTGGATAATTCGCGAGAAGAACAGGTGCAGCAGACCGCCCGGAACCTGGTTGGTGATGCGCAGTTGGTCAGCAACGTATTTGAAACCCAGCTGCGACAGAATGTGACTGGCATTACCCGCGACGCGGCCATCCTGGATGTCAAAGATACGTTGGCTGGTCTCAGCCTGCCGGTCGGCGGTGAAGTCTTTGTTTACGATGCCCGAGGGACGCTGATTGGTTGGACGCGCGGCGCGCCTGCGGTCTCAGAGATGCCGGTCATGCTGCGCTCAGAAGCTGATGCGCAGACTGGAAGCACACTGATCAGTGATGCCTTGAACGCGGTCTGGACCGGGCTGTCCAAAGTGTTCAAACAAGATGAAGCCAGCGAAGCGCCAACCTTGGCCCAACGCGTTCAGGCCATCATTCCACAGGCGCTGACCGGACATATTCAGGTTCAGGCGGTTCAGGATGACGCAGGCGAAACGGTTATCGTTGCTGCGGCCCCGATCCAATTGGATGGAAAGCCCGTTGGCGCGGTTGCCATGGCCGGTCCCGCCGGAGAAATCGACGCATTGGCCCGCCGTGATCAAGAGCGGATCCTGCGCATGTTCGTCGTGGCGCTTTTGGTGTCAGTCGGATTGAGCCTTGTCCTTGCATCGACCATCGCCAATCCGTTGGCCGACTTGGCATCCGCCGCCGAGATGGGCAAAGACCGCGGTGCGGGGGTCAACCCGGGCCGCATCCGCATCCCCGATCTGAGCGCGCGACCGGACGAAATTGGACGACTCAGCCGAGCTTTGCGCGGCATGGTTACAGCGCTGTACAACCGGATTGATGCAAATGAACAATTCGCGGCAGATGTGGCGCATGAGATCAAAAACCCCCTAGCCAGCCTTCAATCCGCTGTGGGCACGTTGCGCATGGTTAAAAGAGACGACCAGCGCGACAAGCTGATGGGGGTGATCGAACATGATGTCCGTCGGCTGGATCGTCTGGTCAGCGACATTTCGAACGCCTCGCGCCTGGACGCCGAATTGGTCAAGGAGGAAGAGCAGCCATTTGATTTGTTGAACCTGATCGGAAACCTCGGTCAGTATCTGGGCGAGGATGCGCGCGCCAAGGGAATCGATTACATCACTGATCTGCCGCCCGAACCAATCACCGTGACCGGGCTTGAGGCGCGATTGGCGCAGGTGTTCGTAAACCTGATCACCAATGCGATTTCCTTCTGCGAAGAAAGCGATGCCATACGTGTGTGGGTACGCCGGCGCGAGGATCGGGTTCTGGTTGTTGTTGAAGACACCGGCCCAGGCATCCCCGAGCAAGCCCTGACCAAAGTGTTCAAAAGATTCTATTCCCAGCGGCCAGCCGAGCATTTCGGCAATAATTCGGGGTTGGGTCTGGCAATTTCCAAGCAGATCGTCGAGGCGCATGGCGGGGTGATTTGGGCCGAAAATATCCGCCCGACCGAAGCGGACATAACATCAGACCCTCAAGGCGCGCGATTTGTCGTGGGCCTGCCGGTTTGATGCGGTGAGCACGTCCGCACTCTCCTCTGTTGAACACCATGATACTGCCATCGTTCACGCCTCTTGCGTCGCGGTAGCAGACCGTGCCGTTTTGATCGTGGGACCTTCGGGCACCGGGAAGTCAGCGCTGTCTTTGCAGATGATGGCGTTGGGGGCCGATCTGGTCGCGGACGATCGGGTTCGGTTGTATATGGATGGCAATCTCGCCCTGGCAGAGGCGGCTCCAAATATCGGTGGACTGATCGAGGCAAGAGGTCTTGGCCTGTTACGGGCAGTCTCGGTTGGGCCGGTGCCGGTTGGCTTTGTGGTGGACATGGCGCAAGAAGAACCCGAGCGCCTGCCAGAACCCCGTTCAATTCTTATCTTGAGGCAAACTGTTCCCTTGCTTCGGGGCGCTGGCGTCTCCAATTTACCAGCAGCGCTCTTGCTACTGATGAAAAACGGGTGCGCAGACCCGGAATGGCCCAATCAATGACGACCCAAAGACGCATCGTACTTGTCACCGGCCCATCCGGCGCAGGCCGGTCCACCGCAATCCGTGTGTTAGAGGATCTGGGGTTCGAGGCCATCGACAACCTTCCCATGGGTCTTTTACTGCGTCTATTAGACGGGCCAAAAACCGACCGTCCCATGGCGCTGGGTATTGATGCACGCAACCGCGATTTTTCCACGATTGGCGTCATCGAATTGCTGGCTAAGCTTCGGTGGATGGAACAGGTTGACCTGACCACGCTTTATCTCGATTGCAGCGATGAAGTCCTTCTGCGCAGGTATTCGGAAACCCGCAGACGTCACCCGGTGTCTGCGGATGCGAGTCCTGAAACCGGAGTGCGCCAGGAAAAAGAGTCGCTGGCCCCAATTCGTGAACTCGCAGATACGTTGATCGACACCACGCCACTGAATGTTCACCAACTGCGCGAAGAGGTTGAGCGCTGGTTTGCACCTCAGGGTGGGCGGCATCTGGCGGTAACCATCGAATCATTTTCCTATAAGCGTGGTTTGCCTCGCGGATTGGATATGGTCTTTGACTGCCGTTTTCTCACCAACCCGTACTGGCGTCCCGAGCTACGGGCCGAAGATGGTCGCAATTCGGATGTGGCGAGCTATATTCAAACCGACGCGAACTATGCGCCTTTCTTCGAAAGGGTGGTTGACCTGCTGACTTTGTTGTTGCCCGCCTACCGGGCCGAGGGCAAAGCCTACCTGTCCGTGGCCTTTGGCTGTACCGGAGGGCAACACAGATCGGTTGCAATGGCCGAAGCGGTTGCAAAGGCCCTTGCAGAGGGGGGGCAGCAGGTGGCAGTTAGGCATCGCGAAATGGAAAGACGATCGTTGAATGTGAGGCCGGATTGATCGGGATCGTACTCGTAGCACATGGTGGGCTGGCCAAAGAATATTTGGCCGCGATGCAGCATGTGGTCGGCAATCAGCCCGGCCTGGCCGCGATCTCGATCGAGGCCGATCATGATCGCGAAGCGAAGCAATCGGAAATCTGTGCGGCCGCCGACAGTGTCGATGTTGGTGACGGTGTTGTCGTCGTGACCGATCTGTTTGGCGGAAGCCCGTCGAATCTCAGCCTGCGTGCCTGCGCGCCGCAGGATCGCCGTATCCTTTACGGCGCAAATCTTCCCATGTTGATAAAACTGGCCAAATCCCGCCACCTGCCGATTGGCGAAGCCGTGCGGCAGGCAATGGAAGCTGGACGTAAGTATATCAATGCGCAAAATGTGACGTTTGACGAGAACCGGACAGATAAAGAATGACCACCCGAAGCTTGAAAATTATCAATGAAAAGGGCCTGCATGCCCGCGCCTCGGCCAAGCTGGTCGAGTTGGTAGAAGGGTTCGACGCTCAGGCCGAGGTGTCGAAAGACGGGCTTTCCGCATCCGGCGACAGCATTATGGGTCTTTTGATGTTGGCAGCGTCTCGTGGAACGACTATTGACGTCGAGACGTCCGGACCGGATGCTGAGGCGTTGGCTGATGCGTTGGAGACTCTGGTGAACGACAAGTTCGGAGAAGGTTTCTGACCGCACCCGCCGTGATACGAAGAACGGGATAACCAGGAATTGGCGGAAACAACGCACGAGACCAAGACAGGCCCGGTGGTGGATGGGACCAAGGACCAGGGCGAGATCTATGATCGTAAAACCCTGACCTACGCAAACTCGTTCGACGACCCTTGGACTGCAACAGCGATCCGCACCATTGAATGGTGTACGGGTAAGTTGACCATTTTGGGTATGGTTAACAAGTTCGAGAAGCAGAATGAACAATTCCGCGGCCAACGGTTCTGGGCAGGTGCGCTTAACATAATGGGCATCGACCTGACCACGCCAGAGGAACAGATCGCGCGTATTCCGAAAACGGGGCCCGTGGTCGTCGTAGCCAACCATCCCCATGGCATGGTCGACGGCATGATTCTGGCAGAGCTGATCGGCAGGGTCCGCAGCGACTATCGGATCTTGACCCGTTCGGTTCTGACAGGTTTGGACGAAGCGGCGACGTCGTTCATGATTCCGGTGCCCTTCCCGCACGATCCCGAGGCACAGGCCAAGATGCTTGAGATGCGCGGCAATGCGATGGAGCATCTGAAAAACGGGGGTGTTGTGGCCTTGTTCCCTTCAGGCGTCGTGATGTCTTCGGATGACTGGTTCGGGCCGGTGATCGAGCGTGAGTGGAACGTGTTCACGGCCAAAATGATCCGTCGATCCGGCGCGCAGGTCCTGCCGATCTTTTTCCCTGGCAGGAATTCGCGTGCCTACCAGATCGCCAACAAGCTTTCTGCGATTCTGCGCCAGGGTTTGTTGCTGCACGAGATCGTTCGATCCTGCAACAAACCGCAATCCCCGGTGATCGGAGAACCGATCTCGGATGAGGATATGCAGCTGCTGGAACGAGATCCGCGCGGCTTTATGGCTTGGCTCAGAAAACACACGCTGGGTCTGGGGCAGGCAACCAAGCTCTGACCTGCAATTTCACCTGATCAGGACAATCTCGTGGCTGCGCCCGGATGAATTCCGGGCGGTGGCCTTTACCGGGTCGGCACCGGGGCATCGCCCCGATAGTCATAAAAACCACGCTGCGTTTTACGTCCCAGCCAGCCCGCTTCGACATATTTCGTTAACAGCGGGCAAGGGCGATATTTGGTATCGGCCAATCCATCATGCAGCACGTTCATAATGGCCAAACAGGTGTCTAGGCCGATAAAGTCAGCGAGTTCTAGCGGTCCCATCGGGTGGTTTGCGCCCAATTTCATCGATTGGTCAATCGACTGAACATTCCCCACGCCTTCATACAGGGTGTATACGGCCTCGTTGATCATCGGCATCAGGATGCGGTTGACAATGAAAGCCGGGAAATCTTCGGCGCTGGCGGCGGTTTTGCCCAGGCGGTCTACAACGGCCTTACAGGCAGCAAATGTTGGTTGATCCGTAGCAATGCCCCGGATCAGTTCAACCAGTTGCATCACCGGAACTGGGTTCATGAAGTGAAAACCCATAAAGCGTTCGGGCCGGTCTGTTCGGCTCGCCAGACGTGTGATCGAAATAGATGACGTATTTGACGTCAGGATTGTATGCGGTTGCAGATGTGGCAGCAAACTTTCGAAAATGGCTTGTTTGACGGTCTCACGCTCGGTTGCGGCCTCGATCACCAGGTCAGTCTGGCCCAGCTTTGGCAGCTCCATTGTAGTCGTGATGCGTTTCAGCGCGGATTGCATCTCCTCATCCGAAATTTTTCCGCGCGATGCCTGGCGCGCCATATTTCCTTCAATCGTCGCCATGGCGCTGTTCAGCGCGTCCTGGCTAACGTCGTTCAGCAGAACGTCATATTCCGCCAAAGCCAGTACGTGGGCGATACCATTGCCCATTTGGCCTGCGCCAATCACTCCGACTGATTTTACATCCATTTTTTGATGCCTCTGTGCCACGGGGTAGGATGACACTATCGGCAGATCGGGGCGGGCGGCAAGGGGATCAGACCGTTCGACTTTGCTTCAAATGCGCACATTAGGAGATTCTCAAGACTTGCGGCTGCAAGATGGCATCCGGGTGAAAATTGGGTGAGTGATATGAGCTATCATCAAGCTGGCTCGGGGCGACTCGAGCATGACGTGTGCCAATACGGTGAGTCACGATTGTGGTTTCGTGGGCCAATGCGTTCGCTGGAGACGTCATTTGTGGCCTGCGCAGGTGGGACCGAAACATTCGGGCGATTCGTCGAGCAGCCATTCGCGGCAGTTCTCGAAGAGAGGTTGGACAGACGATGCCTGAATTTCGGAAGTCTTTTTTGCGGTGTAGATGCGCTGTGCGATGACACGGAGTTGAGGGGTTTACTGAACCAAGCAGAGCTCTGCTTGGTTCAGCTTAGCGACATATTGGGGCAGTCCAATCGATTCTACCGGGTTCATCCCCGACGCAACGACCGTTTTTTGGCTCCGACAGAGGATCTGAAATCTCTCTATCCCGAGATCGACTTTGCCGATGTCCATTTCGTACATCACCTGATGATTTTGTTGCAGGGCCGCAATGATGCGCGGTTCGAGGTAATCACAGAAGAGCTGCGACGGAATTGGATCGACCGCATTGGGGGGCTTGTTGAGGCGCTTGAAGCGCCTGTTGTCTTGTTGAATTTGCAGGTCCTGCGTGAGGCAGAAAGTGATCAGCCCAAGCACGGTGCTGATATTCGGATCACGCCACAGATGATCGAGGCCCTGCGCCCTCTCAGCGCCGAGATCGTTGAGGTGACGGTCAGCGTGTCGGGGCAGTCCGATGAGCTTGAAGATATGCTGTTTGGAACACTGCAACAGCCCATGGCGGAATATATGATAGGTCCTGCGGCACACAGGTCGATTGCTGACGCCTTGGTCGGTCCGATCAGAAACCTGCAATGAAAAGGGCCCGCCGATGGCGGGCCCAATGCAAGATTCTTCGTGGAAAAGTCTAGCCCGTTGATCAGCCGAGTTTCTCGGTCAGTTCCGGAACGGCCTGGAACAGGTCGGCGACCAGACCGTAATCGGCAACCTGGAAGATCGGCGCTTCTTCGTCTTTGTTGATTGCCACGATGATTTTCGAGTCTTTCATACCTGCCAGATGCTGAATCGCACCCGAGATGCCGACAGCGACATACAGATCCGGGGCAACAACCTTGCCGGTCTGACCCACCTGCCAATCGTTCGGAGCATAGCCCGAGTCGACTGCGGCGCGCGATGCGCCTACTGCGGCCCCCAGCTTGTCAGCGAGACCTTCGATCAGCTTGAAGTCCTCTTCAGAACCGACACCACGGCCACCCGACACAACAACGCCAGCCGAAGTCAGCTCGGGGCGGTCGCTTGTGGCTACCTTGTCTTCGACCCAGGACGATAGACCGGGGTTCTCGCCGACCGAGATGGTCTCAACGGCTGCCGAGCCATCTTCGCCCGCAGCATCAAAACTTGCGGTTCGGAAAGTGACGACTTTTTTGGCGTCCACAGATTTGACGGTCTGGATCGCGTTGCCCGCATAGATTGGGCGTTCGAAGGTCGAGCCGTCGACGACACCGGACGCGTCCGAGATGACCATGACGTCCAGCAGCGCGGCAACGCGCGGCATAACGTTCTTGGCATCGGTGGTGGCGGGGGCAACGATGTGCTCGTAACCATCAGCCAGACCTACGATCAGCGCAGCAGTGGATTCCGCCAGGCGATGGCCCAGCGATTCGTCCTCGGCGACCAGAACCTTTGAGACGCCGGTGATCTTGGCGGCAGCTTCACCGGCAGCAGCAGCGGAACCGCCTGCGGCCAGAACGGTTACATCACCCAGTGCATTTGCTGCGTTTACAGCTTTGGCGGTTGCGTCCAGCGCCAGTTCACCATTGTTGACTTCGGCGAGAAGAAGAACAGCCATTACACAGCCCCCGCTTCTTTGAGTTTCGCGACAAGCTCGTCTACCGAGCCGACGATGATGCCAGCGGCACGTGCCTGTGGTTCTTCGGTTTTGACGACTTCCAGGCGCGGCGAGACGTCGACGCCGTAATCGGCGGCGGTTTTCTCGTCCAGCGGCTTTTTCTTCGCCTTCATGATGTTGGGCAGCGACGCGTAACGGGGCTCGTTCAGGCGCAGGTCCACGGTCACGATTGTCGGCATTTTGACGCTGATGGTTTGCATGCCACCATCGACTTCGCGAGTGATCTTTGCGCTGTCGCCGTCGATGTCGATGTCGGACGCAAAGGTGCCTTGTGACCAGCCCAAAAGAGCTGACAACATCTGACCAGTTGCATTCATGTCGTTGTCGATAGACTGCTTGCCGCACAGAACGATACCGGGCTGCTCTTCCTCGACCACTTTGGCCAGGATCTTGGCAACGGCCAGGGGTTCGATGTCCTGATGGACATCATCTGCAGCAATGACCAGGATGGCACGGTCCGCGCCCATGGCCAGCGCAGTGCGCAGTGTTTCCTGGGCTTGTTTTACGCCGATAGAAACAACGACGACTTCGTCTGCCTTGCCGGCTTCTTTCAGACGGATTGCCTCTTCGACAGAAATTTCGTCGAACGGGTTCATCGACATTTTGACATTGGCGAGATCGACACCGCTGCCATCCGCTTTGACGCGAACTTTAACGTTATAGTCAATCACGCGTTTGACAGGCACGAGTACCTTCATTTTGCGCTAGCTCCTCACAAAAAACGGCAAGCCGCGTCGCGACTCCACCAATGTTCATGAGGGCTTGAATAGCGATTCAATTCAGGCGGCAACAGGGCAAAATCGTCACGTCATCTGCAACGGACGTCGCGTTTTGCTATTTTTGACGTGACCAAGCACCACACACCCACCCAAAAAGGCAGGAAGCTATCGGTTTGCGCCCGCCCGTCGGGCCGGGGCTTCGCCCTTCCGGTCGCCGCCGCGTCCACTGGACGCAACGCCGCTTTCAGCGGTTCGCGCCCGGAACCCACAGAACATCTTCGGTTCCGTTTTCATTGGCACAACGGGCTGCGACGAAGAACCAGTCGCTCAGACGGTTCAGGTACTTGACTGCGGTTTCGTTGACCGGCTCCATGTTGGTCAGCTCAACCGCAAGCCGTTCGGCCCGGCGAGATACGGTTCGACATACATGCAGATGCGCCGCAAGACGCGAGCCACCGGGCAGGATGAAACTGCGCAGCGGTTCCAAGGCTTCGTTCATCGCGTCGATTTCAACCTCGAGCCGGTCAATCTGCGAGGGCACGATGCGCAGAGGCGGATAGTCTGCTTCGGCATCCTTTTCCATATCGGGACGACAGAAATCTGCGCCCAGATCAAATAAGTCATTCTGAATGCGGGCGAGTGCAGCTTCGACATCCCCATCTGCCTCGGTCCGGGCGACGCCGACAAAGGCGTTCAACTCGTCCACGGTGCCATAAGCGGTCACGCGGCCCGAGTATTTGGCAACGCGTTCGCCATTGCCGAGAGCGGTTTTGCCATCATCACCGGTGCGGGTGTAAATCTTGTTCAATACGACCATTTACTGACCTCCCTGACCGCGCAGCCAGACGTAAAGCACGATCAGAATCACGGCGATGAACTGAAACAGGATACGCAGGCGCATATACTTGTTGCTTTTCAGTGCCGCGTCCCTGCCGCTTTTGCCAAAATTCGAGATGCCAAGCGCCAATACGACGACAACCGCCGCCATGGCCAAAAGCAAAATGACCATCATTAGGTCCATGAGTACACCGTCCGCGTTTCTGTTTGCCTAGGGCTATCATCTAGCCCCGTGCGTGCCAAAAGCGAACGGGTTATTTCGCCTCAGACCCCTGCAAGGATGCGGTCAATCGCACGTGTCGACAGGATGCGGCGCAAACAACCGGCGATAAATGTAGGTGTTGTCACATAGTATCGGGGGCGCGGGCGCTTGGATTCTACGGCGTGGGCCAGCTTGGTCGTAACTGCTGATGCGGGCAGTTCAAACCGATCCGGCCCCGACGATTCATACAGTCTTTTCAACAAAGAGGACTCATAACGCTCGCGCAGGGCCGAGTTTTGCCAGTTGATGAACCGCTCGAAGAACGGGATCGAGTTTTCGCGGATTTTAGATGTGATCGGGCCGGGTTCGATCAAAATGACCTTGATCCCCGTATCAGCCAGTTCTAGGCGCAGTGTATCCGTCAGCCCTTCGATTGCATATTTCGTGGCCACATAGGCGCCGCGCCACGGATAGGCCACCAGACCCAGCACCGAAGAGTTCTGAACGATTCGCCCGTGTCCTTGATTGCGCATTATCGGGATGACCTGTCTGGTCAGTTCGTGCCAGCCAAAGAAGTTCGCCTCGAAAATCTGACGCAGGCCTTCGGTCGGCAGGTCCTCGACCGCGCCGGGCAGGCCATGTGCGCCATTGTTGAACAGCGCGTCCAGGGTGCCTCCGGTGGCCTCCAACACTTCGTTCAAACCCGACGATATGCTGGCCGTGTCGGTATAATCAATGCGCGGGCTTTCAAACCCCTGCGCCCGCAACCGGTCGCAATCGCGCTGTTGTTTGCACGAGGCAAACACGCGCCAACCCCGCGCGCGCATCCCATGCGCCGCATCCAGTCCGATGCCCGATGAGCAGCCAGTAATTAGAATGGTTTTCTGCATGATTTTCCCGATTCTGAACCAGCCCCAAGCTAGGGTGCACAGAGTATGGGAACAATCATTGCTCCACGTCAGTCTGGTGTTTTTCTGACCAAAGAGGTCGAAATCCACCCCACCTGTTGCTGCGGCAACACGCGCAGTCGCAACCATCCGGTGCCCGAGTCACTTAGCACCTCGACCTTCTGGCCGATGCGCGCTTTGCCAACAATCGGGTAGATCGTTCCAGGGCCGTCACGCATGTTCACGCGGGTCCCGGAGATTTCCCGGATATCTTTCCTGGGTTCAGGCTGGGCGGCGGGTTCAGGCTGCACGTCCTTGGTGATTTGCTTCAGGCCAGTTACACCGTCTTCCAGAGACGCAAGCGTGATGCTGGCAGTCTGATCGTCAAACACCGAAAGCGCGTTGAAAGTGTCCAGACTGGCAGGTTCTGCGACAATCGCTGCGACTGCTGGCTGGGGATCAATCGGGCGCTCGCGCACGACCGGCGAGCGCATAGCGACATTTGTCACAAGCTCTTTTGCCGGAGACGGTGCTACGCTTTTGGGGGCCGCTTTCGAGGCGACTCGCACAGGCTGTTCCGACCGCACACCGCGCGGCTCGAAATTAGGCCCGCCACTCATGACGTAAAAGCACCAGCCAAGTGCAGCGAAACTCATTACAATCAGGCGCGTCATGGCGCATCCCCCGGTCGATCAATCAAAACAAAAAAAGGCAGCAGACTAATGTCAGACATCCTAGCATAATTCGCGACCCAAGTCGAAAAACGGGGGAAATCGGGGGGTTGCCTCCCCCTGTTGCAAAAAGCGCCACTTGTCCCCAGTAAAATATGTCTTGCTTGCTTTACCCGCGCGCCCTTGCGTCGTATCACATCATCTATGAATGATACGATCGACGACCCCAATATGGTGGCCCCCGAAAACGGGGGCGAAGTAGCCGAACCGCTGCGCCGCGCGATTGGTGAACGTTATCTGACCTATGCGCTGTCCACCATCATGCACCGGGCCTTGCCCGATGCACGGGATGGTTTGAAGCCGGTGCATCGGCGAATCCTCTATGCGATGCGCGAGTTGCGACTCAGTGCAACGGGCGGGTTCCGTAAGTCGGCGAAAATCTCGGGCGATGTGATGGGTAACTATCACCCGCACGGCGATGCCGCGATTTATGACGCGATGGCGCGTTTGGCGCAGGATTTCAACGTGCGTTATCCGCTGGTCGACGGGCAGGGGAATTTCGGCAATATCGACGGCGATAACCCGGCGGCCTCTCGTTATACCGAGGCTCGGATGACCATCGTGGCCGAGGCTCTGCTTGAGGGTCTAAACGAGGATGCTGTCGATTTCCGTGACAACTATGACGGCACGCTGACCGAACCGGTGGTTCTGCCCGCGCAATTTCCGAATCTGCTGGCCAATGGCTCCAGCGGTATTGCGGTGGGCATGGCGACGAATATCCCGCCACATAACATCTCGGAACTGTGTGACGCCTGTTTGCATCTGATCAAGACGCCGGATGCGCGCGACGATACGCTTCTGAACTACGTGCCCGGACCGGATTTCCCAACCGGCGGCGTAATCGTTGAACCGCCTGCGAATATCGCGCAGGCCTATCGCACCGGGCGCGGGTCATTCCGCCTGCGCTGTAAGTTCGAGGTCGAGGATCTGGGCCGCGGTCAGTGGCAGATCGTCGTCACCGAGATTCCCTATCAGGTTCAGAAATCGAAGCTGATCGAAAAGATCGCCGAGCTGATTCAGACCAAGAAAATCCCGATCCTTGGCGACGTTCGTGACGAATCCGCCGATGACATCCGCCTGATCCTTGAGCCGCGTTCCAAGAATGTGGACCCCGAGGTTCTGATGGGCATGCTCTATCGCAACTCGGACCTTGAGGTGCGGTTCAGCCTGAACATGAACGTGCTGATCGACGGGGTGACACCCAAAGTCTGCTCGATGAAAGAAGTGCTTCGCGCCTTCCTTGATCACCGGCAAGAGGTTCTGCTGCGCCGGTCGCGCCACCGGATGGCCAAGATCGACCATCGGCTGGAGGTGTTGGAGGGCTTTATCGTTGCCTTCCTGAATCTTGACCGCGTGATCGACATTATCCGCTATGACGATGACCCCAAGGCTGCGCTGATGCGCGAAGACTGGGGCATCGACCATGTCCGCGCCACCAATGAGGCCGACTATGTCTCGCCCACACGGGGCGAGGGCGAGCTGTCCGAGGTCCAGGTCGACGCAATTCTTAACATGCGTCTGCGCAGCTTGCGTCGTCTGGAAGAGATGGAGCTGGTTCGCGAACGCGATGAGCTGATGTTGGAACGTGCCAATCTCGAAGATCTTCTAGCCGACGAAAGCCTGCAATGGGCCAGCATCGCCGAGCAGTTGAAAGAGACCAAGAAAACGTTCGGCAAGGATTATGAGGGCGGCGCGCGTCGCACCCAGTTTGCCGAAGCCGGTCAGGTCGAAGAGGTCCCGCTTGAGGCGATGATCGACCGCGAACCGATCACGGTTGTCTGCTCTCAGATGGGCTGGATTCGCGCCATGACCGGCCATATCGACCTGAACCGCGAGTTGAAGTTCAAGGATGGCGATGGGCCACGGTTTATCTTCCATGCGGAAACCACCGATCGGCTGCTGGTCTTTGCCTCGAACGGTCGATTCTATACGATCAGCGCCGCGAATCTGCCCGGCGGTCGGGGTATGGGCGAGCCGCTGCGCCTGATGGTCGAACTGCCGAATGAGGCGCAGATAATCGACATCCTGATCCACAAACCGGGGCGCAAGCTGCTGGTGGCCTCGGATGCGGGTAACGGCTTCACCGTGCCCGAGGATGACGTGCTGGCACAGACCCGAAACGGCAAACAGGTGCTGAACGTCAAAGGCGACGAAACAGCGATTATCTGTAAGGCGATCGAAGGTGACCACGTTGCAGTGGTTTCTCAGAACGGCAAGTTTCTGGTCTTCCCGACCGAGGAACTGCCTGAAATGACCCGCGGCAAGGGCGTTCGCCTGCAGAAATACAATATGGCGCGCGGGCGGCAGGGGACGCTGGAATTGGACGGCGGGCTGTCAGATATCACCACCTTCAACTGGGAAGAGGGCCTGAAATGGTCCATGGGTGGCGACAAGACCCGGCACGAGGCAGATCTTTCGCAATGGCTGGCCAAGCGTGCCAGCGTCGGGAAAAAGCCGCCATACGGCTTCCCGCGTGATTTTAAATTCTCCTGATCAGGCCCGGTCACAGAGGATTTATGCCGATACGGCTTGGCACAAGCCGTATCGGTGCGTTAGATCAAAGAAAAACAGGCCTATCGAGACGAGACATGTTGCGCATATTGACACTGATCACCGGATTGGCCCTGATGGGCGCCTGCACCCAAACGCAGGTTTACGAAGAGCCTGAGTCGCTGGGCGAATTCAAGTTGCGGGTAAACTATGCCTTTGCCGATAAGGCGGTGCAGGGGCCGGTAAGCCGGGATGCGACGCCAGACGAATGGACTGCGGCCATTCAAAACGCGGTGGACATCCGCCTTGGGCGCTATACGGGCGCACAGGAATACGACATCGGAATCAGCCTCGAGGGCTACATGCTGGCCCCTCCCGGAATTCCGGTGATCTACAACCCCAAGAGCACTGCGATTGTTCTGGTCAACGTTTATGACGTGAACAAGAAAGAATTTCTTGCCAAAGGTAAGCAATTCCAGGTGCTGGAAGACACAACCGGTGGCAGTGCCCTGAAAGGGTCGGGTCATGAACGGACGAAACAAGAGCAAATGAGCGGGCTGGCTCTGAAAGTTGCGGACCGAGTCGAAGAATGGTTGGCCGAGGAACATTTGGAAAACGGTTGGTTCGACCGGCGTCCCGAACTGATCCAGCCACTCGATTCAGGTGAAGCAACGCAAAATCCGGCTTAAAGAACGGCATTTCCCGCAGGATGTGCTTGATTTTCTCCTTTGAACCCAATATCTCGCGCGCGCAGATGTAACCACGGGACCAAGGGTCCCCCAAAGCACAAAAGGGCGCCTGAGGAATGGCAAAGGAAAAGTTTGAGCGTAATAAGCCGCACGTCAACATTGGCACGATTGGGCACGTTGACCACGGCAAGAC
>NZ_JBXWPG010000011.1:0-152697 GCF_059611285.1 Ruegeria sp. CDSA236
CCAATCTCCTGAATCGGCTTCTTCTTCGCCTCACGCGCAATTTCGATGTCAGATTTATAGCTCATTGGGTTTCGGTCCCTGATTGAATTCCGTGCAAACCCGACGCAGAACGCCGGCGCTGCTCACTCCATACCGTTGTGTACCAAATTGGTGGCTATGGATTCCGACATAATTGCGCCTTGAAACGTCGTAGCGTCACATCGGCACCTTCCGATCGGAAATTGCGGTCCCTTATGGTGTCCAGGCTCTCTGATCGGGGACAAACAGTGTAAGCTCATCGCCCAGATTCAGCTCTCCGGGTCTTTCGACCCAAGCCGTGACCCCCCTCCGTCCCTGCGCTGCGGGCTTGAAGGCAGCACCATATCCGGGCAAGTCAGCCTCGATCTCGCGCCCTGGCAGGATACAGGGCCGGTTTTCCATGTCGATCGTCAGCGTCAGGCCATTTTCCACCTGCAAACGAGACGAGGGCGGAATATGGGTGAAATCCGGAATGCCGCGCAAGACAATGCTGACACCCAGATGGGACGGGTCCAGCTTACCCAAGCCCATTTCCTGCGCGATGGCATCAAGTTCTTCTGCGGACAGGATCGATAACTGCCGCACATTGCGAATTTCGGTGCCTACCGGGTACAGGTTTTTGACCCGCACACAAGAAGTACGATTCACCCCTTCGTGACGCGCGCCTTGATCACCCGAGAAACCCAAATCCAGACTGTCCACGGAATTGGCCCGGAGAGTTTTACCTGCTGGTACGTGGCCCAACCAAACAACTTCGCCCGTGAATTCGGTTTCGCGCAATACCGGCATATTTATCCCTTTTTCAGAACTGACATCTGATGCGGTATAAAGGGCAAACCTTCGCGATTGAAAAGAAAAAAGACCCGGGACAGGCCCGGGTCTTTGAAAGTTTAAGCCGTTGGTTCCGGCTCCATCCCGCCATCGGGCGGAGTTTTCTTAACCTTGGTTTTCGGAATGGCTGTCACGCTGGGGGCGCTGCCCTCATCAGGTTTGTCGCCCTCGTCATCGCTTTCGCTGGGCGGCTCGCCATTCATGACGCGTTTGATCTCGTCACCGGTCAGGGTTTCATATTCCAGCAGCCCTTGGGCCAGACGTTCCCATTGCTCGTTCTGTTCTGACAGGATCTGATGCGCACGCTCATATCCTTGCTGGATCAGGCGCTTGACCTCTTCCTCGATCAGTTCCTTGGTATGGGCCGAGACCGAGAACCCGGCAGTGTTGCCAGAATAGCCATCATGCGCTTCGGCATAGTCGATATTGCCGACCTTGTCCGACATGCCCCAGCGCATCACCATCGCCCGCGACAGTTGGCTGGCCTGCATGATATCGCCCGCCGGACCGTTCGAGACATGGTCCTCGCCATATTTGATCACCTCAGCCGCCTTACCGGCCATGGTCATGGCCAGCTTTTGCTCACACTCATCGCGGTGATAGTTTAGGCGGTCCATTTCTGGCAGTGACACCACCATGCCCAGCGCACCACCACGCGGAATGATCGTTGCCTTATAGACCGGATCACACAACGGCAGCGTCATACCAACAACGGCATGCCCTGATTCGTGATAGGCAGTCTTTTCCTTCTGGTCCTGGGTCAGCACCATCGAGCGGCGCTCGGCACCCATCATCACCTTGTCCTTGGCATTCTCGAAATCTTCCATGGTAACAAAGCGGCGACCGACGCGGGCGGCCATCAGCGCGGCCTCATTCACGAGGTTGGCCAGATCAGCACCCGAGAAGCCCGGAGTCCCGCGCGCGATGATGCGCAGATCGACATCAGGTCCGAGAGGCGTCTTGCGTGCGTGAACGCCCAAGATCTTCTCGCGGCCTTTGATGTCGGGGTTGCCGACAGTCACGTTGCGGTCGAAACGGCCCGGACGCAGCAGCGCAGGGTCCAAAACGTCCTTACGGTTGGTGGCCGCCAGGATAATCACGCCCTCATTGGCCTCGAACCCGTCCATCTCGACGAGCAACTGGTTGAGCGTTTGTTCACGTTCGTCATTACCCCCGCCATAACCGGCACCACGATGGCGGCCAACGGCGTCAATCTCGTCAATAAAGACGATACAGGGAGCGTTTTTCTTGGCCTGTTCGAACATGTCGCGGACACGGGATGCACCGACACCGACGAACATCTCAACAAAGTCCGAACCCGAAATGGTGAAGAAGGGCACACCCGCCTCACCCGCAATGGCGCGGGCCAGCAGCGTTTTACCGGTCCCCGGAGGGCCCACCAACAAAGCGCCTTTTGGAATCTTGCCACCCAGACGACTGAATTTCTGCGGATTGCGCAAGAATTCTACGATCTCTTCCAATTCTTCCTTGGCCTCGTCGATGCCAGCGACATCATCAAAAGTTACACGGCCATGCTTTTCGGTCAGCATCTTGGCTTTGGACTTGCCAAAGCCCATCGCGCCACCTTTGCCGCCACCCTGCATCCGGTTCATGAAGTAGACCCAGACACCGATCAGCAGCAGGAAAGGAAGAAGAGTGACCAGGAAAGACTGAATGCCCGATTGCTGTTGTTTCACAGCCTGAACCGGGATGCTTTCATCGATCAGCAGTTTGGTCACCTCGGCATCGCCGGGCTTGATCGTGACATAGCTTGCGCCGCTTTGCGTGGTATAGCGAATTTGTTCGCCATCCAATGTCACGTTTTTGACTTCGCCGCCTTCAACAGCGGTCACGAAATCAGAATAGGTTCTTTCATTGCTCTGAAGCGTTCCACCTGGTCCGCTGAACAGATTGAACAGTGCAAGGATCAGCAAAAACAGAACGACCCAAAAGGCGATGTTACGAGCGTTGCCCAAGAAAAATCTCCCAAAAGATTTCGGCAGATGGGGATCTGCCGGGTTGATCTTTAAAATAGAGATGATTCAAGCAGGTTCAATGCGATAAAACCGAAGAGTGAAACTCGGGCTCTTCTGGCGTCAGTTCTGCAAGCCAACCATTTGAGAAACCCACCATAGGTGCAGATACCAAGACCTCTCCACTCCAGACGGACGGAGACGCCAGAAGCGCGGCGCGCGGTTTTCCAAGTGCACGCCAATCTGGCACGGCCTGCAAACCAGCCGCACCTAACGGGTGAACCTGCGCGTCGGGAATCGCCGGGCCAGACAGGATCCACCGTCCATCCCAAATCTGACCGGGTGCGCCGGGTGCGCTCTCAACGGCATTTAGCTCTCTGCAAATCCACATTTTATCGGCTTTTGGGATCAAGAGGCATCCACCAATCGTTGCCGCCTCACCCTGATCAATCGCGAGCAGCGCCCGGTCTGTTGCAGCCTGACGCGGTGGATATCCGCGGCCCGCAATCCAGCGGACACAACCTATAAGAAGACGACGTCGGATTTCCGCAGGCAGAGTGGAAAATCGCGCGCGATTGACACAGATATCGCCGCCATCGACACTCAGGACCTGACGGGCGGATTCCTGCGTAATCTGCTCTACTGCTTCACGGGCTTGAGCAAGGTTTTCAGCAACGCGGGACAGAGAATGCACCGAAATCCCAATTTCGGATAAGCCGGTCAACGCGTTGCGCGCCTTGATACGATCAAACCGCCGGTCGTGATTCGATGGATCCTCGATCCAATCTGCCCCAATCTCGGCAAGATAATCGCGCAGTTGTTGCCGGGTAATCCCCAACATCGGTCGCAGCAGCATGATCCCTTGATAGTTCCGCATTGCGGGCATGCCGGACAATCCCGTCACACCAGCAGCGCGCGCCAATCGCATCAGCATGGTTTCGGCTTGATCATCGGCGGTGTGTCCCAGGGCAATCGCGCCGATCTGCTTGTCACGCGCCCAGTCTGACAGCAACTGGTACCGGGCCTGCCGCGCCCTATCCTGCAGGTTACCTGTCTGGTCCCACCCCTGCCAGTGCAACGTCTCATGTGGAAGGCCCAGACCCTGGGCAAGCTGCGCCACCCAATCTGCCTCCGCCACCGCTTCGGGGCGCAGATTGTGGTTCACCGTGGCGACAAACAGCTCAACCTGTTCCTCTTGGGCGATGTGCTTCAACAAACTCAGCAAAGCAACTGAGTCACCGCCACCGGATACCGCAACACCTAGACGGCGCGGAAGGTTTTCCGGCAATCGCGCGCGGAGTTCGGATTTCAGGAGTGTGCCTTGTGTGGTCAAGTACAACCCAGTGACGTCATTTCCTGCGTGGCGCTGGAGACCAATGCCGAGGCCGGGAACCGGACGCTAACCTCGCTCAGTGTGATACACGCCTGTTCGGTCTGTCCCAGACGGCCCAGCGCAGCACCCAGTTCGAACAAAGCCTCAGGCGCATAGGCGCCTTCGGAATCACCCGTGAAGCTGGCCAGAAAAGCCCTTGCAGCTTCGCGGGTGTCGCCAATGCCCTCCAACGCCTGTCCGCGCTTTAGGTGTGCTTCGGGCGCAAGCGGGCTTCCGGGATATGATGTATCGAATACTGCGAACTGATCCGCGGCGGCCTGGAAGTTTCCATCGGCCAGCGCCTGAGCAGCGGCATTGAAATCCGCTTGCTCGCCTACTGCCAACTCACCCAGGTCGGCATCGGTTGGCCCTGTCGGAGCAGCAGGGGCTACGGATGTGATGTCCGTTTCTCCGCCCAGAGTTGTTGTATCACCGAGCGTACTCAGGTCACCGCCTTCCAGTTCGACCAAGCGAAACTCAAGATCACCGATCCTGTTAGTGCCGTCGGTTACGATATTCTGTACACGCTGGTTCAACTGCTCGGTCTGGCGCGTCAGGCGCTGCAATTCGGCCTCTATGGCATCAACGCGTTCAAGTATCGAACTGCCGGACAGGTTCGGGGCCGGAGAGCCGGTTGTTGAAAACTCGCGCTTGAGCCGCTGAATTTCCACATGCAGCACCGTCAGTTCCTGCCGGATATCCGCCAAGGTTTGCTGATCCTGTGCTTGTGCCAAACCAGCGGTCGCCAAAACTGCGGCCAGAACCCATCCTGCTAGTTTCATCGTCTTATCCCAAAGTTGATCCGGTCAGCACCGTGACTGCACGACGGTTTTTCGAATAGCAGTCCTCGGTGCTGCAAATCTCGATCGGACGCTCTTTGCCAAAGCTGACAGTTGTCAGCCGGTTGCCCGCTACTCCGCGGGAAATCAGGAACTCGCGGGCGGCATTTGCCCGGCGCGCACCCAGTGCGAGGTTATACTCACGCGTGCCCTGCTCATCCGCATGGCCTTCGATCGTTGCCACAAAGTCGGGGTTGGCCATCAGCCAGTCGGCCTGCCCCTGCAGCACTGACTGCGCCTGCGGTGTCAGCGTCGACTGATCGACCGAAAACAGAACCCGGTCACCAACAGTTTGCTGGAAATATGCAGGCGAGCGCGGATCACTTGGAGAGCCCGCGGCCAGCCCGCCATTTGCGCCATTGCCAAAGCCGCCGCCCAGCGCAGACGGATCGTTATTGGTGCAGGCCGCCAACGCGCCAAACACACCTAGTGCTAGGATTTTGCCCAATACGTTCATCTCAGGTGCCTCGTTGTTTTTTCTCTTTATTGCCGTCTCTGTAGCATAGTGCAGGTTCCTTGTGAACTTTTCCTGCCAGCAGCCGTGATCAATTCTGCAGTGGACCCCATGACGGATCGCTGCCCCCATCCGGGGTGCGGATCGGGCGCAGGTTGCGTCCCGAGATATCAACCGAATACAGCGTCGCCCGGCCACTTGCGCCCTGGGTTTCTCGGGTGAACATGATCACGCGACCATTAGGGGACCATGTCGGTCCTTCGTCCAGAAACGACGAGGTCAGCAAACGCTCTTCGCTGCCATCTGTTCGCATGACACCGATATGAAATCGGCCTTTGTTCTGCTTGGTAAACGCAATCAGATCGCCACGGGGGGACCAGACCGGCGTTCCATAACGGCCCTGACCAAAGCTGATCCGCGTCGCCTCGCCCCCGTTTGCGGGCATGATGTAAAGCTGTGGCGTGCCCGAACGGTCGCTTTCAAACACGATCTGGGAACCGTCTGGCGAATAGCTGGGGGCGGTTTCGATCGCGGGCGTATTGGTCAGCCGCACGCTTTGCCCGGAAGCCAGATCCATTTTCCACAGGTCCGTATTGCCGCCCTGAATAAGCGAATAGACGATCGACCGTCCATCCGGCGAAAACCGGGGCGAAAAGCTCATCGTGCCGCCCTGGGTGTTCAACTCAGTCCGCCTGACCCGCTCGATATCCAGAACATAGATGCGCGGCTGACCGGATTCGTAGCTGGTATAGAGCAGTTGATCACCGGCAGGTGAAAAGCGTGGTGCCAGAACAATGGCGGCGCTGTCGGTCAGGTACTGCACATTCGCACCATCATAATCCATGATCGCCAGCCGTTTCAGGCGCTGGTTTTTGGGGCCGCTTTCCGAGACAAAGGCAACGCGACTGTCGAAATAGGCGCCCTCGCCCGTTACACGGCTATAGACTTGATCCGCCACTTTATGGGCCATGCGCCGCCACCCTTCAGTCGTCCCGGCAAACTGCAGACCGTTGCCCAGCTCCTGCCCAGAAAACACATCCCAGACCCTGAACCGCACCGTCAGGCGATTGCCCGACACATTCACAGCACCTGTCACCAAAGCCTCGGCATTGATGGCTTTCCAATCCGCAAACCGAACGGGATCTTCAAAGCTGGCCACTTGGCTGATGAAAGCATCAGACAGAATTTCGCGAAACAGCCCCGTTCCGGTCAGATCCGCCGCCACAACCCGCGAGATATCCTGGGCGTATTGGGCTGCCGCCGTACTATCGGGAACAAAACTTGGAACCGCAAAGGGCAAGGGTTCGATGATCCCCTGATCCAACTCCAGGCGGAGCGGCCCACTTTGGGCGTGAACGGGTGCCGACACCAGTGTCAGGCCAAGCAACAGGCTGGTCAGAAGTCTCATCATTTGATCCGCATCCTCTCGGGATTGAATGTAATCTCAATATCCTGCCAATGCTCGTATTTATCGGTTGGCAGGTCATATCCTTTGGCTCCACAGCGCAAAATGGCACGTCGAGCGGCCTCATAGGCTTGTCTGGCTGCGCCGTCAGAACCGCCTGAGCTGTCGATCATGCGCAAGCTGCCGCCAACCACCTTGCCATCAGGGGTCAACGAAAATCCGACAACAACAACTGTCTGCAGAGCATCCGTGGACAAGGACCCGACGTTCCAGCATTGGGAAACGGCCAATCGCATCGCGTCCTTTTCGCCGCTGGTCAAGGGCGGACCAGAGGGTTCACTCCCTTGTCCCAACGCCTCGGCCAGCGCATCGTTGATGGCTGTTTCCGTCTGCGCGGGCTCTGTGGGTTCGGGCTCGGGCGTCTCCGCCACTTCGGGCTCGACCGGTGGCGTCGGGCGGTTGGGACGGATCCGCGGGCGCGGCGATGTTCGGGGAGCGTTTTCTTTGGGCTCTTCCGCTTCGGTCACAATCTCGTCAGCCTTTTCCTCGGGGGCGGTCTGATCCTGCTGTTCCTGCTGGGTCTCGGCTCCCTCGTCCAAAGATACGGCCGGGGTTTCGATTTCATCAGGCGCGGCCTCGGGCGGAGGCGGCGCAACCGGCACCGGCGCAACATTCTCGGCCGGGCTGGGCTGTGCTTCTGGCCCAGAAGGCACCGTAAGGTCGACGGTCTCGGGGGCGGGAGTGTCCAACACCGGTGGCTGTTCAATCACCACCGGTTCTGGCGGCGGCTCAACCGGTTCAGGCTCAGGATCCGGGTCCGGGTCGGGTTCAGCAGGTTCCGCCTCTTGCAACGAAGGCTGCTCCTCCACTACCGGTTCCGACGCTGGATCCTCTTCTGTTGGGGCCTCAGGCGGCTGCAGCGCTGTTGGCGTCGGCACTTCGGGCGCATCCCGCTGAGCGGTCATTGCCGCAAATTGCTCAGCCGAAATGACCGAGACATCCTGCACGGCCATAGGTAATGGTTCGGACCGGAAGGTGCCGCCGAAAAATGCCCAACCAATCAGACTGACATGGGCAATCGCCGAGATCTTGGTGCCGGTATCCACCGTGCGGCCTCACTCTCCACCGTCGTCCAGTGTCGGGCCGCCCGTATCGGTCACCAGCCCCACATTGGAGAACCCACCCGCATTAAGCGCGCCCATTACCTGCATCACCTGCGCATAAGGGATCGCACCATCCGCGCGCAAAAACACTCGGTCGCTACTGCGTTCTGCTGCGATGGCACGCAGTTTTCCAATCAGCTCTTCGCGCAGAATATCCGTGGTTTGGATTTGCACCCTGCCATCCGCGGTCAGCGTGACGGTCAAAGGTTCCTCGTTATCGCCGGGCAGCGCACTGGCCGCCGTTTTAGGCAGATCAACCGGGACACCAACAGTCAGCAAGGGCGCAGCCACCATGAAGATGATAAGCAGCACCAGCATAACGTCCACAAAGGGTGTGACGTTGATCTCAGCCATCGGCTGCGCGCGACCGCGACGCCGACCCCGCCGGCGTCCATTCCCGCCCGAGGATTGCTGTACCGCAGCCCCCATCTCAGCTGTCCAGCTGGCGCGACAGAATGGTGGCGAACTCATCGGCAAAGGCTTCATAGCCTCCAACGATCCGATCACTATCTGCGCTGAGTTTGTTATAAAAAATCACCGCCGGAATCGCGGCCAACAGGCCCAGGCCGGTGGCCAGCAACGCCTCGGCAATACCGGGCGCGACAACAGCCAGGTTGGTGTTCTGCTGCTCGGCAATCTCGATGAACGCATTCATGATACCCCAAACCGTTCCGAACAGACCAATGAAGGGTGCAGTTGAGCCGACAGTGGCCAGAATGGGCAGGCCCTTTTGCAGCGCCTCGGCCTCTTTCGCGATGGCCACATCCATCGACCGATCAATGCGTGCAGTGGCACCAGCTATCAGCCCGCCATCAGTGCGGTGCGAGCGGCGCCATTCGATCATGCCCGAGGCAAATATCTTCTCCGAACTGCCATCGGGTTGGGTACCGATCTGCTCGAACAGTTCATCCAGGGGGTTCCCGGACCAGAAAGCCTCATCAAAAACCTGAGCTTCACGCCTTGCAGCACGGTAATTGATCAGTTTCTGGATGATGATCCCCCAGGACCAGACTGATGCGCCAATCAGCATCAGCATTACCAGTTTAACGATAAAAGTCGCGCGGGCAAAAAGCCCCCACATGGAGAAATCGATCTCCTGCGCCAGCGCCAGCGTTTCAGCTTCCATGAACCTGCTCTTTGTTTTGCCTGACAGCCTTACGGCCTTGTTTTGTCAAACGCTAACGCAGATGGGGGCGAATTGCCAACAGAACCACCCGGGCCCTGCAAATTGTTACAACAATGCGCGAATCTCTGCCGGAAGGCGTACGGGCTTGCCCTGCGCATTCATACAGACGGCGGTAACGATGGCGCGAAAAATCTCCTCTTCGCCCCGTTTGACCACTTGCGCCATGATCAGACGGACACCGGACAGAGACTTGATTTCGGTCTCGATCTCCAGATCGTCGTCAAATTTGGCCGGGGCCAGGTATTCCGCCTCGATCCGGCGTACGACCCAGACGATACCCGCGTCACGCATGGCATTCTGGTCATTGCCCAGGCGCCGCACATAGTCCGACCGGGCGCGTTCGATGTATTTCAAATAGTTAGCGTGATAGACCACGCCGCCCATATCGGTGTCTTCGTAATATACTTTAGCGGAATAGACGTGCTTCATTGCGGTTGATCCAATCTGGCAAACAATCTCAGCGCATGAGAGGCATCTTGCGCCGCGCCCGGCAGGACAGGATCGTATGCCGCCCGGATCAACCCGGCAATGTCTGGTCGCAATATCGTCGCGTCACCCGCCACTGCCAAAGGCGACTGGTTGCGAAAAGCGGTATCGGACCAGAGCAGCACCGTTTGCACCACCTGGCTGAGCGCAAGCGTTTCAGCGGGGACTTGCGACAATTCATTGTCCATCCGCAAAAACACAAAGGCCGCACGAATGGCGCCGTCTTCTTCAAAACGGAATATCCGGTACTGGTTGGCATCGGCCGCGATCAACCGATCAACCAACGGCCCCAGATCAGGGACCAAACGGTCCAGATCGGGCACTTCTGTCAGTTCTTTCCAGTCGCGGAAGAAAAAGACCATGCAGTTGGCGCCAAGCTCGGGGTCGGTTTCTGCCATCTGATGCCCTGCCAGTGTTACCACTGCCTCGAACGCGCCTTTGACCGTGGCCAAACTTTCATCTTCGACCCCAAAGACGATCGGCACGATGGGGCGGCCCCAGCGCGCAAACAGGAACTCTCCGCTTTCGCGGGTGAACAGGGCTTGAATGTCTTCGGGTGTCACGCGCAATCCTCGGCAATCGGACATTGTTTGGCGGAACCCTTAAAAGCTCACACGCGCGGCTTCAACCAAACAGATCGTTTTGCCCCTTGGGTGCGGCCATGCCCAGATGCGTCCACGCCTTCTGCGCCAGCATCCGGCCACGCGGTGTGCGTTGGATCAGGCCTTGCTGCAAGAGGAAGGGTTCGATCACCTCCTCCAGCGAGTCCCGGCTTTCCGACAAAGCTGCCGACAAGGTTTCGATACCTACCGGCCCGCCCGAGTAATTCTCGGCGATCAGCTTCAGATACCGGCGGTCCGCGCCGTCCAGCCCCAGATGATCGACCCCCAGCCGCGTCAACGCCCCATCAGCCAAATCGCGGGTGATCCGTCCATCGCCTTCGACGATTGCGAAATCCACCACCCGCCGCAGCAGGCGCCCGGCGATCCGAGGCGTTCCGCGTGACCGGCGCGCGATCTCTCGGGCACCACTGTCATCAGCCGGTGCTCCAAGCTTGCGCGCGTTGCGGGTGACAATCTCGTGCAATTCATCAACGGTATAGAACTGCAGGCGTGTCGGGATGCCAAAGCGGTCGCGCAGCGGCGTGGTCAGCAGCCCCATCCGGGTTGTGGCCCCGACCAGAGTAAACGGCTGCAACTCGATCCTCACCGTGCGCGCGGCCGGGCCTTCACCAATCACCAGATCCAGCTCGAAATCCTCCATCGCCGGGTACAGGACCTCTTCGACCGCTGGATTCAATCGATGGATTTCGTCAATGAACAGCACATCGCGCGCTTCCAGATTGGTCAGGATCGCCGCCAGATCGCCCGCCTTTGCCAGAACCGGGCCAGATGTCATCCGAAAATTCACGCCCAACTCACGCGCGATGATCTGCGCCAGCGTGGTCTTGCCCAGACCCGGAGGGCCATGGAACAGCGTATGATCCATTGCCTCACCCCTTTGGCGAGCGGATTGGATAAAGATACGCAGATTGGCGCGCGCCTCGGCTTGACCGATGAATTCGTCCAGTCCCTGCGGGCGCAAGGCGCGGTCATTGTCTTCCGGCAACGGCTCGGGGCGCAGGGTGGGATCGGCATCTACCATTCAATCACCCTTTCGGAGCCAATAGTTTCAACGCAGCGCGGATCAGGTCCGCCTCACCCGCTTCGGGCAAGCTTGCCGCGGCTTCGGCCACGGCTGACGCGGCCTCGGACGGGCCGTAGCCCAGATTGGAGAGTGCCGACAATGCCCCGGCAGATGCTGCTGCATTACCTGATGCGCTTATGGTGGGCCGCTTTGGCACAGGTGTCGGTTCAGTCAGTTCCACCACATCCAGCGCGGGGCCATCCATTGCCTCGGTCACCGTGCCGCCCATGGCCATAACGCCGGGCGCCTTGTCTTTGAGGTCCAGCACGATCCGCTGCGCGGTTTTTGGGCCCACGCCCTTGGCTGCCTTGACCGCCCCCCAATCGCCCAGAGCAATCGCCCTGCTGACACCATCGGGGCCCAAGGCGCTGAGGATTGCTAGCGAAACCTTGGCCCCGACCCCTTGCACCGAGCACAGCAGGCGATGCCACTCCTTCTCGACCAGCGAAAGGAACCCGTAAAGCTGCATCAAATCCTCGCGCACCACCATGTCGGTGTAGATCGAGATCGCCTCACCGACGCCCGGCAGCACAGCCATCGTACGGTCCGAGCAATAGACCAGATAGCCGACCCCACGCACGTCGATCAGCACGTGATCCGCCGCGCGGTAATCCAACCGGCCTGTCAGCTTGCCAATCATGCCCGCACCTGTTTCATCCGCGACTGTGGCGTTGCCCCGTAAAAGGAATGACAGATCGCTATCGCCAGCGCATCCGCGGCATCCGCGCCCTTGGGCTGACAGCCCGGCAGTTGCAACTTGACCATATGAAGAACCTGTTCCTTTTCGGCATGGCCCACGCCCACAACCGTTTTCTTGACTCGATTGGGCGCATATTCCCCCACCGGCAACCCGGCCTGCGCCAGCGTCAACAGTGCTACACCTCGTGCCTGACCCAGCTTAAGCGTACCGGCCCCGTCCTTGTTCACAAAGGTCTGTTCGATGGCGGCCTGATCGGGCTGATGCTCGGCAATCACTTCGACGATCTGATTATGGAGCGATAGCAACCGCTCTCCCAGATCATCCCCGTCCGATTTACATAACCCATTGGCAACATGACTGAGACGGCTGCCATGTGATTCGATGACGCCCCATCCCAGGGTCCGTAGCCCCGGATCAATGCCCAGAATTCGCATATATAGCCTCGGCCTGCTCGGGTTTGTGTGTTCTTTTTTACCGACTAGCACGAAACAAGAACATTTTCCAAGCGAATTGACTGATGGTCAGATTGCGACACGGTCGTCCTGTCTCCGACAGAATGAGCTGATTACGACCGGAAAATGTCGGGTTTCGACCAGTTTGATGAAGGCAAAATTGCCAATAAATTAAGGCGTTTCCATGTTTTTCGAGCATTGCAAAAAACGCATAGGACACATGCAATTTCTATGCTTGTGCAGTCAGAAAACCATCCCTAAATGCCCGTCAGATCGCAAGATCAGAGTTTAACACAAACCGGAAGGAAACAGGATATGGCTGCACTGGACACAACCCGCACCACCACTGGCTCATTTGGCCTCGTCGGCCGTATCGGTACGACTTTCGCAATGGTCGTAAACGCCGTTGTCGAATGGAATGATGCCCGCGTTACACGCAACGCGCTGAGCGGTCTGTCGGACCGCGAGCTGGAAGATATCGGCCTGTGCCGTGGCGACATTGAAATCGTCGTGGAAGGCCGCCGTTAAGGCAAAGCAAACCTACCGTTGATTTTCCCCTTCTCCCTCGGGGCAAAGAAGAACGCCGCGTATCCCCGGATACGCGGCGTTTCTAATCAAAGCGGAAGAAACTTAGCGGAGAACTTTGCTGAGTTGAGACGAGAGGGCCTGTGATACCGGGTCGATCTGCATGATCCATGCCCCCGCCTTCTCCACTTCGGTCCCTTGCGCAAGGCTATCGACACGATACTGGTAGGCCGACGACCCCAAGCTGGTCAACAAAAGCGTTTTGAATGCGAACAGCCCAGCCAAGCAGATCAGCAGAGCCTTTGCAGGCACCGCGGACTGAACCCGCTGTGGTTTCATTACAACCAAGCCATCTTTGCGCATAGTCGCACGATAACCACGGGTCATCTTCGAATGTTTCTTGTTCAGCCGATGAACGCGCTGATCAAATTCAATTTGTTTTCCAGTCATGGCAGCCTCCAAATCAACCGCCCCCCAATTCCACGTCATTGACGGTAAAAACAGATTGCGACAAAAAAGAGGCGAAACTCTACAAAACTCCTGCAAATGGCCCGATTTTAGCCCTGTTTGGTTAAGACTAGCGACGTCCATTCACCAATTTGGTCATTTCTAGAGGCATTGAAGCCATTTTGGAGATAAACGGAAACAACGTCCTCGGCTTGCTCGTTAAGGATTCCCGATAGAATCGCCTTACCCCCAACCCGCAGATTCGCTGAAATTTCGGGCGCCAGGGCCACCAATGGGCCTTTGAGGATGTTGGCGAATATCAGGTCATAGGGCGCAAGAGATTTCAGCTCCGGATGATCGAACCCCGCAGCCTCGACACATTGAACCTTCCCTGACATGCCGTTTGCCTTCAGGTTGGCTTCAGCAACTTCGACAGCAACCTGATCAATATCGCTGGCGATGATGTCCCCCTCCCAAACACGAGCGGCGGCCATCGCAAGAACGGCGGTGCCGCAACCGATATCTGCAACTTTTGTCGCGGTAAAACCCTGATCGAGCAGAAAATCCAGAGCCTTGAGACACCCAAGGGTGGTGCCGTGATGCCCGGTACCGAAAGCCATTGCAGCCTCAATCAACAAAGGGATACGGCCTTCGGGCAGCTTGTCGGCATCGTGACAGCCATAGACGAAAAAGCGGCCGGCCTCGACAGGCGCCAATTCACGGCGGACATGGGCGACCCAGTCGGTTTCGGGCAGTTCCGAGATTACAAAGGGTTTGGATCCGAACGCAGCCGCCAGAACCGCCAGTGCCGTTTCATCCGGCGTTTCGGTGAAGTAACCGCCAATCTCCCACAGGCCCGAGCCATCTTCGACTTCGAATACGCCCACGCCCGTGGGTTCGGGATCAAGACGCTCCATGGCTTCGCCCAGACCATCGGCGGACTTTTTGCCGGTCAGGGTGGTAAGCGCGGTGAATGTGGGCATGGGAGCCTCCTGTGTCAGCTGACACAGCGCCTAGGGTGCGGGCCCGCGAAGGTCAAGCATTGGCAGCTATTCCGCCGGAGCGGGCGCGTATTTCGACAGTATCGTCTCATTCCCAAGCTCTGGGTGGCGCGGGATCAGCAGCGACAGCGATAACGAAATCAACGCCATCGCTGCAGCCACTGCAAAGACCGCTCCCGGCGAGTACACCCAGAGCAGGCCCAGAAGCGCTGGTAGGAATACCGCGGCGATATGGTTGATCGTAAAGGCAACCGCTGCGGTTGGCGCAATATCTGCCGGATCGGCAATTTTCTGGAAATAGGTTTTAAGCGCCAGAGCCAGAGCGAAAAGCACATGGTCAATCACATAGAGAGTAGCCGCCAGAACAACGCCCCAACCGAACCAATAAATGCCGCCATAGGCTGCAAATACAACGGCGAGGCCTGCATATTCGAAAATCAAAGTGCGACGTTCACCGAATACCGACACAGCTTTGCCCAGCATCGGCGCAACCGAAATGTTGATAACCAGGTTGATCAAGAAAAGACCGGTGAGTTCGTGGACCTCAAACCCGAATTTCTCGACCATCATGAAACCGGCGAAAACGACAAAGATCTGACGACGCGCGCCCGCCATGAACTGAAGCGCATAGTACAGCCAGTATCGGCGGCGCAGCACAATTTTTTTGGTTTGCGGAGTCGGCGCGTCGAACTGCGGATAGGCGACCAGACAGAACAACGCCAGCAAAGCCGTCAGCCCGCCCGCAGCCATGAATACAGTGTTATAGGACAGATCGAAACGATCCCACGTCAGGACAATCAGCCCATAGATAACCAATGTCGAAGCTGATCCCATGGCGACCATCCAGCCCAGAAATTGCGGCGCTCGGTCCTTAGGCAACCACTGCAGCTGAAGGGATTGGTTCACGGTTTCATAATAGTGGAACCCGATCGAGCTCAGCAGTGTGACGAACAACAAGCCACCAAGGCTTGGGAACCACGCTGTCACCGCAGTCGCAACACCCAGCATGATCAGCGAGATCATCGCCAGCACCTGCTCCCGAACAAACAAGATCACGGCAATTACGCCTACAGCCAGAAAGCCTGGGATCTCGCGCACGGTATGCAGCAGGCCGATGTCGGCACCGTCGAAATTCGCCACTTCAATAACGAAATTGTTCAACAACGCGCTCCATGCGTTGAAAGCAATGGGCATGGTCAGTGCCATCACGAATAAAAGCGTGATGGGACGGCGCCAGAACGGAAGGCTTTGCGCCTCGGAAAGTGGCATGGGTTTCAGCATGAGAGTCCCTCTACGCCCATTTTCAGGTTTTGGCGAGTAGGAAGAAGGGCACGCACATTGGCTCTGCATGAATGCAGAGGTCAGTAGAAATTTTGCGGGTCAATATCAACGGTCAGCCTGATGTCACCTTTCAGCCGCAGCGGTGCTATCCAACGGGCGATGGCATCCTGAATTGGCGCTCCTTTGGGGGCTTTGACCAGCAGCCGCACCCTGTGTCGCCCGCGGATACGCGCAATGGGCGCAGGCGCTGGACCAAAGACCTGCGCACCGATCTGCCGCAACGGGGCGTCGTTGCGGGCCATGGCGTTGCCGATGTCAAAAACGGGACCGACCTCGGGGCCAGACAGAACGATACCGGCCATGCGTCCATAGGGAGGAACACCGGCGGCCAGCCGCCCGGCGGCCTCGGCTTTCCAGAATCCTTCTTCATCGCCCGAAAGGATGGCGCGAATGACGGGATGTTCCGGTTGAAAGGTCTGCAACAGCGCCTGTCCGGGCTTATCCGCGCGCCCGGCGCGGCCAGCCACCTGCCGCATCAGCTGGAATGTGCGTTCGGCGGCGCGCAGGTCCGCCCCATGCAGACTGAGATCGGCGTCAATGACACCCACCAATGTCAGTTTCGGAAAATTGTGCCCCTTGGCCACCAGCTGCGTACCAATGACGATATCGGCGTCACCGGCAGCAATCTCTTCGATCTTTGCTTTCAATGCGCGCGCCGATCCAAACAGATCGGATGACAGCATGGCAATATTTGCCTCGGGAAATGTTGCCTTAGCCTCTTCAGCCAGCCGTTCGATCCCCGGCCCGACCGGGGCCAGCTTGCCCTCGACCTGACAGGAGGGGCAGACCTCGGGCATGGGTTTGGTCTCAC
This sequence comes from Ruegeria sp. CDSA236, assembly GCF_059611285.1. Lineage (NCBI taxonomy): Bacteria > Pseudomonadati > Pseudomonadota > Alphaproteobacteria > Rhodobacterales > Roseobacteraceae > Ruegeria > Ruegeria sp. CDSA236. The sequence goes on from NZ_JBXWPG010000011.1 coordinate 16,691, forward strand.
CGCATTGGTGGCACATCAGACGCTTGAGAAACCGGTGTTCAACCATGCGCGCATCGCAGTGATCACAGGCAATCTGCTCGCCACAAGCCCGGCACAGGGTGACCGGCGCATATCCCCGGCGGTTAATAAACAGAAGGGATTGTTCACCCCGCTCGATCCGCTGATGGACGGCCTGCCGCAGCGATGGAGAAATCCACGTCCCCGGCTGCATCTTCTCGGCCCGCATGTCGATGGGCTTCATCTCGGGCAACACCGCATCGCCAAAGCGCGAAGTCAAATCGAGCCGCTCATACTTGCCTGCTTCGGCATTGGCCCAGCTTTCCAGTGACGGCGTCGCACTTGCCAGAATAACGCGCGCGCCGCAAATGGCGGACCGCAGCACAGCCATGTCACGGGCGCTGTAATGCACACCATCTTCCTGTTTGTACGAAGTGTCATGTTCTTCATCGACCACGACCAACCCAAGATTGCGAAACGGCAGAAACAGGGCCGAGCGCGCGCCGACAACAAGCTGTGCATCGCCCTGCCCCACCATGCGCCAGACTCGTCGGCGTTCGGTCATCGTCGCGCCCGAATGCCACTCTGCCGGGCGCGCGCCGAAACGTGCCTCAACGCGCGTCAGGAATTCGGCGGTCAGGGCAATCTCGGGCAGCAGAACCAGCGCCTGCCGCCCCTGGCGCAACGCTTCGGCGACGGCCTCAAGATAAACCTCGGTCTTGCCCGAGCCGGTGACGCCTTTCAGCAAGGTCGTGCCATAATCACCCGTTCGCAGACCAGATTGCAGGGTTTCCACTGCTGCGGCCTGATCATCGGTCAACGCCTTGCCCGGCAGATCCGGATCCAGATGTGGATAGGGCAGATCGCGCGGGCTGTCTTCTTCGCGAACCGCACCGAGTTTGACCAACCCCTTCACGACTGAAGAGGTCACACCCGCCTGTTCGGCCAGTTCCTTCAGCGTAAAGGCCAACCCGCCGTAGTCGCGCAGCACCTCCAACACACGGGTCCGCGCGTCGGTCACCCTGTCAGGGTCCCTGTCGCCAAGCCGATAAATTTTACGCATTGAAGGTGGGTCGCCCAGCCCAGGCGCCCGCGTCGCCAATCGCAACATCGCTGGCATCGGAGTCAGCGTGTAATCGGCGACGCGCCCCAGAAACAGGCGCATCTCTTCGCGCATCGGCGCGACTTCAAGCACCCGGATCACCGAGCGGGCCTTGGCAAGGTCAAAGCCACCCTGCCCCGGCCCCCAGACCACGCCCAAGACCTTGCGCGGGCCCAGCGGCACCTCGACAAAAGCGCCCAGAAAGCACCCGCCCTCGGGCGCCTTATAGTCAAGCGTTCGGTCCAGCGGTTGGGCGGTCAGCACCGCCACCAGCTCACCTTGGTCGAAAAACTCCTGAGTGCTCAATGCATATCCTTGGCAAGGGGTTCCAGCATGGGTCTCTTTGAGGTAAAGCCATCCGCGACCAAGGCCAACCCATCAAAGGACTGCCCGCATGAAATTCTTCGTAGACACAGCCGAGATCGACGCAATCGCCGAACTGAACGATCTGGGCATGGTGGACGGTGTGACCACCAACCCTTCGCTGATCCTGAAGTCAGGCCGCGATATTCTGGAAGTGACCAAGGAAATCTGCGATCTGGTCGACGGACCGGTCTCGGCCGAGGTCGTGGCAACCGAAGCCGACGAAATGATCGCCGAAGGTCGCAAGCTGGCCAAGATCGCCCCGAATATCGCTGTCAAAGTGCCGCTGACATGGGCGGGCCTGAAAACCTGCAAAACGCTTAGTGACGAAGGCCAGATGGTCAATGTGACCCTCTGTTTCTCGACCAATCAGGCGATTCTGGCCGCCAAAGCCGGCGCAACTTTCATCTCGCCCTTCATCGGGCGTCTGGATGACATCAACCTAGATGGCATGGACCTGATCGCCGATATCCGTCAGGTCTACGACAATTATGGGTATGAGACCGAAATCCTCGCCGCCTCGATCCGCACGGTGAACCACGTGACCGACAGCGCCCGCATCGGTGCCGACGTGATCACCGCACCACCCGCCGTGATCAAAAAGCTGGCCGATCATCCGCTGACCGATAAAGGCCTTGAAACTTTCCTGTCCGATTGGGCCAAAACGGGTCAGAAAATCCTCTGATTCTGCGCGAACCCGCGCGGCGCCCCTGGCGCCGCGCTCGGCCCAGCTGCTTTGAATCTGATCTCGGATCAGATCTCTGCAGACCGGAGTTTTCCCGACCACATTCCCCGCGAAATTCAAATTGACGCTCATTTTTCCCGAGGCAGATCCGGCAAGCCGTGCTATAAGGCCAAAAAATAAAAAAGACCGGACAGGACATGAGCAGCAACACCATACTCAAGGACACCTTGCGCGAGGCGATTCTGGCCGAACCAGATGCCATTCTGGATGACAAGGACCTGATGCAGGCCCTCGTCACCGCAAATGAGCAGGCGCGCGGGAATAACGTCATCGACCTGCGCGGCATAGCCATGCAACGGCTCGAGGCCCGGCTGGACCGGCTGGAGGATACGCACCGCTCGGTCATTGCGGCAGCCTATGAAAATCTGGCCGGCACAAATCAGGTTCATCGGGCCATTCTTCGGCTACTTGAACCGGTCGGATTTGAGGAATTCCTGCATATACTTGGTGCAGATGTGGCTGACATACTGCGTGTCGAACGCATTACGCTGGTTCTTGAAACGACGGCAGTCCAGAAAGACCCGGCAATCTCAAGACTGGCAGGCGTTCTGGCCATCGTCGAACCCGGTTTCGTCGACAACTATCTGACCTTTGACCACAGCGGCCCAGCACGCGAGGTCGTCTTGCGTGAAATCATCCACCCCGCGCACAGGATATTCGGCAGTGATGCGGATCACCTGCGCTCCGAAGCTTGTCTGAGGCTGGATTTGGGCGAAGGCCGCCTGCCTGGCATGATCATCATGAGCGCAAAAGACCCCAGGCACTTTACGCCAAAGCTGGGCACGGATCTTCTGACTTTCTTTGCTGGTGTCTTCGAACGGTCGATGCGCCATTGGCTGTCGTGAGCCTTATTTCTCCGGCTTGTCGTGACGCACTGCGAAACTGGCTTGATGGCCTGGGGGCCTTGTCAGGCCGGTCCGAAAACACGCTGACCGCCTATCGGGGGGATGTGTCCGAATTTCTGTCCTTCATGACACTGCACCATAGCGAAAGTCAGGGGATGGCGGCGATTGCACGGATTACAATCTCGGACATGCGGGCATGGATGGCCGATCAGCGCGCATCCGGCGTTGGCTCGCGCTCGCTTGCGCGCAAACTTTCCGCTGTGAAAACCTTCTACCGTTGGCTTTCCGAGCGTGAAGGGTTTGAGCCGACCGCAGTTCTGTCGACGCGCGCCCCCAAATTTACCCAAAAACTCCCTCGACCCATGGCCGAGGATGCCGCACGTGCGATGATTGAAACGGTCGAGATGCAATCCGCCAGCGACTGGGTTTCTGCCCGCGACGTTGCGGTCGTTACTCTTTTATATGGCTGCGGTTTGCGTATTTCCGAGGCTCTCTCACTGACCGGAGCGGATACTCCTTTGCCCAACTCGCTGCGGATCACCGGCAAGGGAAACAAGGAAAGGGTCGTCCCGGTCCTGCCGGTCGCGCAAACAGCTGTAGATCAATATGTAAAGCTGTGCCCCCATACCCAATCCAGGGAGAAGGCGCTGTTTCGCGGGGTTCGCGGAGGCCCCCTGAACCCCCGAGCCATTCAGGGGGTGATGGCCAAAGCGCGCCAGCAGCTTGGGCTGCCCTCCACTGTAACACCCCATGCCATGCGCCACAGTTTCGCGACCCACCTGCTGTCTGCGGGCGGTGATCTACGCACCATTCAGGAATTGCTGGGCCACGCGTCGCTGTCCACCACCCAAGCATATACTGCGGTCGACACGGCGCGCCTGATGGAAGTTTACAACCGCACCCACCCAAAAGCCTAAGCAAACGCTATCCACATTGACCGGGCTTTTGGTTTGCATCTGGCCCGCGCATCATTCAAGAGACACCATGACACACAGATTCAAAGCTCTTTCCGTACATCTATTCACCGCGACCGGCGCCGTATTTGCAATGCTCGCCATGCTGGCCGCCGTCGAAGAGAAGTGGAGCCTGATGTATCTGTGGCTGGTCGTCTCGTTCATTGTGGACGGTATCGACGGCCCCTTGGCGCGGCACTATCACGTCAAAAAAAACGCCCCGGAATTTGACGGCGTGCTTTTGGATCTGATCATTGATTACCTGACCTATGTGTTCATCCCGGCCTTTGCCCTGTTCAAATCGGGCTTGATGGACGGCTGGACCGGCTGGTTCGCCATCATCGTCATCACCTTTGCCAGCGCCATGTATTTCGCCGACACGCGGATGAAAACGAAGGACAACTCCTTTTCCGGCTTTCCGGGCTGCTGGAACATGTTCGTCATTGTGATCTTCGCGCTCGAGCCCAATTTCTGGGTTATCCTGCTGCTGGTGACGCTGCTTTCGCTGGCGATGTTCCTGCCATTGAAGTTCATCCACCCAGTGCGCACTGAACGCTGGCGCAACGTTTCATTGCCGATGGCATTTGCCTGGACCTTCTTCGCCGGATGGGCTGCCTGGGTCGATTTCCACCCCGAAAGCTGGGCCCATTGGGGTCTGGTGATCACCAGCTTGTATCTGGTGTTCGCAGGAATTGCCCAGCAGGTGATCCCGCCGCGCAAAGCTTAAGGTCACAGGACCTCCTGCACCTCGAACTCGGTTCCGTTATGGGCGAACACATCACCCTGTTGCAGGCCAGCCATCGCCAGGTAAATTGGGCTTTGGGTTGAGATGCCCATATAGGTTTTGCCGTCCACTTCGAACCGCGTGGTCGAGACGCAGACCACAAAGCGCCGGTTGTTGAACTTGACCACCGCACCCGGTTGCACCCTGTCGGTCAGATCAAAATCCGTATTCTCGATCACATCGATCTTGGCATGATGAGCATGAACCGGCGCATCGAAGGCTGCTGCCAGATCGGCATTCTCACGCGAGGCCGCGATGTCATCCTTGTCATGCCCTTCCCGGTCATCAAGCTGCGAATCTTTCAGGAAAGCGTCGTAATGCGCCTGCGCGGTCGCAAGCTCTTGCTCTTCAAGTGACATAAGGCGGTCGATGATGGCCTTTTTACGAGCTGCCAGGTCTGGTTGATCGGTCATACCATGCGATCCTTTGAAATCTCTATTTGAAACAAATTGGGCATCAACCAGCGGGATTGCAACAGAATTCCGCTTTCTAGATCAGCAGACCGGCGGCGCGTTCATGGCGCAACAGCGCGACTTTGGTTTCAATCCCGCCATCACCTGAAAACCCGCCCAGCCCGTTTGCGGCCAGCACCCGGTGGCAGGGGATAATCACCGGAATGGGATTGGCGCCACAGGCCTGCCCCACAGGTTGCGGGGGCTGACCGAGTTCCTTCGCGAGATCACCATAAGTTCTGGTTTCGCCCAGCGGAATGGCAAACATCAGGTCGCAAACCTGACGCAGGAATTCCGACCCCTCGATACGGTAAGGCAGATCGAACCTGTCCAACCGCCCCTGATCATAGGCGCGCAGCTGCGCGGCGGCCTCCTGCAACAGGGGCGTGACTTCGCCCTGATTGCCGCCATTCCAGATCAGACGCGTCACCGCGCCATCTGTTCCTTCAACACCCAAAGTCCCGAAACGGGTCTCAACCGCAATCATTCCCATGCGAACAGGCTGACAGAAACCGCGCGCATCACAACCCGAATTCTGCGGATCCGGATCTTCATCTGGCCAAAAATACCTCGGAGCGCGAGGCAGAGCCTCGCAAAAGACTCCCCCTCCGCCGCAGAACGTCGACTAGTTCAGCGCGTCGTTACAGCGCCCGCACACGCCGTCATGTGCATGGCGCCCCACATCAGGCAGGATTTTCCAGCAGCGCTGACATTTCTCGCCCTCAGCCTTTTCGAACACCACGGCCACGCCTTCGATTTCCGGCACGCGGAACGCCTCGGCCGGGGCCGGATCTCCGGTGACGGTCAAACCGGACGTGATGCACATGTCATCGACGTCAAACGTTGTCAGAAGATCGCGGGTTTCACCATCTTCGACATGCACGATCGGTGCGGCCTCAAGGCTGGAACCGATGACCTTATCCTGTCTCTGAACTTCGAGCGCGGCAGTCACAGCGCGGCGGACCCGGCGGATCTTGGCCATGCCAGCCTCAAGCTCGGTATTGCGCCAGTCGGCAGGCGTCTCAGGGAAGTCCACCAGATGGACCGAGCTGTCGTCACCCGGGAAACGCTCCAGCCAGACCTCTTCCATAGTGAAGACCAGAACTGGGGCCAGCCATGTGGTCAGACGGTGGAACAGTATATCCAGCACGGTGCGCGCGGCACGACGGCGCAGATTGTCGCCGTCGCAATACAGCGCATCCTTGCGGACGTCGAAATAGAAGGACGACAGATCAACGGTTGCAAAGGTGAACACCGCACTGAATACGCCCTGGAAGTCGAAAGACGCATATCCTTTTCGCACCTGTTCATCCAAATCGGCCAGACGGCTGAGCACCCAGCGTTCCAGGCGCGGCATATCCGCAGGGTCCACCCGGTCGGCCTCAGAAAAATCAGCCAGCGAGCCCAGCATGAACCGCATGGTGTTGCGCAACCGACGATAGCTGTCGGCGGTGCCCTTCAGGATTTCAGGTCCGATCCGCTGGTCAGCGGTGTAATCGGTCTGAGCCACCCACAGGCGCAGGATATCGGCACCGTATTGCTTGATGACCTCTTCGGGCACGATGGTGTTTCCCAGCGATTTGGACATCTTGTTGCCCTTGGCATCGAGCGTAAAGCCATGGGTCACCACGTTGCGATAGGGCGCGCGGCCCTTGGTGCCGCAGGCCTGCAGCATGGACGAATGGAACCACCCACGATGCTGGTCGGTGCCTTCCATATATACATCGGCGATGCCGTCCTCGGTGCCGTCCTCACGGTCGCGCAGCACAAAGGCATGGGTCGAGCCCGAATCGAACCAAACATCCAGAACGTCGAACACCTGATCCCAGTCATCCGGGTTATAGTCATTGCCCAGGAAGCGCTCTTTCGCGCCGTCAAGATACCAGCAATCGGCCCCGTCCTGTTCAAACGCTTCTTTGACGCGCGCATTCACGCCAGGGTCGCGCAGCAGAAAATCGGGATCGGTCGGCAAAGCGCCCTTCTTGGTAAAGCAGGTCAACGGTACGCCCCAGGCGCGCTGGCGCGACAGAACCCAGTCTGGCCGGGCCTCGATCATGGAATACAGACGGTTCCGGCCGGTCTGCGGGGTCCATTTCACCAGCTCGTCGATCGAACGCAGGGCGCGTTCGCGGATGCTATCGCCCATTTCGCCCATGCCGTCGTCCAGTTTGCGGTCGACCGAGGCAAACCATTGCGGCGTGTTGCGATAGATGATCGGAGCCTTCGAGCGCCAGGAATGCGGATAGCTGTGCTTGATCTTTCCGCGCGCCAGCAACCCGCCAACCTCAACCAGCTTATCGATCACGGACTTGTTGGCATCACCCTCACCGCCCTTGCGGGACAGGATGTATTTGCCGCCAAAGAACGGCAAATCAGCGCGGAATGAGCCGTCGTCCATCACGTTATAGGTGATGACCTGTTCCAGCATGCCCAGATCACGATAGAGTTCGAATTCCTCCATCCCGTGCGACGGCGCACAGTGGACGAACCCGGTACCTTCGGTATCGGTCACAAAGTCAGCGGCGCGGAAATCGCGGATGTCGTCCCATTCGCCATTGCCGCCCTCGGCACCGGCCAGCGGGTGGGTCAGTTGGACAGATGATAGCTCATCTGCTGTGACATCACGGACGCGGGTCCACTGGTCGTCGTTCAAGCGGGCGCGGCCCAGCACGTCAGCGGCCAGATTGTCCGCCAGCAGGAACTTGTCGCCAACAGCAGCCCAGCATTCCTCTGGCGCATCAGTGACTTCGTACAGCCCGTAGGAGATGTCCTTGCCATAGACCACAGCCTTGTTCGACGGCATGGTCCAAGGTGTCGTCGTCCAGATCACAACAAACGCGTCATCCAGATCGCCCGCATTCACAACCTTGAACTTCACCCAGATGGTGAAGCTTTCCTTGTCGTGATACTCGACCTCGGCTTCGGCCAGCGCGGTTTTTTCAACCGGCGACCACATGACTGGCTTGGACCCCTGATAGAGCGTTCCGTTCATCAGGAACTTCATGAACTCATCCGCGATCACAGCCTCGGCGTGATAGTCCATGGTGATGTAGGGATCGGCCCAGTTGCCGGTGATGCCCAGACGCTTGAACTCTTCACGCTGGATGTCGATCCAGCCCTCGGCGAACTTGCGGCATTCCTGACGGAAGTCGACAACGTTCACCTCGTCCTTGTTCTTGCCCTTCTTGCGGTACTGTTCCTCGATCTTCCATTCGATCGGCAGACCGTGACAATCCCATCCTGGCACATAGCGCGCGTCGTGGCCCATCATCTGATGGCTGCGCACGATCATGTCTTTGATCGTCTTGTTCAGCGCGTGACCGATGTGAAGGTGACCGTTCGCATACGGAGGGCCATCGTGCAGGGTAAAGGGCGTGCGGCCCTGTTTTTCACGCAGGCGGTCATAGACACCGATCTCTTCCCAACGTTCCAGCCATGCGGGTTCGCGTTTGGGCAGGCCTGCGCGCATGGGGAAATCGGTTTTCGGCAGGTTCAGCGTGTCTTTGTAATCAGGTGTTTGGGTCGTGTCGGCGCACATTGGGGGCGTCCTTTGGATGATCTGGTCGTATTGGGATCGAAGCGGTCGGTGCGAGTTCTCAAACACCTTTGCCCGGCGTCTCAGTGGTCAGAGCGCCGGGGAAATAATTCGAATAATGATGGCCAGACGGGCATACATGGCCGCGCTTATAGGACGCCCACAGCTAATGGTCCAGAGGTTCCGCCCCTTGTGGCGATTGGCGCAGCTTTGCCCAGCGATTCAGCCACGCCAAACCGGCCAGTGCAAGCCCCAGCGCCAGCAGCGAAAAGACCCGGATCAGGCCGCCCAGCCCGGCGATGTCGATCAGAAATACCTTAGCCACGGCCAGTCCGATCACAACCAGCCCCACTTTGCGCAACAGGTCGGACCGACGGGCCAAAGATTGATAAAATAGCGCCGCGCCTGCAATCAAAAGGGCCAAGGTATAGGTGTAAAGCTCTGGTTGGCTGACCCCAGCCCCGACATACATGCCACCGGGACCCTGCCAGAAATGACGAATAGAAGCACCCAGCCAATATGCTGCAAGCGCACCCGCAAGACCGAAACAGCCCTGCCGCAACCAAACCGGCATCGGTTCAACGCGCCAGGCTGACATGGCAAGGACCCCGGCAGGAAGAAGGTAGGCTATGGCAAGCGTGTTCATCAGCGCAGGCCCCAACACGGGATCACTGTGCAAATAAAGAACCGGATTTGCCTCGGTCAGCGCTTGCGCAAGTCGGAACAGGGCATGGGCGGCAAAGAACGCCGCCAGCCCATAGCGGACATAGTTCAACGGCCCGCCCAAAGCGAACCGCCGTATCTGTGCCGCCGCCAACAGCAGCCAGATCACCGCCATCAGGCCCAACCCCCAATGGCTGTCCTCCATCCCTCCTTGACCGAACCCTTCCAGCCAGCGCAGCAGCAGCAATGACAGCAATATCCCCGCGGTTGCCCAGGATGCACTTTCCAGCAGCAAGATAGCCACGGGGCGGTTCAATCCCCGGATCAGGCCCCAGGCGAGAACATATCCAAGGGTGGCGGCGCCATAGACCAACGTCATTTCACCGACCGGCACCGTATTGGCCCAGTACAGGCCCGGGTTCAGGATCAGCCGCACAGTCACTGTGAAGACCCCGGCCCAGATAAACCAACTGAGCTGAGGCAGGTTGAACCGACGATCCAGCGCGGCAGCGGCTACAACGGTCACAACCAGCGCAATCGTCAAGGCGCCAGAACTCAGCACGATGACACAGGCAAATGCAAGACAGGACAGCGCGGATAACGTGGCCAGCGCAGGACGTATACGTTGTTCACCATCCACGCGCGCATAGCGTTCGGCAAAGACCACCATCAAGGCACCCAGAGCCATAGCGTGCAGCCCCCAGAAATACGCGCCCAAAACCTCGGCCGGGCGCCAAGCGATCTCAAGAGCGATGGCAAGTATAGGTGCGGTTATTACCGCCCCAGCCGCCCAGACCACGCCATGGCGCCCCTGCTGAATCGACCGCCACGCCGCCGCAACCGAAAGGGCTGCACTCAGTGCCACAAGCAATGTCACGACAAAGGGAAAATCCGCCTCGGGGGTTTCGGCATAGGTCTCAGCAAAACGCTGTGCGACTTTGCCCCGATCCCACCCCTGGAGAAATACAAGCCAGACAAGGCCAACAATCGGGAAAACACTGATGTCCTGAAGTGCCCTCGCCCCGCTTGTCCAAACGATCATCGCAAAGGCCAGACCAGCCAAAAGCGTCAGGCTCAACCAGAACTCACCGGCGGAATCCGGCCAGTGCAGCGCCAGGATGGCCGAGCTGACCGCAACCGCACCGAATGCCAGACGCGTCGGAAACTCGGGCCATGCCTCGCCGCTTTGGCGTCGGATCATTTCGCTGACCATCGGGCCGGTGTGATCAGGCCAAATTCGCCGGACCGGAATCGCAATAGTGATGAGCGCAAAGGCGGTGATGCAGGTCAGATAGCCCGGCTCTGTCATCGGTTCCGACAGGACCAGCAGCAGACACGAAGAATAACCTCCGACCAGTGTCAGAACCGAAATCCAGGCCCATCGGCGGACGGTGTCTATGCCCAGGCCCAGAACCGTTATGGTTAGGAAGTAGCCATATAACCAGGTCGGATCATCCGAAGAGCCACCGACCAAGAATGGGGCGGCAAAGGCACCTGTCAGTCCGACAGCTGCCAATAGCGGACCATGGAACCAGCCCAAAACCAGCCCGACAGATGCAACGCCAATCATGGCGACAAGCGCAAATTCAGGGCCGATCAAGCCATATAGTTGCCGCGCCGCCAGAACGCCGCCAAACAGTGTGACCAGCCCCGCGCCTGAGAACACCGAGGGCAAATAGGCGCTCGCGGAGTCCACGCCATCGCCATAGCGCCTGCGAATGACCTCTCCGCTGACAATCAGCGCCGCGCCAAACAGCAATGCGGCAACGACACGTGCCGACGGCGGCAGCAACCCGTTCTCGACGCCGTATTGCACCAAGAAAATTCCCGCCAGTGCCAGCGACAGTGCCGAAACGACATAGAACCAGTTTTCCTGCAGCCATTCCTGCAGCAACGCGAAACGGTCAGAGCTGAAAACCAGTGCTTCTTGAGGAGATTGCGGGGGGATTGGCTGTTCGGTCTCAGGTTGGTCGGCTATCGGCCACACTGGAGGCGCTTTGGTCGGAATATCCTGCGCCTTGGGCTCGGGCTCTGTCGCGGGTTCTGGTTCAGTTTTGATGCCTTGTTTCAGTGACAGGATGTCCGCCTCTAACCGGACGACCCGCCGCCGCAACCGAACCTGACTGACAAGCAGCAGCACAATGGTCAAAGGAATAGCCAGCGCAACCAACGCAAGAAGGACCAGAAGGGATTCCAACCTGTTTCTCCTATCAAATTCTCTGCAGGCTAACCTGATGCATCAGGTAGAAACAGTCCGGAATACCGTCCTGCATACCGCGACATGGCCTGAAATCAAAACAGGTCTATCGAAGGGCGGGAAATCATGAGCCAGACTATGGCCAAAACGGCCAGAAATGCGGGGATCCCACATGCAAACCAAAGCCGGAACAATATGAAATACGAACGCGGCAGAGCAGTATCGCGATCTGCCGCCTCTTGCGCGAGGTTCCGCATCTTTATCTGCAGCCAGACGACCGGCAGCCAGAAGACCCCGGTCAAGACATACAGCAATAGTGACAGCAGCACCCACCCTTCGACCAGTGACCAGCCCAATCTGAAGGCCAGCAAGCCACCTGAAATTGGCTGCAAAACAACGGCGGTTGTGGTGAACAGCATATCGGCCAGCACCACGATTGCCGCCGTCTGGGCGATGAAACGCGGGTCGCGTGACCGATGGGACATCAGCATGAAGAATGCGATTCCGGCCCCGGTTCCCAACAAGACGCATGCCCCGATCAAATGAACCCAGCGCAAGATCAAATCCGGGTCCATCATCGGCTTTTCACCATTGGCAGTGTGACCAGAGACAACATGATCGCGGGCATGACCTTAACAAGCGGTCCAAGCGGGTCGAGCCACAAGGCAGGAGCCGTAATTGAGGCCGCCAATAAGTAGAATACCGCCACACAAAGCTGAGCGATGCAGGCGCGTTCTGCCCATGGTCGCCAAAGGATCGCAAGCCCCAGACCGATATCGACACATGACCAGAACAGCACGCTGGCCACAGCGGCACCACTGGTCCAGCCTGCGACGGTCAGAACCTGTGTGGCCTGCGACAAGGCCAGCACTCCGAAGACACCTGAGAGGACCCAGAACAGGCTGAGCGCTGCAACCGTCAACGGCATCAGCAACGATATTCGTGCTGCCAACCTGTGTTCGCGTGAACAGGCCATGCTGCGGTAGATCTCGGGCATTGAGCGCATGGATTGACCTGTAACCTTACGATATGGGGCCGGGTCGCCCAGCACGCCGCTAGCCATGACTGTCATTGCGTTGCTGCGCAGGGGCGACCGCCACCCCAAGCGCCCAAGTTGATCGGCGCAACCGGCGGCGAACTTAGCAACCACAGCCGGTGCCGTTATCCGAACACGTGCCTTAGGGAACCCCATCCAACGGCGGGTTTCGTCCAGAACCTCGGACAGCGAATGAGCCTGATCCTCGACCAGATCATAGGTTCCCTGTGGCAACGTCTCATCAACGGCCGCCGCCACGGCGCTGCACAAATCGGCCATTCCAACACATTGAACGAGCGTCTGCGGATAGGCGATCGGTTGCACAAGCGGAATTGCGGCCAGCATGCGCAACAAGGTCGTTCCACCATAGTCAGTCTGCCCGATCACAAGGCCCGGCCTTAGAATCCACAGCCGCACACCACTGGCCTGCAAGGCGGAATCCCCGGAGGCTTTGGTGCGCATAAATTCCGTGTCGGCCTCTGGGCTGCTTCCGGTTGCAGAAATCTGTATCACGGCAATGCCGCGCGCGGCGCAGGCCTGCCCGAGGGCGGCAATCGCAGTGTGATGCACCGCCTCGAGATCGTCCTTTGGTCCGTCCTGCAACGCCCCGGCGCAGTTCACGATACAATCAAAACCTGACAGAATTTCCCGCCAATCGTGTGGGTGCGTGAGCTGGCGCAAATCTCCCTGAGCCAAAGACATCCCGGGCAGGATTTTCTCACCCAGGTTTGTATCGCGCACAAGGCCGCATACATTGGCACCTCGATCCGAAAGAGACCGCATCATCGCCGCGCCGATAAACCCATAAGCGCCTAGAACAAGTATATTTTTCCCAGAACCTTGCATCGGGCACCTTACCTGCTGAAGTTGCGCCCCAACCTAGCGGGTCGAGCGGCAGCCGTCTGCGGCACCGGGCAAACTGCGACAATTCCGACCGCTAGGGGTGAAACAGTGAACCGACGAAATAGGCGATTGCGGCAGCGGCCCCACCAATCAGCAGCGTTTCGATCCCTGACCGCCACCACGGAGCCAGCGACCAGCGGCTTTTGAGGGCACCAATGGCAAAGAAAACACCCATCGTCATCCAGGCCGAAGCAGCAAATGCCCGGTCCACCGAAAACAGAAACGGCAAAAGCGGAACCATGCCGGCCACAAGAAAAGCAAAAAACGTCGCCACCGCAGCTTTGCGCGGATGCGGATCGACGCTGCCCAGGCCATATTCTCCCTCGATCATCAGGTCGATCCAGTTGTCATGGTTTTCCGTGATCGCATCGGTGGCTTCGTCCAGCACACGGCCCGACAGTCCTTTCTGGGCTAAAATCTCGCGCACCTCGTTCCGTTCACCATCGGGGTAAAGATGTATATGACGCTCCTCGATCGCGCGAATGCGCCGGATGTTATCCAGTTCAGCCTTGGTGCCCGAGTAATTCCCCGCCGCCATCGAAAACCCGTCAGCCAGCACATTGGCCAGCCCCAACGCTATGATGATGAACGGTGACAGCCCCGCCCCGGCAACGCCCGCAACGATGGCAAAAGTGGTGACTGATCCATCGATCCCGCCGTAAACCACATCACGCAAAACGCCACGCCCCGGCGGCGCGTTGATACGTGCCGCGATTTCTTGCTGGCTGTGTCCATGGTCTGTCATGGGTGCCTCCTGCTTTGTTATGATGCGCGGCTGGCAGGAACGCTTTGTCTCAGGTCAAGTTTTCGAAAACAGCCCCGCCAGCGCACGCTTGATCATCGACCGGGTCGAGGGCTTGTGACGGTCCGAGAACGGTAAAGGACGGCAGACCTCCATCGCGGCCACGCCGACGCGCGCGCTAAGCGCCCCGTTCACCAGGCCTTCGCCAAACCGCCGCGACAGTTTGCTCAGGACAGACCCACCCAGCACCGGTTCAAGCAAGTCGTCGCCCATTGCCACGGCGCCGGTTGCGACCAGATGCACAAAGACCGCCCGGGTCAGGCGCCAACTGCCCAGAAAACCGGCCCGCCCACCATAGATCTCGGCAACGCGGCGGATCATCCGCAGCGAAGCGGCCAAAGCCGTCGCCACATCCGCAAGAGCCAAAGGAACCAGAGCGGTCACCGTCGCGACCTGACGCGCAGCGGCCTCGACTTCTCGACTGGCCGCGGCATCCAGAGGGGCCAGCAGCTCATCCTCGGCCAGAGCCATCAGATCTGAGGCATCGAAAGGCTCGGCGATACGTTCGGCCAGCCTATCGCGGCCCCATCGAACGTCCTCGCGCCCGTTGTAAAATGCCAACAACCGGTTGGTTACAGCGCGGGCTTGCGTCAGATCCGCCTCTGCCAACGCGGTGTCTGCGGCGCGACGGATGCCATCCACACGCGAAAGCCGCCCGATCGCAGCAAGTTCCCGCAAAGCGATGATCAGGGCAACCAGCAGCAACGCGCCAATCAGACCAGTTACAACCCATCCCAAAACCGGCGCGCGCAACAGCAAAGCGGTCACAAAATCCCATGCCGCCACCGAGACAACCGCGCCGATGACCGCCGCCGCCAGTCCCCAGAACCAGCGTGACAGGGCCGACGGTTTCCGTGCAGCCAGACGCGCGGCGGCCTGCATCGCCTTCCCCTGTGGTTCGCCCGCATCCGGAACGGGCGGTGCCAAAGCGACATCCGCAACAGGTTCCTCGGGATCAAGATCGATCAGAACCGGACCCTTAGCCATCAGCAGCCCTTTCTCTGTTCCAGACAAATTTGATGTCCGGCAGGTTTTCGTCATTATCGGCCCCGTCACCGCGGGCAATCTCGGCAAATCCGTTGCGCTCGTAGAATCTTCGCGCGCCATGGTTGGCCTGAAAGGCGAACAGGGACAGCTTTTGTCGGCCAGATTTCGCCTGATCCAACAGGCGCTGCCCAATGCCCTGATTGCGCGCTGACGCACGCAGGTAAAGCGAATGGACCTCTGAACCATTCAATGCCAGAAAACCAACTACACCATCCTCGTTTTCAGCAACGGTGATCCAGTCGCGATCAATCATCACGCCGCAAAAGGCGATGGTTTCGGCACAGGAATGCAGCTCTGGCATCCACTCATTTTCACAAGCAAAACCATGCAGGATTTTCCCCGTCGCGCCAGCATCCGTGCTGCGCGCAGGGCGGAGCGTTACGGTCATAGCCGGTCTCCGATCAGGAACTGGGCCGCGCGATCAAGTCGGATATGGGGCGGGCCGTCACCCGATCGCAGGGTCAGGTTCGCAGGCGCAAAACTCATGAACCCATAGTCTTCGCCCAGCCAGCTTTCTGCTCCGCTGCGGGCTGCCCCCAACAAATGAGCCGGGTCTTCGGGCAACTCACCGGGGTAGAAGGCCGCCTGCTTGCCGTCAAGCAAAGTGCCCCGCACGCAGGCAAGCGGCACTCCTTCATGGGTTCGCATCTCTTCGGTTGTTGCCCGCAAAGCCGCCAGTGACACAGCCGAGGTCTCGGCCCCGGCAAAACTGGCGCGGTCACGGGCGTCGCGGGTCAATGCCTCCATGATGCTGGTCAGACGTGGATGTTGCAGGTGGTGCAAATGATCGGCCTTGGTGGCGGCAAATAAAATGCGCTCGACCCGTTTGCCCAGAAGATACTGGCTGAGCCACGCGTTGCGCCCCGGACGGAAGGCCGACAGGATATCCCCCATCGCCTTGCGCATATCCTCAACCGCTTTTGGCCCTTTGTGAATCGCACCCAGCGCGTCAACCAGAACAACCTGTCGATCGATCCGGGCAAAATGTTCGCGAAAGAACGGTTTGACCACGCGCAATTTATAGGCTTCGTAGCGCCGCGCCATTTCGCGGTGCAGGCTGTTACGGGTGGCGACCCCTTCGACTGGCAGCGGCGCGAAGGTCAGAACCGGTGATCCCGCCAGATCACCCGGCAACAGGAACCGTCCCGGCGTACAATCGTAGAACCCGGCATCGCGCGCCGTGTTCAGATAGCCCGAGAACGCCTGCGCCAAAGATTGCGCCACCGGCTCATCATGTTTTGCCTCCGGCGCGACCGCTTTGGCCTGCGCCAGAAACTCTTGTGCCTCGGCCCGCTCTGTGATGCGGGTCAGCGTTTCGGTTGACCAGTCGTCATATGATTTGTCCAGCAGGGCCAAGTCCAGCAACCATTCGCCCGGATAATCCACAATATCCAGATGCACGGTTCGCGGCCCCTTCAGGCCAGACAGCAGACCGGCAGGGCGAACCTTGAACGACAGGCGCAGCTCGGACACGGCGCGGGTGCTTTCGGGCCAATGCGGGTTTGGCCCGGTCAGCGCAGCAAGATGGTTTTCATAATCGAACCGGGGCACGGTATCATCAGGCTGCGGCTGAAGGTAAGCTGCGTTGATCCGTCCCTCATGCTGCGCAACAAGGCCCGGCATTCGCCCACGGTCCAGCAGGCTTGCAACAAGCGAGGTGATGAACACCGTTTTGCCCGAACGCGCTAACCCGGTGACACCAAGGCGGATGACCGGCTCGAACAGAGCTTCGGAAACGCTGTCGCCCACGGATTCCATGCCGCGCACAAGACTGTCTGCCATAGATGAGATGACCAAGCCGTCGCCCCGCTTTTATCGTTTCGCTCAAGATAGGTAGCCACCGTCCGACATGCCAGCGCTTTCCGGCCCCTTGCCCGCCGCCGCGCAGCACGGTACCAGCGGCCCATGCCCAGATACGCGTTGAAAGTCGAATATCACGGAAAGCCGTTTGCCGGGTGGCAAAGGCAGAAAGGTCAGCCCTCGGTTCAGGGGGCGATCGAAGAGGCATTGTCGCAGATACAACCGGGGGATCATACGATCGCTGCGGCGGGTCGCACCGATGCCGGTGTCCACGCGCTACGACAGGTCGCCCATTGCGACCTGATCAAGGAATGGGACCCTTTCCGACTGTCCGAAGCGCTGAACTATCACCTCAAGCCGCAACCAGTGGCCATCGTGAAAGCCGCACGGGTGGACGATGACTGGCATGCGCGGTTCTCGGCGCTTGAACGGCAATATCTGTTTCGCATCCTGATGCGCCGCGCGCCTGCAACCCATGACGCGGGGCAGGTTTGGCAGGTCAGCCAACCGTTGGACATTGAGGCGATGCAGGCTGGAGCCGATATGCTGATCGGACGGCATGATTTCACCACGTTCCGGTCCTCGATCTGTCAGGCGACCAGCCCGGTCAAGACGCTGGATGAGTTGCGTGTGGAACAGGTGCAGGGCTTTTCAGGTCCCGAGGTTCATTTCCACGTCCGGGCACGTTCGTTCCTGCACAATCAGGTGCGAAGCTTTGTTGGCACGCTGGAACGTGTCGGCGCCGGGTCTTGGACGCCCGAAGATGTGCGCGACGCGCTGCAAGCTGAGGATCGTGCCGCCTGCGGGCCGGTTTGCCCGCCACAGGGGCTGTATCTTGCGCGGGTCGGCTATCCGAACCCGGTGTTCGACTAAAGCGCGCTCAGCAACAACCCGCCAGCTATCACCGCTATCAACAACCCGGCGACCAGCTCGATGGTTGGGGCCAGCACCTGTGCAAACCGCGTCGCTGAGGCCGAGGCCAGCATCCCCCCGCGCAGACCGAATGAGGTCCACCCTACCAGAGTGGTGACAGTCGCAGTGCCCAGCGCCATGCAGAACGCCCCGGCGATGCCAACGATGGCGATGCCCATCTGCCAGGTCAGGATCAACACAAACAGCGCCCCGGTACAGGGGCGTGCGGCGATTCCAGCGATCAGCAACGCCGCCTCGCGCAGGCTACCGACCTGCGCCACCTCATCCGCAGACGGACCATGCCGGTGGCCGCAATCCGAACAGGTTTCGTGATCGTGGTGATGATGATCTGCGCCGTGATCCCGGCTGCGTTTGGCAAAGCTCCGCAAGGCGCGAAACACTAGCCAAAGCCCGATCGCAGTGATCGCCCCATAGCTGACTGGGGCCATGATTTGCTCCGTTGTGTCGACCAGTCTTTCCCGAGACATCTGGAACACCAGCACACCGGCATAGACCAGAACAATCGCGGTTACGGCCTGTCCAAGGCTGGACAACACACTGATCGCTGAAAGCCGCCAGAACGCCACACGCCGACCAAGCCCATAGCCACCGATCAGGACTTTGCCATGCCCAGGACCGATGGCGTGGAAGAACCCGTAAGCGAAGCACACCGTCAACAAAGTCATGACCGCCTGAGGTTGTTCGGCGCGGGCAGCGCGCAGAGACCGCGCAATCTGGTTCTGGAAAGCACGCTGTTCACCGGCAGCCCATGCCGCAAGTTGGTCAAACCCGCCGCTGAACCAGAACCAGAGCAGAACTCCGACCGCCAGAACAAACGGGACAATTAGGTATTTGGACATGAAATACGGATCTCGGTTGCAAAGTTTTCGCCCACCATCGGGATGTCATTTTCCTCAAGGTCGTAATTGGCATCCAGCGTCAGCAGAAACGCCTGCATTTGGGCAAGCTGTCCGTCGACATCCGGCTCGAAGCGGTCAATCTGGCAGGTCTTACTCCCCGAAACCGTCACCGGGCGCGTCAGGTCATATGCGGTGTAATATGTCTCATCAAACGCCTTCACCGATAAGGCGGTGGCCGGTACAGGCCCCCCTTCGACACTGCGCAGATGCGAGGTCACGATGCGCCCGTCCTCCATCAATGCTTTCGGCTCCAGTGGGCCAGAAAGCGGCAATACCTCAGCCTCGGACCAGACGACCAGATCGCCGTTATAGCCTTGATCCCACTGTGCATCGAACCCGGACAGGAAATCCTGTTCGCTTTCACTTAGAAGACCGTCGCCATCCTGATCCAGCTTCATGTCTTCGAGGACAAGCAATGAGTAGAACTCGTCATAGGCCCAGGTCACACGGACATGGGTCAGCTGCCCGGAATCGTCCACAATGAATTCCAGCCCCGTGTCGATAAAGACATGCGGGTGCGTCATCGCCGGGATCGGCAAACAGCAGGTCACTAGGGTCACAAGCCAGCGCATGGGCGAAAGATAGGGTGTCGGCCTGCGCCCGGCAATCCCATTTGGGCCGGGCGCGCAGAAGCTGGCCGATGGCTCAGGCAGGTGGGAACAACACAAGGGTCTGCAGGGCTGTTCCAACCGGCCCTTCGGTGTCATACAAAACCGATTGCGACATGCCGATACCCGAGGGCTGCCAATGGCAGACAGACTCGGAGGCCAGCCAATCCGAGACCGGCTCGCGGTGCACCTGAACCGTCAAATCGGTATTCATGAACCCCATCTCGGTTGTGGGGGCATTCCACGAAATGCCATTGCCGCAATCTGCCAGTGGACACAGCGCCTGAATCGGAGATTGCACCTCGTCCCCAAGCAGCGGAGGCGTGCGCATCCAGATCGTTTTGGGACCGACGCCCTGATTTCCACCCTTGGGATAGAGGACATCGGAATAGGTCGCGAACCCAGGAAGATCGTGCCGAATTTCGCCGATGGGAAATGGGCCGTCCACCGAGTCCGCCAGTTGCGGAGATGAGAGAGCGACATTGGGAACCGGGCCAAGGTCGCGGCGGGCAAGGTGCATAGTTGTGGCTACGGCGCATAAAGTGTTGTCCAGATCGTGCACAGTAACCCGAGTGGTCGCCAGCGTTCTGGTGTGCCGCATCGTCTCGGCCGCAACCCGCAACCCGGACAGGGGCAGCGGGCGCAGCAGATCGACCGTCAGCCGGGTCAGCATCTTACCGGGACCAATTTCAGATTCCGCGGCGCGCACGATCAGACCGCTGACCGGACCAGCATGGCAATGTTCGGCAGACCACGGGCCCCGCGCCGGGTCATTGCCGACAAAAACCCCATCCGCGCGTAGTCTGAAATAGGGCAACCTGAACATATCAGATTTCAAATCCACTTGAGACCTCAGACCTTTTCCTGTGTATGCTTTTTCAGCTCAGTCCGTGCGACCTGACGACGATGCACCGCGTCCGGCCCATCGGCCAGCCGCAGGGTCCGTACATGCGTCCACGCGGTCGCCAGCGGCGTGTCCTGACTTACCCCTTGCCCGCCATACATCTGCACCGCCTCATCAATCACTTTCAATGCGACCCGCGGTGCCACGACCTTGATCTGGCTGATCCATGGGGCCGCCGCGCGCGCATCGCCCTGATCCATGTACCAAGCAGCCTTGAGGCAAAGTAGCCGGGCCATTTCGATCTCCATCCGGCATTCGGCTATGATATCGAAATTCGCCCCAAGCTGCGCCAGCTTCTTGCCAAATGCTTCGCGTTGCAGCGACCGTTTGCACATCTGCTCCAGGGCCATCTCTGCTTGCCCAATAGCGCGCATACAGTGGTGAATGCGTCCCGGCCCCAACCGACCCTGAGCGATCTCGAACCCGCGCCCTTCGCCCAGCAGGATATTCTCGGCAGGCACCCGGACATTGGTAAAGCGAATATGCATATGCCCGTGCGGCGCATCATCATGGCCGTAGACTTCCATCGGGCGCAGCACCTCGATCCCGGGCGTTCCCGCCGGCACCACGATCATCGACTGGCGTTTGTGAACAGGCAAGTCATCACCGCCAGTCCGGACCATGACGATATAGACCTTGCACCGCGGATCACCGGCGCCTGAGGCCCACCATTTCTCGCCATTCAGAACGTAGGATTCGCCGTCCAGCACACAGGACATCGAAACATTGGTGGCATCAGACGAGGCGACATCCGGTTCGGTCATCAGATAGGCCGAACGTATTTGCCCATCGAGCAGCGGCTTGAGCCACTCTTGCTTCATCTTTTCGGACCCGTACCGCTCGAATACTTCCATGTTGCCCGTATCTGGGGCCGAACAGTTGAAGATTTCGGCACCCAGCGGGGTCTTACCCATTTCTTCAGCAAAAAAGGCGTATTCCACAGTTGTCAAACCCAGCCCTTTTTCACTGTCGGTCAGCCAGAAGTTCCACAATCCCGCCGCCTTGGCCTTGGCCTTCAACCCTTCAAGGATATCCGCCTGCCGGTCGGTATATTGCCAGCGGTCACCTTTGTTGATTTCAGCATGGAACTCTTCTTCCAGCGGCATGACTTCATTTCGGATCATCTCTGTTACGCGGGTCAGCAATTCGCGGTTTTCCTCGCGCAGGCCGAATGACATGTTCATGAGTTTTCTCCTCCGCCCCGACACACGGGCATTACCTTTGGGCCGAGAATGACTTAGCCACCGTCATGATGTCCAGTTGGGTGACGGGACGTCACCCACCCCATATGAGATTAAACGGGTGCAGTAACCGGAGACTGGCGACCGTATAGCCGTCAATAACCTGCGTCGCGCGCGGGTATAGCAACCCAATTAGGGTGTAAAAATCCAGTTACCATTGGCATCCTGGCACCTGCGGGTTCTGATCTCACGGGTCTGCTCGGCACTCGGAGGTCGGATAAAATGCTGCAGATGCACGCAATTATCGCGGACCTCGCGCACACGGACGGTGCCCTTGGCCCCGGTCTCGGTGCTGATCCATTCACTTTCGGCACCAACCTGCGGCAAACCACTGCCCAGCATGGTGTCTGTGGTTGCACTCAGCAATGTGAAATCATCCGGGCTCAACCCCGACTCTGCGATGATGCGCGACAGCGGTTTCGCGCTGCCGGCAACACCAATGCTCAGCACCAGAACACCTGCAACTAATAGTGATCCCCAAATTCTCATACCGCCTCGCAATTCTGCAACCAATTTACATTCAAGGATATACCCGGGAAGGCACAGGGCCAAGCCCTAGTCTGCAACCTTCAAATTATCCCGAAGAAACCTATTGCAACTCTGACGCTAGGCCATACCGAGCGTCCCTCGCATAGTGCACGAAACACGAACCAGAGGCATTTGATGGCACACCCGACTTATTATGCGCCCCATGGCGGACACCCCGGACAGGACACCCTGTTAACAGATCGCGCCATGTTCACCGAGGCCTATGCCGTTATACCCAAGGGTACGATGCGCGACATCGTCACCAGCTATCTGCCCTTCTGGGAAAACACCCGCCTGTGGGTTTTGGCACGCCCCCTTAGCGGGTTCGCCGAAACCTTTTCGCAATACATCATGGAGGTCCAACCCGGTGGCGGTAGCGATACGCCCGAAACGGACCCCGCAGCGCAGGCGGTGTTGTTCGTTGTCGAAGGGGCGGTCACATTGACGCTTGAGGGAAGTGTTCACGTTTTGGAAACTGGTGGATATGCCTATATCCCCGCTGGTTCCAAATGGGCGTTGCGCAACCATACGGAGCAGCCAGCGCGGTTTCATTGGGTTCGAAAGGCTTATGAGGCAGTGCCCGGCCTGCCCAAGCCGGACCCGATCATCACCAATGAACAAGAGGTCGCCCCGATCGAAATGCCGGGCACCGAGGGTCGCTGGGCCACAACACGTTTCGCGGATCCGCAAGACCTGCGCCACGACATGCATGTCAACATCGTGACTTTTGAACCCGGCGGCGTGATCCCATTTGCCGAAACCCACGTCATGGAACACGGGCTGTATGTGCTGGAAGGCAAAGCCGTTTACCGGCTGAATCAGGACTGGGTCGAGGTCGAAGCCGGAGACTTTATGTGGCTGCGCGCCTTTTGCCCTCAGGCGTGCTATGCGGGCGGTCCCGGGCGGTTCCGGTATCTGCTGTACAAAGATGTGAACCGCCAGATGCCTCTTTCACCAGGCGGGCGCTAGGATAAATTCGGCCTTGGCGGAACTCGGCAAGCGCGGTAATCTGGTGGAATAACAAACGGTTTTAGTTCAGGAGATTGTACGATGGCACTGCGCAATGTAACGCTGGCACTGGCGGCTGCAATCGGCCTGACGGCCCTGGATGTGAACCCTGCAACCGCCAAAGAGACGAATACCGTCAACGTCATGAGCCGTACCTGGGCCATTACCCAGGTTTCGGAAGCTCCGGTCGTATACCGTGCCACACGTGATAACAACAATCTCAACCCATTCGGCCCCCCGCCCCGGCTGCGCACTATTCAGGCCATCGCGGCTATTCAGCAGGCAACCGGGTGCAAGCCGATTGTGGCCAGCATGTACCAGAACATCTCGGGCCAGTTCTTTTCACAGGTCAGCTGTAACTGACCCGGACAGGAAACTGGCATTGAGGTTAATTCAAGCCCCTGCCATAGCTTGCACATGAAACTCGCAATTAACGGATTCGGCCGCATCGGCCGCACGATTTTGCGGCAGCTTCTGGCCATGCCGCTCGGTCACGACATCGAACTGGTGCTGATCAACGACATCGCACCGCTAGAGACCTGCGCCTATCTGTTCAAGTACGACAGCACTTTTGGGCCCTATCCGGGCAAAGTGGAACAGGGAACTGCGCAACTGGTTGTCGATGGGCACGCTATTCCTGTTACACACAGCCCCAACCTCAGCCGGGTTGATCTGTCCGGTGTAGATGTCCTGATGGACTGCACCGGCGTTGCCCGGACATCGGATGTTGCCAGTCAGGGCCTGACCGCAGGGGCAAGGAAAGTACTGATTTCCGGCCCCTCGCCCGCGACCGAGGCCACAATCGTTCTGGGTGCAAATGAGGATCAGCTGGGCAATGCGCGGATCGTGTCAAATGCCTCTTGCACCACCAACGGGCTGGCTCCGCTGGTCAAGGTTCTGGACGGGATCGCTGGTGTCGCGTCGGGCCATATGACCACCATCCACTGCTACACCAACAGCCAACCGATGATCGACGCTCCGCGTGGTGATCTGGCACGGTCACGCGCCGGAGCGCTGTCGATGGTCCCGACCACCACCAGCGCTATGCACTTGATAGACGAAGTCCTGCCCCATCTGGCCGGGCGCATCTCGGGCGCGGCAGTCAGGGTGCCGACCGCAAGCGTCTCGGCAATCGATCTGATCGTGACATTGGAACGCGGGATGATTGCCGAGGGTTTTGAAACCGCCCTGCGTGCAGCCGTTGCAGAGTCTCCCGTTCTGGGTTGGACGGATGAGCCGCTGGTGTCATCCGATTTGCGGACGCGGCCGGAATCTCTGATCATTGCAGGGCCAGAAACCCGGCAGATCGGGGAAACTCAGGTTCGTGTTTTTGGCTGGTATGACAATGAATGGGGGTTTTCAGCCCGCATGCTGGATGTCGCTCGTATGATGGCCGACACATAGGCGGACCGCGATCTAACGCGATCCGCCGATTTTCATTTGGTTACTTGCCGGGAAGGCTGCCCGACCCGTGCCCCGACATGCCGCCCGAGACCTCTTCGGTTGCCTCATCCGCCAACTCATCCGGCAGGATCAGGTTCAGCACGATGGCAATCAAAGCCGCAGGCAGCAGCCCGCTTTTCATCAGGATGCCCAGAGTATCGGGAAGATGTTGCACCGCGCCCGGCTCAAGCTGCAGGCCGAACCCGATTGACAGCGCAATGGCAAAGATCACCATGTTGCGCCGATTCCAATCCACATCGGACAACATCGAAACACCCGCGGCGACAACCATCCCGAACATGACGATGACGCCACCGCCCAGTACTTCGATCGGAACGGTGCGAATGATAGCGCCAACCTTGGGCACCAGACCGCACAGGATCAGGAACAAGGCACCGATGGTGACGACATTGCGGCTCATGACGCCGGTCATGGCGATCAGCCCGACATTCTGGCTGAACGACGTGTTGGGCAAGCCGCCAAACACGCCCGCCAGCGCCGAACCAAAGCCGTCCGCATAGGTCGCGCCGGTGATTTCCTTGTCCGTGGCTTCGCGCCCGGCGCCACCTTTGGTCACGCCCGAGACATCGCCCACCGTCTCAACCGCCGAGACGAAGGCCATCAGGCAGAACCCGATGATGGCGGCGAATGAGAACTCGAAACCATATTTGAATGGCATAGGCAGGGCGAAGGTTGCGGCACGGCTCCAGCTGGTTCCGATCGCCTCGAAGGTGATCATCCCGACCATCAGCGCATAGGCATAGCCAACCGCTAGACCGATCAGAACGGCAGAGACCGAGAGCATTCCGCGGGTAAAGAACTTGAGCCCCAGCGTCACGACCACGACGACCATTGCAGCCGACCAGTTCAGCGCCGAGCCGTATTCGGGCGTTCCAATGGCCGGAACCCCTCCGGCGGCGTATTGAATGCCGACCTTGACCAACGCCAGACCAATCATTGTCACCACAAGGCCTGTGACCAGAGGTGGCAAGGCAAAACGGATTTTGCCAATCACCGTGCCCAGCAGGGCATGGAACACCCCACCGATAATGACACCGCCAAACAATGCGGCCAGACCATCGACGCCTTTGCCGGCAACCAGCGGGATCATGATCGGCAGAAAGGCAAAGCTGGTGCCCTGAACAATAGGCAAAGCCGCTCCTACCGGGCCAATCGTCACCGTTTGCAGCAAGGTCGCGACGCCGGCAAACAGCATCGACATCTGGATCAGGTACAGCAGTTCGGGAAAATCGGGGGAGTTCGAACCGAACCCGAACCCGGCGGCCCCTGCAACGATGATCGCAGGCGTCACGTTCGAAACGAACATCGCCAGAACATGTTGAATGCCCAGCGGAACTGCCTTGTGCAGCGCCGGGGTATAATTTGGATCCCGAAGTTGTTCGGGTGTCCCTATTGAAGTGTCAGCCATGAGTTACTGTCCTCTCTGTCAGATTCACGGGGGTCTTACCGCTTATGCTGCGGCTTCATTTGGCTACGACACCACCT
The DNA here is from genome assembly GCF_059611285.1 of Ruegeria sp. CDSA236. Taxonomy (NCBI): domain Bacteria; kingdom Pseudomonadati; phylum Pseudomonadota; class Alphaproteobacteria; order Rhodobacterales; family Roseobacteraceae; genus Ruegeria; species Ruegeria sp. CDSA236. The sequence goes on from NZ_JBXWPG010000011.1 coordinate 42,985, forward strand.
GATAAGGGGTATCGAACCAGTATTCTTCCAGGTTGGGCCCATCGCCGATCCGATCAACAACGGCGAACAATCCAGGGCCATGCAACGGTGTCAAAACGCCGTGCCAAGTCCCACGATGATAATTCACCGCCTGACCGGGCCGGGTGACAAAGACACACGGCTCGCCCGGCTGCCCGTCAACATCTGGTGCTACAACGACCAGAAAGGGTTGATGGGTCATGGGAACAAAGGCCTGACTGCCATCAGGATGCCGTTCAACCATATCCAAATGGTACGGCAGGGTTCGGGGGTTGGCGTTAAACAGGCTGATCCCGGCGCGGCCGCCCGCGAAATCAAGGGCCGCCCGGTCGTGAAAACGCCCGCACTGGCCCTGGTTGATGATCTTGTCCGGGTCGCCCGATGCCTCGATCACATCTCCGAACGGGGCAAAAGCGTCAGGCGTTAAAGGAACAGTCCGGATCTGTTTCATGAAGGCAACACATCCCTCAGGCGGAATTCTGCTATACGCTCGACCTGTCGGCAGGCCTCGGCGAATTCTGTGTCCCGGTCCTGATCTATCCGCCGCTGAAACGCCTGCTGGATAGAGGCTTTGTCATGATCGCGCACAGCAATAATGAAGGGAAATCCGAACTTGTCGGTATAGCGCCTATTCAGATCGGTGAAGGCATCGCGTTCGGCATCCGTCAACGCATCCAGCCCCGCCGAGGATTGTTCCGCCGTGCTTTCCTGCGTCAGTCGCTTGGCCTGTGCCAGCTTGCCTGCCAGATCCGGGTGCGCGGTCAGCACGCCCAGCCGCTCCTCTTCCGAGGCCGAACGGAACATGCGCGTCAGTGCGTTATGCAACCCGCCGGCAGTATCGTGAGCCGCGCCGAGTTCCAGCCCATGGGCGCGCTCTGCAATCCAAGCCGAATGTTCGAAGATCCCGCCATAAGCGGCAACGAAAGCGTCCCGCGCCATTTCTGACGGCTTTGGACCTGATACAGGCGGGTGCTGCGCTGCCCAATGCTGGGCGATCTCCAGACGGGTCGCGAACCAGACATCCGAGTGCCCACGCGCATAATCCAGAAACCGTTTCAGCGCCATGACCCGACCTGGACGACCGATCAGGCGGCAATGCAGACCGATCGACAACATCTTGGGCGCACCGGCTTCACCCTCGGAATAAAGCGCGTCGAAACTGTCTTTGAGATAGGAATAGAACTGATCGCCCGAATTGAAACCTTGCGGCGTTGCAAAGCGCATATCGTTACAATCGAGTGTATATGGTACGATCAACTGGTCCCGGCCAGAGGCCTGCATCCAATAGGGCAGATCATCCGCATAGGTGTCCGCCACATAGGCAAAGCCCCCCTCTTCTGCCACCAGAAGCACGGTGTTCTCGGAACACCGGCCGGTATACCAACCATAGGGACGTTCCCCCACGACCTCGGTATGCAGGCGGATGGCCTCTTCTATTTGAGCGCGCTCTTCCGCTTCAGACATATCCTTATGTTCGACCCATTTCAGGCCGTGACTTGCGATCTCCCAACCTGCGTCTTTCATGGCGGCAACCTGATCGGGCGACCGTGCCAGCGCCGAAGCAACACCGTAAACGGTTATGGGCAAGTCCTGCATCAAGCGGTGCAGACGCCAGAACCCTGCCCGCGACCCGTATTCATAGATCGATTCCATGTTCCAATGACGCTGGTCTGGCCATTGCGCTGCGCCGACAATCTCGGACAGAAAGGCCTCAGACGCGGCATCACCGTGAAGCACGCAGTTCTCGCCACCCTCTTCGTAGTTCAGCACAATCTGAACGGCCAGATTTGCTCCGCCAGGCCACTGGGCGTTTGGCGGGTTGGCTCCGTATCCGATCATGTCACGGGGATAGCGAGGGGGCTGCATGAATGTTCCGTCTCAGTTGTGTTACACTACCTACGCTTTACCGCAGAATTGGAAGCAGTATTATCAAATCAATCCGAACGCTGTTTCCTTTTCTTTCGGCATTCCCAAAGTCTCGGGTTTCGCCCCAGACTGCGTCAAACAATACTCGATTGCAGTTTGCGGTTTTCAACAGCCACTCGTTGCGGTGATTGGAATATGAGGAGAAACGCGTGGCAGGATACCTGACAACCCATGTTCTGGACACCGCCAAAGGCTGTCCTGCAGAGGGGCTGAAAATTGCTCTGTACGCGATTACCCAGGACGGACGCCACAAACTGGCTGAGATGCTGACCAATGCAGACGGGCGAACAGACAGCCCAATACTACCGCAAGCAAACTTTGAAACCGGGGAATATGAGCTTGTTTTCAGCGCGGGTGACTATCTGCGCGCCTCTGGCCAGGCGGATGACGAACCGCTGTTCCTGGATGAGATTCCAATCAGGTTTGGTATGTCTGAAGCAGACGCCCACTATCATGTGCCGCTCTTGCTTTCGCCATACAGCTACTCCACGTATCGTGGCAGCTAACTGACCGGGCGAACCTTCCGCCCGTCTATCGCCCCTGCCGGGCCTCCTCCTGTTGAGCCGGGCGCCGCACCCGTTGGGCGCGGCGCGGATAGTGACGGTTACAGCCCTTCGAGAAAAGCTACGCGCGGCCGGGAGCCTTTGCTAACCGTTGATGTCCGAGTTTTGAACAACCTTGCCAATTCGCGCGATCATGAAATCCATGAACAAACGCGCCTTGGGATCCTGGTGACGTCGATGGGTATAGAGACACGCCATCTGAACAGAGACAGGAGGTGTCTCCTTCGCAACCACCACCAGACGTCCTGCCTTGAGATGTTCCGCTGCCTCAAACACAGGTTTCATCGCGATCCCCTGCCCTGACAACGCCCAATCGGTCAAAACGTCTCCGTCATCGCATTCAAACCGGCCCGACACGGCATAACGTCTTGGCCCGTCTGGAGTTTCCAGCATCCACTGAAACTCTGCAGCACCGGGATACCGCAGGTTAAGACACTCGTGCTTGTCGGACACAAGATCGGCTCCGTTTTGCGGCATCCCCCTACGTTTTACATAGTCCGGTGCGGCACACAGAACCCGCGCGCAATCCGCGATCTTGCGAATACGCAGGGTGCTGTCCTCGGGCTGACCAATGAAAAAGGCCAGATCCAATCCTTCGGTCGTCAGGTCCACTGACCTGTCGGTCAGGCGCAATCGCACATCAATTTCGGGGTATTCCGAGAGAAAATCCGGCACATGTGGGGCTAATAACCTGCGCCCGACGCCCAAAGGCGCGGCTACGAATAGTGACCCGCGGGGAGCTTCGGTCAGGTGAACAACCTGCGCCTCGGCTTCATCTACAGCATCCAGGACCGCAACCGCTCCGGGGTAAAACGCACGTCCCTGCTCGGTCGGGCTGAGGTTACGTGTAGTCCGCTGAAACAGACGCACGCCCAAATGATCCTCAAGCTGTGATATTCGCGCCGAAGTCACCGCCGGTGAAACACGCAAATCCCTCCCGGCAGCAGACATGCTGCCCAGATCATAGACACGAACGAAGGTGCGAATATTGTCGAGATAGGACATCTTATCGTTTTTTTTGATACAGTTTGACAATATACGGGAATACCGAAGAAAAGCCAGTTTGCCTAGGGTGACGATAACCTACTGGAGAGAACTCTCATGTTTGAATTCGCCGTGTTCTGGGATTGGATGGCATTTGCTGTGCGCTGGCTGCACGTAATCACTGCTATTGCCTGGATCGGATCATCCTTTTACTTCATCGCTCTGGACCTTGGCCTGAATCGGGATATCCCCGGCCCCGCCGACGGGGAAGAATGGCAGGTACATGGCGGCGGCTTTTACCATATTCAGAAATACCTCGTCGCACCCGAGCGGATGCCGGATCATCTGACCTGGTTCAAATGGGAAAGCTATGCCACCTGGCTTAGCGGAGCTGCGCTGTTGATGATCGTCTACTGGGTTGGTGGAGAGCTTTATCTGATTGATGCCCAAAAGGCCGATCTAGCGCTGTGGCAGGGCATTCTGATCTCGGCTGCCTCGTTGACTATGGGCTGGCTTATCTACGACTTCCTATGCAAATCCGGTCTGGGTGAGCGCCCAACATTACTGATGGTGCTGCTGTTTGTCCTGCTGGTGGTGATGGGCTGGGGGTACAACCAGATATTCACCGGGCGCGCGATGATGCTGCATCTGGGCGCATTCACCGCCACGATCATGACAGCGAATGTATTCTTCATCATCATGCCGAACCAGCGCATCGTCGTAGACGACCTTAAGAATGGCCGCACCCCGGACCCGAAATACGGCAAGATCGCCAAGTTGCGTTCGACTCATAACAACTATCTGACCTTGCCTGTGGTTTTCCTGATGCTTTCGAACCACTACCCGCTGGCCTTTGCCACCCAATACAACTGGATCATTGCGGCGCTGGTATTTCTGATGGGTGTCACAATCCGTCACTACTTCAATACACGCCACGCCCGCGCCGGTGATCCGACCTGGACCTGGCTGGTGACCGCTCTGCTATTCATCGCCATCATGTGGCTGTCCACCGCGCCTATGTACAAACCTCTGGAGGAGGCCGAGGCGCAGCCGCTCACCGCATTTGAACAGAAATACGCAGCAGCAGACGGGTTCGAACAGGCACATGATGTCGTTCTGGGGCGCTGTTCCATGTGCCATGCGCGCGAACCGGTTTGGGACGGCATCCTGTGGGCGCCAAAGGGCATTCTTCTGGAAACCCAAGGTGACATCGCCCGCAATGCGAAACAGATTTACCTGCAGGCCGGTGTCAGTCACGCCATGCCACCCGCAAATGTCACCTATATGGAACCGGAAGATCGCGCGGCGATCATTCGCTGGTTCCGCAATGCTGGCCTTTGAACTGGCACTGAGCCATCACTTGTTCCGCTAATTTTCTTGGCCAAACGATAAACGCTTCCCCTACACGATTACAGATGTTCTAACTATCTTTAAGGGGCCGCCACATCCGAAAAGGCGCCGAAATTAATTTCTAGTTGGGGCAGCTGGAGCCAATAGATGCAGCGAATAAGACAATGCAGCTTTGTGAGAAATTGTCTGTTCGGAATAGTCGTCGCCACATTACCCACGTCGCTGGCCGCATTGGAAACCGTCCTCACGGCACCGGGCGCTCCGAAAGCGCTGGTTGAACGGATCGAAGATACCGCATCGGTGACAACCGCAGAATCCCGCGGGCTGGACACGCCGCTTGAACTTTTGTCAGCGGCCCTGTCGGACTATACCACCATTGTTCAGATCCTTTATGACGAAGGCTATTTCAGTCCCGTCGTCAGCATTAAACTGGACGGGAAAGAGGCGGCGGAACTCAGCTCACTCAACGTGCCCAATCAGATCAACAAAATCGTGATTGCTGTTAAAACCGGCCCAACCTTCACATTTGGCCAGGCGGTGGTCCGGCCGATCGCGACCGAAACGGTTCTTCCCGAAGACTATGCGACGGGCAAACTGGCCACCACCGGCGCCATTCAGCAAGCCGCGTCAGCAGGCGTGCAGGGATGGCGTGACGCTGGTCATGCCAAGGCCGAGGTCAGCGGCCAGAAAGTCATTGCCCGCCACGCCCAGGCAAAGCTGGATTCCCGCATTGACCTCGCCCCGGGACCGCGTCTGAGCTTTGGAAAAATGTACATCAAAGGCGACAGCGATGTTCGCCACAGGTCCGTCGAACAAATCGCCGGCTTCCCAACCGGAGAGGTGTATTCCCCCCAGCAGGTGCAAAAGGTCGGAACCCGGCTTCGCCGCACCGGCACGTTTAATATTGTCTCGATCGAAGAGCACGACACTCCTAACCCTGATGGCTCCCTGGATTTCGATGTCTATCTTGAAGACATGCCCAAACGCCGCCTGACCTTCGGTTTGGAAGTGGCCTCGCGCGACGGGATGGAGCTGTCGACGACCTGGACGCATCGCAACGTGTTCCGCCGCGCCCAACGCCTGCGGTTTGAGGCATCGTTGCGCAATATTGGCGGGGCCGAGGATCTGGACGGGCGCATCGGGCTGCGGCTGGATCAGCCTGACCGGCTGGGCCCCGATGACAGCACGTTCTGGAGCGCCCTTCTGGAACGTCGCAACACCGATAATTACAACGTGACGGTGACGTCACTGGCCTATGGTGCAAGACGCACATTTTCAGACCGCCTATACGCCGAAGCATCCGCCGGGTTTCAGTGGTCGGATGCAGATGACGCCTATGGCGACGGGCGTAAGTTCCGCTATTTTATCATGCCGTTCCGATCAGAATGGGATGAAAGGGACAGCAAGGTCAGCGCCACCAATGGCTATTACCTGGATGCCCGTGTGATGCCATTTGTCGGCCTGTCCGACACAGAAACAGGCCTCAGGATGTTTGCGGACGCGCGTGCCTATACCAGTCTGCGGACGCAAGGTCGTCTCGTGCTGGCAGGACGGGTCCAGATTGGGTCAATTGTAGGACCCGCCTTGGACGGGGTCACACCCGATTTCCTGTTCTTTTCGGGCGGTGCGGGCACTGTGCGCGGTCAGCCCTATGAAAGCCTCGGCATCCCTGTTGGCAATGAGGTTGCTGGCGGCAAGTCTTTCCTCGGGCTGTCCGGCGAGGTTCGCGGCAAGATCACCGAGACAATATCGCTGGTCGGGTTTTATGATTATGGTGTTGTAGACACGTCCTCTTTTGTCAGCAGCGCCGCTGAGAGCCATTCCGGCGCCGGGCTTGGGATCAGATACGACCTTGGCGGCTTTGGCCCCCTGCGTCTGGATCTGGCCCTTCCCGTTCAGGGCGACACCGGAGATGGTCTGCAGTTTTACATCGGAATTGGTCAGGCATTTTGACACATCGTTTCTCATATCCAGTTGTTGCGGCGGTTCTGCTGTGGGTGCCGTACCCCGTTCTGGCGCAGGACGAAGGCGGCAGTATGCTAGAGCAGTTTCTGCAGGATACCCTGTCCGGTGATGATCAGAACGTAACCGTCAAAGGCTTGCAAGGCGCGCTGAGCGCACGGGCCACAATCGCAGAGATCACGGTATCGGATGATGAGGGCGTCTGGCTGACCATCAAAGATGCCGAACTGGATTGGAACAGACTGGCCCTGATACGGGGGCGGTTCTCGGTCAATGCGCTGACAGCGCAAGAGATCGACGTAGCCCGCGCGCCGGGCACCACAACCAAAGATGCCCCTCCTCCTTCTGCGGAAACCCAGACATTCCAGCTGCCCGAGCTGCCTGTCGCAGTTGAAATCGGCGAAATCCGCGTGGATCAGTTGTCGCTGGGGCAGCCGCTGATTGGGGTGGCCGCCGACTTATCCGTCACCGGAAATCTGTCGCTTGCTGATGGAACGCTGGACACCAATCTCGACGTGGTGCGGCTGGACCGTGCCGGAGATGAGATCACATTGACCGCCGGGTTTGACAACTCGACAAGCGAGATCAATCTGGACCTGAACGTGGCCGAGGCATCCGGCGGGCTTATTTCGACCGCTTTGAACATTCCCGACAGCCCAACGATCGAGCTGACGGCAAAAGGCGCCGGACCGCTGACGGATTTCACCGCCGATATCGGGCTGAGCAGTGACGGGCAGCAGCGTCTGGCCGGGCAGGTTCGGCTTGGTTCGACCCCTGACGACACTGCGGAAGGCATAGCATTTACCGCCGATCTGAACGGAGACCTGACTCCTTTCGTCGGCCCTGCCATCGACCCGTTTTTCGGGACGGACTCGCGGCTGTTCGTGCAGGGTCAGACCCTGCCCGAAGGGGCGCTGGACCTGTCCGATCTTCAGCTTGCAACGCAGGCCCTAAACCTTGAGGGGAAGTTGGCCCTTGCCGAAGGTGGCACATTGCAGTTTGCCGCCTTGCAGGGACGCATTACCCCGCCGCAGGGACAGGCGGTCACGCTTCCGGTTGGCGGTGGTGACAAAACGATCAAGTCCGCGCAGATCTCGACCTTGTTTGATCAGAAGAACGGCAATCTCTGGGATCTTAGCCTGACAGCAGATAAGTTCAAATCCCCCCAGGCCGAACTTGAGAGCATGCAAATTATCGCGCAAGGCGTGCTCGATCAGACCCTTGGATTTACGGTGAACGGCGATCTGCAGGCCAGCGTCACTGGCATAGATCTGACCGATCCGAACCTGAACACAGCCGTCGGAGACCGCATCACGCTGGACGGGCAATTTGAGTATGGCGATGACCAGTCGCTGACATTGTCCGGTTTCGAACTGGTCGGGTCAGATTACACTCTGGCCCTGGACACGCTGATTAGCGGATTAACCAGCGGATTGGCTGTTGATGGCAAAGCAACGCTGGACGCTACCGACCTGTCCCGGTTCTCTGGCCTTGCCCAGTTGGAACTGGCAGGGTCGGCGTCGGCAGAGGTTCAGGGCAAGGGCTCTCCGCTTGAGGGCAGCTTTGATGGCAAAATTGTTGTTCAGGGCAACAACCTGTCTACGGGCCGCAACGATATCGACCCCGTAATCACCGGCCAGACCACCATCGCTCTGGATGCTCGCCGTGGGGCGGATGGAATATCCATACGCGAGTTCAAACTGAACGGTCAGGCCGCGCAGGCACAGGCAAGTGGCGAAGTGACCACGCCTGATGGCAATCTGACAATCGACGGTCAGGCCAGCCTCAACGCGCCCGACCTCTCGGTCTTTTCCGGGCTGGCCCAGCGGCAGCTGGGCGGGTCGCTCAGCGCCCAAATGGACGGCAAAGGCACCCTGCAGACGCAAGAGTTTGATGGCACGGCCAGCATTACGACGCAGGATCTGCAGACAGGTATGTCCGAAGTCGATCCTCTGCTTGCAGGCAAAACCGTGATCACCTGGGATGGTGCGAAAACGGGAGACCTTATCGACATACGCAAAGCCACCATCAACGGACGGGCCCTGACAGCACAGGTGAGCGCGTCGATCAATGACCCAACCGGCAATCTGGTTCTTGATGGTCAGGCACAGGTGACTGTCCCTGATCTTTCGCTATTTTCGGACCTCGCGGGCCGGGATCTTGCCGGGTCGGTTACCGCGGATATCAATGGCAACGGAGCTTTGTCCAGCCAGACCTTCGACATAGCCGGCGATGTCGATGCGCAGGACGTCCAGATTGGCATCAGTCTCGTCGACAAACTGATCGAAGGTCGAACGACGCTGCGTGTCGATGCCGAGAACAGTGATCAGGGTCTGAATGTCCAAAACTTCAAACTGCGGGGCACCGCCTTGACCGCAGACGCTTCGGGTCAGGTCAGCAAAGAGACCGGCGGGCTGAGCTATTCGGTAAAACTGGACGATCTGGCGCGGATTTCCAAGACGTTGTCAGGACCACTGACGCTGGAAGGCAACGCCGCACCAACAGCTTCGGGCCTTGAAGGAAGAGTCAGCTTGCGTGGGCCGGACAGTTCATACGCGTCGCTGACGGGGTCGGTCGGCTCTGACGGATCGGCAGACTTGGACTTTGACGCCGAGCTAAACAAGGTCGAGCGTTTCGCCCCAGACTTTCCAGGTACAATCACCGCCAATGGGACCGCAAAGCGCAAGGCAGGCGTCTGGACCATCAACTCTTCGGCGCAGGGTCCGGCACAGATCACCGGCGAAATCTCGGGCACGTTCGATGAAACCACAGGAAACGCCGATCTGAATGCGCAAGGCGGGGTTAATATCGGTATCGCAAACCTGTTCATCACCCCCAACCAAATCGACGGGACTGCGCGGTACGACCTTAGCTTGAATGGCCAACCCTCGCTTGAGGCGCTCAGCGGGTCGATCACGACCTCTGGAACCTCGTTGGCGATACCGGGTGCCGGTCAGACCATTACCGGCATCAGCGGCGCGGTCGAGTTGGCCAGCAACCGCGCCAACATCTCCCTAAATGGTGGAACCCGCGCCGGGGGTAATTTCACCGTCGCGGGCCCGATTGACCTGACGCCTCCGTTCAATGCGCAAATTACGACCACGCTCAATCGTCTCGTGCTGACGGATCAGCTTTTGTACGAGACGATCCTGAACGGGCAAATCGCAATGACCGGAGCTTTGGCGGGCAACAGCACAATAGTCGGGCAAATTACATTCGAGGAAACCAATATTAACCTCGCCGCCGCCTCGGGTGCGGTTGGCGCTGCGCCCATACCAGAGATCGAACATATCAACGAAAACGCGGCCAGCTATAGGACTCGGGAACGTGCCCGTTTGGTAAAACAGGACGATGCCACCCAAAGCGATTCCCGTATTGCGCTGGACATCGCTCTGCTCGCCCCCAAAGCCGTGTTTGTCCGAGGTCGAGGCGTGAATGCCGAACTCGGCGGACAGCTGTACATAGGCGGTACAACAACCTCGATCATTCCTTCGGGTCAGATCGCTCTAATCCGAGGCAATTTCGACATTCTGGGCCGCAGGCTGGCCCTGACAAAAGGTATCGTGACCCTACAAGGCGACTTGACACCCTATATCGAATTTGAATCCTCAAACAGCACCTCGGACGGGACCGCTACAATCGAAATCGCCGGGCCGCTGGACGCCCCCGAAGTCAACGTGTTCTCGGATCCGGAACGGCCAGCAGAAGAGGCGCTGGCCATGCTGTTGTTTGGCAATCGTTTCTCTGAGCTGTCGCCCTTTGTCATTGCCCAGATGGCGGCATCGCTGGCGCAGCTCAGCGGTGCAGGAGGAGATGCAACCAAGGGTCTGAGGGAGTCGACCGGTGTCGACACAGTCGATATCGGAGCAACGTCAAGCGGCGGAATTTTGGGCGCCGGGGCGTATCTGGGTGACAATCTCTATACCGACTTTAACGTGAACACCGAAGGAAATACCGAAGTGAACCTCAATCTGGACGTCACCGATAATATCACCATGCGCGGAACCGTTGACGGGCGGGGGGAAACGGGATTGGGTGTCTTTTTCGAGCGCGACTACTAATCCTGCGCGAAACTCTGCATCTGTGACAACAGTTTCGGGCCAAATCACAGGAAGGCAGGGAATTTCATTAACCCCTTAACTATCAACTTCTTAACATGACAGCGAATGCACAAGTCGCTCTATTCATTTCGTGCGACACGAATTTTCATTGCCATTCGTTTCGAATTTTTGACGTTTCGTACCAATTTCATTGCCAGGTCCGTGCCTATGCAGGAAAAGAAGGCAGCGCCTGGTTTTGCGGCGCCTTTATCGAGTGACGTGTTGACCAGTACGACCTGATTATAGAGGGGGAAAAACTCAAAATCGGGGAAAGCAAAAGATCAAAATTCAAGTCTTTTCATTACTAAAAATATTGAACTGTCCACCTTCCCATCCACTGCGTATTCTGTACCCAGTAGCGATGGGAAGGTGGATTATCTAAACGAACCGATAAGCCGGATGTTTCTGCCGAACGATGTCAGGTTTGTTGTGGTGAAGCTTTGACTGTTGCCGGGCTTTCCGCTGACGCCATCTCGGACAGCCAATCACGCACGGCGCCGTGCCGACTACGGGCGATAGCGATCTTTTTGCCGCAGCCCAGAACCAGATATCCGACTTCATTCAGGCTTTGAGCAATATCCACACACCGATTGGCAACCCAAAAGGACCGATGCACCTGTAGGCCATAGCATTCTGGCATTTGCGATAGGATGCCTTTGAACGTTGAACGCACCAGCACTTCTTTTTCATCTACACGCAGGGTGACATAGTGCTGCTGAGCCTGAACGAACAAAATGTCCTTGGCCAAAAAATTTTGCCCATTGGCGGACACTAAACCATTGGCCACAGGAACACGGGATTCCACTCTGCTATCCGGCTCGTCCTCGGGTTGCGGATCGCTGGCGCGCAGGCGGGCCAGATAAGGTGGAAAAACCCAAACGATTACGATCACTTCAATTCCAACGACGAGAAAGTACTGAGGCAGCAAAAGCGGCGAGTTTTCAAAGCTGAAAGACAGAAATGTACTGAAAACCATTGTCGTTGCGAATTGGGCAAACTGCATCGCCCCATACGCAATGGGAAAACATGTCAGCGGGGTGAAAAACCGTTTGATGCCCAGATATCGGCTGCAGAATGCTTCAAAAAGCAACATCAGCACCACCGAGCCCATATACCCCAGCAATCCGCACATCCAATAGATCGTGCGCCCCAGCCCGTTTAGCGGTTCAGCAAACAATGACGGCGTCGCACCAATGAGCAGCAGCATCAAAGCAGGCAGAAACATCAGGAAGTTTCTGGACAGGAAAAAACTAAGGACTTCGCTCAGGATCGCATCAACCGACATACCCGGCAATACAACAAACGAAAGCTCAGCCTGTTTCAAATCGTTATACACGTCTTGCGGTTTCATTCAGCCCTTGTTGCTCTGATCGCGCTACTACCATCTATTTCGGCTTCGGCGCCTAGGCCCGACTGCCCACAGGTTCGGGCCCTGCGCAATCGGTTCCCCAATTTCGTTTCCAAACCCAATCAAGACCTAACCTGACGACCGCAAAATGGGCGCTTTGGTGGCGTTTTCTTAGGCTCAAAATTGCTGAAACCAGAGAAATATGGCGCAAATGGCGCAAAGCTGAGTGGGAAATGCCTATTTCCGCGTTGACGTCGCGGAAACCTAAAAGGGCGACCTCGCAAGGCCGCCCTCAAAAATTCTACTCCGACACTCTTACTCAGCCGCGATTGCGTCTTCGATCTTTTCAACTCGAATGGCCGAGAATTTGAACTCAGGGATTTTACCATAAGGGTCGATGGCCGAGTTGGTCAGGATATTCGCCGCCGCCTCAACATAGGCAAAGGGGATGAACACCATGTCCTCTGCAATCGCCCGGTCGGCACGCACCATGATCTCGATCGAGCCGCGACGGGTGGTCAGGCGAATGGTCTCGCCCGGTTCAATTCCCATCAGCTTCAACTGGCGCGGGTTCATCGAACAGTTGGCCTCTGGTTCAACCGCATCCAGCACCGTGGCTCGGCGGGTCATTGACCCTGTGTGCCAATGTTCAAGCTGACGACCCGTGGTGGCGATCATCGGATACTCCTCATCCGGCGCTTCATCCGGCTGGATCACACTGGCAGGAGTGAACTTGGCCCGCCCATCGGCACGAGGGAAGCCATCACCAAACACAATCGCTTGGCCCGGATCGGTCTCAGACAGCGACGGGTAGGTGATTGTTTCGGTCTCCAGCCGCTCCCAGGTGATGTTGTCGAGAGACTCCATCGTCAGCTTCATCTCGGCAAACACTTCGGACACATCCGAATAAGACCAGTTCAGACCAATGCGCTGCGCAAGTTCGACGGTGATTTTCCAATCCTCGCGCGCCTCGCCCGGAGGCGCCACAGCCGGACGCACTCGTTGTACCTGACGGTTGGTGTTCGACACGGTGCCGTTCTTTTCATACAGCGCCGAGGCAGGCAGGATGATGTCGGCGTAGTTCGCCGTTTCGGTCAGGAAGATGTCCTGCACGATCATCAACTCCAGCTTGGCCAGCGCGTCCCGCGCGTGGCCAACATCGGGGTCGGACATGGCTGGGTTTTCACCCTGAATATACATGCCCTTGATATTGCCCGCATATGCTTGATCGATGATTTCAGTGACGGTCAGGCCTTTTTCGTTCGAGAAATCCTCAGATCCCCAGACCGAGGTGAACTGTGCCCGGATGTTGTCATCGGTCACCGTTTTGTAATCGGGCAGGAACATCGGGATCAGGCCCGCGTCCGACGCGCCCTGCACGTTGTTCTGACCGCGCAGCGGGTGCAGGCCCGCGCCGGGTTTACCAACGTTGCCGGTCATCAACGCCAGCGAGATCAGGCAGCGCGAATTGTCAGTGCCGTGGATATGCTGACTGACACCCATACCCCAGAAAATAAGCCCGGCCTTGGCCTGTGCAAAGATGCGCGCCACGCGGCGCAACTGATCGGGTTCGATACCGCAGATCGGGGCCATCGCTTCGGGGGTGAAGGCGCGCAGGTGTTCCTTCTCGGCCTCCCAGTTCTCGGTCCAGCGGTGGATGTACTGGCTGTCATACAGCTCTTCCTCTACGATCACGTTCATGATCGCGTTCAGCATCGAGACATCGGCACCGGGGCGGAATTGCAGCATCTCATCGGCAAATTTACGCATGCCGACACCACGTGGGTCCATCACGATCAGCTTGCCGCCGCGCTTGGTGAACTGCTTGAAATAGGTCGCCGCAACGGGGTGGTTCTCAATCGGGTTGGCCCCGATGATGATGGCCACATCCGCGTTTTCGATCTCGTTAAAGGTTGCGGTCACAGCACCCGAACCGACGTTTTCAATCAGCGCCGCCACCGATGAGGCGTGGCACAGACGCGTGCAGTGGTCGACATTGTTGTGCCCAAATCCCTGACGAATGAACTTCTGGAACAGATATGCTTCTTCGTTGGTGCATTTGGCCGAGCCAAAGCCCGCGACATTGCGTGGGTCCTGATCGCGCAACACCTTCAGTCTGGAGGACGCCAGGTCCATCGCCTCTTCCCAGGTCGCTTCGCGGAAATGGGTCGACAGGTTCGAAGGGTCGACATTCAACCCCTTGGCGGGCGCATCCTCACGCCGGATCAGCGGTTTGGTCAGGCGGTGTGGGTGGTGGATGTAGTCGAAACCAAAGCGGCCTTTGACGCACAAGCGGCCTTCGTTGGCCGGGCCGTTGATGCCTTCGACATACTTGACCTTGCCGTCCTTGACCTTCAGCGAGACCTTGCAGCCGACGCCGCAGAACGGGCAGACGCTTTCGGTCTCGGAATCATAATCCTTGCTGTCGCCCTGCTGCTTTTCGTCCAACACAGTGGCTGGCATCAATGCACCGGTCGGACAGGCCTGAACGCATTCACCACAGGCCACACAAGTTGAATCGCCCATCGGGTCGTTCTGATCGAACACCACTTGCGCGGTGTGACCACGCCCGGCCATCCCGATCACATCATTGACCTGCACATCCCGGCAGGCCCGGACGCAGAGGTTGCAGTTGATGCAAGCATCCAGATTAACCCGCATCGCGATATGGCTGTCATCCAGCAACGGGATTTTCTCGGCCTCTTTGGCAGGGAACCGGCTGTTGCTGACATCGTTCAGTTCGGCCATGTCCCAGAAATGGCTGGATTTATCGTGCGCCTCTTCGGGTTGATCGGCGACCAGCAATTCCATGACCATTGCGCGCGATTTCTCGGCACGGTCGCTGTCGGTTTTCACCACCATGCCGTCCGCCGCAGGGCGAATGCACGAAGCGACAAGAGTGCGCTCGCCTTCCACCTCGACCATGCAGGCGCGGCAGTTGCCGTCGGGTTTATAGCCCGGCTGCGGCTTATGACACAGGTGCGGAATGGTGAACCCCTGCCCCTTGGCGGCTTCCCAGATGGTCCAGCCCTCGGGGACGGTGACGTCATCGCCGTTCAGGTTGAAGGTGACGGTCTTGGTTGGGCTTGCATCAAGCATGGCTCTGTCTCCCTCAGATTTCGTCAGCGAAATGTTTCATGACCAGGCGGATCGGGTTCGGGGCCGCCTGCCCCAGACCGCAGATCGAGGCATCGCCCATGACCTGACACAGGTCTTCCAGTAAATCCTGGTCCCACGTGTCAGCCTGCATCAGCTTAACCGCCTTTTCGCAGCCCGCCCGGCAGGGCGTGCATTGGCCACAGCTTTCATCCTCGAAAAACCGCAGCATATTCAGCGCCGCGTCGCGGGCAGTGTCCTGATCGGACAGCACCACCACGGCGGCCGACCCGATAAACGTACCCAGAGGTTGCAGCGTGTCGAAATCCAGCGGCACGTCGTCGATTGACGCAGGCAACAGGCCCGAAGACGGCCCGCCCGGTTGATAGGCTTTGAAAACGTGACCCTCGGCCATGCCACCAGCGGCCTCAATCACATCCAATATGGTCGATCCCGCAGGCAACAGATAGACGCCCGGCTGCGCCACCCGGCCCGAGACCGAATAGCTGCGCAGACCCGTGCGCCCATTCTTTTCCGTGCTGTTCAGCACTTGGGGCCCTTCGCGGCAGATTTTCGACACCCAATAGAGCGTCTCGACATTGTGCACCAAGGTCGGACGGTTAAAGACCCCAACCTGCGCCACAAACGGAGGCCGGTGACGCGGCAAGCCTTTCTTGCCTTCGATCGACTCGATCATCGCGGATTCTTCGCCGCATATATAGGCACCGGCGCCCCGGCGCAGATCGATATATCCCTTTTCAACCAGGCCAGCTTGTTCCAGCTCGGCAATCTCGCGGCGTAGAATTTCCAGCACCGCCGGATATTCATCGCGCATGTAGATAAAGCAGGTCTCGGCCTCTACCGCCCAGGCAGCTATCAGCATGCCTTCAAGGAAGACATGCGGCGTGCGCTCGAGGTAGAAGCGATCTTTGAACGTGCCAGGCTCGCCTTCATCGCCATTCACTACCAGATAGCGGGTGCCTTCGTTCATGCGAACGAAGCCCCATTTCTTGCCGGACGGGAAGCCAGCACCACCCAGACCGCGCAAGCCCGAGGACAGGATGTCTTCCTGTACTTTCTCCCAATCACCGCTCTCGCGCAGCTCCTTCAGCTTGGCATAGCCGCCGTTTGCTTCATATGCTGCAAAGGTTTCATAGGCGGGTAAATGGGCGTGGGTATCATCCGCAGCAATCGCCGCCTGCACCTTTTCAGGGGTGGCATGGTCGATATGGTTATGCCCGATCTCCAGCACAGGCGCAGTATCGCAACGACCCATGCAAGGCGCACGCAGGACACGGACGTTGGAAGGATCAAGACCGTCTTCCAACGCCTTTTGCAACTGCTGGGCACCGGCCATTTCGCAGGACAGGGAATCGCAGACGCGGATGGTCAGCGCGGGCGGCGGGGCTTCATCCTCTTTCACCACATCGAAATGGGCATAGAAGGTGGCGGTCTCATAGATCTCTGCCTGACCGATCCGCATCTCGACTGCAAGCGCGGCAATGTGGTCAGCGCTGATATGGCCGTGTTCGTCCTGAATCAGATGCAGGAATTCGATCAAAAGGTCGCGACGGCGGGGGCGATCCCCCAGCAAGCGCGCAATCTCGGCCGCCGCCTCATCCGTGAACTGACGGCCTTTGGGCGTGTGCCGCCCCTTGCCTTTACCTGACTTCCAGACGCCCTTTGGCGCGCCTGATGGCTTGGTATCTAATGGTGCCATGATGCCCTCCGATTCAGGCCCCGTGTCTCATCAGACTAGCATATCGTCAAATCGCATATTTCAATCGCACGATAACGACACCTTATCACCGCAAAGACGTCACCACCGCGCGCAACGCTCCAACCGTTGGCAGTTCCGGATCACGTGTCAGGGTCGCCAGACAGATAGGTTTGCTGACCACCGGATCGACCAAAGGCAGAACCTTTGTTCCTTTCAGATCCCCCAACGCCCGTACCAACACGCGTGGCACCACGGTGGCCGCCAATCCCTCACGCGCCATGACCATTGAGGCAGTGAACCCGCTGGTTTCCGCGACCACATGAGGATGCAGGCCCTGTTCGGCGAAAATCCGGTCTAATATGCGGCGGTTCTGCATCTGCGGTTCAAGCAGGCTGACCGGAAATTCGGCGACCCGCGCCCAGGGAATTGGCCCCGTTTCGTCTGTCATATGAGACGGGATCAACAGGACATAGGTTTCTTCATACAGCGACTGTACCTGCCGCAAATCGGTGCCGATACTGTCGCCATATGTGATGCCCGCATCCAGACTGCCTTCGTCCAGCCGATGTTGAATGGCCGTAGCCGACATCGTTTCGATCCGAGTGATGATGCGCGGATGCGCCTGCTGCAGACGCTTGATCAACCGGCCCGTAAAGGCGATTGCGGTCGGGATCACGCCCAGTATCAGAGTCCCCGTGATTTCCCCCTTTGCCGCCTGCACCTGCTGTTCCAAGGCCTTGGTGTCGTCCAGAATGCGCCGCGCCCGCTGGACAATCATCTCGCCCTCTTCGGTCAGGCCCTGAAACCGGTTGGCACGGCGGACGATGGACACGCCCAACCGATCCTCTAGGTTGCGAATACGCATTGAAAACGCAGGCTGGGAAATCCCGCATTCCTCGGCTGCCTTTGCAAAATGCCGGTGCCGCGCCAAAGCGCTGAGCAGTTGCAGGTCGCGGATTTCGATCATGTGGCGGCATCACTCATATCAGGTCGGTGCCGACACTAGCGGAATTCCTTGGGATGAGGAAAGCAGGAGTTAAACCCGGCCACTAAACTCCGCATTCAACATCATGCGCCAAATGTTGCCACGCAATGTCTGAAGGACCCCGGCGCTTTGGAGGTGTTCCTCTTTTTGTAGCCCGCTACTGGTGATGCTGTTTGATGTTTCTTCGCTCACCTCTGCGAGAATGAAACCACTGCAGGCCTGTTCGAGGCACACCCCCGGTGAGGCATTCCTCGAACAGGCTTTTCACGTCGCAACGTGGGATACATCTTTGTCTGGTGAGTATATGTCCAAGATGTTCCAATGTCCGGTCGTTGGTGTCGGGTTATTGATCATTGGGACATCAAGAACAGTGGGTTTGCCGCTGGCTATTGCCGCTTCCAATGCGGGCAACAGCTCGTCAGCAGCGCCCAGCCTGTGCCCCTCTGCGCCGTAGGCCCGTGCAATTTCTGCATAACCCGGTCCGTTGGCCGGCGCTTCGGCCGACCCTGGGAAGGTTGTACCATAGGTCAAACCGTAATGCGCCTTCTGAAGACCTGCGATCGTGCCGAAGGCGTTGTTGTTCATAACCAGCCAGATGATACCCAGATCAAGTTCGACCGCAGTCGCAAGCATCGACGGGTTTTGGCCGAAACCACCATCACCAACCAGGCTGATCACCACACGATCAGGTGCTGCCAGCTTCGCGCCGATCGCGCCCGGAGGGCCAAAACCCATTGTGGCAAAACCACCTGGGGTCAGGATCGAACCGGGTGTCAGGATGTCGAACTGTTGTCCGACGCCGTTCTTGTTCCAACCAACGTCCGTCGTGATGATGGCATCCTCGGGCAGTGCCTTGCGGGTATCTGCCAGAATACGCTCGGGCATCATCGGAAACGCTGATGAGGTGGCCATTTCCACATTGCGCGCTTTGAAGCCCATCCGGAAATCAGCAATCTTTTGTTCAACGGCGGGGCGCTTGAAACCGCCGGGATACATTTTGCGGGCAACCCGGTTAAGGACGCGCAATGCGGCCTTGGCATCCGCAACAACGCCGATCTCGGTGGGATAGTTCCGACCGATCTCCTGCGGCTCAATGTCGATATGGATGACCTTTGAGCCGGGAATATTGAACGTGTATCCGGGATACCAACTGGAGCAATCGGCCTCTTTGAACCGAGTGCCAACGGCAAAGATGTAGTCCGCATTCAGGCAGGACTGGTTGACCAATTCGGTGCCCCAAAACCCAGTCATTCCCAGCACAAGTGGATGGTCGTCCCGCAACGCGCCTTTCCCCATCAGGGAATGCGCGACTGGTAGGCCCATATGTTCAACGAATTCTCGCAACTCTTCGCTGGCCTGTGCCAGAAGAATACCACCACCGACATAAGCGACTGGGTTTTCGGCTTTAACCAACGCTTCGACAATCTCTCGCGCTGTCTCGTCGTCAATCGACGGTTTCTTGAGCGCGCGCGTGTTGTCGCGGATACGGTCGAAACTGTCCGCGGAGATCACCTCTGAAAAAATGTCCATAGGGACATTGACCAGCACCGGCCCGGGCTGGCCACTTTCGGCCAGATGGAACGCCTTCTCCAGTATCTCAGCCATCAGGTCTGCGCGGTCCACCCGCCAGGCGCGTTTGACAAAGGGGCGATAAATCTCCCACTGGGCAGCGTCCGCGTGCAGGTTAACCTCCTGATGCGGATGCTTGCCATAGTAATGCGTAGGAATGTCACCCGCGATCACGACCATGGGGATACAATCCAACGCCGCGTTGGCGACCCCGGTGGCGCAATTAGTTAGTCCCGGGGAGAGATGGGACAGCACCACCGAGGCCTTGCCTGTAACCCGCGCATAAGCGTCCGCCGCGTGGCTGGCGATCTGTTCGTGCCGCACAGTTACGAAATCGATAGGACTTTCCGCCAGCGCGGCCAGAACCGCGATGTTCGTGTGCCCGCACAGGCCGAATACGTGCTTGACCTCACGGCGTTCGAGGAAATCAACGATATGTTCGGCAACGGTTTTGCCTTCCAGTTTCGCTCCGTCCATCACGCGACCTCCTGTCCGTAGAATTCACCGAACAGGTCCGGCTCCGAGGGGCGATCCTCAGGCGTAGGACGACTGACCCAAGTGTAGTTCATCATATGTTTCATGGTGACGTTTTCATTGGTGATGTTGCCGCCCCAGATGCCGCAGCCGAGGCTGCTGGTCATAGGCATGCCATTGGTCCAGGCACCCGCATTGGCCTTGGACTGAGGCTGTCGAACCATCATGCGGCTGACCGGAGCCAGACGCGCCAACCGGTCGATGTGATCGTCATTATGGCTATAAATCCCGCAGGAATGGCCCTTACCTCCGGTGTTATAGATTTGGCTGACCGTTTCCAGCGCGTCATCGAATGTGTCGAAGTGATATAGCGCCATCAGCGTGGTCAGTTTTTCCTTGGAGAACTTGTGCTGCGGCCCGATTTGCCCCTGATTTTCAACCATCAGGAATTTGCGATCTTCTGGGATCGAGAAACCGGCGACTTTGGCCGTTTGCTGAGGCGGACAGGCGATGGTCGGGAACGTACGGTTTCCTTTCTCATCCCACATGGCTGCTTCAAGCATGGCCTTCTCTACGTCAGAACAAAGATAACCACCTTCGGCTTCAAGCGCCTTAACCATATCAACGTAAACCGAGCGCTGAATGATAATGTTGCCATCTGCCGAACAACCAGACCCAAAGTCAGACGTTTTTGAAATCCGTGTATTCTGGGCAGCGATATCCAGATCCGCAGTTTCATCGATGACAATGGACGAATTGCCTGCGCCGACACCGTAAGCCGGACGCCCTGAACTATAGGCCGCTTTGACCATCGGCTTCCCACCTGTTGCCAGCGTCAGATCACAAATCTCCATCAGGTGCTGGGTAAGAGGGATCGAAGGTTTGCGGATCGATTGGAACAAGTCTTCCGGGGCTCCTGCTGCTCGACAGGCTGCGCGCATAACCTCGACCATTTCATAGGTCGTGACTGCTGTGCGTGGATGCGGGCTGAAGATGACCGCATTACGGGCGTTAGCGGCGGAAACACCGGTCACCGGTGGTGTCATCGCCGGGTTTGTCATTGGAATCAGGGATGCGATCACACCCGCAGGCTTGGCGTATTTCACCAGGCCTTTTTCCTCATCAACCTCGACGATCCCAGTCGACGGGGTGCGCAGGACATCGCGCAGTACCATATGTATTTTGAAGCGCTTTGCAGGGCGTCCTTCGCGGTCACCAATGCCGCTTTCATCCACACCCTGCTGAGCCAATCGCGTAAAGGTTTTTTCGTTCCCCGCGTACCACGCTATGGCCTGAGACAGACGGTCCAGCCTGTCCTGTTCCCAATCCTCGATTTTGGCCATGGCCGCGCGGGCACGTTCCAACATATCAGCCGCCAGTCGGCGGTCGTCTTCAGTGAGCTCTTTGCCCATGATGGTCCTCTTGGTGTTTTAGAATTGCTGCATTGGGCATGCGGCGCTGAGATCGCGCCTCACCGAATGTTCGCTTGGCGTGGCTCAGACAGCGACGCGCGTGCTCTTCGTATCCCAACTCGGCAACGCGGCTTTGGTTGGGCAGTTCAATGGAATAGTCGACAGGGGGCATCCGCTCGATGATGCCGGTGAAATCAATCCAACCTTCACCGGGATAAAGCCGCGCATCGCGGGCCAGTTGGATCATGCCCTCACGCGTATCCGCGATGCCTGGTAGACAGTCAGAGATATGCAGAAAGTGAAACAGGTCCGAAGGGACGTGCAGCAGTTCTCCTAGATCCACCCGGCTTAGGTGCAGATAAAGCGTATCGACCAGAATACCGCCATTCGGCTGATCGGAGGCGCGGACAATATCCAGCGCCTCGTCCAGTGTACGCAGGCGTGAAAAGCTGGGGAACTCCAGATCGACCGTCAGCCCGTAGGGCGCGGCCAGTTCGCAGGTCTCGGAATAGACGTCAATCAGGAAGTCGCGATCATCGCGGGTGTTGGTCCACGCGCTCATGATCATACGCTTTGCACCAAGCTCTCCGCCTATTTCCAGAGAGGGTTCAAAACTGCGCGGGTCGACATCTTCGGTGATGCGCGCAAGCTCGACATCAAGAACTTTCAAACCCGTAGTAGAAAGAGCGGTTTTGGTGGCCTGCACCTGTGCCTTGTCGATCGGGGATTGAGTAAACTCACCGGGCACATGCATCGGAATGAAACGCGGGCTGACGGCATCGTAACCGGACCGGGCAGCAATGTAGACTAGCTCGGGCGGCGTGCAGCCGATCAGCGTCAGATGCGCCAAGGAATAGAGAGAGGGGCATGAGCCGGCCTCTTCGGGTTTCACCATGAACGACAGCTCCATACGTCTGCGAATCTAATTTTCATCATACTTAGTAAAAAATATCTGATATTTTTTAAAATATCAACTCTTAGCGACGCGACTTAAACTGAAACCACCGGACGGGCTCTCGAGCGGGTTTAATCATTTTTTTACAAAAGCTTATATGATGATCCAATCGTTCTGAACTGGCGAGGCCCCACAGAGGCATCGTTAAATCGGACGCGTCTGCGCCGTGATCACCACCGGGATAGGCAGGCCAATCAGCCGGAACCCTGGCGCCATCAAGGCGCGCAGGCTCTGGCGATGCCGTATTGATCGGCCTTGGTGCGGTTTTCTAGAAGATCGAGGTTGCCGCAGATCATGACTTTGGCATTGGGAATTTTTGAATGTGGTTTTAGATCGACATCGTTTACACGACCAACGCCAACAGGGCCGGACCGGAAAGATTTCGATGTCTCACATCTCATCATTCCTGTCTTCGTAGAGGGGTAAGTAATTCGGGGGCACAGGGCCTTTGTTCCGACCGCCCTGGTTCATCTGTTCCCAGGCGTGGGCAAGTATTCCAACCGAACGGGACAAGCAAAACAGCCCCCGCGACAGGGGCGCGGGAAAGCCAAGTTCGCAAAAGATCACGGCTGTCGCGCCATCGATGTTCATCGCAATCGGCCGACCGCCCCGTTGACGACCAAGTTCGGCCTGAACCCCTTCTCCGATGTCTGCAAAGCGACCTGAAACGGTGCCTTCATTTGCTGCATTGCGAACGAGCTGCATCAGCCGGGGTGCACGCGGATCGACGGGCTTGTGAAACCGGTGTCCGAAACCTGAAACGATCTTGCCGTAAGTCTCGCGCCAACTGTCCAGACCATTCCGAACAGCATCATTCAGCGATGCCCCGGCATCTATGCGATCGGCGATATCATAATAAAGCTCGGCGCACTGCTCGCCTGCTCCGCCATGTACATCGCCCAGCATATTCACTGCAGTCGCCATCGCATTATTGAGACCTACTCCACAAGTAGCAGCCATGCGCGCAGCCGCAATCGAGGGAGCCTGCGGGCCGTGATCCACACCGGCGACCAGAGCGGCCTCAAACAGGCGCGCCTGAGCATCGCCCGGCAGATCGCCTCGCACCATCATCCAGATCATCTGCGGAAAGGATACATTCCCGATCAGGTCCTCTATGGCGTTGCCACGAAATGCGATGTACCCGGGCTTCATATCGATGATGGAGGTGCGCCACCATTGGCGAACGGCGCGCTCATCACTTGTCATGTTTTCATCCAGTGCGCTCATGGCGTTTGCACCTCTTTCGCCGCCTGAGTTTTCCTTTGCGCGGCGAGGCGAATAGGGGCGTTGCGCGCGCCAAAACCTGCATATCCAGCGCGGCGTTCAACGATTTCAAAGAAAAAGCCGTTGAAAACGGGACGGCTATAGATCTGAAAATACTCTGCTCCCCCCGCGCGATCATAGAGGATATTGCTCCCATGCAGTTGGGTGATCAGGTCGTCACTCACCCCAAAAGTCGCCTGCAGATCAGCATAATAGTTTTCTGGAATAGTCAGGCTGGGGAAACCAGACTTAAGCAGTTGAGCAGAGGTTTCAAAAATATCGTCGGACTGGAAGGCGATATGTTGAACGCCTGCCCCAAAGCCTACTTCAAGGAACGATGCCGCCAGCGTTCGGCGACCGACGGCCCCGTTCAAGTTCAGACGCACTTCGCCTTCGGGGCTTTCGATGGCCTGGCTTTGCACGACGCCCGACGGGTCAGCCACGTTCACGATTGGCGACTTTGCCATGTCGAAGGTCGAGATGTAATACAGCAGCCAGCTTTGCATTTCATCGTGGCGCATTGTCTGTGCCAGATGGTCGATACGGCGCAATCCGGCGGGTTGCATGGCTTTGGTTTTGGCAACCGGCTCGAATTCGATATCCCATACCCGATGCAGATCGGATTTCTCATCGATGAAATGAACGACGTTGCCACCAACACCACGGATTGCAGGGATATCCAGCTCTCCTGTTCCCACCGGTTGTAAGAAATTCGGGGCGCCCAGCGCGGTTGCACGTTGAACCGTCTGATCCGCATCTTTGACACGCAATCCCATGTCACAGACCGATGGGCCATGGCCCAGAAACGCCGAATGGGCAAACCCTTCTTTTTCGGTATTCACAACGATGTTGATCGCGCCTTGCCGCCACAATTCGACAGACTTGGTGACGTGCTTTCGCTCCATTCGAAAACACATTGCTGACAGCAAGTCTGCCAGTTGTGCCCCGCTTGTTTCATCGGCTGCAAACTCTACGAATTCGAAGCCGGACGCATAAACGCGTTCTGGCAGGTTTGGGGTTCCAAAGTCTGCTTTCGGCTCGGTCCGTGATACCTCGTCCAAAAGGTTGACCAGGGACCTATAGCTGTCCCGGGCCAGTGTTCGGGCACCGGGCTGTGCCGCCACTTCGTTCACACGGGCGATAGACCAGGGTCCTATGTAGCCTGCCCTGGCCAGCACGCGCACGAAGCCTGCTAGGTTAAGTGATCCAAGCCCAGGTAGAAGCCCGAAGTGCCGTTTGAGTCTGCGAATATCCATCTCAAGCCGGGGCGCATCGGACAGTTGCACATGGAACAGTCGCTCTCCGGGAATGTCCCTAAGGCGGGCGGGTTTGGAACCGTCAGCGAGCGAGAAGAAAGAGTTTAAAGCCAGTCCAAAGTAAGGGCTGTCAATCGCCTCGACGACGCGCAACGCCTGTTCGTCCGAGCGAATGAGATCGGACCACGGCAAACCCATATAGGCCAAGCGAAGCCCCATCCCTTTTGCAATCTCGGTCGCTTCGCTGAGGTCTGAGATCACCTGATCCTCGGTGGCAGCAGGGTCCACTTCGAATGCAGAGCCAATTAGCAGCAGATCCGTTCCCAACTCGCTCATCAGATCGAGTTTGCGCTTCAGCCGATCAAAGGCACGTTCCCGCTCGCTGTCGGCCTGGCCTTCAAGGTTATGGAAGGGTTGCAGCAGACAAATCTTTAGTCCGAGATCTGATGCAATGTCCCGAATTCGCGATGGTGGCCCGTCAAAAGCGGTCAAATCCGGTTCATGCAACTCGACACCGCTAAAGCCCGCATCAGCGATTGCACTTAGTTTTTCGGCCAGATCACCGGGGATCGACGTTGTCGAAACCGAGAGACACATTACCCCTGATACCCAAACATACGCGGCAACCACAGAACCAGATCGGGCATCAACATCATGATCACCAAGGCGAAAATCAACACCGCCAAGAAGGCCCAAATCTCGGAAATGATTTCACGCAGTGGAATATCCGAAACAGCATTAATTACGAACAGCAGAATCCCGTAGGGCGGCGTGATCAGACCGATCATCGAATTCACGACGACCAGCACACCGAAATGCACCAGATCAATACCAAGCGCTTCGCAAGTCGGGATGAACAAGGGCACAATCACCAGAATGATCGTTGTCGCGTCCAAAACGCACCCCAGGGCAAGGATCAGCAGGTTGACGAGGATCAAGAAGACGATCGGACTGACATCCGAACCTTCCAGCAGCGCCGAGATAGACTGTGGGATTTGCTCCTGAATCACGATGAAATTCAAAATGAACGCTCCACCAATGACAACTCCAACCGCTGCAGAAGAACGGGCGCTGTCAACGAAGACCTGATAAAGGCCACGGAACGACAAGGCGCGATAGAAGAACCCTGCCAGCAGCAGGGCATAGAGTGCGGCCACGGCCGCGGCCTCGGTCGGTGTCGTGACACCCCCGTAGATGCCATAGAGCAGGATGGCGGGCATTAGCAGCGCAGGAAACGCATTGGCGGTTTTGGCGGGCAATTCGCGCAACGGAACAGGTTCTTCCAAGGCAAAGTTCCGCTTTCCTGCCAGATAATAGTTCATCGCCATGAGGACGACGCCCATTATCAGGCCTGGCAGAATACCGGCCAGAAATAACGAACCGATAGAGGCCTTGGAAACAAGCGCGTACAATACCATCGGGATTGAGGGCGGAATGATAGGGCCGATTGTTGCCGAGGCCGCCGTGATTGCGGCTGCATAGCCTCGGCTATAGCGGCCATCTTTGGTCATCATCTCAATGATGATTTTACCAATTCCCGCCGCATCCGCGACAGCAGAGCCGGACATGCCGGAAAAGATCAGAGATGCCACTACGTTTACGTGTCCGAGGCCACCCTTGAAACGCCCGACCGCCGCAACGCAGAAGTTCAGCAGGCGGTCAGTGATCGACCCCGCATTCATGATATTGGCGGCGACAATAAACAAAGGCACGGCAAGCAGGATCGTGCTTTTGTAGAAGCCTTGTAGGATCTTCTCGCCCGCCAGGGCGACATCCAGTCCGGCCGTGCCTAAATACACCAATGAGGCTAAGAGGATGGAATACCCAATAGGTGTCCCAATGCCCGCCAGAAGAAAAAGAGCGAGCAGGCAGGAAAGAAGTTCGATACTCATTTATTAGCTTCCTCGTCGTCTACGACGTCGACACGGGGATGATCGTCAACCACGTTGTACCCAACGACCAGTTCCAACTCTGTTTTTGGAGGGCCATTGCGCAAAACGTCGAAGAATAACCACGCGTATCGCGCTGCTACGACCAGCATGAATACCGCATATATCGAAAACACAGTGCGCAACGGTATCTTCTCGCCCGAGAACGGATTGCGGACAGTCGCTGTCTTGCGGATTTTCATCCAGTCGATGTAGTCCCAGGTCGGCAGGAAGCTATAGAGCATCCCGATCACGATCGCTGCGGCCGCCAGCATTGCAAAGACCTGGCGTACGCGCGTCGGCACCGAAAGATAGATGATGTCGAACTTCACATGATCCCGTTCGCGCACAATAAAGGCGCAGCTGAAGAAGATCACCCAGACCCAAAGAATGCCGATCAATTCTAGCGTCCAACCGGCGGGTGTAAAAAAATACCGCAAGAGAATTTGCAGAAGGAAGATCAGGAAGATTGCCGCCAGCATCCCGCCGGCAATCGCTTCGGTCAGTCGGGAGAACCCCTTGATAAAGGCCTTCATTGCGGTTCTCCCTCTCTTGTCTTGCTGGACTTAGTTGCCCAGAGCGTTAATCCGATCCAGAACCCCCTCGGGCCAAGAGCCAGCGAATTCGCTGTCCAGATACATGGACTGTACCTGATTGCGGAACGCAGCGAGATCAGGTTCGTAGATCTCCATCCCTTGCTCTTTCAGGAAGCTGACAAGGTCCTCTTCTTTCTGAAGCTGCTTTTGGCGACCAGATTCCGCGGCTGCATCTGCGGCTTCCTGAACTTTAGCCTGCTGTTCCGGTGTCAGCCCGTCCCAGACACCCTTGCCAATGGCGATATAGTTAAGGTCCACCAGATGCGACGTCAGAACGATCTGATTGGTCACTTCATAGAACTTGGCGTCAACCACGGTCGGCAGTGGGTTGTCCTGACCGTCAACCGCTCCTGTCGACAGAGCGGTGTAAACCTCTGAGAAGGCCATTGGCGTCGGGGCTGCACCCAGCGCCTTGCCTAGAAATTGCCATGCGTCAGTGCCCGGCATCCGAAGATTCACGCCGTCCAAGTCCGCTGGTGTCGTCACAGTCAGTTCATCTTTGGGCTGGCGCAGGTTCACCTGACGTCGGCCCAGATACATAACCGACAGGAGTTTAACACCCAGCTCTTCCTCAGCCTTTTGCTTGAACGCATCCATCAAGGGATCGGTAAAGACAGCCACCTGATGCGCGGCGTCCTGGTGGACATAGCCAGCAGTAAAGATCGAAAACTCGGGGAAGAACTGCGCGAGTTCCTGCGCCGAGGTAATCGACATTTCCAGGTTGCCCCGGCTGATGGCGTCAAGTTCGGTGCCCTGTGCAAAGATTGTGCCGTTATAGCTGGGCTCATAATTTGCGAATTCGGCAACCATTGGCGCGAAGATATCTGCCATGGCGACCGAGCGCTGGTCGGTCTCCGATCCTGATGTTGCGAGGCGAAGTTGCACTTTGTCTTCCGCCAGCGCACCACTTGTTGCGCTAAACAGAACACCGGTTGCGACCAGGGCTGATACTGCAGCCCTACGGGTAAGTTTGGTAATCACTTTGCTCCTCCCTGAGACATCATGAAGCTTCTTTTTTGCGATTCAGAGTTTTGACCTATTTTGGACATTTTGCAAGATTTTTTACAAAATATCAGATATTTTATACTACTGATACATTTGCCTTTGGCGTATTTTGCAGGCTTTTTATCCTGACCTTCTCGCCCATTCTGCAGGAATTCTGTATAGCTTCAATGACTTGAAGTGTTCTGAAACCTTCCCATCCGGACACAATCGGATCTGCTTCGTGCCGAGCAACTTCAACAAAGTGCCTGAGTTGATTGACCAGCGGATCAGATGCACCCTTCTTCAACACGGTTGATGAGATTGGCGTCCACCAATCCCGATGATCACCTTGGTAGTTCCATAGTCGAAGATCAGGTACGGACAACGACCCATGAGAACCACCGATCATGTAGCTACTCTCCGCTGTCGACGGATAGATTGGATATTCCTGAGACGTCATCTCCCAGCTCCACGGGGCGACGATGCTGTCGGACACGCTTATGGTCCCAATCGCTCCGCTTTCAAACGTCAACAGCGCCCCGGCGACATCTTCGTTGTCATAACCGCGTTGCGATGAAGCCGACTGCGCCTGTACCGTCACGACCTCTCCGGCCAGATACCGCAGAAGGTCTACATCATGGACAAGATTGACCGAAATGGGTCCTGCACCGGGTTTCTTTCGCCAGGGCGCGGCATCAAAATATTCGTCGGGCTTATAGAACCAGCAATTCGCGTGGACAGCACGAACATCCCCAATCCTCCCATCAACAATAGCTTCTTTGGCTGACTTGATCAGGGGGTTATGCCGACGATGATGTCCGACCATCAGAGGCACATTGGCCCTCTCCGCTTCCTGGACAAGCTCCAGTGCTGCCGCAGCTTCCACGGCGATCGGTTTTTCGACGAGAACAGGACACCCATGTCGCACACATGTAAGGCCTTGTTCGACATGAAGCGTCGTAGGAGTCGCAAGCACAGCGCCGTCCGGCGTCTGAGTTGCAAACATTTCCTCAAGGGTCTCGTAGCATGCCACCCCGTGCTCAACGGCGTAAGCACGGCCTTCGTCACTGGGATCGACGACCGCAACAAGGTCAACATGGCGCAACGCCCGGATAGCGTCTGCGTGGCGGCGTCCAACAAGGCCAATGCCAACAATGGCAATGCGAAAGTTCTTAGACACTTTTGCTTCCTTCCGGATGGTTCGAAAAATCCCGAAACCGACATTTGCGACTGAGCTGCATTGCTCAATTTGAACATGAAGGTATTGGGGTTTTCGCGATTCCGCAATAATGTATGATATTTTTATTTTTACCATACATCAGTTGGGATTGCTGATGTCTCTGAAAAATGCTAATTGGACGAAGAAACTGAGAATATCGGGTGAAACGCATGGCGAAACAGCCGTCTACGATAGGTGCAAGCACCTATCAGCGCATCAAGCGGGATATCATCTTCGGGGCGCTGCAACCCGGTTCCAAACTGAAGCTGGACGCATTGAAGGAACGCTATGCGGCGAGCCTTTCGACACTTCGTGAAACCCTAAACAGGCTTGCCAGCGATGGGTTTGTCGAAGCTCCCGAACAACGGGGATTCCTGGTTGCGCCGGTCTCCCGAGAAGACCTGACCGAAATATCAGAGCTGCGTGTCCTGTTGGAATGCCACGCGTTGGAGTTGTCCATTGCGAACGGCGACACGGATTGGGAAGGCAACCTCGTTGCCGCACATCACAAACTGCACCTGATAGAACGGCAACTTCTCAAGGGCGACGAATCCGAGAAAGAAACCTGGAAACGTTATGATTGGGAGTTCCACCAAGCGATGATCGCGGCCTGCAACTCCAAGAACCTTCTGTCTCTGCACTCGATCATCTACGACAAATACTTACGTTATCAGATGCTCGTGCTGACCAATCGTGGCGAAGAAGCCATCAAGGAGCATAAGGGTATGTTCGATGCAGCATTGGCCAGAGACGCGAACACGGCAAAGAGGTTATTGGAAGACCACATTCGAAATGGCCTCGCGCATACCTTGGAGGCTATGTGACCTCTCCCCCATTTACTGTGACACCGGTACTTTTAAGCTAAGAGCTGAATACTGTGATGCAGTGCTTCCGATGGCGTCTCAGGATCTAGTTAGAAATCTACATCTTCAGCGTGCCCCTGAGCAGCTTTTCATCATCCGATGATGGTAAAGCGCTTCTTCTCGCTCTCTTCGACAATCCTGTGCAGTTCCTCGAACCGATCCTTGTTCCCATTGGTAATGCCAAGTTTGGGCCTTAGCTGTTTTCGCATCTTTTCATTACGCAATAACGGATTGCGCGAAACGGAGCTTGATTGCCGATGCAGCGGTTTGTCAAAGCGAGATAGGTTCCCTCTTACAAAACTGCTGCGTGCTTGGCTGCATCAAAGGCTGTCGGGTCAGCTTGTACGTTGCTTGTAGTACGTGTCTTTATGGACAATCAGCCCGTCTCGGTAGGTCAGGATGTCAACGCTTAGAAACTCTTCTTTTGAACCATCCTTGTGCACGGCTGTACGGCGATATTCGCAATAAGCCTTGTTGCCGGAAATAGCGCAGTCGAGCGTTTCCCAATGCACGTTCGCGACCTTTTCAAACAGGGCTGCAAAAGCACCACGAATGGTTTCGGCTCCTTCCAGACGCACGCCATGTTCTTCGGGGCCAACAGCGTGATCAAATGTAGCGTCGGTTGCGAAGTGTCTCATTACGGCATCGATGTCATTGGCGTTAAACGCGTCACCGACAGAGTCGACTAGGTCTCGGGTCAAAGCGGTCATGATTTCGGTCCTTTTCCTTGAAGCATATCGCAAGTGTGTTTGAAGAAGGGGCTCGTCGGGTCGACCAGCACATTCAGTTCGTCAAAGTGATCCACATCGGGCACGAAATAGAGACCCATCTTGCGGTCTGCTGTTTCGTATTTTTCGACATACATTCGTGCCTGCCTGTGGAACTCATCGGTTTCCGCGCCGCCGACGACGACCAGCTGAGGGGCATTGGTACCCGGTGGGTGCTTGGTCATCGGGCTTTCGGCCTGGGCTTCTGCCGGATCCATTTGGATGCCCGCATTCAAAGCCTCGGTCAGGCGGACCGGCTCAAGATAGCTGAGCGGTGAGACCGGAATGCCAGATTTAATCAGGTCTGTTGGCAAGTCATCGTCAAATGCCGGCCAATCGGTCGCCATCATCATCTGGGTAATATGGCCGCCAGCGGAATGGCCCATAACGCAGAGACGGTCTGGATTGATGCCCAATGCGCCCGCGTTGCGCCAGACAAAGGACATGGCCTCACGCGCTTCTCCTGAAATTCTCGTGATGGTCACAGACGGGCAAAGATCGTATCCGATGACAACAACATTGAACCCCGCCTCAACAAACGGCGGCGCAATGAAGCTGTAGATCGATTTGTCGCCACGCTGCCAATAGCCGCCGTGGAAATAGACCAATGTCGGTGCGGCGGTGTCCGCGCAGCGGAAGACATCCAGCTTTTGTTTTTCACCTTCTCCATAGCGGATATCTAGGCTGCAATCGGATGTTGCACGCGCGTGCGCGCTGTCGCGGCTCCACCCGGGAATGACGGTCACTTCATAGTCCGGCCGCCCAGCCCGCAAATTGTACTGCGCGTCGAATTCGTCAGGGCTGAACCGGGTGTGGAAAGTCAGGTGATCACTCATGATACTGCCTCCGATTGGGGCGCGGAAAAGAACGCGCCGCGACAAAAGACCAGCGGAGGAACGGGTGCATGGGCATAGTTCACGACACGTCCCAAGAGGATTTCATGATCACCCGCATCAACCCGGTTGTGCACGGTGCATTCCAGATGCGCAGATGCACCGGGGACCAAAGGCGTCTTGGCCCCAGGAGTCCATTCCGTATCGGCAAACCGGTTTTCCACATTGCTGGCAAAATGCAACGCCAAAGCTTTCTGATCCGCGGACAGGATGTTGACCGCGAAATGATCAGACCTGGACAGCGTCGGGAACACGCGACCCGATTTTGCGACACAGACAGAGATCACAGGCGGTTCGAGTGAGACCGAGGTGAAGGAGTTGGCGGTCAGGCCCCATGGCATGCCCTCGGGGTCATAAGTGGCCACGATTGTGACCCCTGTCGGAAAAGCGCCAAGCGCACGGCGAAAGTCACGCAGGTCCATCACAGAACTCCTTCGCTGACGCAGGCCTTTTCAAGGGCGGCCCACTCATCCGGGTTTGTGCCAAAATGGCGCATGACGTGACCCCGGTATGCAGGGCGTTCCGCCAATCGTTCATACCACGCTTCGACATTGGGCAACGGTGGGCGGTCGACCTCGACATTGAAATAGCGATACGCCACGCAACCCAGCGGAATATCCGCCATGGTAAAGCTGTCGCCACAGACATAGGCCTTATCCGCAAGGTGCTGATCCAGAATGGTCAGCGCTTCATGCGCCTCATCGCGAAGTTTGGCGATCTGTTCCTGGTCCCGTTGGTCGGATTGGGTGCGCACAGTTGCAAAAAACAGGTAAATCACCGGCCCGAAGGCGCGGCTGGCGGACCACTCCATCCATTGATCCGCGATGGCGCGGGTCTGTAGGTCAGAGGGGCTAAACGTTCCCGCGCCGTACCGGTCGCAGAGATACCGCACAATGGCGAGGCTTTCCCAAAGCGCGAAATCCCCATCGCGGATCGCCGGGATCATTTTGTTGGGATTGATCTGCGCGTACATATCAGTGTCGAGCTTGCCAAAGCTGCCCCCGGCCAGTTGCAGCGTATAGTCCAATCCCAACTCATTGGCTGTCCAAATCACCGGAATAACGTTTGATGAGTAGGGCCGCCCCCAAATTTCAAGCATGCTCCAACATCCTTTTCTGCGCGATGGATTGTGTCCCGAATTTTGGAACGACATGCTCAAACAGTCGATGCCAACTGGACAGGATTTTCTCGTAGGGAACGCCAGTGTATTGCTGCATCAACATGAGGTGGTCGAGGCCGATGGTTTCCTGCCGCTCGGCAAAACGATCCGCTACATATTCGGCGTCACCAACCACAATGATCCCGCGTTTATTGAGGAAATCGAACCAATCCATCTCTTCGTCCTCAGAAGTCATCTCTTCGCCGACATCAAGATAGCCATGTTTTGTCCACTCGCCCTTGGGGCGCGACCCGCCGAGGAATTCGTAATAGGCATTGATCGGGCCACGAATGGTGTTCACCGCCTCCTCCATGCTTTCACCGACATAGAACGCCGTGCAGACGCCAACGCCTTCTCCTGGTTTCACATCGCGCCCTTCACGTTTGGACAGCGCCTCGCGGTAGGGTTCCCAGCAGGCCAGTGTCGCCTTGGGTCCAGCGGCCATCGAGATCACACCCCACCCTTTTTCACCAGCAAGCTTGAATGTGGGAGGCGCATTCGACATGAGCCAGACCGGCGGGTGCGGATCAGAATACGGGCGTGGATGCACGTATATCGCTTTGTACTCGCCATTCTCGTCGTGATAGCGCGGGTCCAGCGGTTCAAAAAAACGGTTGGTTTCTTTCCAGCCTGGAACTGGGAACTCATAGAACTCACCTTGATGGGTGAAGGCGTCGTTGGTCCACGCCTTCAGAATAATATCCAGGCTCTCTTGATAGAGGCGCATCACCTTGGCGTTGTCGCGCCGATCCGCATCCGAGTTGAACTGGATGGTCGAGCGCTCATTGATGCCCTTGGCGACACCAAAATCGAACCGGCCCAGCGACATGTTATCCAGCATCGCCGCGTCTTCGGCCACGCGCAATGGGTGCCAGTCCGGCAAGATGATGGGCGCCGTTCCAACCCGCAGTTTTGTGCAATGAGCAGCCACATGCGTACCCATCTGGATCGGGTTGGGCGGCGCGTTCATATAGCCGTTATGGGCAAAGTGATGTTCTGTGAACCAGGCGGTCGTGAATCCAGCCTGCTCTGCCAGCGAACATTGTTCGAGGATCATCTCCAGTGTCCGGATCCAGGGAATCGTCTCACCAGGACTGAAATTGGCAATCAAATCAAAGCGCATAGCGATCTCCCGGACAGATGTGGTAAGTTGAATTATCACCCAATTTTCAACTAAGTTGAATTTTACTCGAAAAATCAACAAAAATCTCTTATCCCGAATGCATGAATAGCAACGTTACTGATACTGACACTCAACGGCTTGGCAGCGAAATCCGCGAAGTGCGCAAGGCGCGTGGCCTGACGTTACAAGACCTTTCGGAAACGGTATCCTGCTCGACGGCGTATCTGAGCCGGATCGAGCTGGGATCAGCAAAAGCATCGGCGGAGCTTCTGCGAGAGATCAGTGAAGCGCTCTCGGTCGATCCCAACTGGTTCTTTCCCAAGCAATCGGGTGTCGGACCATTGGAACGCAAACATGTCGTACGCAAAGAAAATCGCAGGGCGCTTTCCAACATGTACACGCGAACAACCCAGGAGTTGGGATTCGAAGACGAACTGCTATCCAGCACACTATCCGGACAATGCTATCTGATCCTGTCACGGTTCCGCCCAGGAGCCGGTACACCGCCTGAACCCCAGGAAGGTTATTCTTTCGAGGGCGAGCAACATGCGATCGTCTTGAGTGGCGAAGTGGAGCTGCGCCTTGGTGAAGAAATCATAGTTCTTCGCAAAGGCGACAGCTTTTCCTACCCTTCAATGATCGCGCATCGGTTCCGCAACCGGACTGACAAAGAGGCCACAATGGTCTGGGCGATGTCGCCAATACGAATTACTTGGTGATTGTTGGCCAGCTATCACTATTGCGAGAATTGCTTTTGACACAAAGCAACGGATAATGGCATTCGGAAAAGCCCACAGATCTGACCTAACTGCTTGGGCCAAAACCAGTCATTTGGTCAATAGAGACAACAGTTGGCTTTGTCCTGCGACCTGGAAATTCGACCACTAATCGTCGCTACGGTCTGCATGAATGGTTATCCTTTCCGCTGAACAGCGGCACCAGATCCTCCACTCGCGCTGCATTTGAGACGCTGCGTGCGCTTGCAGCTAACCAACGCGATCTCGCTCTCTTCGATATGGCTATCGACAGTAAATTGTGCGGCTGTGACTTGGTCACGATTGAAGTCTATGATGTCATGGCTTCTGGTCAGTTCCATGAGCAGGCTTCGGATCCGCAAAGCAAGACTCAGAGACCCCTCCACTTCGAGATTCATGAAGGAACCAGAACCTCAGTCGAGAGGTGAATGGAAGACGAACCTAGGGTCGGGTTTGATTACTTTTTAGCAGGGCGTTTCCATGAGCGTTCGGGCATTTCAATGCGCAGATCGTGCGTGATTGGGCCACGTCTATAGGTTTTTCGAACTCGTTGGTGCTGTCGTGTTGCTCTGCAGCGGAATTTGGTCTCTGTTGCAAGAAAGCCGTCTTATGAGAGGTCACAATGCCCCAAACATCCGCCACCAATCGTCGTATTGTTCTCGCCAATCGCCCAACCGGACAACCGGACGAGAATACATTGCGCCTGGAAACCACGAGCGTTCCTGAACCTGGACCAGACGAAATGCTGGTACGTACGGTGTATCTGTCGTTGGATCCTTACATGCGTGGCCGAATGAATGACGCAAAATCCTATGCCGAACCCGTTCCGATTGGCGGTGTTATGACGGCGCAGGTCGTCGGGCAGGTGGTCAAATCCAACATCGAAGGATACGAAGTCGGTGAGTATGTGCTCAATACAAGCGGGTGGCAGGATTTTGCTGTCTCAGACGGAACGCAGGTCGTTAAGTTGGGGAAATCCCCGGACAACCCGTCTTGGTCGCTCGGAATTCTCGGAATGCCAGGCTACACGGCTTATGCCGGGCTTCTGAAAATCGGGGAGCCAAAAGCCGGTGAAACAGTTGTTGTGGCTGCCGCAGCCGGCCCGGTAGGCGCAACAGTCGGTCAGATCGCAAAGCTAAAAGGATGTCGCGTAGTGGGCATCGCAGGCGGTTCTGAAAAATGTGCTCATGTAGTCAAAAACCTTGGATTTGACGCGTGTTTGGACCATCGATCTGATGATCTGGCGGCGCAACTGCGCGAGGCTTGTCCA
This sequence comes from Ruegeria sp. CDSA236, assembly GCF_059611285.1. Classification (NCBI taxonomy): domain Bacteria; kingdom Pseudomonadati; phylum Pseudomonadota; class Alphaproteobacteria; order Rhodobacterales; family Roseobacteraceae; genus Ruegeria; species Ruegeria sp. CDSA236. The sequence continues at coordinate 79,523 of NZ_JBXWPG010000011.1, forward strand.
AGTGGAATTGACGTGTATTTCGAAAACGTTGGCGGCAAAGTTCTCTATGCCGTATTGCCGCTCTTGAACCCGTTTGCACGGGTGCCCGTCTGCGGGATTGTATCCTGGTACAACCTGCCCGGCCTACCGGACGGCCCGGATATGGGCCCTGCGATCATGGGCACGATCCTGCGGATGAAAGTCAGAATGCAGGGTTTCATAATCTTCGACAACTTTGGTGCCGACGTGTATCAGGAGTTTGTCCGCGATATGACGGCTTGGCTCAAAAACGGTTCAATAAGCTACAAGGAACATGTGGTTGAGGGGCTTGAAAATGCTCCGGAAGCATTCAATCAACTGCTGGCCGGCGGAAACTTTGGAAAGATGGTCGTAAAAGTTGGTTAGCCGGACACACAGCCAGACATTGCATCGTTCTTTGGATGGTTCCATCGTCAAAGTAACGGCCCAAAGCTGCAGTTGAGCCAAAGGTTCGATCTTCTCGGCTGATCCCGAAATCTGCCATTCGGGCTACTGGAAGGATGCGCCACTTTCAGAAGTTTAGTCGCCCGTCACGGCATTTGGATGACGCTCGACAAGGATTTTGCGTGCGGGCACATTGCTCTGGGAGGCGTGTATGTCGCCAGCGGTGAGGCAAATGCAGCTGTCGACGCTGTGCATCAGTCACTTATCCTCGAACCTAACGGATACGAGGCTAACCTCTTCATGGGTTTCTATCTCCAGTTTGCGGGGGACGCCGCAAGTGCCGTGGACTATCTGTTGATCGCCAAACGTCTTAGTCCTGTGCAGACTTACGCGTAGACGCTGCCCTATGAATGTTCGCTCCAGCAACCCGGACTCTAGGTTGGTGCATCTCACCTTAGTGCAGACTGGGCTGATCGTGTTGAAAAACTCCGATTTTCGTGAAGATGGGTGAAATACTTGCTTGCAGGAGGCCTTTCCGAGAATTCGTCGAGGGGGAACTCGCGTTGACATTGTCCGGAGCTCTCAGGGCCCCTACCAAGCACAGGGTTTCAATTTAGCCGCCGTAACGGATTCTGGCGGAAAAATGCAGCCGTCAGATACTCGAGTTTTTCAACACAATCGGCTCATAGCGGCCATCGAAGCAAACGCAGCATTCGATGATATTGTAATACGTCAACGTCGGGTTGGCGCTGACGTCAGACATCTCCCATCCCTCTTCAGGCGGAATTTGTCAGGCACCTTGCATGTAAATTTTCTGCTCCGGATCGCCGAAGAAGCCGATACAGAAGCCTAGTGAAACCGCCTGCGCCACTTCGCGGAGCGCATCCACAAAGGCCGGGTCTGTGTCCTGACTTTTATCGGCAAAGATGACCGGAAAGCCTGCTGTGCGCGTGGGCCTCCGGCTTGTGCGCCAAGGACTCCGCTTGCAGGCCATGGCAGTTCCTGATGACGTGCCGGTCCGCAACGGCCTAGACACAATGGCCGACAACCGAAAGATTGCCAAAAAAAAGAAAGTGTTGCGCCATACATTCAACTTATGGATAGTTGATCCCACTCGAAATGTTCTACGGGCGGACAAAGGCAAGCAAAGCCTCTCGCTTGGTGCTTGTCTGCGACCAACTCAAGTTTCACTGTTAGCGAATGTGAGGGAGTGACCGATTATGCCAGTTTCGTATTTGAACAGGGCCGTCGCGGCCGGGTTCCTGATTTTAAGCATTGGGATTGCGCCGGCGCTTGCCCAAGAAGGCAGCGCGGGCGGCAAGCCGAACGTTCTCGTCATTTGGGGCGACGACATCGGCCAGTCCAATATCTCCGCATACACAATGGGGTTGATGGGTTATCAAACGCCGAATATCGACCGGGTTGCCAGAGAAGGTATGATCTTCACCGACTACTACGGTGAACAATCCTGCACGGCTGGCCGGTCATCCTTTATCATGGGCCAGTCGGTCTTCCGCACCGGCCTTTCCAAGGTCGGCCTGCCCGGTGCCAAGGAAGGTATGCAGATCGAAGATCCCACCATTGCCGGCCTCCTCAAAGCCGAAGGCTATGCCACCGGTCAATTCGGCAAGAACCATCTGGGAGACCGGGATGAACACCTTCCGACGAACCACGGTTTCGATGTGTTTTTCGGAAATCTCTACCATCTGAACGCCGAAGAAGAGCCGGAAAACGAGGACTACCCGAAGGATATGGTGTTCGCAGACGGCACGACGTTCCTTGAACGGTTCGGTCCGCGTGGTGTTTTGAACGTGACCGCGACCTACGGCGAAAATGAAATCACGCAGAATATCGAGGATACCGGGGCTCTGACCCGGAAGCGGATGGAGATTGTGGACGACGAGACATCAGATGCTGCAATTGCCTGGATGGAGGAACAGACCAACGCCGGCACCCCTTGGTTCCTGTGGTGGAGCGGCACACGGATGCATTTCCGTACCCACGTCAGCGAAGAGAACCGCGCGTTCGCGGATGAGTTATACAATGGGGAAAAAGCTGATGAATACACTGCCGGCATGATCGAACACGACATGGATATCGGCAAGTTCCTCGAAAAGCTTGACGAACTCGGCATCGCCGATAATACCATCGTGTTCTATTCTACTGATAACGGCGTCCATATGAACACATGGCCGGATGCCGGAATGACCCCGTTCTGGGGCGAGAAGAACACCCAGTGGGAAGGCGCCTGGCGGGTGCCTGCTATGGTCCGCTGGCCCAGTAATATCGCGCCCGGAACGATCTCGAACGAGATCGTGCATCACATGGATTGGCTGCCAACATTCCTGGCCGCTGCAGGCAATGAAACCATCAAGGAAGATTTGCTCGAAGGCATCACCGTTCCGGAAATGGCAGGCCGCGAGTATCGCGTCCATCTCGACGGCTACAACCTATTGCCAATGCTCAAGGGTGACACGGACAAGAGCCCGCGTAATGAGATCTTCTACTTCACTGACGACGGCGACCTCGCGGCGATCCGGCTCAACAACTGGAAGATCACCTTCCTCGAGCAGAAGGCCTGGGGAACTCTCCGGGCCTGGATGGAGCCGCTGACGCCGCTGCGCGTGCCGCTGATCTTCAACCTGCGCCGCGACCCTTATGAACGCGGTTACCGGACGTCGAACACCTATTACGACTGGCTGATGGACCACGCCTTCATGCTGGTGCCGGCCCAGGCTTATGTTGGGCAGTTCCTGGCAACCTTCGAAGAATACCCGCCACGGCAGGAGGCGGCTTCGTTCAGCCTCGACAAGGTAATGGAGAAGCTGTCGCAGCCGGGCGGCTCGCAGTAGACTCATCCCACTTCGTCCCGACGGAGTATTCCGTCGGGGCGCCTAATTTTCCGGTTGCCTCGGCATCCCTTTCCCTGCATTTGCGGAGGTTGTCCCTATGCGTGCTCTGCTAATTTCAATTCCTTTGACAATTCTGTTTGCATCAGCTCCGCTCGCTGACCCTTTGCCGTCTTGGACGGATACGGCCACCAAGGATCGGATCATTGCGTTTGTCGAAGGCATAACGGACCCGGATTCACCTGATTATGTCACCCCGGCCGCGCGTATTGCGACCTTCGACAATGACGGCACGCTCTGGGCAGAACAGCCGGTCTACTTTCAACTGCTATTTGCCATCGACCGATTGAAAGAAATGGCTGCCGCTGATCCCGGGGTGCTCACGTCTGACGTGCTGCGGGCCGCAGTCGAAGGCGACATGGAGACAGTGGCCGCCTCGGGCACTGAGGGACTGTTGGAAATCGTCTCCACCACCCACTCCGGCCTGACGGTGGACGAGTTCCAGGCGGTCGTGCGCAGCTGGCTGGACACGGCCAGGCATTCCGGCACAGGCCTGGCCTATGACCAAATGGTCTATCAACCCATGCTGGAGCTCTTGACCTATCTACGCGATGAAGGCTTCCGTACCTACATCGCCTCAGGCGGCGGCCTGCATTTCATCCGGGTGTTCTCTGAAAGCGCCTATAACATTCCGCCCGAGCAGGTCATCGGATCCATCGGAAATGGCAGTTATTCCGCCGGGGACGGACCGCCGCGGGTGATGAAGGACCCCGGTTTATTCTTCATCGACGACAAGGCAGGTAAGCCCGTTGCTATCGAGGCCCGCATCGGGCGCCGGCCGGTGATCGCAGTGGGAAATTCCGATGGAGACTTCCAGATGCTTGAGTGGACTACTGCGGGCGATGGTGCGCGGCTGGGCATCCTGCTGCACCATACTGACAGCGAACGCGAATACGCTTACGGCCGTGAAAGCCATATCGGGCAGCTTGCACGCGGACTTGATGAAGCAGCCAGCCGCGGTTGGCTGGTAATCGACATGGCCCGTGATTGGGAGCGGATCTGGCCGAGCCGCGAATGAAGCCCTGCACCATCCCTGTCCATGAACGACCCAGAAAATCGGATGGCCCTCTGAAAATGCAGATTGTAGTCTTGATCCTTCTCTTGCTGCTGGGTCTGCCAGCGATGGCCCAGAGCCTTGACGGCTACTTGGGGTCGGATCGTTGCACCGGTTGCCATAAGGACAGTGCCGCAGGCTGGGCAGGATCGCATCACGCTCAGGCCTGGACAACGCCTTCGCGGGAGACGGTCGCAGGTGACTTCGGCGGAACGGCCTTTCACCATGACGGTATGACCGCCCGGTTTCAGACAGGAGCTGAGGGCGGATACTACGTCGAGGTGATCGAAAAGGATGGATCGCAGGCGGAATACAAAGTGCATTCGGTTGCGGGGATCGAACCGCTGCAGCAATATCTTCTCGAGACCGAACCGGGGCAGCTGCAGAGTTTTGACGTGGTCTGGGACACCGAAGAGGGGAAGTGGTTCCACCTTTATCCGGACCAGACCCTGCCCCCGTTGGATGGTCTGCATTGGACGGGTCCCTACAAGACCTGGAATGCGCGCTGTGCGGAGTGCCACGCCACCGGGTTCCGCAAAAACTACGACGCACGCCGTTTAAGCTATGCATCAACCCAGGTCGAAATAGGCGTTGGCTGCGAGGCCTGCCACGGACCGGGAAAGGACCACGTTGATTGGGCTGATACGTGGGAAACGACAAGGACACCGCCGCCCGCAAACCATGGATTTCCTGTGGATTTCGCCGATCCTCGGCAGGCAGTCGAACAATGTGCGACGTGCCATTCCAGACGCGAAGCCAACTTGGACGGCAACCCGGTGCCAGGCACGCGTTTTCATGATGCCTACACGCTCGCACTTTTGCGCCCAGGACTTTACCACGCGGACGGGCAGATCCAGGACGAGGTCTATGTCTACGGCTCCTTTCTGCAATCTAAGATGCACGCTCGGGGCGTGACTTGCCTGAATTGCCACGGCGCACACAGTCTGGACCTGAAGGCAGAAGGCAACGGCCTTTGCACCCAATGCCACAGCCCAGCGGGTAATCCGGACTTCCCAACACTCACAGCAGCGGACTACGACAGCCCTGCACATCACTTCCACCCGGAAAGCAGCGCCGGAGCGAAGTGCCAGTCCTGCCACATGCCAGAACGCGTCTACATGGGCAACGACTGGCGCGCCGATCACTCCTTCCGCATTCCCCGGCCGGATCTTTCGCCGGTGACGGGAGCACCGGATGCCTGCACCGCCTGCCACCGCGGCCAGGACGCAGCCTGGGCAGCTGCACAGATTTCCGCTTGGTATCCGGACGACAGAAACCGTGGCCGGCATTACGGGGAGGTGCTGGCGCGGGGACGTGCCGATGCAGCAGCGGCGGCCGGCGACTTGACCACGCTTGCGCAGAATACCAGCCAGCCGGGCATCGTGCGGGCCACTGCGCTCTGGCTTCTGGAGCAGTCCAACGACCCGCTGTTCGCCGCTAGGCTGACGGACCTGCTGCGGGACCCGGATCCGCTTGTCCGCGCTGCCGCGGCCTCTCTGCAGCGCCTTGCACCGCTTCAGGAAAGGGGCAAGCGCCTGGCCGATGTCTTTGCCGACCCTGCCCGCAATGTGCGCATGGCCGCTGCCCGCGCGATGCTGGGTGATACGGAGAACGGCCTCCAGAATGGAACCGCCAGAGAGCTGCAAGCCGCCATGGCTGAATGGCAGTATGCCATGGCAAACCGGCTCGATTTTCCTGAAACCCACCTCCAACTGGGCGGTGTGGCACTGACCATGCGCAACATGGGCATGGCCACATCCGCGTTCCGTGAGGTGGTGCGGCTGGATCCGCAACGGCTGGATGCATGGATGATGCTGGCCAGGATCACAGCGGCAACCCAAGGACGCGTTGCTGCCGCCGCGGTTGTGGCAGAAGCTCTGTCAGCCAATCCGGAACATCCCACACTTCTGGCCACACAGGCAGAGCTGGAAGGAAAACCTGCGCCGCAAGGAGATAGCGAGTGACTGCTCTTGCCAGAATCCGGAACCTCAGAGCGGACCGCTGAGCTGCTCAGCTTCTGCTATCTCTGAAGCCACCCGGCACACAATGAAATGTTAGCTCAAAAGGCACTGCCTATGAAGACGATCTTGACCGCAATCGTGCCGGCAGTTGCCGGCATCCGGGCCCGCGTCTGCTCAGAATACTGACTGGAACTACGAGGCAACGATCTACCTGTTCGCGCCCGAGACCAAAACCGCAATCGATACACCCTCAGGGCAGATCAAGGGCGCACTCATGTTTGGCGACGCGCTTGAGAATCTGGACTTTGCCTTTATGGGAGCCTTTGCCGCCAGTAACGGGAAATGGAGCTTTCTCACCGACTATATGTACACGGACCTGTCCTTCGGCAACGAGATTGTATCTTTGGTACTAGAGATGCGCCGCAACGCGTGCCAGCCCTCATTGGTGGCGGCAGACATCCACGGCATTTCTTCATGTAAAGAAGATACTGTCTCGTCCACCCAGTGCTCGCCTCTCGGCTCCACCAAGCGAACCTCATTCATTAGTGGGCGCAGTCGTTGGATTTCTTTCTCCGAGAGATGCCCAAGACCTGAGGCTTCAGCCCTGTGTTGTGGGATGCGCTGAACTAGATTTTTGATGCGCCGCTTGTCATCTCAAGTTAGCGCGACACTATCCGATAGTTCGCGAGCAACTTTATCGAAATCATCTCCGCCGAGATCGACCGAATGTTCATCGTCTCCGATGAATTCTCTGGCCAGCCGCGTTTTGCGCTATTTCTTCAAATATTCAGTGAATCGATGCGTGAGTGCACGATTTTCAAAGTTGGGATCCGTGGCAAGTAGGAGTTTGATGGTCTTCATAGCAGTTCCCTCATCTATCCAGTGAGACAAACCGACCGAAAACGAGCGCAAAAGAAGATAAATTATCAGCAGCTACCGGTCGGCCCTAACAGGGGCAGATCAGAAAAATCGTATGAGAAAGATATGCTGTGATGTCGTCATAGAATGAAACAGCCCTATTGCCGGACGCACGCTAATACCTTCGTACTATTGATACTGGCTGAGAAAGCATCTGTTAAGAAACATCAAACGCTTTCCCGCCCCTATGATAACAAGGGGATTTTGATACTTGGGCGACAAAGACCTTGTCTTTGGGCGAAAAAATCGCTGATTTGGGTCTCAATTGCTTGGTGTATCAACAACAAACCCACTACTTCAGATCACCCGCATTTAGAGTGACCGCAGCTACGGCAGGTCATGCATCCTTCGATCATCACCATGTCGAACTGACCGCAGGACGGGCAGGCTTTGCCGCGGGGGCCGTCGAGGTTGACCACTTGCGCCTGAGGGTCGGATTTCAGCCCCATCCCTTCGCCCTCAAGGAAGCCTATATTGATCAGGTGCTGCTCGATCACTCCGCCAATCGCGGCCAGGATCGAGGGGATGTATTTGCCTTTCACCCAGGCCCCGCCACGCGGGTCGAACACCGCCTTGAGTTCCTCGACCACAAAGGACACATCACCGCCCCGACGGAACACGGCCGAGATCATGCGGGTCAGCGCAAGCGTCCATGCATAATGCTCCATGTTCTTGGAGTTGATGAATACCTCGAACGGACGACGGCGGCCGCCAATGACAATGTCATTTATGGTCAGGTAAATCGCATGCTCGCTGTCGGGCCATTTCAACTTATATGTTGACCCCTCTAGCGATTGTGGGCGGTCCAGCGGTTCGGACATATAGATGACATCGCCGCCATCAACCTCGTGCGGCGCATCCGCACTTTCTCCAGGAGCTTTGTCGGCACTCTCTGATACGGTCAGAACCGACCCCGTCACATCGTTGGGGCGATAGGTCGTGCACCCTTTGCAGCCCTGATCCCAGGCCTGCATGTAGACATCTTTGAAAGCGTCAAAGCTGATATCCTCGGGGCAGTTGATCGTCTTGGAAATCGAGCTGTCGATCCATTTCTGTGCCGCCGCCTGCATCTTGACATGATCAGACGGAGGCAGCGTCTGCGCGTTGACGAAATAGTCGGGCAGGTCCTTATCACCAAACTTGTCGCGCCACATCTGAACAGCGTAATCCACGACTTCTTCTTCGGTGCGTGAGCCATCTTTTTGCAGGACCTTGCGCGTATACGCATAGGCAAAGACCGGCTCGATCCCCGAAGAGACGTTGCCCGCGTACAGGGAAATCGTCCCCGTCGGGGCAATCGACGTCAGCAGCGCGTTGCGGATGCCGTGTTCGCGGATCGCATCGCGTACGTCGTCATCCATCTGCAGCATTGTGCCGCTGGCCAGGTACTTCTCGGCTTCGAACAAGGGAAACGCCCCCTTTTCCTTTGCCAAATCGACCGACGCCAGATACGCGGCGCGGGCGATTGCGTGCAACCAGCGCTCGGTCTGACGCGCCGCCTCGTCAGAGCCATAGCGTAGACCCAGCATCAACAGTGCATCGGCCAGCCCGGTGACACCCAAACCAATGCGGCGTTTATCTTGCGCCTCGGCCTCTTGTTCGGCCAGCGGGAATTTCGAGGCGTCGACCACATTGTCCATCATGCGAACGGCGGTGGCGACCAGCTCTTGCAGCGCGGCCTCATCGAGATGTGCGGCATCCTCGAACGGTCCGGTCACCAGACGCGCCAGGTTGATCGAGCCCAACAGACAGGCGCCATACGGCGGCAGGGGCTGTTCACCGCAGGGGTTCGTCGCCGCGATGGTCTCGACATAGCTGAGGTTGTTGGCCGCATTGATCCGATCGATGAAGATCACACCTGGCTCGGCATAGTCGTAAGTGGCCTGCATGATCTTGTTCCATAGATCGCGGGCCTGGATGGTGTGATAGACCTTGCCATCAAACACCAGTTCCCACGGGCCATCGGCCTTGACTGCCTCCATGAACGGATCTGTCACCAGAACCGACATGTTGAACATGCGCAGACGGGCCGGGTCGGATTTGGCGGTGATGAACTGTTCGATATCGGGATGATCGCAGCGCATGGTCGCCATCATCGCCCCGCGGCGCGACCCCGCGGACATGATCGTGCGGCACATCGCGTCCCACACATCCATAAAGCTCAGCGGCCCCGAGGCGTCCGCCGCCACCCCGTGTACATCCGCCCCACGCGGACGAATGGTTGAGAAATCATAGCCGATCCCCCCACCCTGCTGCATGGTCAGGGCGGCCTCTTTCAACATATCGAAAATACCGCCCATGCTGTCTGGTATGGTTCCCATGACAAAACAGTTGAACAGGGTCACCCGGCGTGCAGTGCCCGCACCGGCGGTGATGCGTCCGGCGGGCAGATATTTGAAATCCTCCAACGCCTCAAAGAACTTGTCTTCCCAATGAGCAGGGTCCTGTTCCACGCGGGCCAGATCGCGAGCGATACGGCGCCAGCTGTCTTCAACCGTTTGGTCGATGGGTGTTCCATCCGCCTGTTTAAAGCGGTATTTCATGTCCCAGATCTGCTCGGCGATGGGGGCGGCAAAGCGGCTCATTGGTGATTCCCTGTCTTGAAAGAGGTATCCAGATTAGCCCAATTCGCACCTTCACCACAACACCTTGATGAAGCGGTGCAGAAGGCTACAATATAAAGGTAGCCTTGGGACGACTCTGTGGGAAAGCTGTGGATAAGTACGTAAACCTCATAAAACTGTCCGTCGGATCAGAAAGCGTCGACACGCTGATCGCATGGCAGGAGAGTCGCATGCCTATGTACGAGGACGGATTGCCGCGCCACGTGACACGCATGTGGCCCAAACGCGAGGCAGAGATTCTGAATGGCGGATCAATCTATTGGGTGATCAAAGGCGTTGTGCAATGCCGTCAGCGCATCCTACGTATGGACGAAGTGATCGGGGATGACGGCATTCGCCGCTGCGCCATTATTCTGGATCCTGAGGTTCATCGCACCCAGAACGCCCTGAAGCGCCCCTTTCAGGGGTGGCGTTATCTCAAGCCCGAGGACACCCCCGCCGATCTGCCAAAAACCCGCGCGCAGGACGATGCCCTGCCCGATGATCTGAACCGCGCGCTGGCGGATATCGGCGTGCTGTAATCAGGCCAGACGGTCGAGCACCTCAGTCAGAACATCCTTGTCTTCGTCCGTATACTTGGCCACCCGGCTGCGCCATAGGGTTGCTTGCGATTGCAGGATCAACCCGTCTGTCAGGATTTTCAGGTGGTTGGCGCGCAGGGTTTCCCCCGTTGATGTGATATCGGCAATCGCTTCGGCGGTTTCATTCACTACCGTGCCTTCGGTCGCCCCCTGGCTGTCGACCAGCGTATAATCGGCCACGCCCGCATCTGTCAGAAATTCACGCACCAACCGGTGGTATTTGGTGGCAATCCGCAGGCGGTGGCCGTGGGTCTTGCGAAAAGCCGCTGCCGCCGCATCAAGGTCATCAAGCGTGTCCACGTCGACCCAGCAGGCTGGCGTAGCGATGATCAGATCGGCCTTGCCAAACCCAAGCGGAGATACTTCTTCGACCTGCTGTTCCCAGCGCGGCAGTTTTTCATGCACCAGATCAATTCCGGTGACGCCAAGATGAATGCGACCAGCGGCCAGTTCACGCGGAATTTCCCCCGCCGATAACAGGATAAGCGAGACACCCTCGATCCCTTCCACCTTACCGGCATATTCGCGGTCCGACCCACTGCGAGACAGCGTGATGCCGCGCTTTTCGAACCACGAAAAGGTCTTTTCCATCAACCGGCCCTTTGAAGGCACGCCCAGTTTCAGGCTCATTGCGCGTCCTCCTCAATCTCCAGCATCAGGTCCGGGCGCAGCACGCCGCCAACGGCCGGAATTTCTGCCCCTTTGCCCAAGTGGCGGGTCAGTGCATCATAGCGCCCCCCAGTGGCAATGGGCGGCAAATCCGGCCGGCCCTCGGCGTAGAAACCAAAGACAAACCCATCATAATACTCCATCGAGGTCCGGCCATAAGACGCTTCGAAATCCAACCTGTCCACATCCACGCCGCGCGCTTGCAAGGCCGCGATCCGCGCCTCAAGCCGGTCCAGTGCCGGGGTGATCTGCGGCAAGTCCACCGCCACGTCGCGCAGCTGCTCAAGCGCAAAGGGCATGGTTTCTCGGACGTTCAGCAGGGTTTCCAACCCGGCCAGTTCGTTGTCGGAAATCGGTGGGGTATCACGATCCTCACGCAGGGCTTCGATCCGTGCCTGAATTTCAGAGGCGCGGCGCTTGCCGATCATAGGCGCGTCGGTTGCCAAAGGGTCAGCAGCCTCGAGTAAGGTCTTGCGTCCTTCTGGCCCCGGCTTGCGCCCAGCGAAACGGTCCAGCAAGACGCGAAAACGGCGGGGCCGCCACAGATGGCGCATCAGGGCCGCCTTGCGCCGGTCGGAAGTCCTCAGCCCCTGGACAGCAGCGGTCAGAATACCGATATCCCCGGTTGCCGCCCGCAGGGGCAACCCACGCAGTTGCAGCGCAAACAGCGAAAACACTTCGGCATCGGCACTGGCCGGATCGGTGCGATCAAACACCTCATACCCGACCTGGATATATTCATTCGCGCGATCCGGATCGTGTTCCTGCCGTCGAAACACCTCACCCGAATAGGTATAGCGCGCCGGTTCGGCACCGTCGGACATGTGCATTTGCACCACCGGCAGCGTGAAATCCGGGCGCAGCATTTGTTCACCATGCAGCGCATCCGAGGTCACGTAAGCACGGGCGCGAATGTCTTCCCCATAGAGGTCCAGCAACGTTTCAGCCGGTTGCAACAGAGGCGGATCAACAACCCGGGCACCTGCGGTCTCAAATCGCACCCGCATCATTGCTGCGCGCGTCTGTATCTGAGTACGGTTGGCCATGGCTCAGTCCTGACTGTCCAGAATTTCGCGCACCTTGGCGACCAGATCACCGCGCGGCACCTCGAACTGGCTGGGGCGTTCTTTCCATTCCTCAAGCGTGGCGCTTTCGGCGATCTTGGCACCGAGGATCAGGTCCTTGATCTGCAGGATCCCGTTCGCCTTTTCGTCGCCGCCTTCGATCACCGCAATGGGTGAGTTCCGTTTGTCCGCATATTTCAGCTGATTGCCAAAGTTCTTGGGGTTGCCCAGATACACCTCGGCCCGGATGCCCGCATTGCGCAACTCGGCCACCATGGCCTGATAATCCGCCATGCGGTCGCGATCCATGACGGTGACAACCACCGGCCCCTTGGCCTGTGCGCTGATCCGCCCCTTTTCGCGCAGGGCGGCCAGCAGACGGTCAACCCCGATCGAGACGCCGGTCGCGGGCACTTCCTGCCCGGTGAATCGCTTGACCAGATCGTCATAGCGCCCGCCGCCTGCGACAGAGCCGAACTGCCGCTTGCGGCCTTTCTCGTCAAAGATATCAAAGGTCAACTCGGCCTCATAGACCGGACCGGTGTAATAGCCCAACCCACGCACGACCGATGGGTCAATCTCGATCCGATCCGCGCCATAGCCGCCGGCTTCCAGCAAGGTCCCGATCTGTTCCAGTTCGCCAATGCCATCCGCACCGATTTGGCTGTCACCCACGGCGGCACGCAGATTGGCCAGCGTTCCTGCGGTATCTGCAGCTTTGGAGGTCAGGAAGGCGATGACCGGTTCTGCCTGATCATCGCTTAGACCCACGCCGTCGATGAAGGCACCTGACGCGTCCAGACGACCCTTGGTCAGCAATTCGCGCACGCCTGCTTCGCCCACCTTATCGAACTTGTCGATGGTGCGCAGCACGCTGTCACGGGCGGCGGCGTCTTCGCCCAGACCCATCGCCTCGAGCACGCCGTTCAGTACCTTGCGATTATTCACCCGCACCAGATAGTCACCGCGCGGGATGCCCACGGTTTCCAGCGTATCCGACAACATGGCGCAAATCTCGGCATCCGCCGCCATTGATGCGGTACCCACCGTATCCGCATCACATTGATAAAACTGACGATACCGCCCCGGGCCTGGCTTTTCGTTGCGCCAGACCGGACCCATCGCATAGCGGCGATACGGTGTCGGCAGATCGTTGCGGTGCTGCGCATAGACGCGGGCCAATGGCGCGGTCAGGTCATAGCGCAGGGCCATCCAATCGCCCTTGTCGTTCTCATCGAATTCCTGCCAAGCAAAGACGCCTTCGTTCGGGCGATCCACGTCAGGCAGGAACTTGCCCAGCGCTTCGACCGTTTCGACCGCGCTGCTCTCCAAAGCATCAAAGCCATAGCGATGATAGACACCCGCGATAGTCCACAGCATCTCGGTGCGCTGCGTGACTTCCTCGCCAAAATAGTCGCGAAACCCTTTCGGCGTTACGGCCTTGGGGCGGGGCTGTTTCTTGGGCTTGGCCATTTGGGGCGTCCTTGGGCGTTAAGTGTTCCGCGCGCGGTCTATCCCATGGCCCGTTTCGGGGCAAGGCGCGCTTTCGCTGGCCTTGCACAGCCGGTGCCGTTATGACCGGCCCGAGACAGGAGTTTCCAATGCAACATCTGGAAGAGCAGATCGCCCATCTGACCCGCACGGTCGAAGATCTGAACACAATCGTCACGCGCCAGCAGGATGAGATCGACAACTTGACCCGCCGGGTTGAGGTGCTGATGCGCCGCGAAGGTGAACGGGCACAAGAAGGATCAGGCGGCATCATCCTAGGAGACGAACGCCCGCCGCATTACTGAGCGATTACAAGCCGAGCGTCGTTTTCACCGCATTGTCGACAACCCCGCCCAACAGGGCATGCTGGTCCTCGGCGCAGCCCTCTCTCAATGCGGCTATGAAGGTCTCGCGCAGTTTCGCTTTGTCCTCGTCCGTGCTTGCGTGATCATTGATATCAATCTGGCGGTTATAGATCGACAGCGCTGTCATCTTCTCGACAACCGCATAGATATAGGCCTCATCACCGTCCGACTCTTCAACCACCGTTGCACAGGTATGATACATGACGGGCAATGCGTCCTGAACCATTTGTTCAGCAGCTTCGTCGGCGATGGCCATGCCCGGAACGATCATGCACAGGCTTGCGAGAGCGGTTTTCATTTGGGTCAAACGCATCGTAGTCATTTCCAGTTATGTCCAATAAGGGCCCCGGCCACGCCACCGATTGCCGCGCCCTTGCCATCACCAATCAAAGCACCGACGCCCGCCCCGATCAACGCGCCTTCGATGGTGTTCTTTTTCTTCTTGTCGTCCGCCACCACCGACCCGGCGGTGACCAAGGCCACCGACGCTGCCAATATCAATGTTCGAAAACCGAAATGTGGGATCGTCATATGGTTGCCCTCCTGTGGCATCACCAGAAAATCTCTTTCAGTCCTCAGCCTATCCGGCGGGCGAATGTCAGGCAACTTTTCCGGGGCGGTCAGATTTCCTCAACCGACATCACGCCGTCCAGCGACTTGATCGCCCCTTTGATCTGCGGGTTGATCGGGAATTCCTGGCCGAGGTCCATCTCGACATCTCCCGGCAGGCCAGGATCAAGCAGGCACAGATGGATAGGCCCTTTCGCAGCCCCCTTGGCTGCGCCAGCGGCATCTTCCAGAACTTTGGCAACTGTGGGCAGAACCTGCGACTGGTCAACAAAAATGCGCAGCCCGGTCGCCCCTGCCTCGGCCACGACTGCATCTACCGGCCCGACGGACCGGCCTAGCAGTTTGAGTTGATCGGCCTCCATCGTTGCTTCGGCGGTCAGCACCACCTGTGCACCGGTTTCCAGAAACTCACGGGATTTCTCCAGCGTTTCGGAAAACAGTGTGACCTCATAGGCACCTGTAGGGTCAGAAAGTTGGGCAAAGGCAAACCGGTTTCCGCGCGCAGATTTCCGTTCCTGCCGCCCAGCCACTACACCGGCCATCTTGGCGATCAGCGGACCCGAGCGTGCCTTTTCCATCACCTCATCCAGTGTCAGTACCTGCTTGCGTTTTAGGGCGGGCATATAATCATCCAGCGGGTGGCCGGACAGGTAAAATCCGATGGCCTTGAACTCTTCGCTCAAACGCTCGGCAGGCAACCAGTCCGGCGTCGGCGAAAGGCGTGGCTCGGGCAGGTCGTCGCCCGCCTCGCCGAACAGCGATACCTGGTTCGAGTTCTTCTGATCGTGGATCGCAGCTGAATATTGCACCAGCGGATCAAGGCTTTCGAAGACGCGGCGGCGGTTCTTGTCGAGTTCATCAAACGCGCCAGCACGCGCCAGCATTTCCAAGGGCCGCTTGCCGACCTTCTTCAGATCAACGCGGCGGGCAAAGTCGAAGAGGTTGACGAACGGTTTGCCTGCACGTCCTTCTACTACCAAATTCATCGCCTCAACGCCGACGTTTTTCAACGCGCCCAGCGCGTAAACCAGATGCTGATCCACCACGTCAAACGTGGATTGCGAGCGGTTCACGCAGGGCGGTATGTAAGGCAGTTCCAACCCTTTGCGGACTTCCTCGAAGTAAACCGCCAGCTTGTCAGTCAGATGGATATCGCAGTTCATGACCCCGGCCATGAACTCGACCGGGTGGTTCGCCTTCAACCAGCCGGTCTGATAGCTGACCACGGCATAGGCGGCAGCGTGGGATTTGTTGAAGCCATAGTTGGCGAATTTATCCAACAGGTTCCAGACCTCGGTCGCCTTAGCCTCGTCCACGTCATTCTCAGCAGCGCCTTTGAGGAACTTAGGCCGCTCGGCATCCATCGCCTCCTGAATTTTCTTACCCATCGCGCGGCGCAACAAATCCGCTCCGCCAAGGCTATAGCCCGCCATTTCCTGAGCGATCTGCATAACCTGTTCCTGGTAGACGATAATGCCTTGGGTTTCGTCCAGGATATGGTCGATGGAAGGGTGCAGCGTGTCCCGTTCGCTCAGCTTGTTCTTGACCTCGCAGAACTTGGGGATGTTCTCCATCGGGCCCGGACGGTATAGCGCGACGAGGGCGATGATATCCTCGATACAATCCGGTTTCATCCGCTTGAGCGCATCCATCATGCCCGAGGATTCCACCTGGAACACCGCTACGGTCTTGGCCGCTGAGTAGAGTTTGTAAGTCGCTTCATCATCCAGCGGGATGGCGTTGATCTGGTTCGCGGCCCCCTCGGCGGCTTCGTACAGCTCGGTGCCATCAGCAGCGATGTGCAGGTCGCGCCCGGATTTGAAGATCAGATCCATCGCATTCTGGATCACGGTCAGGGTTTTCAGACCCAGAAAGTCGAATTTAACCAGACCGGCCTGTTCTACCCATTTCATGTTGAATTGGGTCGCAGGCATGTCGGAACGCGGATCCTGATACAGCGGCACCAGCGCATCCAGCGGACGGTCGCCAATCACCACACCAGCCGCGTGGGTCGACGCGTTTCGCAACAGCCCCTCGACCTGCTGGCCATAAGTCAGCAGACGGTCCACAACCTCCTCGTTACGCGCCTCTTCCCGCAGCCGGGGTTCATCTTTCAACGCCTTCTCGATGGAGACGGGTTTGACGCCTTCCACCGGGATCATCTTGGACAGGCGATCCACCTGCCCATATGGCATCTGCAAAACCCGCCCGATGTCACGCACGGCGGCCTTCGACAGCAGCGCGCCAAAAGTTATGATCTGCCCAACCTTGTCGCGCCCATATTTCTGCTGCACGTAGCGGATCACCTCTTCGCGGCGGTCCATGCAGAAGTCGATATCGAAGTCAGGCATCGATACCCGTTCGGGGTTCAGGAAACGTTCGAACAGCAGCGAATAACGCAACGGATCAAGGTCGGTGATCGTCAGCGCATAGGCCACCAGCGACCCCGCGCCCGAGCCCCGCCCCGGCCCAACCGGGATGTCCTGATCCTTTGACCATTGGATGAAATCGGCAACGATCAGGAAATAACCCGGAAACCCCATGCCCTCGATGATGTCCAGTTCGAAATCCAGCCGCTTCTGATACTCTTCAGGGGTTACCGCATGCGGGATCACGGCCAGACGTTTCTGCAGACCTTCATTGGCTATGCGGCGCAGCTCGGCCACCTCGTCATCGGCGAATTTCGGCAGGATCGGATCGCGGCGATAGGCCATGAACGCACAGCGCCTGGCGATCTCGACCGTGTTTTCGATTGCTTCGGGCAGATCGGCGAACAGGGTCGCCATTTCCTGCTGCGACTTGAAATAATGCTGTGCGGTCAGACGGCGGCGGCCATCCTGCTGATCGACATAAGCGCCCTCGGCAATACAGATCAGCGCATCATGCGCTTCGTACATGTCCGTGGTCGGGAAGTAGACATCGTTGGTAGCCACCAGCGGCAGGTTCTTGGCATAGGCCATTTCAACATGGCCGCGCTCGGTCAGACGTTCGGCCTCGGGCTGACCACCCTCGCCTGGATGGCGCTGTAGTTCGACATACAGACGATCCGGGAACATGGTTGCAAGGCGATCCACCAAGACCTCGGCCGCTGGGCGCTGCCCTTGCTGCAACAAGCGACCCACCGGTCCGTCAGGGCCGCCAGACAGGCAGATCAGACCATCCGAGCGCTCTGCCAGTTCATCCAATGTCACCTGCGGCAACTGCCCGCCCTTGTCCACATACAGGCAAGAGCTGAGCTTCATTAGGTTTTCATACCCGGCCTCTGACTGCGCCAGCAGCACCAGCGGCGCGGGGGCTTTCGCTTTCTCGCCCGGTTGCGCCTGCAGGTAGGTCAGATCGACCTGGCACCCCATGATCGGCTGAACGCCCGCTCCGCTGGCGGTGACCGAAAACTCCAACGCAGAGAACATGCTGTTGGTGTCCGTGACGGCGACGGCGGGCATCTCAAGCTTTTCACACAGACCAGGCAGCTTTTTCAGCCGCACGGCGCCTTCCAGCAGGGAATATTCGGTGTGAACGCGGAGGTGGATGAATCGTGGAGTGCTGCTCATGCCGCCCACGCTATCGCAGCCAGTGGTGGTACAAAAGCCTGAACCGTAGGTTCGGATTGCCAAAAAAACATGCGTTGATTGTTCGGGAAATCCATAAGGTGCTTCGGACTCTGAGGATGAAACATGCTACAAAACCTTTTAGTTTCAAGGTGATGAACATCGAAACCACATGAAACACAAGGATCGGACCAATGAAATGATACATCAGAAGCGCGGTTTTTCTTGCCAGATTGGCTGCGCTGTTTCTAACATCTAGTGGCAAGCTATCCGCCCGCACTCTTTCTACGTCGCATCGAAGGAGAGCATTCAGAGGCGCAATTCGGTAACGCGACGGGTTTCACGAATGGATATCACGTTTCTTCTGAACGGAGAGACAGTGGAGTTGGCGAATGTCGATCCGACAGTCACCTTGTTGGATTGGCTGCGCGAGGATCGCTCTCTGACCGGCACCAAAGAGGGCTGCAACGAAGGTGATTGCGGTGCCTGCACTGTCATGGTGACGGATCAGGGAGGAGCCAAAGCTCTAAACTCCTGCATTCTGTTCCTGCCTCAGCTCCACGGCAAAGCGGTGCGCACCGTCGAAGGCGCCAGCAGCCCGGACGGGAAGGCCCACCCGGTTCAGCAGGCAATGGTTGATCTGCACGGGTCGCAATGTGGCTTTTGCACCCCCGGCTTTGTAATGTCGATGGTGGCCGGGCATGCGAATGGTGCAACCGATCACGACACACAGCTGGCCGGGAACCTGTGCCGCTGTACGGGCTATGTGCCGATTATCCGTGCCGCCAAAGCCGCCGAAAAGCACCCTGTTCCCGTCTGGGTCAAGGACAAGCCTGACGCAGCACCCGCCGCGTCTCCTATGCTGCCGCGGTCCTCGGACGAGCTTGCCGCCATTTATGCCGAACACCCAGAGGCCACCCTGGTCGCTGGCGCGACCGATGTAGGCCTTTGGGTCACCAAACAGTTGCGCGACCTGAAAACAGTAATCTTCATGAACGGTTGCGATGATCTGAAACAGATCACGGTTACAGACGATGAAATTCACCTTGGTGCCATGGTCGATATGAACCGCATGGGCGAAGCGCTGGGGGATCTGCACCCCTCTTATGCTGAAATGATCCGCCGCTATGCCAGCGTACAGGTGCGGCACGCCGCAACCGTCGGCGGTAATATCGCCAATGGGTCACCAATCGGTGACAACCCACCTGCACTGATTGCCCTCGGCGCCAGCCTGCACCTGCGCAAAGGTGACACAAGGCGAACGCTGCCCTTGGAAGAGTTCTTCATCGACTATGGAAAACAGGATCGCGTACCCGGAGAATTCGTCGAAGCCGTAAGCTTCCCGCGCCAGGCGGATCGGTTGAAATGCTACAAGCTCAGCAAGCGGTTTGATCAGGATATTTCGGCCGTTTGTGGGTGTTTCAACATTACCGTTGCAGAAGGTACCGTCACTCAGGCGCGCATCGCATTTGGCGGCATGGCGGGCGTTCCGAAACGCGCCACTCAAGTCGAAGCTTCGTTGACCGGCAAGCCATGGACAGCTGCTACCGTTCAATCCGCTCTGACGATGTTTGCCGAGGATTACGCGCCAATGTCAGATATGCGCGCCTCGGCTCATTACCGCCTTGAGACGGCGAAAGCGATGCTGGAACGTTATTTCCTTGAAGATCAGGGCCAGGTAACCAATGTGCTGGAGGTGTCGGCATGAGCGTGACAAAACCACTGCCTCATGACGCCGCGCCGCTACATGTGTCCGGTTCGGCCCGCTATGTGGACGATATCCCAACACCAAAAGGCACGTTGCATCTGGCCTTTGGTCTCAGTCCCATCGCCAAGGGCACAATCGCCGCGATTGACCTGTCTGCAGTCAAAGCCGCCGACGGTGTCGTCATGGTGATGACCGCCGAAGACCTGCCCTTTGCGAATGATGTCTCACCGTCCATTCACGATGAACCTTTGTTGTCGGACGGCTCTGTCCACTATATCGGGCAGCCCGTATTTTTGGTTGTCGCCACCAGCCATCTGGCCGCGCGCAAAGCTGCACGACTGGGCAAGATCGACTATACTGAAGAAACACCAATTCTGACGATTGAAGAGGCGCTGGCCGCCGACAGTCGGTTCGAGGACGGCCCGCGCATCTACACCAAAGGTGATGCAGACGCCGCCATCGCAGGCGCGGCGCATGTGATCGAAGGCAGTTTTGAGCTTGGCGGGCAAGAGCATTTCTATCTGGAAGGTCAGGCTGCACTGGCGGTGCCGAATGAGGGTGCTGATATGCTGGTCCACAGTTCAACCCAGCACCCGACTGAGATTCAGCACAAAGTGGCAGAGGCTCTGGGCGTTCCCATGCATGCTGTGCGCGTTGAAACCCGGCGCATGGGCGGCGGGTTCGGGGGCAAGGAAAGCCAGGGCAACGCTCTGGCTGTTTCCTGCGCAGTGGCTGCGCGGGCAACCGGCACAGCCTGCAAGATGCGCTATGACCGCGATGACGACATGATCATCACCGGTAAGCGGCATGCCTTTCGCATTAGCTATAGGGCCGGGTTCGATCAGGATGGGCATATTCAGGGGGTATCCTTTCTGCACCACGCCATATGCGGATGGGCACAAGACCTGTCGCTGCCCGTCGCGGACCGGGCGATGCTGCATTCCGACAATGCGTATCTGCTGCCCAATGCGCGGATCGAAAGTCACCGGCTGAAAACCAACACCCAATCTGCCACCGCCTATCGGGGGTTTGGAGGCCCTCAGGGTATGGTTGGAATCGAACGCGTCATGGACCACGCCGCGCATGAGCTGGGTCTGGACCCGGTCGAACTGCGCCGCAGGAACTATTACGCTGCCCCGGCGGGTACCGATGACCATGCCCCTGATCGCAATGGCGGCGATACGCCAAACACCACCCCTTATGGCATGGAAGTCGAAGATTTCGAACTTCACGGCATGACCGAAGCCTTGTTGAATTCCAGCGACTATGCCGCGCGCAAGGCAGCAATTCAGAAATGGAATGCCGAGAACAGCGTGATCAAAAAGGGCATCGCCTTCTCTCCGGTCAAGTTCGGCATTTCCTTCACCCTGACCCATCTGAATCAGGCCGGCGCGCTGGTGCATGTGTACCAGGACGGGTCCGTGCACCTGAACCATGGCGGCACCGAGATGGGCCAGGGCCTGTTTCAAAAAGTGGCCCAGGTTGCCGCCTCACGCTTTGGTATTCCGCTAGAGATGGTGAAGATCACCGCCACAGACACGGCCAAAGTGCCGAACACCTCGGCAACGGCGGCATCCTCGGGAAGCGATCTCAACGGCATGGCGGTGAAAGCCGCCTGTGACACAATCCGCGACCGGATGGCAGAGTATCTGGCCGAGCGACATCAGGCCGACCCGTCGGCTGTCACCTTCGGGGATGGTCATGTATCGGTTGGTGAGGAACGCTATACCTTTGCCGAAGCGGCTGCGCTGACCTATCAGGGCCGCATCAGCCTTTCGGCCACCGGCTTCTATAAGACACCCAAGATCGAATGGGACCGGATCAAAGGCCAAGGTCGTCCGTTTTTCTACTTCGCCTATGGCGCCTCGATCACCGAAGTTGCCGTGGACACACTAACCGGTGAGAACCGCATCTTGCGCACGGATATCCTGCATGACGCGGGCGCGTCGCTGAACCCTGCGCTGGATATCGGTCAGGTCGAAGGTGGCTATGTGCAGGGCGCGGGTTGGTTGACGACCGAAGAACTCGTCTGGGATGGCACAGGCAATCTGCGCACCCATGCGCCATCGACCTACAAGATCCCGGCTTGTTCCGACCGCCCCGACATCTTCAACGTTGCGCTTTGGGAGGCTGAAAACCGTGAGGACACGATCTATCGCTCGAAAGCGGTAGGCGAACCTCCATTCATGCTTGGGATATCCGCTTGGCTGGCACTGTCGAATGCGGTGGCGGCCTGCGGAAACAGCTACCCCGCATTGGATGCCCCCGCCACGGCAGAAGAAGTCTGGCATGGTGTCCAAAGGATGAAGGGGGACGACTGATGGGATTTGACCTTGAGACTTTGAGGGAGGCGGTCAAAACCCATGGGCGCGTGATCCGGGTAGTCATCGCCGGGATCAATGGCTCGTCCCCACGTGAGGTTGGTGCCGCAATGCTGGTCTGGCAGGACGGGCAATCCGGCACGATCGGCGGCGGCACACTTGAGTTTCAGGCAGCCGAAGCGGCGCGGATACAAACCGCCCAATCGCGCCTGACCCATCACGCGCTTGGCCCCGACATGGGCCAGTGCTGCGGTGGCGCTGTTTCCTTGCTAAGCGAGGTCTATGACCGCAACAACATCAACGATCTGGACGACAGCATCATCGCGCGACCAACATCGGGCCAGGACATGCCACTGTCGGTCAAACGCCTGTTGACCGAAGCCCGCGGACAGGGGATTGCACCAGAGGCACAGCTGATCGAAGGCTGGATGGTCGAGCCGGTCCACAAACCCGCGCGTACACTGTGGGTCTGGGGCGCGGGTCACGTCGGTCGCGCCTTGGTGGATGTCCTGTCACCGCTGCCCGATCTCGCAATCACTTGGGTCGATACAGGATCCAAGCGGTTTCCGGAAACCGTACCGAACGGAGTCACCGCCGTCCCTGCCGCAAAACCAGCGGAACTGGTTCGGCATGCGTCGCGTGATGCTGAACATCTGGTGCTGACTTATTCACACAATCTGGACTTGGAATTGTGCAACCGTCTGCTTTCGCACGATTTCCGCTTTGCGGGGCTGATCGGCTCGGCTACGAAATGGGCGCGGTTCCGGTCCCGGCTGGCGGCGCTGGGGCACTCGCCCGAGCGGATCAGCCGGATCACCTGCCCGATTGGCGACCCGGGCCTGGGCAAGCATCCGCAGATGATTGCCGTGGGCGTCGCAGCACAACTGCTGCGCCCGATCGGGCAAAACAATTTGAAGAAGGATCTGAGCGCGTGACCACTCCACTGCTAAGTTTGCAAGGACTGACCAAAGCCTATCCCGGCGTCGTGGCCAATGATCAGGTGTCCTTTGACATCGGTGAGGGCGAAGTTCATGCCCTGTTGGGCGAAAACGGCGCGGGAAAATCTACACTGGTCAAAATGATCTATGGCTTGGTGAAGCCAGACAGCGGCACCATGCTGTTGCGTGGCCAACCCTTTGCTCCGCCCGAGCCGCGCGCCGCGCGTGCTGACGGAATCGCGATGGTATTTCAGCATTTTTCGCTGTTCGACGCGCTGAACGTGGCCGAGAACATCGCATTGGGGATGGAGAACCCGCCACCAATGGGCGACCTGGCCTCGCGCATTCGGGAAGTTTCGGAAACCTACGGCCTACCGCTGGACCCCTTTCGTACAGTCGGTGACCTGTCTGCGGGGGAACGCCAACGGGTTGAGATCATTCGCTGCCTTCTGCAGGATCCAAAGCTTTTGATCATGGATGAACCGACCAGTGTTCTGACGCCGCAAGAAGTCGATATCCTTTTCGAAACGCTGAATAAATTGCGGTCTGAAGGCACATCGATCCTGTATATCTCGCACAAGCTTGAAGAAATCCGCACCCTATGCGACCACGCTACGATCTTGCGTCTGGGCAAGAATGTGGGCGAATGCGTTCCGTCTGAAACCTCGGCCCGGGAGATGGCCGAGTTGATGGTCGGTTCAACCCTGCAAACACCTGAGCGCGGGGGCCGCGAGTTCGGCGAGGTCGCGCTGGATGTCAGCGGGCTTTCCGTGCCTTCACCGTCTGAATTTGGCACCGCGCTGAAGAATGTCCACATGACAGTTCGCAAGGGCGAAGTGCTGGGAATTGGCGGTGTTGCCGGCAACGGACAGGACGAACTGCTGGGTGTCCTGTCTGGCGAAATCCAGACAGCTGCCGATGCGATCAAATTCGATGGCCAGCCGATTGGCAAACTGGGCCCAACCGCACGGCGCAAGCTGGGCGTACTGACCGCCCCCGAAGAGCGGTTGGGACATGCAGCCGCCCCAGACATGAGCCTGACCGAAAACGCCCTGCTGACCGGATCGGTCCGCGAAGGGTTGGAAAGCAACGGGTTCTTGAAATGGGCAGATACCAAAAGCTTTGCTGAAAAGATCATCAGCGCCTTTGATGTGCGCACGCCGGGGCCCGAGAATGCGGCCCGGTCATTGTCAGGCGGCAACCTACAGAAATTCGTGATCGGACGCGAGGTATTGCAGAACCCCGATGTGCTGGTCGTGAACCAACCCACTTGGGGGGTGGACGCCGCTGCCGCTGCGTCGATCCGGCAGGCCATTCTGGACCTTGCCGCCAAGGGCACGGCGGTGGTCTGCATCAGCCAGGACCTGGACGAATTGATGGAAATCTCGGACAGCTTTGCCGCCCTGAACGAAGGCAGGCTCAGCGCGCCACGCACAACCACGGGTCTGACCGTGGATGAGATCGGCCTGATGATGGGCGGTGCACATGGCATGGAGGTAGCCCATGTCTGATGCAAAACAAAATATGACGACGGGGGTGTGAGCAGATGATTGTATTGGAGAAACGGCCACAGCCGTCCAAGGCGTGGTCTTATGCGACCCCGCTTGTGGCGGTACTGGCGACGATGCTGTTTGGCGGCATATTGTTTGCCGTCCTGGGTAAAAACCCGGTTCAGGCCATCGGCACCATTTTCTGGGAGCCTCTGTTCGGTGAATTCGCCTTTTATTACCGCCCGCAGCTGTTGGTGAAGGGCGCGCCGTTGGTGCTGATTGCGATTGGCCTGTCGTTAGGCTTCCGCGCCGGTATCTGGAACATCGGCGCCGAGGGTCAGTATATCATGGGCGCCATCTTTGGTGCGGGGGCCGGGCTGGCCTTTTACCCGCTGGATGCCTGGTATGTCTTTCCGATCATGGTGATGGCAGGTGCGCTTGGCGGTTGGCTCTGGGCCTCTATTCCGGCCTTTCTGAAGGTGCGCTTTGGCACCAATGAAATTCTGGTCTCGCTGATGCTGGTCTATGTGGCTGAACAGATGATGGCCTCGGTCTCGCTGGGACTGCTGAAAAACCCCGAAGGGTTCGGTTTTCCGGGTTCACGCAATCTGCAATCCTATGAGAGTGCGCATAATGCCGAGCTGATCGCAGGATCGGGGATGCATTGGGGCGTTGTGACCGCACTGATAGCCGTGATCTTTTCCTATATCCTGCTGAACCGGCACATGCTGGGCTTTCACATCCGCCTGACGGGTGAGGCCCCGCGCGCAGCCAAATTCGCCGGGGTAAACCCAGCACGACTGATCCTGTTCTGTCTTGGCCTGTCAGGCGCACTGGCCGGGCTGGCGGGGATGTTCGAAGTCTCGGGCCCCTCGGGTGTTGTCAGCATCGACTTTAACGTCGGCTATGGCTTTACCGCGATCATCGTGGCCTTTCTGGGTCGACTGCATCCGGTGGGCATCCTGCTAGCCGGTGGCCTAATGGCGTTGACCTATATCGGTGGTGAAATTGCGCAGTCCCAAATGGGTCTTCCTGCCGCGGCCATTCAAGTATTCCAGGGGATGCTGCTGTTCTTCCTGCTGGCCTTCGACCTTTTGACCAACTACCGCATCCGTGCGGCCCGTAGCGAGGTGGCGTAATCATGGACCTTGGTGAGATTAATCCCGTACTTCTGGTCGCGTCACTGATGGTGGCTGCAACTCCCCTGCTTCTGGCCGCGATCGGTGAATTGGTCGTCGAAAAAGCAGGAGTTCTGAACCTTGGCGTAGAGGGCATGATGATCGTTGGCGCGATCAGCGGTTTTGCGATCTCGGTCGAGACTGGGTCGCCCTGGCTGGGCTTTGTCGCCGCCGCCATAGGCGGTGCAGTACTGTCCCTGCTGTTTGTGCTGCTGACGCAGGTGGCGCTGGCTAATCAGGTTGCCAGCGGCCTGGCGCTGACTCTGTTTGGTTTAGGGTTCAGCGCCCTGCTCGGTCAAAGCTATGTGGGTGTCAAACCCCCCAGCATGGGCGATATCCATATCCCGGTGATCAGCGATATTCCGGTGATCGGCCCGATCCTGTTTCAGCATGACCCGATCCTTTATGTCGGCATCGCTTTGACAGCGGCTGTCTGGGCTACGCTTAAATACACTCGCGTCGGACTGATCCTGCGCGCGGTAGGTGAAAACCACGATGCGGCGCATGCGCTTGGCTATAAAGTGATCAAGATCCGCATCATGGCGATCCTGTTCGGCGGTGCCTGTGCCGGGTTGGGTGGGGCCTATATCAGCTTGATCCGGGTGCCACAGTGGACCGAGGGCATGACAGCCGGTGTCGGCTGGATCGCCTTGGCCTTGGTCGTCTTCGCCAGTTGGAAGCCATGGCGCGCCCTGCTGGGTGCCTATTTGTTCGGCGGTATCACCGTGTTGCAGCTGAATTTGCAGGCAGCGGGCGTTGCCATCCCGGTCGAGTATCTGGCAATGTCGCCCTACATCATCACGATCCTTGTGCTTGTGATCCTTTCCGCCGACAAAAGCAGCGCACCTGCCTCACTCGGCCGGATATTCCATGCCTCGCATTAGACGGGGACAACTGAACCAACTTGGGGAGTAACACATGAAAATTACTACATTTCTGGCAAGCGCCGCCATGGCGCTGGGTTTGGCAACTACTGCCATAGCCGAAGACAAAACCAAGGTCGGCTTTGTATTTGTCGGCCCGGTGGGCGACGGTGGCTGGACCTATGAACATAACAAGGGCCGTCTGGCGGTTGAAGAAGAGTTCGGCGACAAGGTCGAAACCGTGTTTGTTGAATCCGTGCCCGAAGGCCCGGATGCAGAGCGGGTGATGACCCAGATGGCGCTGGAAGGTGCAGACCTGATCTTTACCACCTCGTTCGGATACATGGATCCGACCATCAACGTGGCCAAGAAATTCCCGAACGTGAAGTTCGAACACGCGACCGGCTATAAAACAGCCGACAACGTTTCGGTTTATTCGGCACGTTTCTATGAAGGTCGTGCGGTACAGGGCCATATCGCGGGCAAGATGACCAAGTCGAACATTGTTGGCTATATCGGGTCCTATCCGATCCCCGAAGTGGTCCGCGGAATCAACTCGGCCTATATCCACGCCAAGAAGGTCAACCCGGATGTCGAGTTCAAGATCATCTGGGCCTACACTTGGTTCGATCCGGCGAAAGAAGCAGATGCCGCCACTGTTCTGATCGAACAGGGCGCGGACGTGATCCTGCAGCACACCGACTCGACCGCACCGCAAGCAGCTGCGCAAGAGGCGGGCAACGTCATCACTTTCGGCCAGGCCTCGGACATGAGCGAATACGCTCCGTACCCGCGCGTCTCGTCGATCATCGATGACTGGGCGCCTTACTATATTGCACGGACCCAGGCCGTCATGGATGGCACATGGGAAAGCGCCAATACATGGGATGGCATCCGCGAAGGCATGGTTGCAATCGGCGAAATCTCGGACGCGGTTCCCGCTGACGTCAAAGAAGAGGCACTGGCGCTGAAAGCGGCCATGGCCGCGGGTGAATACCACCCCTTCACCGGACCGCTGAAAAAGCAGGACGGTAGTGACTGGCTGGCCGAAGGCGAGACCGCAGACGACGGTACACTGGCCGGCATGAACTTCTATGTCGAAGGCTTGGAAGGTGAGATTCCGCAGTAAGGCGGCACAGGATAACGCAGAAAGGCCCGCCATGTGCGGGCCTTTTTTGATTTTGCCACCTGTTTTATGCCACTCTTGATCTTCGATAGCCCGAAACCAGCGCCAAGCACATTGATCCGCGGCTCTACCGATCAACGAGGACCAGATGAATTCAAAACGCGAATTGCTGCAGAAACTGTTGAAAGGTATCGAAACCGGGGATGCCGAGGCCGCAACCGTCGTCAACGAAGAAAAATACATCCAGCACAATCCCCAGACCCATGAAGGCAGCGAGGGGCTGGCCACGTTGTTTGCCCGCCTGTCGAAAACAAATCCCAAGGTTAAATTTGTTCGCGTTTTTGAAGATGGCGAATTCGCTTTTGCCCATAACGAATATGATTTTGCCGAAGTTAAGGCCGCGTTCGAGGTCTTTCGGTTTGAAGACAGCAAAGCTGTTGAGCACTGGGATAACATTCAGCCCCTGCGCGGCCCAAACGCTTCGGGACGCGGCATGCTTGATGGGCCAACTGAAATCACAGATATTGACAGAACCGAACAGAACCGGGAATTGGTTGGCAACTTCTCGCAAACGGTCCTGATAGACCGGAAAACCCAGCGGATGAAGGCGTTTGTTGATGCGAACCTGATACAACACGATCCCGATGGCGTTGACGGCATCGACGCCTATCGCATGGTGCTTGAAGCTAGATCAGACGCGGAGTTGATCGTTCAGTATCACCGCGTCCATCGTGTGCTGGCAGAAGGGAATTTCGTCCTGTGCATGAGCGAAGGTGCCAGTCACGGAAAACATACCAGCTTTTATGATCTGTTTCGGGTCGCTGACGGCGTGATCGTCGAGCATTGGGGCACTATGGAAACCATAGCGCCCCGTAGCGAGTGGACGAATGACAACGGCAAATTCTGATCTACGTAAGAGCCGTTAATGCCCAGTCAGAACCAGCGTGTTCACCGGCATCAGGATCAAACGCAGGCGCAGACCCGCCGCATGAACCACGCCGATCGTGTCGACCACATGCAGGAAAGCAGATTGCCAAAAGCCCAAATCTTCATGCTCCAGCCGCTCGTGGTTATCGGTGTAGACATTCGCCAGACAGTTGCTGCCGGGCGGGATATCATCCGCCATGCCCTTATAAAGCGGTTCAAAATAAACCAGGATCGAGCCCGGCACCTTGTTGGACTGCACGTCTCTAAGCTCGTCTGACGGGCGAATTTGTCCCGAAGGGATCACATCCTGAACTTCGACCACCACAACCGGAATAACCGTGAACGGCTTGGTCATGCAGCCCAGCTCTCCGACCATGCCGGGCTTGATAACCTGCGCTGACATCTGATTGAACGCAGCCTGAAAGCGGTCATGCCCGGAATTTGACGGCACAAGAATACCTGCTGGACGTAGCAGAGGACTGACGTAATCGCCAACCTGCAAGCCGAACTGTTCGATCCTCCCCGTCACACCCGCGTTGATCACAGTCTTGTCCAGCTCGGTCAAAGCAGCATCCAGGTTCGCATTGGCGCTGGCCAGTTGGGCCGGGATCAGCTCTTCGATTTGCTGTACGACGGCAGCGCGTTGCGATTCAGCCGCAACCAGCTTGGCCTCTCGTTCAGCGACAAGGTTTTCCAGCCGGTCAATCTCGGCCAGGCGGACGGCGCTTGACCCTTCGTCCCGCAGGGTCGTATTGCGTTGCAAGTCCTCTAGCGCCTGATCCAGCGCCGCTTTTGCGCCCGCGATCCCGGCGGCGGCCTCGGCCAGATCGGTCTCCGCAACTTTCAGTGATGCCTGAACTTGCGCGATCTGCGCATGCGCTGCCTCAACCATTGCAGTCTGAGTAAAGTCCTCGATCCGGAAGATTGGCTGCCCAGCAACGACCTGTTGGTTGTTGGAGACATAGACCTCGGACACTCGCCCACCCAGTTGCGGCAAGATCGTAACCGTGCGGAAATACGACGCCGCAGTTTTGCTGGCCGGGTGAAAATAGAACAGAGTGGTGATCACGGTCAGCGCCATAATGGCACAGGTTGTCAGACCCCAGCGCAGCTCGTACCACATGGTGAACAGGGTTATCTCATGCCCGATGCGTTTTCCCTGCACAAAGCGGCGGAACAGATAATCGGGCAGCACTGTGACCAGCGCGCACATCAGTGTTTCAAGCATGTCCTATTGCTCCTGCTGCGCGACGGGTTCGGGGGATGGAACGGGATCGGGATCAGCAGGCGGTTGCGGCGCCAAAGATCGGATCGCATCGGCAATGGCACGCAAGGGCGCACCTATGTCGGGAAACTGGAATCCGGCGACCAGAATGGCTGCAATCCAGAACAATCCGTTATGAGTGAACAAAGCCAGCAGCGCAAGAATTCCCACAAGCTGAAACTGCGGGTGGTTGGATTCATGCGCGAGCTTTTCGGGGATCGAATGCAGGGTGAAATAGCCAACGCCGATCAGGATGATCACCACAACCGTGAAAATGAACATGACCGTCAAAAGAAAATCGCTGCCATCCGCCTGGGTCACGTAAGACGGAATGTGCCCCGTGGCCAATGGGTGTAAATCTGCTGTGCTCACCCTGCCCTCCTCTAAATGCTTTCCACTTCTTTGGATGGGTTGATGCGCAAATTCAACCCTGCTTAAAGTCTCAATTAGAATTCTACGGTCGTGCAGGGCGCATTCGACGTCAGAAAATCACGACTGCGGCCAGCAAAGGGGCGACATGATAGATTTCCTGATTATCGGCGGCGGTATTGCCGGGCTTAGCGCGGGCGCGCGGTTGTCAGAGCGCGGCCAGGTCACCGTGCTCGAAGGCGAAGAGGCGCTGGGCTATCACGCATCAGGCCGGTCCGCGGCTATGTTTGCACCCGCCTATGGTCCGCCTGCTGTTATTGCCCTCAACCTTGCCAGCGCAGCGCATTTTGAGACGAATGACTATCTGTCGCCACGCGGCTGGGTTCTGATCGGCGGGAAAGACCAACACGATGTGTTTCACCGGGATGCCGATCAACTTGGCGGCCGACAGATTTCCTTTGACGCGGCACAATCCCTTATCCCGATCCTGAACCCCGAAACCGTCGGGTTCGCGGCGCACAGCGACAGTGAACAAGATATAGATACCGACCGCATGATGCAGGATTTCGCCCGGACGATCCGTGGGAATGGTGGATCCGTTCTGACCCGGCAAAGCGTCACGGCAATTCGCAAACATAGGCACTGGATCGTCGAGGCCACCGAGAGCTTTGAGGCACGACACATCGTCAATGCAGCCGGCGCCTGGGTTGACGAAATCGCGGCGATGGCCGGTATCGCGCCGATTGGTATCCAGCCGCGCCGCCGCTCAATGGCCCGTATCCCGGCCCCCGGCGGGCATGACTTGCGCGCCTGGCCCATGATGTTGGGTGCGGGCGAAAGCTGGTATGCTAAACCCGACGCGGGCAAATTGCTGGTCTCACCTGCCGATGCCGATCCGACCGCCGCCCATGATGCGTTTGCCGATGACATGGTTCTGGCCGAGGGCTTGGCCCGGTACGAGGCAATGGTCACCGAGCCTGTGACGCGGGTCGAAACCAACTGGGCGGGCTTGCGCAGTTTCGCACCGGATGGCAGCCTGGTTTTGGGGCCCGATCCGACCGATCCTACGTTTATCTGGTCTGCCGGTCAGGGCGGTTACGGGTTTCAGACGGCCCCTGCTGCATCCCAACTGGTAGCGGATCTGACAGTCGGCAACCAATCAAGTCTGGACACGGCGACCATCGCCTCTCTGAGACCAGACAGGTTGCATAGATGAACAAGCGCCCGTTACCCTCCAACGCCAGCGTCGCGACTGTAGGAGAGAACGGTCAGTTGGTCGCTCCGGCAGCCAGCCGTAACGTCGGGGCTTTGTGCGATCTTCTGGACCGGTTCGCCCCTTTGACCGGACAAGCGCTGGAACTGGCAAGTGGCACCGGTCAGCACATCGCAGCCTTTGCCGAATGCCGCCCCAGCATGCATTGGCAACCCAGTGAGGTTGAATCCGAACGGCAGGCCAGCATCAATGCCTACACCGCGGGCCTGCCGAATGTGTCTAAAGCAGTCGCTCTGGATGCAACCATCGAGGGTTGGCATCAGCCGTTTGGCGGCAGGGATCTGATCGTTCTGATCAATCTCTTGCACCTGATCAGCTGGGCCGAAGTGGAAACGCTTGTCGGCGAGGCAGCTCAAGCACTGAACGCGAATGGCCGGTTGATCCTCTATGGTCCCTTCATGCGCAACAATCGCCTGACCAGCGCGGGGGATCAACGATTTCATGCAGCTCTGGTCCAGCAGGATGCTGAAATCGGATATAAAAACGACGGAGACGTTTCTGAGCTTTTGGCCAATCACGACCTGAAAATCCTGGAAGTCGCGGAGATGCCTGCAAATAACCTGGCCTTCATCGTGGAAAAATCTGACACCTGATCCAGATCAAAGCCCGACCGAGGCCAACTAAACATATTCCAAACACACGATGTTAAATGGAATGTAGCATGCCCTGGCAGGAAAAGATCAACGACACGCGAAAAGGTCTTCGCAATTTGAACGGCGCAATCCCTGATACCGCCCGCGCCTTCGGTGCGCTTGGCGCGGCGGTCAAGCAAGGCGGAACGCTGGACTACAAGACCAAAGAATTCATCGCTCTTGGCATATCCATAGCGGACCGATGCGAACCCTGTATCATGCTGCACACCGAAGCTTTGATCAAAGCCGGCGCGTCACGTGACGAGGTTTCGGACGTTCTGTCCATGGCGGTTCAGATGGGGGGCGGGCCGTCGATGATGTACGCCTCTAAGGCGCTGGACTGCTTCGACGAGCTGAGTGCATGAAAAAAGCCCGCGTGCCGCGGGCATTTGAAGGCGGCACCAAAAAGGTGCCGCCGTTCTTATCCAGATCAGCCGTCCTTGCGGATGACCTCGTTTTTCGGATCATAGGGGCTGTCGCAGGTGACGACCGCATCCCACAATTTGTCCTGAAGCTTGACCTTCAGCTTGGTGCCTTCCACCGCCAGATCGGGCTTCACATAGCCCATGCCGATGGATTTCTCGAAGGCTACTGAATAGCCACCCGAAGTCAGACGACCGACGCGTTCACCTTCCGGCGTATACAACACTTCACGGCCCCACGGATCGGCATCCTCCGGTCCGTCGATCAGCAGGGTGCAGCATTTCACGCGCACGCCGGTCTCTTCCAGCTTGGTCTTGCCATAGAAGTCCTTGGACAGGTCAACAAAGCGTGGCAGGTCGGCTTCCAGCGGGGTCGCGTCGCGGCCCAGTTCGGTGCCGAAGGCACGATAGGATTTCTCCTGACGCAGCCAGTTCTGGGCGCGTGCGCCGACCAGCTTCATGCCATGCTTCTCACCCGCTTTTTCCAGCAGGTCGAACAGGTAGTTCTGCATTTCAATCGGGTGGTGCAGTTCCCAGCCAAGCTCACCGGTATAGGCCACGCGGATCGCGTTGACCGGGCACATGCCCAGTTCGATCTGACGGGCCGACAGCCATGGGAAGCGCTTGTTGGACAGTGCGGTTTCCGGATCGGCGTCTTTGATGACCTCTTTCAGAACGTCCCGCGATTTGGGTCCGGCAATGGCAAAAACGCCCCACTGAGTGGTCACATCCTGGATCTCGATGTAACCGAACTCCTCCATCTTGTCCTCGGCCGCCTTGCGCAGGTAATCGGCGTCGTACTCGGTCCATGCCCCGGCAGAGACGATATAGTAGTTGTTCTCGCCGTTGCGGACGATGGTGTATTCGGTGCGGGTGGTACCGTGCGAGGTCAACGCGTAGGTCAGGTTGATGCGACCGACCTTGGGCAGCTTGTTGCAGGTGAACCAATCCAGGAACTGGGTCGCTCCGGGGCCTTTGACGACATGCTTTGTGAAGGCCGATGCGTCGATCAGGCCAACGCCTTCGCGGATCGCCTTTGCTTCGTCAACGGCATGCTGCCACCAGCCACCGCGGCGGAACGAGCGGGCATCATGGTCGAAGTTTTCGGGTGCATCCAGCGGACCGAAGTAGTTCGGGCGCTCCCAGCCGTTAACCCAGCCAAACTGTGCGCCACGCGCTTTCTGACGGTCATAGGCCGGAACAGTCCGCAGCGGGCGGCAGGCAGCACGTTCTTCATCGGGGTGGTGCAGGATATAGACGTGCTCATAGCACTCTTCGTTCTTGCGCGCCGCGAACTCGGTGGTCATCCAGTTGCTGCTATAGCGTTTGGGGTCCAGCGAGGCCATGTCGATCTCGGCTTCTCCATCGACCATCATCTGGGCCAGATAATAACCGGTGCCACCCGCAGCGGTGATACCAAAGCTGAAGCCCTCGGCCAGCCACATATTGCGCAGACCCGGCGCGGGTCCAACCAGCGGGTTACCGTCGGGGGTGTAGCAGATCGGGCCGTTGAAATCGTCTTTCAGACCGGATTCAGCACAGGACGGCACACGTTCGGCCATCGCCATGTACTGATCCGCAATCCGGTCCAGATCGAGCGGGAACAGATCAGCACGGAAGCTGTCCGGCACGCCGTGTTCGAACTGCGCCGGCGCACCATGTTCATAGATCCCCAAAATCCAGCCGCCGCGTTCCTCGCGTGCGTAGGATTCGTTGTCGGCATCGCGGACAACAGGGTGTTCGGGGTTGCCCGCTTCACGCCATTTGACCAGCTCAGGGTCTTTGTCCATGACGATGAAGGTGTGTTCGACCGGGATCGCGGGCATCTTGATGCCCAGCATTTTCGCGGTCCGCTGTGCGTGGTTGCCCGATGCGGTCACGACATGCTCGGCGGTGATAACCACCTGCTCATCCGACGGAATGAGGTTACCGCCCTTCTCGACCATTTTGGTGCAGGTGACTTCCCAATGAGTGCCATTCCAATGGAAGGCATCGGCCTGCAGCTTGCGAACGATCTCAACACCGCGTTGACGCGCACCCTTGGCCATCGCCTGTGTCACGTCTGCTGGGTTAATATAGCCGTCCTCGGTGTGATATATCGCGCCCTTCAGGTCCGAGGTCTCGATCAGCGGCCAGCGTTCCTTGATCTGGTCCGGAGTCAGCCATTCATAGGCAACGTCACAGGTTTCGGCGGTGGACGCGTACAGCATGTATTCGTCCATGCGCTCCTGGGTCTGCGCCATGCGCAGGTTGCCAACCACGGCGAAACCCGCGTTCAGGCCGGTCTCATCTTCAAGCTGCTTGTAGAAATCGACCGAGTATTTGTGGATATGCGTGGTAGCATAGGACATGTTGAACAGCGGCAGCAAACCCGCCGCATGCCAGGTTGAGCCTGATGTCAGTTCATCCCGCTCGATCAGCATGACATCGTCCCAGCCTGCCTTGGCCAGATGATAGGCAATCGAAGTGCCGACGGCGCCGCCGCCAACGACCAGTGCTTTGACTTGGGTTTTCATAGCCGGGTGTCTCCCCTTGGAATCTGTTGCCACCATATGGCGCAATCAGCGCCCACCGCGCGACATTCATCCGACCAGTGATATAAAAAAAACGACCCTCAGACATCCGGGGGTCGTTTTTCCTAAAAGTTTTGAACTTTCTCAGCCGCCAGACAGCGAGCAGGTCTTGCGTGCATCTTTGAAGGCGCATTTGCCCGAAGACCCTGCTCCACCCTTGTTCACACGAATCTCGGATGCTTCGTTCACACGTTTCCCAGAAGCATCGGCAGTTTCTGAACCTTTAAAAAACGACTTCAGGCCGCCGAACAAACCGCTCGAGCTTTTCGGTTCGACCTCTTTTTCTTCCGACCCACCCGTTAGCTTCCCGAAAAGTCGCCCAAAAACACTGCCGCCAGATCCATCCGCATCTGCGTTTTCAATTTCCAGGCCAGCCAACCCTTTGCGATACCCGATCTGGATCAAATCATCCGGGGATTGGATATTGTTTGCCGTCAGATCGAAAGCATCAGATGGCAACCCGTGTTGTGCCGCCATTGTATTGGCAAGCAAGGCCAACCCGTTGATGTTTTCGATCCGCAACTGAGCAATCTCGCTGCGCAGCCGGGTGAACTCGGCCCGGACTTCGGCCATTTGCAAGGCGCGCTCAATGCCGCCATCCGGGTCGGTAACCGCCTCGTTTCCTACACCAGGCACCGGCCGGCTAAGCAACGCGTTCATCCCATCATAGTCAAGCTGGCTGAGGAATATGCGCACATCCTGCTCCGGGGCATCCGTGTACATCTCAACACGTATTTCCTCACCCAGACCCAGGGTGCCCGTATAGATCTGGAACCCAACCGGCTGAGTCAGATCCGTCACTTTGGCAGTGATCATCGACCAGACTTTACGGACATCGAGATGGATCGGGCTGTACTCAGCTTCGACGAACTGAAAATAGGCAACGCCCCCGATCACACCGAACGGAGCATAGTTGCTGGCACCGAAATCCATCGAGTCGATCGATCTTGCGATATTGCCTGCAAGTGAATCCGCGGAAGCCTCCTGCCGCAGTTTGATCTCAATCCAGTAAGTGTGACCAGCCTTTTCATAAACCCAGCTTGCCTTATCCAGTTTTTTGGCCTGTATTTCAGCTTTTTGAACAGCCACCTTACTGGCAAGCGGGCGCGCGGCCTCACTGACTGATTTCAAGCCCCCCCCTTCACGCGCATCGAGCGTGAAGTCACTGTCCATTATTGCCCGACGCGAAAGCACTGAATCCGGGACCGGCATATAGGGCTTGCCCCCTGCGCGCCAACGCTTCTGGCGGTCGCGTTCTGCCGCTTCGGCATCCAGTTCTTCATGATAAAGGGCGAACCGCGTTTTGAGCGTTTCCACATAGCCGTTTGCCGACAGCGTACCTTCGTGTTTCTTATCCTGCTGGTAGTAATCCAGCCCGGCGACAACCAATCCAACAATCAGCGTAAACCCGATCAGCCGCAACGCGTCCATTAAATTACCTCAATATTCATTCACTGCTTATTTCGCGCAGAATCTTTGAAAATTGAGGCATCCTTGTGGCCTAGATACGGAATAATCCGCGCGGTTTTTACCCGTCCCGAGCCGGAAATATTTTTCCCGGGTTCATGATATTGTCGGGATCAAGCGCCTTTTTCACCGCCTCCATAAAGGTCAGCGCTGCCCCTAGCTCCTTGGCCAGGTATGACCGCTTTCCTTGCCCGATCCCATGTTCCCCGGTACAGGTTCCCTCCATCTCGATCGCAAGGTCATTCAACCACCCAACAAACCCGTCCGCTTTGGCCACTTCGTAGGCGTTTTCCATGTCGATCAACAGCAAGGTGTGAAAATTACCGTCCCCTACATGCCCGACAATCGGCGCCAAAAGCCCAAGTTCCTTGGCCTTGTTCCGGGTCGCAGTCACGCATTCTGCCAGTCGCGAGATCGGTACGCAAACATCGGTTGATATGCCCCGCGCACCGGGGCGCAACTGCAAGCTGGCCCAATACATATCATGGCGTGCCTGCCAGAGTTTGTTGCGTTCTTCGGTTGTCGAAGTGGCCGCGAAATCTGTGCCGCCGAACTCTTCGGCGATCTGACCAAATGTCTCAGCCTGCTCGACCGCACCACCAGTTGATCCATGAAACTCCAACAGCAAAAGCGGGGTTTCCGGTAAGGCCAGTCCCGAATAGGCGTTTGCGGCCTTCACCGACACCTCGTCCAACAACTCGATCCGGGCCACGGGAACGCCGTACTGGATCGTCATCATTACAGCCTGACATGCCGCGTCGACAGAAGGAAACACACAACGCGCCGAGGTGATCGCTTCGGGGATGCCTTGCAGACGCAGAGTGAGTTCTGTGATGATGCCCAGCGTGCCCTCTGCGCCTACCATCAGGCGGGTCAAGTCATACCCGGCCGACGACTTTCTGGCCCGCTGCCCGGTTCGGATGATTTGCCCGTCCGGCATCACGGCCTCAAGGCTAAGGATATTGTCCTTCATCGTGCCATAGCGCACCGCATTGGTTCCCGAAGCACGGGTCGCCGCCATACCGCCCAGCGAGGCGTTCGCACCGGGATCAATCGGAAAGAACAGACCCTGATCACGCAGATGAGTATTCAGCTCCTCTCGCGTTACACCTGGTTGCACGACACAATCCAAATCATCGGAATGAACGGCCAGTACCTTGTTCATCTGAGACAGATCGACCGAAATGCCACCGGCTGGCGCGTTCACATGCCCTTCCAGCGAGGTTCCGGTGCCAAAGGCAATCACAGGGACCTTATGCGTGGCGCAGGCCTTGACGATTTCCGAGACTTCCTGGGTCGAATGCGGAAACACCACCGCATCAGGGGGCTGGTTTTCGATCCATGTGGTCGTATGCCCGTGCTGCTCGCGGATCGCCTGACTCGTTTGCAAACGGTCGCCGAATTGCTGTTTCAGAATGCCGACGACCGTTTCAATCCCCGCCTCGTTTCGCCGAAGCGACTTTGCCTGCACCATGCTTTCCCTTTCTGACTGGCCGCTAGACTATTCGCCCAGCGCAATGCCCTCACGTCGCGGATCGGCACCGCCTGTCAGCATGTCCCCGATCTCGATGGCATGAAGACCTGATGTCAGATCACGCGCGTTGACCTCATAGCCAAGTTCGGTCAGCGCATCCGAAAGCCCTTCGGCCCCGGTGCCCTGTTCCACGTCGAACGTGCCGAAACGATTGACCAGATGCGGCAGTGCCAAGGCCTGTTGCACATCCATATCCCAATCTGCCCAGGCGATGATCGACTTGGCAACATAGCCGATAATCCGGCTTCCGCCCGGCGACCCGATGGCCAGAACCGGTGCACCGTCCTGCATCACAATGGTCGGACTCATAGATGAGCGCGGACGCTTGCCCGGTTCCAGACGGTTGGCAATCGGAACGCCATCACTGTGGGTTTTGAACGAGAAATCCGTCAACTCATTGTTCAGCAAGAACCCGTTGGTCATCAGCCGCGATCCAAAGCCGTTTTCGATCGTCGTGGTCATGGACAGCACATTGCCATACTGGTCTACGATCGAAATATGCGAGGTCGACGGAAGTTCCAGCGAGATATCATCCGCCCAGTTCGAGGCATGGTCAAATTCGGGATTCCCCGGAACGGCGTCGATCAATGCGGCCTCACCGCTCAGCAACGCGCCCCGTTCGGACAAATAGGCAGGATCGACCAGCCCCTGTGTCGGCATCGGGACAAAATCATGGTCAGCCATATAGCGTCCACGGTCGGCAAAAGCCAAACGCGAAGCATCCCCGATCAGCCGCCAGGATCTGATATCTTCGGGGCCTGACGCTGCCAGATCATAGCCGTTCAACATGCCCAGAATCTGCCCGACCGTCAGCGCCCCTGAGGATGGCGGGCCCATTCCGCAGACTTCATAAACGCGGTAGGTGGCGCAGACGGGGTCACGTTCGATGACCTGATAAAGCGCCAGATCTGTACCAGACAGCACGCCTGGATTCCCAGGCGCGTTGCGAACCGCGCTGACGATCCCGGCAGCAATCTCTCCTCCGTAGAATCCAGCCGATCCTTCCGCAGCCATGATGCGCAGCGTTTCCGCATAGGCCGGGTTCGTCAACCGCTGCCCCTGTGCAAGCGGCTGTCCTTCCGGCAGGAAATACGCGGCTGTCTCGGGAAATCGCGACAGGCGTTCCGCGTCATTCTCAACAAGGCTGGCCAATCGAGGGGAAACCAAAAAACCCTCATCAGCCAAATTAATGCCGTCAGAAAACAGGCCGGGCCACGGACTGCGGCCCCAGCGGCGATGCGCCTCTTCCAACAAAGCCGGGGTGCCGGGTGTGCCGACAGAAAGTCCCCCGACAACCGCATCAAAGAATTTCAGCGGTTCGCCATTCTCGTCCTGAAACAGACGATGGGTGGCCTCAAGCGGGGCGGCTTCACGTCCGTCCAGTGTTGTCAACTTGCCAGAGGCCGCATCATACCAGACCAGAAATGCACCACCACCAAGGCCCGAGGATTGCGGCTCGACCAAACCAAGTACAACCTGCACGGCAACCATCGCATCAGCCGCCGAACCGCCTGCCCGCAGCACCTTGGCCCCAGCCTCAACCGCTAGAGGGTTGGCCGCGGCCACCATCCAGTTCTGCGAC
The DNA here is from genome assembly GCF_059611285.1 of Ruegeria sp. CDSA236. Taxonomy (NCBI): domain Bacteria; kingdom Pseudomonadati; phylum Pseudomonadota; class Alphaproteobacteria; order Rhodobacterales; family Roseobacteraceae; genus Ruegeria; species Ruegeria sp. CDSA236. The sequence goes on from NZ_JBXWPG010000011.1 coordinate 119,346, forward strand.
GTCACGGGTTCACCGGCCAATTTCGCTTCGAGTGAGGCTATGACTTCTGCGGTCAGGCCTTGAACCTGCCCGTCAGTACCACCCTCAGGTGCAACCGCATCCGCAGCTTCCTGAGAGGCCAACGGCCCGGCAAAGGTCATGGTTGCCAAAAGCAATCCCGAAATCAGACTTCGTTTCATAGTATCCTCCTGAAAAATTGACTTTGTATCGTCTGGCCACCAAGCCGCCTACTATAACATGGACGGAACAACCTGGTCCGGTGGTCGGTGGCCGTCTTCGAATGTCTTGATATTTATGATAACTTTTTCGCCCATTTCGATCCGCCCCTCAAGCGTGGCAGATCCCATATGCGGCAACAGAACCACGTTCGGCAACTGCCGTAGGCGAGGGTTCACCTTCGTTCCGTGTTCATAAACGTCAAGACCTGCACCTGCGATATCGCCTGACCGGATTTGGCGGGTTAGCGCGTTTTCATCGACCACTTCGCCACGTGACGTATTGACGAGCACTGCACTCGGCTTCATCAGCTTTAGCCGCCGGGCATTCATCAGGTGGAAAGTCGAAGGCGTAGACGGGCAGTTGACCGAGATCACATCCATCCGTGCGACCATCTGATCAAGGCTTTCCCAATAGGTCGCCTCAAGCTCTTGCTCTGTCTCCGGTCTCAACCTACGACGGTTGTGGTAATGTATCTGCATTCCGAAGGCACTGGCACGACGGGCAACCGCCTGACCAATCCGGCCCATCCCCAAAATGCCAAGACGCCGCCCACCGATCCGCCCACCCAGCAACGCGTTGGGTGACCATCCTTGCCAGTCCCCTTTTTGCATGACGGACAACCCCTCGGGGATGCGGCGGGTCACGGCCAATATCAGCGCCATGGTCATATCCGCAGTATCGTCGGTCAGCACACCGGGCGTATTCGACACAAGGATGCCGCGCTGACGGGCGGTTGCGACATCGATATTGTCAACCCCTGCCCCATAGTTGGCGATCAGTCGCAGCCTTTCACCCGCCCGCCCCAGCAACCCGCCATCAATCGAGTCTGTAACCGTTGGTACAAGTACATCCGCTTCTTGTACGGCCGCTACAAGCTCTTCTCGGGTCATGGGTGCGTCGTCCGCACGCAACCGGACATCGAAAAGCTCGCTCAATCGGGTTTCAACAGCCTCGGGCAACCGTCGCGTAACGACAACACTCAGACGTTCTCTAGGCACCTGTGTACTCCCACTGCTTTGCAAACTTTCGCGCGTCATGGCATCGTGGCGCAGGATAAGGCGGGGCACAAGAACCCCTGGGCATTGATCCAACCTTTTTTCGAAGCAAAATTAACAGGCATAAGAGCAGACTGTCAGTGAGTGTTCTCCTACCAGTAAATCGCCGGATTCTGGCGCTTTTTTCAGTAATTATGCTTGTGCTTGGTCCCTTAGTGGCCAGCGCACAGGATAAGCGCGGCCAGGTCACGAATCTGCCTTTGCCACGGTATGTTTCCATGAAAGCGGCTGAGGGAAACGTGCGCAGAGGACCATCCCTGTCGCATCGAATCGACTGGGTGTTCAAACGGCGTGGGATGCCTTTGCAGGTGACAGCGGAATATGGCAACTGGAGAAAGGTTCAGGACCGCGATGGCGCAGGGGGTTGGGTCCATTACGCCTTGTTGTCTGGCGTGCGCACAGTACTGATCGAATCCGACTTGCTGCCGGTCTATTCCAACCCGGACCCAAACTCGCAGGTCAGTGCGCGGTTTGAAACCGGCGTTGTCGCGCGGCTTGGAACCTGCACGATCGAGTGGTGTCGCATCTCTGCAGGTGGCTATCGTGGCTGGGCCCTGAAATCCAACCTTTGGGGCGTCGATCCCTCAGAGATTCGCGAGTAGCGCTGATCTCAGAGCAACCGGCAATGAAGTTCCCGATCCGCCACTCTCGAACTTGCTTATTCTTGTTATCTGCTTCGGCATTGGGCCGCCCTACGTAAGCAGGAGGCGCAACAAAGGGGTGCAGCGCCAGAAAGACCACATTCGCGACTGCCACTCGCCCTCGTTAAACCAATCGAAAACCTGCTTCCTGTCCGCCTGCCAGACGAATCCTCGCCCGGCCCAGCCGTTCAACATCTGTCCGCAGAGTCATGCTTCATTGGCGGAAGGGCCAATTCACAGCCGTTGCCATCAAACCATGTTCAACACCTTCGGGCAGGAAGAGGTGCTGCTAACATGACCCGTGAAAGATGCTCTGAATTTTTTTTATAACTGGCCTAATTTTTTGCCTGAAAGCTCTTGAACCCTACCAACAACAATCGTAGATAGCGCCTCACCGTTGGGGTGTAGCCAAGTGGTAAGGCAGCAGTTTTTGGTACTGTGTATCGTAGGTTCGAATCCTACCACCCCAGCCAGTTCATCAGATCATAGAACGACAACAGGCTCTTGGGGCTAAACCCTCCGAGAAATGCCCCCGTTTATGCCCCAGCCACCCGAACCACCCGTTAACAATCATAGCGGGTTCTGCGGGGGTGCCCCTCCCACGTTGCGGGGGGAGCGGGTTAGCTGTTCCGAAGTCGAGATTTCTGCATAGCCACAGGTCTATAGCATATCCCAATCGACCCCGTTCGCCTGCCGGTCACGCTCATCCTCAAGGTTATCACGGCGGTCACCGATGGTCAGATGACGCGGGTTCACACAGCGACGGTTATGGCAACGATGCCGGATCGTCGTCAGGACAGCCTTGGGCGGTGGGTGCAAAAGAAAACCCCCGGCGAGAACGCCGAGGGCAGACAGGTACTTCATGGATCAAACTCCTGCAGTTGCTTCTTTATTTAGATGCAAGGGGTTGCTCGGTTTAGATGAAAGCGGACGTTGGGTGAAGACTGGTGAATGACCGGGTTGCGGGACTTAGCGGCCAATAGGGTTCACCGACGCAGTGCCCGTAGCCAGGCTTAGGCTCGCGACCCAGAGCTGTGTATATCTCTCTGTAAGTGAAGTACTTGTACGCCAAAAATAGGAAAGTGGACGTTCCGATTTGAACTATTGGAAAAGCAAGTAGCGTCCGCGACCGCTTATGCATGTTTCGCGAGATTGGTTTGATGTCAAAATCTGAGCTGGATGCAGCACAGATCGTTGGCCAAGAGTCGCCCTCCCAGATCACGGTCAGTCATGAGACAAGAGTTGGCAAAGTGCGAGTTGCGATCAGACATAATCAACAGAACAGCTTGAGCTTGCGCGACTGGCACACCGATCCATCGGTTGCGAGTGTTTTGGGCATTCTGCATCGCACACAGGCAAGATGGAGGGCCTGTCAGGCATCCGCGATTATCAAATCGCTCGCCTTTTCCCCGATCATTATTGCCGGTGCGTTGGTGTTGCCACTGACGATTTCGGGCATGATTGAACAATCGGCCACGCGCAGATTTTCTAGCCCGTGAACCCTTAGTTTAGGATCGACAACAGATGCCTCAGAGCTTCCCATCGCACAGGTGCCGGTTGGGTGGTAGATTGAGGTCGAATTCGACCTGGCCCAATCCAGCGTAGCGTCATAGTCGTTGCAATTCAGATCTGCTGTTGGTCGAAACTCTTCCGAAATCTTCGAGGCCAAAGGGTTTTTCTTGGCAATTCGCCGCGCGATATTCACGCCATCGACTATGGTCCTGCAATCTGTTTCTGTGGACAAGTAGTTCGGTATGATCTTGATATGTTTGGACGGATCGGGGCCGTTCAGGCACAACTCCCCCCTGCTTTCCGGGCGCAGCTGGCAGACCGACATTGTAAAGGCCGAGAACGGGTGTACGCCCTCGCCCGGGCTGTCAGCGGACCAGGGTTGGACATGAAACTGTATATCGGGTGTCTCTACATCCGGGCGCGTTTTCATAAAGCCGGTGGCGAGGCTGGCCGCCATTGTCATAGGCCCTGCACGGAACAGTGCATATTTCAGAGCGATGCGCGCCTGATTGAACAGGCTGCGGACTTCATCATTCAGTGTTGGTTCATTGCACTTGAACACCAGGCGCGCCTGTAAATGATCCTGCAAGCCCTTACCGACGCCAGACAGGGTGTGAAGCGGTTCGATTCCGTTTTCTTTGAGGTGGTCCGGGTCTCCAATCCCCGACAACATCAGGATCTGGGGCGAATTGATCGCGCCGCCAGACAGGATAATCTCGCGTCGAACCTTCAGAGTTTGCTCGACCCCTGACCTGTCCCGGTAAACCAGCCCGGTCGCCTTTTTCCCGTCCAAAACCACGCGCGTCACAAATGCGTTGGTGATGATGTTCAGATTCTGACGACTTCGAATGGGTTTGAGATAAGCCACAGCCGCGCTGCAGCGACGGCCGTTGCGGGTGGTCAGTTGGAAATACCCCACGCCCTCTTGTTCAGCACCGTTGTAGTCGGGGTTGAACGGGTAGCCTGCGGCCTGTGCCGCGGCAACCCAGGCGTCGCAAATGGGGCGTTGAATGCGCATGTTCGAAACAGACAAAGGCCCGCCAATGCCGTGAAACTCATCTTCACCGCGTTCTTGATCTTCGCAGCGTTTAAACAGGGGCAAGACATCGTCCCACCCCCATCCCTCATTGCCCATTTGCCGCCAGCGATCGTAGTCTTCTTTCTGGCCGCGGACATAAAGCAGCCCGTTCAGCGAGGATGAGCCGCCCAGCACCTTGCCTCGTGGCCAGTCTATGGATCGTCCATTAAGCCCCGGATCGGGTTCAGTGCGATAGCACCAGTCAACCGACGGGTTGTGCATTGTTTTAAAATAACCGACCGGAATGTGAATCCACGGGTTGGTGTCGCGACCGCCAGCCTCCAGCAATGCGACGGTCGTATTGGGATCAGCACTCAAACGGTTGGCAATGACACAGCCCGAAGATCCTGCTCCGACTACCGCATAATCGACTTCCATAACTGTCTCCTCCCGACGCGACTGAAAAAAACTCTATGCAAGATGCGAGAAATATACTAGCATTTTTTGATACAAAACGTCTCATTAATTGCGATCAGGGAGGTAAGCAATGGAGATCGGTAAGAAACTAAGTGGCATTTCCCGGCGAGATTTTTTTCGTGTGGCCGGGCGGTATGGCATGAGTTCGACACTGCTGGCGGCAGGCGGGTTCGGTGGCGCGATGAGCCTGGCGAATCTGGCGCAGGCAGCCGAATCAACCTATGAAAAGCGCTTCTCGAAAGAGCCAAAGCACACGCTTAAATTCGGCGCATCGGGCTTTAACACCCGCAATCTGCTGATCGAACGCGCCGGCGCGATCGAGTTTGCACGCGATCTGGAAGAGCGCACGGACGGTGAAATTCGGATCGAGTTCATTGGCGATAACCAGATCTGCGGCCAGCTGAGCTGTGTTGAAAAAACCCAGCAGGGCATTGTTGATATTTACGCGGCCTCGACCCAGAACTCGGCTGGGGGCGCGCCGTATCTCAACGTGCTGGACTATGCTTACATGTTCCCCAGCCGGGCAGCGCAGTATCACTTCTTCTACAGCCCGGCGAGCCAGCGCATTCTGCGTGATCCGCTTGAAAAACGGCACGGCCTGAAGTTCCTGTTTACCCACTGTGAATTGCGCGGCCTGCAAATGGGATCGACCTTTGCCGACAAGCCGACCGTCACCAAACTGGAAGAGCTGTTCGGTACAAAGAACCGTGTGACGGGTACGCAGCTGGGACGCATTGCGATGCAGCTGTTGAACCTGAATCCGGTACCGGTTGCATGGGAAGAAACTCTGGATGCGTTGAAGACTGGTCTGATCGACGGGGCTGAAACGTGGGCATCGGCCGTCGCATATGCCAACATGGCTCCAGTGGTGTCGCAGTCAGTCAACCTGAAATTCTTCTGCGGCACTGAACATACCTCAATGTCAGCCAAAGTGTTCGACAGTCTGGGCGGGGAGCTTCAGGATGCTGTGATGGAGTCTTCCTACTTTACGCAGGCTTTGATTCAAGGTGCCAATGAAGCGGCTTTGCTGAACACCGTCGGTTTCTCGGAACCGCAGCTGCCTGATACTATCTTCGCCGAAAATGGAGTACGTCCGGCATTCCTGCCAGATGATCAGATCAAACTGGCCGAAGAGATGTGCGCCCCGAACTACAACCCCGAACCTTGGGCGCAGTGGCGTGAGCGTTTGAACAAATGGGCCGGTGGCATCGATACCTATCAGGAAATCTACGACATCGCGCGTGAGATTCCGGCAGACACCCTGCCGGAAAACGTAGAACCGCGCCGTTGGTGGAAAGGCGAAGCCTGATACAAAAGACGAACCGGCCCCAAGCGGGCCGGTTCTAATACACACCGACTGGGAGGACGGGGTACATGTCGTTTTGGGCAGACACAGGCGCGATCTTCAGTGCCTTTCTCAGCCAGGATTCGTTCGAGATTCAATCAGCGCTGGAATCGGACGCCGCATGGGTGTTGGGCGCGGTTGTTTCAGCCATGGGCGGATTCGTGATCATGCTGATCTATCGGACAGTGCCGTTTATCGAACGCCATCTGGAGCGGTCGGTGATGGTATATTCTTACCTCGCCATTGCGTTGATCATTTTCTGGGGCGTGATCGACCGATTCGTGTTCAACGATCAAGAACCGTGGTCCACCACTATCCCTCCCTTGTTGTTTATGGTGATGGCGTGGTTCGGGGCCACGTACAATGTTCGCCTGCGGACGCATCTGAGTTTCAATGAGTTCCGCACCGCAATGCCCCGAGGCGGGCAGTTGGCCTGTTTGATCCTTGATGCGGTGCTGTGGTTCATCTTTGCGGTGATCGTCATCGTGACGACAACGCGACTGGTTGCGTTATCGGCCTCGAATTTTCAGATCGTTCTCGGCACGGACAATATCATGCAGTGGTGGTTTTTGCTGGCCGCGCCTATTTCGTTCTTTTTGATGATCGGGCGTGTGTTTCAGAACCTCGCCGACGATCTGCAAAACTGGAAAACAGGTGAGCCGCTGATCAAGCAGGCCGTGATCGGAGCAGACTGATGACAGACGGAACTTTGGTTACACTGATCTCACTTGGGGTTACCTTTCTGTTTATGCTGGGCGTGCCGGTGTTTTTGGTCATCGGCTATTGGGTGATCGGCTGCTCATTCGTCCTTGGCTTGACGCTGGACAATATGGGGGCCGAACTGTTGAACGTGTTCAACAAAGGCTTTGCCCTGCTCGCGATGCCGCTCTTTATCCTGACCGGAGACCTGATCAACAAATCTGGCATTGCCCGAAGGCTCAGCGATTTCGCCTATGCCTGTCTGGGCTGGATACGTGGTGGGTTGGCGATGGCATCGCTTGGTGCCTGCGGGTTATTCGCGGCGATTTCGGGATCAAACTCGGCGACGACAGCCACAATTGGTTCGATGCTGCACCCCGAGATGGTCAAAGGTGGCTATGACGAACGGTTCAGCGCGGCGACCGCTGCGGCAGGGGGTACTGTAGGGATCATAATCCCGCCGTCCATTATCTTCATCGTCTATGGCTTCTTGATGAACCTTCCTATTTCCGAGTTGTTCGTGGCGGGCATTCTTCCGGGCGCGCTCATGGTCTTTGGTATGCAATTCGCGTGCTGGATCATTTGCCGCATGAACGGGTGGGGCCATCTGATCCCTTTGCAGCTCAACCGGATACTGAAAACGGCATTTGGCGCCTGGCTTGGATTTTTCGCCATTGGGCTGGTGCTGTGGGGCATCTACACAGGCAAATTTTCACCGACAGAAGCCGCGGGCGTGACGGTTGGCTTCTGTGTGATCGCTGGTTTGGTCAGCTATCCGATCAACCGGATTATGGGGGCCAGAAACGACATATCGCCAACCGAGAAGAGTTACGCCGAAATGTTCGTGGTCGAAGGCTTTACGATCCCCGAGATCCCCTCGATCGTCATCCGCTCGGCCCAGATCACCGGCATCCTTGCGCCGCTGATCGCGATATCAGTTGTGATGCAACAGATCTTGTCATTGCTCGGCGCGCAACAAACCATTGGAGATTTTGTAACCTCGATGGGTGGGTACTATGCGGTTCTATTCACGTCGATGGTGATTGTCTTCTTCTCGGGTATGGTTCTGGAAAGCCTACCTGTAACCATAATTCTCGCTCCAATTCTTGCGCCAATCGCGGCCTCGGTTGGGATTGATCCAATCCATTTCTCGGTGATCTTCCTTGTGGGGGCGTCCATTGGATTCATCACACCACCTTATGGGCTGAACCTCTATGTGGCTTCAGGAGTAACAGGAGTACCCTATTTCCGGTTGCTTCGGTATACGGTACCCTATCTAGTGGCGCTTCTTTCGGTTTGGATTTTAGTGTCGCTTGTGCCCGATCTGGCCTTGATACTGCTTCCAAATAGCTAGACTGTTGCAGGATGGCCGAGACGGAAACACAAGAAAAAGAAACTCAAATACCGACCAACCTCCGCCTCCTGCTGATCCTCGAGGAGGTGGCGCGGCGTGGCGTTTCCGTAAAACCATCGGATCTGATTGAGGCATTAGGTCTGGCCAAGCCAACAATTCACCGTCTGCTGCAAACCGCAGAAGCCGAAGGGTTTCTGCAGCGGGATCTCGATGGCAGATCGTATGGCCCGGGACACCGGCTGCGACTGCTATCGGTCAACACCATGTCTTCCGAGCATTTGCGAACCGCGCGACTGGCGATCTTGCGCAGTGTGGCTGAAACTGTTGGCGAGACATGTAATCTCGCCATTCCAGACCGCGAGGGCATGATCTATCTCGACCGGGTGGAAACGAAGTGGCCCCTGCGAATTCAACTGCCGGTCGGGACACAGGTGCCCTTCCATTGCACGGCCAGCGGCAAGATGTACCTGTCCACACTACGGCAAAGAAAGCTGGATGGGTTTCTTTCGGCAGGACATCTACAACCACAAACCGAACGCTCGCTGACCGATCCCAAGGCATTGCGATCGGAGATTCGACGTATCTCTGAGAATAGTTATTCCACCGATGACGAGGAATTCATGACCGGAATGACTGCCCTAGCAGTACCCGTTCAGGATGGACAAGGCCGATTGGTAGGCACGCTTTCGGTTCACGCGCCGACACAACGTCATGACGTCAACAGTCTGATGTCGTTTCTGGGCATACTTCAGAAGGGAGCGAAGCAGCTTTCGGCTCTTTTGAGCGAGTGACTAATGCTTCAGATGACAGTCAAAGCGTGATTTTTTTCACCAGCTGCGAATTCGATCATCGACCGGTTTGGAGAATTCTGCACCAGAACGGATGAGAGCGCGATAAAAGTTCCGTGTACTCCGTTCGTTCAACTTTGCAGAGTCGACATTAGCGCACCGCTGCCATTCCTAGCTAGCGCAGCATCTGTCACTCTGGGCTCTAACCAGTTCCTGGCAGTACTACGCGTGAACGTCCGCTCCCCACCCAACCCGCCAGCACCAGCGACCAGTCTTCAGCCCCCGGAATCGATCGTCAGCGGTCGTCTTAACGGCAGTGAACGGTTGATCTAGCAGTTGGAAATGCCCGTCGCAGAGCTTAGCGAAATAACCATAAGCGTACAAATTTCGCTCGGTTCGTACAAATCGATGTCAATAAGTTTGTCTACTCACACCGTATCGAAGATTCACCATCATTTGTGTGGTTCCATTGGAAGCGCGGAAAACTAGTTTCCCTTAGAATATTGCTGCTGGCTTTTTTGTATCGAGCCACGGCTGGTTGATGCAAAGGCCGATTCTAGGGTTCGCTCCAGATATGTTGGTTCCGTTCCCAGATCTTCTCGCCAATCAGGCAGTCTGAGGGTGAGGCAAGTTGCGCCTTCATAACCTCTCCTATTGCTGGCGCTGACCCAATTTCCAGTACCAATTTTCTTCGTACGCCCTCCGCAAAGCCCTGCCAGTCAAGCACCGGGACTACGAATGAACCAGGTCCGCCTGTCACACAGTTCTGGTAGTAGACGTCAAGATCGTCGAAGTGCCACTGACTCCCCATACCTTCGCGGGCCATCAGCGATAACCCAATTATAATAATCGACTTCGACAGTACAGCGTCACGGGCCCGCAAAACCAGGCGGAAGTTGCGAAACATCAGCCGCTGCAGCTGGTGAGGTCCAAACAAGGCCCGAAGCAAGCACAATCCCGGAAACCAAACCTTTCAACTGGCGCACTATTTGGGAAGCTGGTTGGAAGGTAGCATCAATTGCATTGATCATACCTGTAGTCCCCGTACTCCAGCCAGTTTGCCGAGCCTTCGCTAAAAATCAGAAATTCGGACCTGTCTTCCCCAAGCAGGGCGACGACAAATCCGGCCGGTGGCTCAGAGTTTCCGAAGTAACTGTAGGCCGTCATGGCTCTGATCCACTCGCCGCTGACTGCCACTCGCGCGTCCCACTCCCCCTCCGGGTTTTCCAAAATCATAGGTTCGATCACGCGTTTTATCGCACCGCCTCCACAATAGACGATGCCTTCGGGTGCTTCATAGGAGGCTCCCTGGCTGGCATCCGAAGCGCACTCAGAACGAAGGGACCGAATTGCCGCGCGGGAACTTTTTAAGTCGAAGATTCCATAGCTGACATCTTGATCAATCATCGACAAATTAACCGATGCATTGGCCGCAAGCTGGTCCAATACAAAACCATAGTCCTGCTGACTATTGAAACTGATCTCGACGGGATAATTGTCAACGATCTGCAACACAGCGTTTTCAGCGCCAACCTGAAATGCCCCAACCTCGGTGGTGCCGTTCTTCAAAAAACGAAAGGAAAGCCCTTGCTTCTCCGCAATGTCCTGGCTGTCCTCATATCCAGCTGGAGCAAAGCGAATACGGTTACACTGAAGCTCTAGCGTCATGTTTCCGGTCTGAATAAATGCATTGGGATTAGGCCCGGAACTGAACGACCACTCCGCCGATGCTGTGGTCGCCATTGCCATCATTAGCGTTCCAATGGAAATCGGTCTGAAACTCATTTTCTCTCTCCATGGTGTTGCGGTTTGCACTTTCATTCAGCAGAGATTCCGACCTGTTGCCCCCACAGCGAGGTCAGGAAGCAGGTGCGCCGTATTCGTTTGCGCCTTCTTGGGAAGGTCGTGTCAGCCACCAGATCATCAGAATGGACAGAACGATTTGCAGAATTGAGACAACGACAATACCGGTCAAGCCCAGGACTGCCGCGGGTCCTCGCAATGCATCGGGGTTTTCGGTCCCTTGCTCCAATACCGAAAAGAACGCCACCCCACCCAGCATAACAAAAAGCGTTGTAATGCTGAGCACCATCGGCAGCAGCAAGTACCAACCAGGTCGCCCTGTATCATGCAGCCTCCGCCAACCGGCGGCTAGCATTGGTATGAGAACGGCCAGTTGAAAAACAGAGGACAGAACCCGAGAACCTTGGCCTGTTTCGGGGTTTGTCCCGAACAGGATCGAATCCAACCCGGCAAAAACGGCACTTACGAGAACCACAAACAAGAAGAACCACCAGTATTCTGTGCGTATAGCCCGCCCGGAGAACTGGAAGTATTTCGAGAAACACGTTTTAACTGCTTCACCGAATCCCATCTTTCATTCCTTTCTCAGTTTCTGTGCGGTCTCAAAACATTTCGCCGCTCAGGAGAACACACTCTCCCCTCTGGGTACTCCCACTTACCTTTTTGTTTGAAAGCAGAAGCCTATCGTACGAGAGCGTAAAGAAGTTTACGCGCGGAAAAAATGTTGATTTATGAAAAAATATATTCGAACATACGAATTCGACACAACTTTTTTTTACCTCCGTTGTTGTCGCTGTCGCCCGATCTACCGGGCCCTTCCGACTGCTGGAGTGAGTGCCGGCGGTCGGAAGGCACTTCACAATAATCTGGCTTGGGAGAACACGATGCTCAGACTTAACGTACTCGCCCTCTCTCCCAAGTTCGCTCTAGCTTTTACCAGTGACGTCATACGGCCATCACACGTTGTTGGCGGCCTCGGTAGTCAACGTAATGTCGTTCTGCCCCACAAGCCCCCCGCGGCAAGTTTTTGGGAAAGGTAGTCAAAGGATCGAGGTGTGTTCTGTTGGCTGCACAGACGCAAAAGCTTCAAACATGCGCATCCAATTTCACAAATTTCAAAGGAACCAGAGGGAGAAGAAAATGACTAACAAGAAGGTGATGATTGCAGGCGCGACATGTTTCGCATTGCTTGCAGCCTGCGACGACACGAGTACGTCCAGCGCGTCCGCCGAGCTCACGCCCGCTCAGCAGGCATGTTTACGGGATGTAGCCAACACGACAAACAATTCGCAAGTCGTGGTGCTCTCATCCGCGTTTAGCGAGGCGGGAACACAGGTCACTGTAGGCGTTGGTGAGGATCGCGCTCCGTGGAATTGCATTGCCTACAGTGATGGCGCGACAGCTGGTATCGAGTTCCTTGGCGACGAAGGCGCATTGTAGTCTGTTCGCTGTGTATCTCGAAAGCACCAGTCGTGATCAAATTTGAATAACGGCAAGCTTAGACATTCAAACCTCGTAATAGGATTGGGTTTTAAAATGCTCAATCATGCTAAGGTTGTAGAAAATGCCCGTAACCAACTCGGTTGTAATTGCGATCATTTGCACTTTTGTGGCCATTGTTTCAGTTCCAAAATACAGCATTGCACAAACTTGGGACATAGCATCACAGCACTCTGTCAGCGGCGTAACTGTGTATGATTCAGATGAGCTGTTAACTTTTGCCGGTCAGTTGGCCTTTGATCGGTCAGGGCGCATCACAGCGGTAGAGGTCGCATCAACGATCACGCAGATCTACCGAGAAGACGGCTATTTTTTGGCTGAGGCCTGGCCTGGCCCCGATGGGCAGAGCATTGTTGTTGATGAAGGGCGTATTCAAACCATCGAAATTGAAGGTGTAGATACGCGCACGTTCCAAACCTTGGAAAAGATCTTTCGCCCCCTCACCACCGCATATCCAATAACTCTCAAACAATTTGAGCGGGCGGTTATGTTGGCCGAGGACATACCTGATTTGGAATTGTCGACCGAACTTGATTATCCGGATCAGGCAGGTGCCAGGCTGAGAGTATTGGGAGAGCCTCTGCGCAAACAAGCCGGGAGTGCGACACTCGACAACCCTCCGCGTGAGTTTGGAGAAGCGCTCAGCTTCTATGTCGTACAAGAGTTTTATTCGACGCTGACCGTCGGGGATTTACTGCGCTTTGAGGGATCAGGCAATTACAATTGGGACAAAGACGACGAACACTCTTTGTGGGGCGCTGTTACCTATCGCACGCCGCTGAACAGCAATGGTCTCTACGGTGAGATTTTCTACGGAAACATTAACGCAAAACGTGACCTCTCGGGGGATTTTGCGAGAACAGATATTGACGGCGAGAACTTCACCGTCGCGATGGGTTATCCCGTGATCCGCGATGTGGCCCGTTATGGATATTTTCTGCTGGATTATCGCCTTTCAAAAGCGGACTCAGTCAGTGGCGGCGTTCCATTGTCCAGTGACGCGAGCGTTGTTGGTCTTACGTATCTTTACGGACAAAACTATCCAAAAGGACAAGCTCTGGAAGCGGGGCTAACCTTATCTTTTGGTGACAATGACAATGACACGACAGACGCGAATTTTGACGACGGAGACTCTTCGTTCTGGCATCTGCGGGGCGGCATCGGATACGAAAGCCCACTTACGAGCTTGTCACCCAACACAGCTTGGCGCACCGAGATCTGGGGCCAGTTCACAACCGACCGGTTGCCCTCGGTCGAGGAGTACTTCCTTGGTGATCGCTATGCATTGCGCGGGTATCGGTTCGACGAAGTAGACGGTGATTCCGGGATTTCCGCGATTTTCGAAGTATCTCACTCCTACTTTCCAAGTTCCCAAAGCATTCATCGCTTAACGCCTTTTGTCTTTTTCGACGTGGGTTACATCTCGAACAATGACCCAGCGAGTTTTGAAGTTGATAATGCTACACTGGCATCGACAGGTCTGGGTTTGGACATTGAGTTTAAGCAAAACCTATTCCTGTCCGGATATGTCGGTGTCCCTTTGAGAGACGGCCCTTTGACCGACTCAGGCGATCCTGGCGCGTATCTTGCTCTGACAACAAGTTGGTGAGGATGTTATGAAACGGAACCGCATTGTTTTACTTACCGCAGCTTGTTTGGTCGCAGAGCTGGCCGCTACGCAGGTCGTCGCGCAGGGAAATCATTTCGGGTGGTGCCGTGGCGTAGGGAATCCGCACCAGTCGAGCCAAGGATGTGGGCAGGCCGGTGGGCAAGGGGCAGGCAATCAAATTACCGGCCCAACGCAGCCGGTGGCAAATCAGTTGCCGCCTAAAGGAACGCAGCAAACGCCCACATCAGTTACTGTTCCAGTCCTTGCGCCGGGCGCGGTCCCGAACGCAATTCCCGGTCAGGTTCCTATTGCGACACCAATAGCGGTTCCAGGTCAGGTTCCCACACCGGTCCTAGCGCCGACCCTAGTTCCGCCTTTGACACCAAACGCGACACCAAGCCGGGTTCCGACAGCTGTTCCAAATCAGGTTCCCTCATTGGCTACCGGTCCTACCGCGGTGCCGCCGCAAGTTCCGACTGCAACTCCCAATCAAGTTCCGATAGCTATCCCTGGCCAGGTTCCGCCTCAAGTTACTGGCCCGACGGCTGTGCCGCCCCTTGTGCCAACAGCGACACCCAACCAAATACCAGTCGCAGTGCCAGGCCGTGTTCCGCAACCCAGCGGCACTACAGCGACGCCACCGCTTGTCCCAACCGCAACCCCCAATCAGGTTCCCACCGCGGTTCCTGGCCAGGTTCCACAGTTGACACCAAAACCTACGGCAACTCACGTGGCCGTCCCAGGACATCCGAAGCCACAAGGCGTCGTGACAATCATGCGCCCAAAGCCGAGGCCGACAACCGGTACTGTTCAGCAACCTGGCACAACACAAGTGACCCACCATTTAACCCACCAAAGTAATTCAAAGAAACACGATCACGTCGCAGCAACACCTGGACGGCATGACCCGCACGACCTGCCGAGGTTCCGCAGCGCGGCGGCCAAGGAAAACTGGGAATGCGTTGCCAGCGGATTTGGACAGCGCCGGTATGACGCTGGGCGGGGCGTGTTACTGAACAACGGAGCATTGCGGCACCTCGGGAACGTGGACGCAATGGCTCGTGATGTACCAGCACGGCACCCGAAGCATTCCGGATGCATTATCTCGGTCAAACGAAAGCAGCGCTGAAGCTCGCTGGGTAGGTTTTGCTCGGGTAATGAGATTAATCGACCAATAGTTCGTCAATTGTCATCTGGATAATTGGATTTCGTATTGCCTTTAATCCCTGGCGCTTACGTTGGCTGATGTAGCCCAACAATGCTCCGTACCCAAAATTACTTCAAATAGGCCAACAATCTAAAGTGCCGCACTTCCACGAAAAGCCTCCGACCATCTGGGCCGGTCAAATTAGGCAAGCGAAACTTTGAACGGTAACTTTGCAAAGTCAGCTTTCTGCGTAAAGCCGCCGTTAGCAACGACAGTTGCTGCAATCGCGGCGAATGTCGACTCAGTGGCCACCTGCTCAATGCCCGCTTCGGTTTGCATGAAGATCGCGGCTGGGAATATTTCTACAAATAGCCGCGTCGCGCCATGCTGTGGGCTCAGAAGTCACTTTGATTTTTTCCGGGAAATCGTGCCAAATTGTCCGAAAGCCGCCGCGCTGCTAAATCAGTTCTTTGTATTCGTACTTTTCACCAAGCGGTTGTCTCGGCACACAGCTTCGGGCAATGCAAAACACACTGATGGATGCAATGGTAGATACACAAAGCAGATATCAGATCAAAGCCTTGATATTGAATAATTTATCTTAGCTAAATGGTGCCCGGGGGCGGAATCGAACCACCGACACGAGGATTTTCAATCCGCCGCTAATCACGACTAAGCAAGCACTTAGGGGATCAGGTCGCGTCAAACCCCTGACGGTGGATCAGATACTTGCGCAGAAATTGTCAATCCTGCAAAGGCCGAACTGACCAATGAAAACGCCGCGGCGGTTATTCACCCAAGCGGGGAGCAAGAAAGGACACAAAACGATGAAAGAAGTTGAACCGAAACCTGCCCAATCGGCAAACGCTCCCAAATTGAAAGATACATTTCAAGAATTCGGTGGATCGATCAGCTACGCATGGAACATCGTTCTTATCGATCAAGTGGCTCAATCGCTCTGGACAGGCAACTCACCAAGCGACAAATACGACAGTCAGTTTAACGCCACCGTCGCCGCCTTGGGGGGCATAAAGCCCAAGGACGAACTGGAAGGTATGATGGCGGCACAATTGATCGCCGCCCACAATGCGACCATGGAATGCTACCGTCGAGCCATGTTGACCGGGCAAACCCCTGAGGGCACGCGGGAAGCCCTCAATCAAGCCAGCAAGCTGTCTCGAACCCACGCGACATTGGTCGATGCTCTGAACAAACATCGCGGCAAGGGTCAGCAAAAGGTGACCGTTGAGCATGTCCATGTCTACGCGGGTGGGCAGGCTGTCGTTGGCACCATCGAACAAAAAGGAGGGGGGCAGAAGAAATTGGAGGAACAACCCCATGCACAACAGATTACCTATGCACCTGAGCCCACGCTGTGGGGCGAATACGCGGGCGAAGACTGCTTGCCAATCCCCAGCGATGGCGAATGGTCGCTGCCGAATGCATGGTGGGAAATCACCGGGGGCACCGATGAAGAACTCTAATGCCCTCAAGCATGGTCACTATACCGCTGAGGCGATTGCCCAGAGGAAGGATGTCGCTGCCCTGATCCGCACAATGCGAGGACTCGTTGAAAAAGTTGGCACGTAGTCGCGGACATTTGGCTATGAGCGGTGTCACTTCATGCCGGACGCCAAAGACTGCCCCAAGAAAACACACCCTGCCCGAATGGAGGCCGATGAGCAGAAAACCACAACATATGGATGAACGTCGGTGCACTTGCGTTCACTGGCAACAATGGCGCTAAATCTTGTTTCCCGCACTGAAAACTCGATAGCGCCCCGGGCACCATAAAATCACTAAATATATATAATTTTCAAAGAATTAGCGGTTAATATTTGCCTCATGTCCACCCCGTAATCCACCTATTGGTTGGCCCCTGTGTGTTTCAAGTCGGTATAAAAGAGACACTTGGATGAGCCCTACTAGGATACTACACCAAAGGTTCGCGAAAAAGCATTGGTGATTCATTGATCTGCCGGTTGCATGCTCAAGAGTAATTGAGAGGCTTCTTAAAGTCTGTCGCAGCACCGCCGGGTGGCATGGTATTCGCGACCGACACAAAGCAATTCAAGCATATTTTCCGCTATTCGGACTCTGCTCAGTCGTCTGTTTCCGAGGTCCAATAGATAGGGAGGTTTTAAGTTCCAACTCATTGGCGAAAGGGTAAAATTTGTAGCGACAAATTCTCACGGTCAGCCGACTGGCTCACGCGTTGCATTCCCTTGGCTCATGTGTTCACGTCGCTAGGTAGCGAATTACGACGCATAGTAAGGGCGAAGTTTTGAAACATAAGACATTAGATCTCGAGTCTGAAATCCGGCGGGCTTCACTTCCAGCACACCTTCCTGGCTTCCTGTTCCCCACCTTCGAAGCAATTTCAAATTCTTTGCATTCACTAGAGGACAAGTTTGGGCAAGATGCTCACGAGAAAGGTTTCATCAAAGTTGTCTTTGATGTAGACAATAAATCCATATCCGTCGAAGATAACGGCGAAGGTTTCTCCGCTACAAACCTAAATGCGTTTCTAACACCGTTTACAGGCAACAAGTTGAGGCGCAATGGCAAGGGTTTTGGACGGTTCATTTCCTTCAAGATTTTTGATCGCGTTTATTACGCTTCACCAACTGAATTCGAAGACAACTCCTGGCGCAATGCGATTTTTGAATACTTGCCGCTGAGCAACCAAGAAAACCTTAAAGAAGTTGAACAAGCTGCGCTGATCAATCGACACCCTCATGGGTCTGGACTGACCGTGGTGTTTCGCGATCCCAAGGAAGATTACCTGAAGTACTTTGATTTCAGTGGCCCTGATGCGAGTGAAGACTACAGCGAAGAAGCAATCTTGATCTCCATCTTGGATCATTTCTTGTTGGAGTTCATTCAGGAAAAAACGCCCGCAAACTTCCTATTTGAGATTGGAGGCGCGACATTCAACTTGTCGCAGTACTTCACAGAAAGTGTCAAATTCCGTGACCAAGACACCGTCACGTTAAGTATCGACGATGAACAAGTGGATTTTACCTTTCGATACATGCAAATTGATGCTGCAAAATCCAAAAGGCACAGCTTGTATTTTTTTGCGGACAACAGGGCAACCAGCGATCTGGAGAACATTGCCAAAGGCCTTCGGGATTCTCCGTTTGAAGACGACAAGCGGCGCTACAATTATCTGGTCGCCGTAACAAGCCCATACTTCAGAGCAACGCAATCACGCGACAAAATCGAAAATCTTGGCGTGAAAATAAAGCACAACGACAACGAAAAAACTCTCAAAGATGCGCTAGCTGCAGAATCTAAAGCTCATATCCTTGATTTAGAGCCTAATTATACTGGGCGCAGACGTGACACAATAAAAACGCAAGTCCAAGAACTCATCGCGCTTGATCCTATGCTTCGACGCGGCCTAGGGGACCAATCAATCGAAGAATTTGTAAACGCTAGGGGCATCACAGAGTCTCGCGAGCAACTAGCGCAAGACTTGTTTGTCGCGCGCACGCGTCTCCGCGGGAAGTTTGATTTTAGAAAGATCAATTCCGATACACCTTTTGAGGAGCTTCAAAAGGTCGTGCGCAACCGAATATCCGCCGACGCAAAAGAGGCGCTTGCGGTGTACGTTGCTTACCGCAATGACGTTATTAAGGTCCTTTCGGAAATGCTAAACCGCAAAGAGGATGGCTCAATAACCAAAGAAGATACCGTGCACGAACTGATCTATCCGCGTTACAGGGATAGTGAAGAGATAGATTACTCTTCCCACAACCTTTGGTTAATCGATGATGATCTTGCTTATGCGGAGTACATTTCAAGCGATAGAACGCCAACTGGAAAGAAAAGGCAGCAAGGTTCGTTTGCACATGACATCCTTGTAAATAACGAAAAGGAACTGCTGCTTGTCGAGATGAAGCGCCCGCAAAAGAAAGGGTTCAATGCAGACGAGCATGCCATTCGCGCCACCGATAACCCGGTGCAGCAGTTGGTTTCTCAAATTGGTGAGATTCGGGACTTTGGCGGTATTACGACAAGTGGGAATCGGAAAATAGAAGTTTCAAAAGATGATATGGTTCGAGGCTACATTATCGCAGATTGGAACGATGATCTTGAGAGGTATCTGAAAGACAACGACTTCAAGATTACCAATTTCGGCGGACCAATGGCTTACAGGTATTACGATACTCGAAACATGATGGTTGAGGTCCTTGCGTTCGATAGGTTGAGGGACCGGGCTCACAAACGAAATCAAGTTTTCGTGGACATCTTGGAGGGCAAGACGAACTTTGCCGGCCTGAAAGTGAGTTTGTTGGCTGGGGAATAGAGAGAAGCTAGCGAAAAAAAACGAGTGGTTTACGCCTGCAGCCAGCGTTTCCTTTGGTCGGCGTGGGTAGCTGTGGGAGCAATGTTTGGAAGAGTGCGTAAAGGGCCGAAATTGCAGTGTCCTAAACACCATAAGCCGGGCCATTACTTTTGTCGCGAGACAGGGGTTTTAGATGGCCTAAAAAACAACCCAACAGAAGTTTCCGCATGGCAATGACTTTCAATGACCTTTTGATTTCGGTGGGTATTGACCCGCAAGAAGTTTGTGTAGTTCGCCACCACACGTCCAAGCCAGGTAAGGTGTGTTCAACATTGCATGAACTTTGGCGGGATGACCGCCCGGGTTTTGAGCGTTATCAAGCAACCCAAGAAACCAAATGGCAAATCTTTCGTAAGCGCAAAATTTGGGCGGCCTTCGTTAAGCCAACTCTAGATGACACAATGTTCGTTGGCTTATACGACACGACACTGACGGATACACGAATAGCAAGTTGGACTTGCGACTATCGGGGCGATGAACCTGGAGGTGGTGCACCCGTCGATATATTCCATTCCGGACTACGATCAGAACTCTCGAACTATATCGGTGGTTTGCGCGTGGAATGGCCCGGGAAGAATGTGCGTAGCTGGGTTCGTAAGGCAGAGGGGTTAAGGCTGCCGCTTTCTGCGGTCCGTTTGCCTGAGCAAACCAGCTGGTTGTCAGGGGAAACTTTAATCAGTGTATTGGTCAAGCTCGGCTTCTCAAAAATGCATGCCACCAAAAAGGTCGTGCAACTTTGCCGCGGTGAACTTGTTGTATATGTTAAGCGGGAGACCAGCGTTTTTCCATTGGTTGTCCATCCTCATTACATCGATCGTTTAGAGGAAATACGTGAGATAGGGGGCGTCGATATTCCGTGCCCAACGAAGACCTACGTCAACAGTAACCTGCGAGCGTTTCCGCCTTACAGTGTCCCTCATCGCGCAAGCGAAGGGCGACACGGCCTAGCAATGGCAGTTAGTGCAAATCACGTTCGAGCGTTAATTGGCGTCCTAGAGCAGGGTGCTAAGATCATAACTCCTGACGGGGCTATACGTGCATTCGGTTCGATGAGCGATCCGTTAACAGAGCGGGAGCGCCTGCAAGCAGCAAGGGTTGGACAAGGAGAGTTTCGCGACCGTCTATTGAACTACTGGAATGGTACCTGCCCGATAACAGGTATCGATCATGCAGGGTTACTTCGCGCCTCACACATCAAGCCATGGCGAGAGTCATCAAACGCTGAACGCCTCAATCCATTTAATGGTCTTCTTTTGTCCGCCCATTTCGATGCATTATTTGACCGCAATTTGATTACATTCGACGACGAAGGTCGAGTAAAAGTTTCGTCGTTAGTTTCGGAAGAAAACCGCGAAAAGCTAGGGCTTGATCCGAACTTTCGGCTGATTGGTCTCGACAAAAAGCACGCGCCGTTCCTCGCGCATCATCGAGGTCAATTTCGACCGTAAAATAAGCAGTTGATACTTCGAACGAACCAAATTTTGGCAGCCGTAATTTAAGCTTGAGGGCTGGTGGCAGTGTGGATCGACCAATAGGGCTTGCCCTTGTGAGACATCATGCACATCGGCAAACCGTGTCCCAATAGCATTGCAATTGACTTTAGAGAGCAAATATATCATAATATCAAAGGGTTAATTGAGATGGAATTGCAGCTTTGCTGATCGGATATGCCCGAACTTCAACATTAGACCAGAAGGCTGGACTGGAGGCGCAGCGCGAAGAGCTGAAGTCCGCCGGTTGCGATAAGCTGTTCGAGGAGCAGGTATCATCCGTAAACGTCCGCGCGCGGAAACGGCTTGCGGAAGCATTGGATTTTGTGCGCGAAGGCGACGCGCTAATTGTGACGCGGCTGGATCGGTTGGCGCGTTCGGTGCCGCACCTTTTGGAGATATTGGATGCGCTGACGACCAAAGGCGCAACTCTCCGCATCCTGGGTATGGGCATCGACACAGGCACGCCGACTGGAAAACTGATGCTGACGGTTCTGGGCGGCATCGCCGAATTCGAACGTGAAATCATGCTGGAGCGTCAGCGTGAGGGCATCGCCAAGGCGAAAGTTGCTGGAAAGTACAAAGGCCGGAAACCGACCGCTAGGGCGAAGTCCAATGAGGTGCTGGAGCTGCACAGAGCGGGTGCAGGAGCCACCGAGATTGCTGCCCAGCTTGAGATTGGTCGCGCATCAGTCTATCGCATCCTTAACGATCAGAAAAACAGGTCGAAAGCCTCGTGACCTAAACAGTGCACTTAAGTACACCACCTGAAATCCGCCGCCGCCTGGTGAACTCAAGTGCATCGCCTGACGCTTGCTTCCGCGCGGTGCACTCAATTGCATCGCATGATTGCCCTGAGCCTCGTTTTCTCTTCCAGTCGGACTTATCGGATCTGAGTCGTCATTCTCCGCCTGACATTAACGGCCAGTTTTGGTGTGTTCGGCCACTCGCTGAACGTCGAATGAACTCACGCTGAGCGGGACAAACCGGACTTGTGCAGTCGCAGCTATTGCTGACGCAGAAATACCTCGCATCTGCGGCATGGCTATCGCTGTTTTGCAACTCATATCGCCGAAGTCGCCGTTTATCGCGTTATGAGATGGCGAACGGCAGAACCGCTCGCCAAGGTAGGTCCTATGTCGATGCGCTCGGCTATGCTCAGAGCATCTTCCAATTCGACACCAAGTTAACGCATCGTGCTGTCGACTTTGGTGTGGCCAAGGAGCAGTTGCGCCGCGCGAAGGTTGCCCGTCTTACGATAGATCTCGGCCGCCTTTGTGCGGCGGAGCGAGTGTAAATCGTATCCACTCGGCTCCAGCCCGATCGCCTTCACCCAGTCGCGAATAAGCCGTGCGTACTGACGCGTCGAGATGTGTGGTCGGTCGTGAAACCGGCTTGGAAACATGAACAGGCAAGCAAGCATCACTGGAGTTCTGACCTAGGCCAGAACGGTTTTTCGCGTGTTTTCCGACAGTTCAAATTGAACGGGTCGCTTGGTTTTGCTCTGGATCACCGAAACACGTTCCCGGACGCGATGGTTTTTGATAAGATCAGGCACGGTTAACTTGACCAGATCACAGCCTCGAAGCTTGCTGTCGATGGCGACGTTGAACAAAGTCAGGTCGCGCAGATTGCCTGCAAGCTCGAATCGAGCACGGATCGCCCAAACCTGTTTTGGCAGCAGTGGACGTTTCTGTCCGATGATGCGCCCTTTGTTCCAGGCTTTGCACATGGGGGTAACTGCGGGAAGTTGGACTCTTGGCATGATTTGCCCTCCGATCCTCCCTCCACGCCCGTCATCAGCACCGTGCTGACTGGGCGATTGTGCAAGCAGGGCTGAACGCCCGTTTAGGGCAGCCACTCAAATGGGCATCTTCTGCGAGCGCTTTCGGCGGCTTGGAGGTCCAAGGGCGAACTGCGCCGATGGCCTCGAAACGCATAAGCCGACATTGTGGATGTTGAAGACGGGCCTTGGCCTCCATGGCGATGATAGGCAATGCAGCAGCGTGTGTCGCGGATACGGTCGCGGCAGAATGTCATGTCTGCAGGACACCCAATGGTTTGAGGATGTGCAGCGCCAAGACGAAACGAAACCTCTGCCGCTTAGAAGGACTGAAATGAGCGGACGTCGAGACGGGGTGAAGGCTTCAAAACATACTGCCTATCCGTCAATTGACCTGGGTCATTCGGTAGAGATAGGATCGTGGAAAGTCTTCCGGCCCACGCAGAAAATATCCTCGGATTCTCCGTTGATTACGGGGCAAATGGAACAAAAAATTCGGGGCATCTGGAACATGGCCAGGAAGAATTCAGTAACTTCGGTCGACGTCGCCAAACGGGCGGGCGTGTCGCAATCCGCCGTGAGCCGCGCCTTCTCTCGTGTACCCACTCAGTCCGGCGTATCGGCGGAAGCGAAGAAGAGAATCTTCAATGCGGCCAAGGAGCTGGGCTATAGGCCAAACGCTCTTGCCCGGTCGATGATCACGGGGCGCTCGAAGATCATCGCCTTGCTGTTCAGCTATCTGGACAATCAATTCTATGCGCTAGCACTGGAAAAGCTCTGTATCGAATTGCAGAAGAACGGCTATCACGCGATGGTTTTCATGATGCCGGAAACCGCAGTCGGGGTCGAAGAGACGGTATCCGAATTGCTGGAATACAAGGTTGACGGGATTATCACCGCATCGGTCGAACTGTCTTCGTCGCTTTGCAAGCATTGCCAGGATCAAGGTATCTCAGTCGTTATGTTCAACCGGATAAAGGCTGAGGAAGGTGTGTCTTGCGTGTCGTCAGACAATGTCCTGGGCGGACGCTTGGCAGCGCGCTATCTCATTGAAACTGGACACCAGAAGATTGCGTTGCTGTCCGGTTGGGCGGAATCTTCGACCGGGCGCGACCGCCAATTGGGATTTGAGCAAGAGCTGTCGGATCAGGGACACAGCCTGTTTGATCATGCTGCCGGGCATTTTGATCTGGCTGAGACGCGCTCTGCTGCCCTCAAACTTTTGGACAGAACAGCGTCAAAGCGGCCAGATGCGATCTTCATCGCCAACGACTACATGGCGATCGAAGCACTCGGCGTAATTCGCAGCGAGTTGAAACTCACGGTGCCGCAAGACGTGTCGATTGTCGGCTTTGACGACATTCCAATGGCGGCAATGCCTGAGTATGATCTGACGACATTGCGCCAGCCGATCAACCGGATGATCGACCAATCCGTCTCGCTGATGCTAGCTGCGATAGCCGGAAACGACACAGCAGGTAACGTGAGCATCGTGCCAGAACTGGTCGAGCGCGGCACCGTGGCAAACAGAACCTGATCAGCTTTCGCGCCCAAGCTCTGCCAGAATGTTCACTCCCTGCATGGCCATGAAATGTGGGATGTCGATGAAGATCCAGTTCTCGGCCAGTTTTTCGCCATCGCAGCGGTAGAGATCCACGATCCGCATGTCGGCTTCGACTTCGCCAGGCGGTAGACCAAGAAACCCACCCTTCGACCGTAGGGATAGGCTGGGATAGCCGAAGAACCCGCCGTAGTTGCCCTCGCCCAAACGCGCGACATGTTCGGTGTGGCGAACGTATTCCAGACCCTCCTCGAACGGTCCTGAGTGGCCGCGCCGATAACCATCGAGGAATGCGCTGGCGCCGATGCCGCCGGGGCCGAACCAGCACATATTGGGCGTCCAGAAACGGGTCATGTGGTCTTCGGGCGAGCCAACTTTGTTCGCGCGCAAATCGGTGACCATGTCAGAGATCAGACCGACACTGGCCCGGCCTTCGGTTTCCGAATGCGCATCGTACAAAAGGCCATCATGCGTCGCAGGTCCAGGCGTCAACAGGACCGATCCGGTTGTGCCCGCGCTTGGATGACGTCCCGATTGCGCCAAAAGGTTCAGGATATCGACGTAGCAGGCGGTTTCGACGATCTTTTCCTTCTCAATGCGGTGAAACTCGCAATAGCGCAGAAACGAAAGCTTGCGGGAGGGTGCGAGCCCGATCCAGGACTGATCCCATGTGCCCATCAGATGCCCCATTTCGACAACCCAGACCGAGGAAAACCCATCAAGTTCGTTCCGTCCGGCAAAGAAAATGTCCGGCCGCCGTTGCAATGGCCCCATGGCCTGTTTCAACGGCCGCCAGAAGACGTCAGCAACGCGTTCCGGACTGATCTGCTCATGAAACGGGTACATGCCGCGCCACGCAAGATTGGCGGCGAAATGAGGTGTCATCGCCTCGGAAACACTTTCCGTGCCTGCCGCATCAATAGCCGCATTGGCGGAGCGGACAAGCGCCTTGGCGTCCTGATAATCAGCCATCGCGGCGGGCCATGGCGATCTGGATCATCAGGTCCAACTCGTTGAAAAGCTGCCATTCCTGCTGAACCACGCCATTCTTGACGCGCTGTTGCGTGATGCCCCAGATCTGGCATTTCTGCCCCGTGGGGTCTCGGTAGAAAGTGCCACCGGTATGGGTGGCATCGGCGCTCCAACGGGTCGAGATCAGATAACCGTCGTCATCGTTGCCCATCCAGTAGACCTCGTCGACATGGTGTTTCATGTCAGGGAAGGCTTCACGCAGTTCGGCGATGTAGGCGCGATAAGCGTCCCGCCCGAAAAACTTGCGATCAGTTGTCCCTTCGAATGAAACATCGGCGGCATAGCATTCATCCAGTGCCGCCCCATCGCCATTCCAAAGGCTGTCATGGACGGCTCTGGCGAAAGCATCGGGGTCGAACCCCTCAACAGGTTCGCCAACGCTCAACGGGCGCTCAGGACGCACACCGGACCGCAGATCGGCCCAAGATTCGGCGCTGCGCGGCCAGCCGGGGAAAGGATCGGCTGCCAGCCTGTCCGCCTCTTCCCAAAGATCAAGGCCCAACTGCTTGAGCATGGCGGATGTGTTGTAAAGCACGTGCTCAAGAAAAATGTCGTTGCCAAGTGCCACACAGTTGGCAATGACCATGACGTCGACCTCAGCTCCGGTCGGGTCGCCGTATTTGCTCGGCCCGGTGTTCTTGCCCTTGATGCGCGTCAGGTGTGAAGTGTGAAATCCGATAGTGTCATCGCCAGCCCAGATCACCTCTTCCGCGTCAAGGATAATGTCGGGGATTGCGCCGGTCGTGTGGTGCGTGTCGCCGACAATCTTGGCGTTGCCGTGCTGCAGACCATAGTCGTCATAGACAAGGCTATCGTCGGAGTAACACGCTTCGATATATTCGACTTCACGGGCCTCGGTTTCCCAGATGCGATAGGTGATGCGGACGATATAGTCGACGATGTTGCGGTACTCGGGATCGAACCCGCCAAGCGATTGCGACGGCCCGAGATAGGGCGGGATGCGGTGCGCCCCGCCCTTGGTGTAGTTCTTGAGAGATATGTCGAAAGACGTGGGCATGTGACCCCGCGACAAGGCGGCGGCCGGATGATGCGATTTCGAGCGATCGGGCATGAATTGGGTCATTCGGTCTCTCCAGTATTGGCCAAAAGATCAACGCCCTGTTCGGCAAGGAAATGCAGGATGTCGATGAATATCCAGTTCTCGGCGAGCTTGTCGCCGTCGCGGCGATAAAGGTCCACGACGCGCATTTCGGCAGCCACGTCATTGGCAGGCGCGCCGAGGTAATCGCCGGTGTTGCGAAGGGTCAGGCAAGGCCACCACATGAAGGCGGCAATGTTGCCTTCGGCCAGTGCAAGTTCCCAATCGTGGATCTTCACCACGTCTTGCTTTGCTTCGAAAGGCAGGGTGTGTCCGCGTTGGTAGCCGGGAATGGAGAGGCTGGCTCCGATGCCGGCCGGGCCGAACCAGTTCATGTCCGTGTTCCAGAACCGGACCAGATGATCGCCGGGCGACGTATAGCTCAGCGCCAGATCGGTCAGCATGGCGTGGGTCAGATCATAGGTGTTCTGGGTCAGGTCCCCGGGCTGGGGGTCATGCAGAAGCCCGTCGTGGGTCATTGGTCCCGGCGACATCATCATGCCCCCGGTCTGGTGTTTCGCCAGTGGGTTCCGGCCTGCCTGGCTCAAGACGGCGAGAATATCCAGAAACTCTACCGTTTCGACAATGGCTCCGTCCTGGACCCGAGACATCGTCGCGTAGGGCAGATAGGTGGTTTTTCCGGTGGCGGACATGCCCAGCCAGTCGTCCGTGAAATCGCACAGGAAATTGCCCATTTCAACAACCCAGGTGCCGGCACCCGGGTCAAGATTGGCATGACTGGCGAAAAAGATATCGGGACGCCGCTGGATGGCGGACATGGCATTCTTCAGCGGTGTCCAGACGGTGTCGGCCAATGCTTCGGGCCCTTCGACATCGTAAAACGGGCGCATACCGCGGTAGGTGTGCTCAGGGGACAGGTACTCTGCGCAAGCAGCAGCGGTTTCGGCCCCGGGGGCGCCTTTGTCACGGGCGGTGAAGTACGCTTGAACAAGCGACTTGGCGGATTGCAGGTCTACTGACATGGATCTTCCTTGATCTAGAGGTGACGGTTGGGTTGCGGCGTTGCGTTAACGGCGCGACACACCCTAGGTCTGAAGACGATCTCCCAGAT
Source organism: Ruegeria sp. CDSA236 (assembly GCF_059611285.1). Lineage (NCBI taxonomy): Bacteria > Pseudomonadati > Pseudomonadota > Alphaproteobacteria > Rhodobacterales > Roseobacteraceae > Ruegeria > Ruegeria sp. CDSA236. The sequence goes on from NZ_JBXWPG010000011.1 coordinate 146,904, forward strand.
ACCATGTGAAAATCAGCGGAGCGGAGGCGAGTGTCAGACGGTCCATCGCCTCACCCTTTCACCGCGCCAGCGGTCAACCCGCTAACGATCTGACGTTGGAAGAACAAAACCAGGAAGAACAGAGGCACCATGGCGCTCACCACCGCCGAAACGGCAAACATCACGTTGCCCTGTTCGCGGATCTGCGTCAGGAAGCTTGCGATTTTGGGCACCATCGTCTGGTTTTCCGAACTCAGAAGCATCGAGGTAATTGCAAAGTCATTATAGGCCAGAAGGAAAGAAAATAGCCCGGTGGTAATGACGCCCGGCCACATGACCGGAATTATCACATGCCAGAACGCCTGGAACCGGGTGCAGCCATCGACCATAGCGCTTTCGTCCATATCTTTCGGGATGTTCAGGAAGAACGAGTGCAACATCCAAAGCGTAAACGGCTGATTAATTGCGACCAGTACGACGATTGTGGTCGAGAGTCGTCCCCACAGGTTCCATTCGAAGAATGGCAGTAGGTAGCCTGAGACCAGCGTGATATGCGGCATGGCCCGAAACACGAGTGCTGCGATCAAAAGCCAGAATGCGTAACGATATCCGGAACGCGCCAAGGCATATCCGCCCAAAGTTCCTAGGGTCAGTGAAATAATGACGGTGCAAACAACGACAACAGTCGTGTTCAATACATTTCGCCAGAATTCTTCTTGGATCCAGGCACCGTGATAGCCATTGCCAGTGAAGTTGCTGCCGGTTTCTGCAAGTGTGTAAACGCCGTAGATCGCGTTCCGCCAATCGGCCTTGGAAAAGAAATCGCCCTGTACCTTGAAAGATCCCCAGACCGTCCAGACAAACGGCCCGATCGCGATCATCAGCCAGAAGATGATCATCGAGGTCGCGAACCACGTCAGCAGACGCGGTGATTTGTTAGCCGCTGACGCCATCACACCGCCCTCCGGTTAAAGTCCCGCCAGGTCTTGATCAGCACTGGTGTCAGCAGGATGGCAACGCCGAGGATTGTTAGCATCGAAGTCGCTGCGGCCGAGCCGAAGAGTTTATCCTGCCCCGAAAGGTCGTTGTAGATGATCCAACTGAGCGATCTGGCCTTGGCTTCGGCCGAGAAGGACACGATGGGTTCAAGGACGCGGAAATTGTCCATCAGTTGCATCAAGGTGATGAAGACCAGAAGCGGCATCATGTAGGGAACGATGACATAGCGGACCTGTTGAAACCTGCTTGCCCCGTCGATCTTCGCAGCTTCGAGAGTATCCGTGGGAACCGTCTGTAACCCCGCGTAGAACACAACGAAGGCAAAGGGCGTCGAATGCCAGACGCCGTAGACCATCAGCATGATCCAGGTGAGCGGTGCCGAAGCTTTCAGGCTAAGATCAGGATCGTCAAAGATGATCTGCAGCGTAGCCCCGATGATGCCGTCTGCGTCTACCATCCAAAAAAGGATCAAGCCCCCGATCAGAGGCGTCACGATCATCGGCAAGAGCGAGGCAAAGATTGTCGGCCCCTTGGTGACTTTTGGAAGGCGGTTCACACCCAGAGCTATCAATAGACCAAAGACGATCACCAACGGTGTGACGACGAAGGTATAGGCAAGCGTGAAGAAAAGCGCCTTATAGAACGGCAGGTTGTAAACCCCCGAGATGAATCCCCCGAAAGATTCAGATGCTGACCAGATCTCGCTCACTTCGTCAAAGGCCAGATGCCCACGGTTTGTGTAGGTTCCCAAGCCGTTATAACGCCCGAGAGGTGCGTCGACCTTCAACGCGTCGGTTGCTTCCAGATCGACCTGTAGAATCGTGGTACATGTGAAAGGCCCGCAATTCTCGACCTCACGCATGACCTGTTCATGTTCAACAAAGAACGACTGCATCGCTACCGACACGATCGGCAGGGCAATGAACAGGATCATTGCCAGGAATGATGGCCAGATAAATCGTGCAAAAGTTCCGTGCGGCATAGCGAAAACCCGACAAAGTTGTGCGCGGCGCAGAAAGAGCGCCGCGCACCATTTGAGTGTTTACTTGAGGAACCCTTGTTCCTTTGCAGCAGCGGTATAAGCCGCCTCGATGTCAGCTAGGGTTTGTTCAGCGCTTTCGTTGCCCTGCAGAAAGTCTGGCACCTCTTGGAAAAATGCCGAATGCAGAAGCCCCATGTAGGGCAGCATCGGATAAGGCTCGGCACCGGCACCTGCGACGGCCGCGACGCCCTCAGCAGCGACGCCAGGTTTGTAGCTTTCCATCAACCAAACGGCCTTGTCGTTATTAGCCATGACCATGTCATCAGAGATGCCATTGACCATCGCAATGAAAGTAGCTTCGGCATCTTCACCGCTGATATTCGCGGCGATGGTGAAACCGTCCCACCAGAGCGATGACGCTGGCGTCGAACCGCCCGCAACAGTCATCGCACCGGCAGGCATCGTCGCCGCAACGATTTCAGGTGTAGAACCCTCGTCGTCGAGCAGACCACCCACCGACGATCCCCAGATGACAGCCATTGCTAACTCGCCCGATTCCCAAAGCGGCACGACTGCGCCAGTATTGTAGGTCAGGAAGTCAGGGTTGGAATATTCCATCAGCGATTTCAGCATGTTCAGCGTCGCGACGCCTGCTTCGTTGTTGATGGACACCTCAGCCGTGCCGGGTTTGAAAAATTCGCCGCCATGACCGAGATACATGTTCACGACCTCTTCGCCGAGGTTCCAATCCGATTTGGTCAACATTGCGAAAGGGTATTCCATGATGCCAGCCGCGCGGATGGCTTCGGCAACATCAAGCACCTCTTCGTAGGATGTCGGCACCCCTTTGCCGACCTGGTCAAGAATGTCCTGGCGCACGATCAGATGCTGTGCATTGGCCATGAAGGCAATCGCCATGATCTTACCATCGACACGAATTAGCTGGTTTGGTTGCAAATTCTGACCGTGCTTGGCGACGAGATCATCCAGCGGGCGTATCAGCCCATCATTCAACAAAGGAACGATGGACGAGTTCGCTACGATTTTAGTCGTATACTCAGCCGGATTGGCCGTGAGCGCTGCAACCTGTATTTCATTGTGCTTGGTTGAGTGGTTTTTCGAGAATTCCGCACCCTCTCCGACGCACGCTTCGGCGTTATCGACAACCGCATGCAGCGCTGGAAAGTCGTTGGCAAGGATTCTGACGCTTCCGCTGGTAACCGGACAATCAGCGAACGCAGCCCCGACCGTCATTCCAAGCGCAGTTGAAGTAACTGCCAGACGAGTGATGATAGACATGTTTTTCTCCCTGGGTTCGACCTCGTTGGGTCAGCTTAGAAGCAGATACGAGCAGTTTGGTCGCTCGACATCGCATACGTATGCGATGTCGACTATACTCGATTCTCTTAAAATATCAAAACCTCAATCCAATCCGGTCAGCAGGCGTTGTCGCGCAATAAGATCGACACCTAATTGTTCAAGAAAGTGCAGATGATCAATGAAGTTCCAATTTTCAGCGATTTTGTCACCCTCCCGCCGATAGAGGTCGACAACGCGCATCGTCGCCTTCTTCTCGGACTTCGGGGCAAGCCCGATATATCCCCCAAGCGAGGTCACATCAAATGTGGGCCAACCGAAGAATCCACCATAGTGGCCTTCTGCGAACTCCGTTCGGTGACCGAAAAAGTCGCCCCACTTCAAGCCTTCTTCGAAGGGAACGCAATGCTGCTCAAGATAGCGTTCCTGGGTGTAGGGTGCACCGATGCCGCCTGGCCCCCACCAGATCATGTCTTCCTTCCAATCCAACGACAGATCCGTGTTTGTTGTGTGAACATCTTCCGCCAGCAAACGGTCGATCATCCTGAGAAACAGCTTCAAAGTCTTTTCGCCTTCGCTCGAAGGTTGGCTGTTGAAAAGCAGGCCGTCATGCGTGCGCGGCCCGGGCGTCACCATCGTCGCGGCGGTCGACGGCGGAAGTGCTACGGCCCGCACCTGCGCCATCAGATTCAGCACATCCAGGAACATCGTTGTTTCGGTTATCTTGCCGTCCACGACCAGGCTGAATTCTGCGTATCTGAGCATTGTTGACTGTCGGGTCGGACGCATTCCGAGAAACGGCTGATCGAACAGACCAAGAAGGTGCCCCATAGAAGCAACCCAAACGCCAGGTTCATCGCTCAGGTGATTGTAGCCTGCAAAAAATATGTCCGGTCTGCGTTGAAGGGGAGAAAACGAACTTCGCAATGGGCCCCAAAAATTCTTGTCGGCATCTTCGGCGCCGACGCATTCCCGGAACGGTGCAGTGAACTGAAAACTGCAATTCGCGCTGGTTTCGACCGAAAGCCCTTCAGCAAGCGCAAACTTCGGTGCAGTGTCTATGTGCCGCTGATGCGACAAGACTGTCTTCTTGGCTGCGTCTAATGCGCTCTCACGTCGATCCATTGGTGCCCTTTTCTCTACAAATTACCGCTTTCACTCTATCCCAAAAGAACACCCTGAAAATGGTATCAACACCAACCTTACCTGAAAGGGACTCCCGTCAGCTTTGGTGGACGATAGGGAAGAGCATGCGCCACGACTTCACGCATGATACTAGCTTCTAATTTCCACATTGAACTAGGCTGAGAGAATAACCGCATCAAATTTTTGGATCCCGTTGTGGCGCTTTCCCTGCTTTCGCGATGCTCACTAAGGTGGACCTCGGGTCGCGAATGCCGATCTTCTGCATTGTCCGCGACCTATGAATTGATGATTCCAGATTTGCTGCGATATGTTTAAACGGCCGGTTTTCTCGCCGCGTTGCGACCGTCTAAATTCAGCAACAGCAGAAAAATCCGCGCTGCGTGCGCTCGCAGCAAGAACAGTGAACTCACAGGAAGGGCTCGCACCGGACCTTCTCTGCGGCTTGCACCAACTTGCGGTTAGAGCCCTTATCAGACATTCGACATCGCCTAAGTGTTCGCTCATGCAGCGGGCCGCTAGCCGCGCATTCCGGATGTTCAGAACGAGGTGGCAAAAAGCAGGTGAGCGGGACAAACTGAACCTACGCTGCGGCTGCCCCGATGCCGGGTTTCTGAGCTCAGCGCTGTTCAGAACCAACGAAACAGCCCGCATGATTCTGTGGGCTGCTTATATGTTTGCCTTAGACGAATGAGAAGTCGTCTTCCGTCAATTGCGCAGAGTTCACGCCTGCCACAGTGATTATGCCTTGGCCATCCATGTCCACAACGGCCCCGTCGGCGCTATCTGTGATCACCAGGTCTGCGAAGGAAAGACCTGTACCGTTCAGCTCTAGGAGGTCGACTCCATCCTCAAAATCGGTGATCCGGTCGTTACCAGTTCCAGTTCTGAAGACAAACGTATCTGCACCAAGACCGCCGGTTAAGAAGTCATCACCTTCGCCGCCATCTAAACGATCCTTATAGTTAGTTCCGCGTATCGTGTCTGCCGTATCTGTCGCGGTGTCGTTGACTGAGCGATTCCGGATCCCGATTTCATCTAACGCGCCGTTCGAGAAAACAATGTTCTCAATATTGGTTCGGTCCGCTCCGATATCATAGTAGTTTTGATAATCCAGCCGTATTTGCCCGTTTGGAGTATCGATAATTGTAAATCTTCCATCGTGGGAAAAAGAAACCTGATCCGCAGCGTATTTGCTCAAATCAAGCGTATCGTTGCCTCTATTGTAGTTCTTTCCTTGAATCAGGTCATCGCCAGACTGGTAGATGATTACATCATCACCACTGTAAGCGAAGATCGTATCGTTACCCGCTCCATCCTGGAACACGTCATCTTGGTTGGTCCCTTTGACAATATCATCACCGTCGGTCGACT
>NZ_JBXWPG010000012.1:0-133214 GCF_059611285.1 Ruegeria sp. CDSA236
GAAGCACCGTGGAAGCAAGAAGTACGAGAAAAACACTGTGACAGACCCGTAATAGATAATGCCAACCCGTAGGAAACGGGCAGCAATGTTGGTGACGCACCCTCGCTGCCTGACCCGCTCAACGTGAGACCCTTGCCGTTGAAGAAGGCGAAGGGATACCATGATCCTGTGTTAGGTCTGCTAGGTGCCAAAGGACTGCAAGGCCCGAAACACCGGGTGGAAGAGCTGAAATTGATTTAGACATTCTTCCCTAAGACCTGCCTGGGTTACGGTGGGTTGGGCGCTAAGAGCCGTCCAAACGGTAAGCCCCTTGCGGCGCAGAAGGTCCAGATGGGGGTGATCACTCGCATAGCCTGACGGTCCGCGCTTCAACTCGGGCTCGCTGATCCTGACATTCCTGGCCGTAAGATCATTGATGATTGCCATGAGATCATTTCCCGCTGGTCCTGCTACGCCGGTCCGATACCTCTCTAGGGCTGCTTTTACATATTGGAAGACGCCGCACCCAAGGGACAGGCAATCCGGGGACAGCCCGAAATGCCAAAGCGGGGGCTGATCTCCGCAATCCCCGGGTATGAAAGACATGCGCAGATGAGGATTATAGGGTGACTTGTCGTTTGAGAACCGCACGTCTCGATGAATACGGTAGATCTTGGCCGAATGGGGCATGTGCGTCATTTCAGCCAGCGCCAGTGACATCTGGGCCGCAAATTGTTCTGCGGGCTGTTTGATCGCGGCCTCATAGATCTGTTTGTTGGCGTGAAACCACTCGCGTCGGTTATTGGCTCGCAGATCAGAAAGAAACTCAAGGGCCTCGGGCGAAAAGCAGCGGAACTGATCCATCATCTTCTCCTGATATTCAACTTTTCGGCGGCAGGCTGGCGGCGTGCGCCAGGCACAGGCTCAGCCAGTCACCCAGCGCAGCCGGATCGCAGTTGGCCTCGTCTACAACGACAAACCCGCCGAGTTTTCGCTTTCCGTGGACAATCGGGTTTGCAAACGGATTAGAAAGCGCCTCGGTCTCTTTGGCCTTGCCGACACGGAACATGAACCGTCCAAACCCGTCTTTGTCGCGGCGCGCGCCGCACAACATATTGCCGTTCAGAAAAAAGCAGGTGCCACCCATCATCCGCATTTCGGAAATTCCAATATGCGCCTCGAGGGCGAGGCGCATACGTTGATTCAGGTGTTCATCATTTGGCATCAGACTGATCCCACCAATTGCCAAAGAATTGACAGGGACAAGACGAGCATCACCAATGTTGTCAGTGCGGCACCGATCACCCGACCTTTGCCGTCGGGGGTGGAACGCAGGCTGACATAATGCACGGCGCGAGCCACCAACAGCACAAGACCGCATCCCCCGACCAGCCAGTCTGAGGCACCGGCAATCTCCGCCCCCGCCAAAGCCAGCAGGGCCAGTGGAACATATTCAGTAAAGTTCCCATGTGCCCGAATCCGCCGCAGCAGCTCGTCGTCATCCCCGTGCAGCAGTAAAACTCCGGTCTGGGATCGTCTGATGCCTACAAGAATTCCCATCGGAATACTCATAAGCACAAAGATTGCTGTCACAAGCAGAGCGATTTGCGGTGTGTGTTCCATGGGAATTCTCCTGTCTGCCCAAGATTAAGACGCCATGCTTTCATAAGTAATCAACGCAAACCGTGCGCCTTGTGGGTCGTTCAGAGTGGCCATCCGGCCGACCCCGGGCATATCTATGGCGTGTTGCAAGACTGAGGCTCCCTGTGCAACTGCGGCTGCTAGGCTGTTATCGACATCAGCAACCGTAAAATAGATCGTCCAGTTTCCATCCGTCTCGGGCATGGGCGAGAACCCTCCGATTGGCGTTTCACCAACCACCGCGGCGGCATAGCTTGACCCGTCCTGCATCGGCATCTCGTTAATGTTCCAGCCCAGCACATTTTTGTAGAATTGCTTGGCCTTGGTCTGGTCTGGCCCGGAATGCCCGATCCAGCCCGAGTTTCCAACGGTGGTCATGTCCAGAATGCTCATCTTTATCTCCCTTTGATTGCCCGCTGCATGCGGGACTGAACAAAGGACGCGTGAGGATCGGCCTTTCCTACAACTGGTTCAAATCTTCTTCACAGGCGGCGATTTCTTTCAGTACCGCCACACGTTCCGGTCCCGTCGGGCCAAGGTTCAATACGCGGTTAAGGGACTGGATCGCGGCGGGAAGATCGCCGATCTCTCGCAACATTGCCGCGCGCAAGGCATGGAACCAGCGATAAGACGCCAGATCATTCGCCACAGTATCCAACGCAACAAGCGTGCGGCGTGGGCCATGAACCCTGGACCCGGCGGCGATCTGGTTCAGGCGGATAACCGGCGAGGGCTGGAGGCGATAGAGCGCGGCATAATGCGCCTCGATCAGAGACCAGTCCGTATCTTCTGTCGATTGGGCATGCGCATGAACGGCGGCAATTGCGGCCTGAATACCGTAAACACCCACTTGGTTCAGCCGTTCGGCCTTTTGCATCAGGGCTGTCGCTTCGGCGATGTTGGCCTTGTCCCAAAGGGCCCTGTCCTGATCTTCCAGGGCTACAAGATCACCTTGATCGTCTAGCCGTGCTTCACGACGGGCATGTTGCAGAAGCAACAGGGCTAGCAGTGAAATCTGCTCGGCCATCGTCGGGAACAAGGCAACCAGCAGCCGGGCCAGACGTATCGCCTCATCGCATAGTTTGAGCCGGATTTGCACCGGGCCACCCGAGGTTGACCAGCCTTCGTTGAACATCAGGTAGATCATCAAAGACACTTCGCCCAAACGCGCAGCCCGCTCCTGTGGCGTGGGTGTTTCAAAAGCGACAGAACTTCCTGCGATCCTTTTCTTGGCGCGGGTAATTCGCTGTTCCATTGCCTTTGTACTGACAAGGAAACCACGGGCGATTTCTTCCACACGCAACCCGGCAACAATTTTTAGGGCCAGCGCAATCTGGTCTTGCCGGCTTAGGTCCGGGTGACAACAGATGAACAGCAGGCGCAGAACATCGTCGCGCAGCTCGTCCGGATCTGGTGGGTCATCAGCCATGGAATGAAATTCTTCCCTGTGGCGGGTCAGGATTGCGCTGCGGCGCTGGGATTTGCGCAAACTATCCAGCCCGGCATTACGGGCGGTGGTCAAAAGCCAAGCCAGCGGATCGCGCGGCGCGCCTTGTTTGCGCCATACGGTCAGGGCCTTTAGACAGGCTTCGGCAAATGCATCTTCGGCAAGGTCGATGTCCCGGAAATACCGCGTCAGGGCCGCGATGGCCTGCGGGCGTTGCTGCAAGAACGTGGCCTCTAGCCAATCCGACACGCGGTCAATCCAAGGTCATCGACCCGCCTGCCCAGGCGGCGGGGCGGACCTCAAGCCGGGCAACAGGTGACGAGATCATTCGCGCATGTTCAAGCGCCTCATCCAGATCGTTGAACTCGGCCAGATATAAGCCCAGAAAACTTTCTTTCGTCTCAGCGAACGGGCCGTCGACGATCATAGGTTGCAGAGCCTCGGCAGCCGCGGGTTCGACTGTGACAGCCGTAGTCGGGGGCATCAGTTTGACGGACAGGAAATCCCCGCGCTGCCTGAGGGCATTCTGTAGCACCGTATGTCCAGCCATGACATCGTCCTGACGGTCCTGTGGCAACGCTTCGAACACACCCGCCTGACCATAGATCGAGATTGCATAGATCATTTTTACCTCCGCGATGTTGGTTTCATCCTGCTAGGACGCGCGAGCCTTTGCAAATCCGACACTCATTTCACCGATCTGCACAGTTTCTGCAGATCTTCTGCACCCGAGCTTCCCGACCTTTGGGTCAAACCAGTCCCTTAAAAAACAAGAGGGAAGAAATGGCGCAGCAACTTATAATTTCTGGAGTTCCGAATTCTCTGGCGCTGGACGCTTGGTGGCTGTCGGAAGAGACGGTGATTTCAGGCACCAAGGGCCCGCCGGGTTCAACCCCGGCGTTTGCCACCGATGGTCGCGCATGGCGCGTGATCGGGTTTATCTTGCTGGTCGCGCTGGCGGATTACCTGTTCTGGGGACATCAGGCGGGTGTGTCTCTGGCGGTCTTTGCTGTGGCGGTCTTTTTTTGCGGCCTGCCCGCGGATCGATCTGGCAAAGGGGTGCTTATGCCCGCAACGGTTTTGGTGCTGAGTGTTTTGCCGGTCGTGGATTTCGTTCAACCATTATCGGTCGCGTTTCTTTTGTCCGGGCTCGTCCTTGCGATTGTCTGGGTCAGGCACCCGAAAGGCCAGGTTCTGGAACTGCTTTTGCTGGCGCTGGGATTTCTGACTGATCTTCCAAAGAACTGGCTTGGCCCGGTCCGCGCGATACCCGGCCTGAAAATCACGATTGTCAGCGATGCCGGAGGCGGCTGGACGCGGGTTCGGCAGTTCCTGCGCAACTGGGGTCTGCCGATTGGCGGGACGATGGTTTTTGTTACCCTGCTGGCCGAGGCGAACCCGGTATTCCAATCCCTTGTCACCCCAGATATCGCTTTCGGTCAACTGCTGCAGCGCGCCATGTTCTGGGGAGGGATTGCGCTGATCATCTGGCCGTTTGTTGACAATCACCCGCTTCGCGGACTGAACCCGCGACCATTCGCAGGCCCTCAGACGATCCCCGGCCTCAACGGTGGTTCGGTCCTGCGGGCGCTTTGGGTGTTCAATGCACTGATTGGTGTTCAGACTGTGCTGGACCTGTCGATTCTGCTGGGCGGGGCCTCATTGCCCGAGGGGATGAGCTATGCATCCTATGCCCATCGCGGCGCATATCCGTTGCTGGTAACGGCGCTGCTGGCCGGTGCATTCGCCCTGGCAGCGCGGCCGTTTCTGGATGAAAATCGGGTGCTGAAACCGCTGATGGTGTTGTGGCTGGCACAAAATGTGGCTCTGTGCGGTGCGGCATTGATGCGTCTGGATTTATATGTCGGCACCTATGGCCTGACCTACCTGCGTATCTATGCGCAGATCTGGATGGGTCTTGTAGCCGCGGGTCTGGCGCTGGTTGGGTGGCAAGTAGCGTTCAGGAAATCCAATAGTTGGTTGATCGCGCGAACCGGCATTCTGAGCGTTCTGGTCCTCTATTGCACCAGTTTTGTGAATTTTGCCCATGTGATCGCGACCCGAAACCTGAAACTGTCCGAACCGGACTATGCCTATCTGTGTTCGTTGGGGCCCATGACCGGGATGCATATCAGCTACGGGTATCCGAATTCGCTGTGCTATATTGAAGCCGACCCGATCAACAGCTGGCAGGAATGGGGCTTTCGAAAGTGGCGCCTGTCCCGCTATGGTGCCGATCTGAGCAGTAACGGTCCGGGTATATGAATATCTTAGTTGTCGATGATGATCCGCGGTTGCGTGAAGTTGTGCGTCTGGGGCTGGAACGCGCTGGCTACAGCGTTTCGACCGCCGCCAACGGTCAGGAAGCCGTAATCAGCACGTTTCGCGACGAACCGGACCTGATCGTTCTGGATGTTGGCCTGCCCGAACTGGATGGCTTTGCCGTATGTCAGAAAATTCGAACCCGTTCGGACGTCCCGATCCTGTTCCTGACCGCCCGCGATGATGAGGTCGACCGGATTCTGGGGCTGGAGCTTGGGGCCGATGACTACGTGACCAAGCCTTTTAGCCCGCGCGAACTGGTGACGCGGGTCAAGGTGATCCTAAGGCGCACCAATCGCATTGTGGCGGCGCCGGGAAATCTGCGGCACGGCCCCTTGACCTTGGACCGGACCGCAAGACTCTGTGCTTGCCACGACACGGAAATTGCCCTGACCGGTACTGAGTTTCAGATCATGGTGATGTTGATGGAAACACCGGGTCGTCTTGTTCCCCGCACGGCCCTGATTGCCGAGATTTGGGGCGCGCGCAGCCAGGTCTCGGACAGGACCTTGGACAGCCACCTGCGGAACCTGCGGAACAAATTTGCGCAGGTTGGTTTGTCGGACTCCGTGGAAACCGTACATGGTCAGGGTATCCGGATGAGGAGGCTGGGGTGACCCGGCGCTGGCGGCCTTCATTGGCATTTGTGCTGGGCGGTGCGCTGGTCGGGACATTGGGTCTGTCATTCGCGGGGCTGGTGGCCCTGCGTTATTTGGGTCCTGAATTCGGCTTTCGGAACTCTGCCCTGGTTCTGGGCGGAGTGATCTTTCTTGCAACATCGGGGCTGGGCTGGTTGCTGGTACGGTTGCTGCTGCGTCCAATCAAAGCTTTGCAGGCCTATGCCGGGGCGCAAGAGGTCGGGGCCCGCGCCGTGCCAATCCGGCATTTCGGCACCAAAGAGCTTCACCAGACCGCAATTCAGGTCGTCACCATGGCCGAGGCGCTGCGTGACCGTGAGGCGACCATCCGGTCTTATACCGATCATGTCACGCATGAGTTGAAATCACCGGTAACCGCAATCCGCGCGGCGGTTGAGATGCTACAGGACACCCCGGATGGCAGCGATGACTCCAAAGCCCTAATCGCGCAGATCGACGGGGCGCGGGAGCAGATCGAGACCCAGCTTGTAGCACTTCGGGATGCCGCCCGTGCGCGTGAGGCCCGATATGTCGGCACGACAACCCTGCGCGATGCGCTGCCGGCGGCGCAGCTAGAACTAAACCTGTCCGGGGCGGATGAGGTCGCATTCCCGATCTCGGCCGAGGGGTTGCGGATCGTTCTGGGCCATATTCTGCAAAATGCCAAAGATCATGGGGCCAGCGCGGTTGATCTGCGCGCCTCAGAGGCTGGAAACACGGTTATCCTGATCGTGTCCGACAATGGTGCGGGGATATCGCCCGGTAACGCCGACCGCGTGTTCGATCCGTTCTTTACAACCCGCCGGGAAAGCGGCGGGACCGGTATGGGTCTGGCTATAGTCCGTAACATCCTGTCTGCGCATCGCGGTGAAATCGAAAACCTGCCCGCCCCATGTGGCGCGTGCTTTGAATTGCGGTTCTTCAGGTTCTAATCGGGGCCAGAGGTCATTCGTGTATTGGCCCCGAATGTTTGACAGAATTGATCACTGTCGGGCAGGCAGTGGAAGGCAACCGGGCAGGCCCGCAGGCAGGACCAGCCGTGCCCCTTGCCGGTAAAGCGATTGGGCGAACCCGCTGCTATCCGATGTGACCGTGACACTGACTTGCGAAGAGTCGATGACCGCCACATCATCCGCTAGATTTCGCATCAACCCCTCTGAGGGAAAGACCACGACATAGGCAGGGGCCTCGTCCGTTATCAATGCGACGACCACCAGAACCGACAGCCATCCAAGCACCATAAGGGGGATAGCTGTCAGGAGTGATCTAATAGTCATGGATATGCTCAAGCGTCAGGCCGTCCCCCTGGATCTGGCGCAGACGCTGAGAGAGGTCCGGAACCTTGACCAGTATCAGATGACGATAGTCCCCGAACCCTTGTCGTTGGGCGCTGAAGATTGCATCCGGCGCAGTTGGTTGACCCGACAGGGCGGTGAACAGAATGTCGTCATTGCCGGCGATCTCGACAATCTCGACCCCAGCGCCGGCCATATCGGCCAAAAGGTTGGTCAAGGTCCGGTAGCGCGGTGTTTCGACCTCAGTCCCGTTCGGACCTTCCGCGATAACATTCACACCGGGATAGGCCGACAGGCTGTCCGCGCTGACTCCGGTGACGATCATCCGCAGCGTCAGTTCATCCGCGCCGACCTGCGCGACCGCCTGTTCGATCACGCCAGCATAGGCCTGTTTGGCACCGTATTCCAGACCCAGCGCAATCGCTCTTTCCTTGTCGCGCAGGCTGCCGCTGTTTTGTTCGACCAGGCTCTGGGCGTCGTCGGCGAAGGGCCATTTATACCACGGAACCTGTTGTAGGAACTCGGCATATGCGGCGGCCTGTTGTGCCGACAAATCATCCAGAGGTGCCCGCTGTGGGCCCCGCAAGGCAGAGGCCAGCCGACCGAGGGTTTCCTCATAGGCGGCCTTCAGCGCCAGTTCGGCGGAAAAGCTGGCACCGATCACATAAACCATCTGTTTGGTCGCCCTATCCACCTCTCCCAAGGCCGAGGCGTTCCGGTTCAGGTCGCAAAGTGACCCCCAAAATCCGGTGATACTGCTCCAGAACCCGTAATCATGGGGATCCTGAGTGCGCAGAACCTCGGCGTAATCCTCGTAGGCGTGGACAATGTGCCACTCAGGATAAGTCATCAGCGTCCGGGTTTCGGCCCGGTGATGTGCCGGGTCGATCAGGGCGGTATAAGCCGGGGGCTGACCCGTACCACGGCAGCTTGTTTCCACATAGAGGATCGGAGCAGCCAGCGCGATCCCGGCAAGGATCAACACCAGAATCAGCCGTTTGGTCCACCGCAGCAGGAACCTCATGCGGTGTGTCTCCGGTCCCGCAGCCCGGCCCAGGCGGCAACGCCGCCAAGCGCCAGATGCGGCAGGTTGGCAAACAGGCGGGGCAGGGACAATTCCGGCCCGGCCGATGGGTTTGTAAAGATACCCAGATCAAGATAGCCATAACCGGTGAAAAACCCGAACACGCCGTCCCCCAGATAAGCCAGCCCGAACAGGATCAGAAAGCTACGAGCCGCGCGGTGTGACAACAGCCCGGCGATCAGCGCCCAAAGGGCCGAGGCCACGTGCAGCGCATCGTCATAGATATCCAGTGCGAAAATGCCAAAGGCCAGACCATCCTGATCCGTCAGGCCGGGAATATAGTTCAGCGATGCCGCAATCATCAGCGCGACAAAGTAAACCAGACAGAGTTTTTGAAGGTTGCTCATAGACGCCCCAGATAGCTGTCCCAAAGGTTGTTCCGCAGAACCAGTTGCGGATCAAGCTCTCGTTTTGCCTGCGCAAACCCTTCCGCATTGGAGTAGGCTGCAGTCAGTTGATCCAGTGTCGCATGTGGCCTGTACGGCAGGTAATAGGTTCCGCCAATCGCCACGATCCCGTCGATCAGCGCCCGGGTCATCCGCGCCATGTCGGCTTCGCCGCGTTCGGTCAGCTCCTGGCTGAACGACATGACAGCGGCGATCCGGGGCTGGCTTGCATAAGACAGAACCGCCTGATCGTCCTGTGCGACATAGCGCAGCGTTACGTTCAGAAACTCTTGATACGAGGCCGGAATTACCGCGCGACACACTGATAAGAAATCGTCGAACGCATCGAACCCCACGAAATACTCGTGCAGGATGTCGGTCCGGTCCGGGTTGCGGTCGTCCAGAGTCACAACCGGTTCGTTGATCAAAGTGTTCCGCGTCGCCTCACCCGAACCCAGCGCTGGGCCCAGCCGTGTTTCATTCCACCAACGGAAGGATTTGAAGGGCTCGCTGCCCAGTTGAGCCCGGTACAGACGGCTGGCCGCATGCGACATCCACCCCGACCCGGACGCTGGTGGCAGGTCCGACTGGTCTGAGCCTTCGCGATATGTCACCAATAGCGCTTTCTCGAAAAACGCATCGCGTTCAACATTCAGGCGGCCATAGGCCATTGTGACCGCCGGGTCGTCAATCGCCGCACGAAAGGCCGAGGCAAACGCTCCTGCTTCCAGAATGTCGAAACCCAGCGTCAGGAGTGAATTTGGAACCATCTCGACCTCAAGGTCCACGATCACGCCGATCAACCCGTACCCGCCCATCGCCAGATTGAACAGCTCGGCGTTCTCGGTGGGCGAACAGGTCAACAACTCACCCGAGGGCAAGATCATGCGCAACGACCGGACCGTCGCCCCCATCGGCCCAAAGGGAACTGGCCAGCCATGTGCATTGACCGAATAAGTGGCGGCGACACCGAAATCATTATTTGACTGCATGACTTTGGGGGACCAGCCTGCGGGATCAAGCGCTGAGATGACCTGTGACCAGCGGGCTCCGGCATGGGCCAGATAGGTCCCGGCTGAACCGTCGATCTGAACCGATCCATTGTCAAATGTAATCGCTGTGCCGTTGCGGGGAATGGCTTGCCCACCCATGGAATGCCGCGCGGCCCCAATGTTGACCGGGCGTCCTTCTGATCTGGCCTCCGAAAGCTCTTGCCGTATGGTGGCGATCAGCGTGTCTCTGGGGTCATCGCTGAGCACCAGATGTTTGTGGATCGGTGTCGGTGACAGTCCGCTGGCGTCATTCATCACTTTGTCGCCGGTTTCCGCAAATGTCCTTTTTGTGCCTTCATAGACAGGTAGGTCCGGTCCCAGCCACCGTGACGCGGCCCATCCTGCAAACCCTCCGCCGGCAAACAAGGCCGCCCTTCTGGTAAATGTTTTCATCTTTCGATTTCTCCCGAAGTTAACTGGGACATCTGATCAAGAATGTTTTTAAGCGCAGTTTGAAATGCCTGCGGGCCTCAATCCGGGGTATGTGCCTGACCCCTGCCAAGGTGTCCATTTGGGCATCGGGTCGAAGAATGTGCAAGTCCATGGCCTGCTGTACCGGCGCAAAGGTGTCCTAGTTGCCCCAGATCAGGCCGACGGGTACCTGCAGCATGGCGATACGCCGTGGTCAGCAGATTCGGGCAAGGTCCAAGGACCAGTTTTTTGACCGCAAGTGGCTCGAAACTTGGCTTCATTCCCGGAATGATCAACCGGAAGGCATGTTTTGCAAACTGCGGAAATCCGTACTTGTAAGACGGTCAGCGGTCACAGCTTGGCGTAAGCTTTCCGCCACGTAAGTTCATGCGCGCACGGCTGATTTGCGTCGGGGCATCCGCCAAACTGCCGTTTTTATGCTCAATCAGGTGTTGCAACTGTAACGATGATCTGGATGATCAGGACCACCAAGGCCGTAAAAATGGTCTGTCGTCCAAAGGGCGATATTAACAAAAAGGGGAGTTACAAATGATTCTAAGAAACCTGATGATCGCTGCAAGTGCGACGGCGCTGATGGCCGCGGGCGCTTCGGCGGAAACGCTGCGCTGGGCGCGGGCCGGTGATGCGCTGACGCTGGATCCGCATTCGCAGAATGAAGGTCCGACGCACACCGTGCGACACCAGATTTACGAGCCTCTGATCATCCGCGACGTGACCGGTGCATTCGAGCCCGCGCTGGCGACCGAGTGGGGCCCCAAGGCCGATGACCCGAATGTTTGGGTCTTCAAGCTGCGCGAAGGCGTGAAATTCCATGACGGTGCGGACTTCAACGCCGAAGATGTGGTGTTCAGCTTTACCCGTGCCAAGCAACCTAATTCCGACATGAAAGAGCTGATCGGCTCGATCGTCGAAGTGCGTGCAGTTGACGATTTCACCGTCGAGATTGTCACAGATGGTCCGAACCCGATCCTGCCGTCGAACCTGACCAACTTGTTCATTCTGGACAAGGGCTGGGCCGAGGCGAATGACACCGTTAATGTTCAGGATTTCGAAGGTGGCGAAATCACCTATGCCACCACCAATGCCAACGGAACGGGTCCCTATGTTCTTCAAAGCCGCGAGCCTGACATCAAGACGGTGATGGTGCGCAACGACAACTATTGGGGCATCGACCAGTTCCCGATGGAAGTGACCGAGATCATCTATACCCCGATCCAGAACGCTGCGACTCGCGTTGCGGCGATGCTGTCGGGTGAGGTGAACTTCCTCCAGGATATGCCGGTGCAGGACATTGAACGCGTCAATGGTGTCGACGGTCTGATGGTCAAGCAAGCCCCGCAGAACCGGGTGATCTTCTTTGGTATGAACCAGGGTGCCGACGACATCGAGGCGGATAACGTGGACGGCAAGAACCCTCTGGCCGATGTGCGGGTGCGTCAAGCGATGTCGATGGCGATTAACCGTGATGCGATCAAGCAGGTCGTGATGCGAGGCCAGTCGCAGCCTGCAGGCATGATCGCACCGCCCTTCGTGAATGGCTGGACCTCTGACATGGACGGCGAATCCTCCACCGATCTGGCCAAGGCCAAGGAACTGATGGCAGAGGCAGGTTATGGTGATGGCTTCTCGCTTCGGCTGGACTGCCCGAATGATCGGTACATCAACGATGAAGCTATCTGTCAGGCGGCTGTTGGGATGCTGGGCCAGATCGGCGTGACCGTGAATCTGGACGCCAAGCCCAAGGCGCAGCATTTCCCGCTGATCACCGATGGCAAGACAGATTTCTACATGCTGGGTTGGGGTGTGCCGACATATGACTCGGAATACATCTTCAACTTCCTTGTTCATGGACGCGAAGATGACATCGGCACGTGGAACGGCACCGGTTATCAGGACGATGCGCTGGACGGGAAGATCAAGTCGCTTGCCTCGAATACCGATCTTGACGCTCGGAATGCCGACATCGCCGACATCTGGCGGGTGGTGCAGGACGAAGCGCTTTACATCCCCATTCATCACCAGGTTCTGAACTGGGGTATGGCCGACGGTGTGGGCATCGAAGTGGATGCCGAAGATCAGCCCAAGGTCAAATACTTCACTCTGAACTAAGCCATTCAGATCAGTGATTTGGCAGGGCGCGGTTTCGCGCCCTGCCTTTTGCGCTATTGTTAAGCGCAACACCGCATTGCGGGGCAACAAAGGGAGATTTCGCCATGACCCTCAGGAACAGCGCCATTGCTTTGGCCTTGCTGGCCACCACCAGCGTTCAGGCCGCCGAATTCAAATGGGCCTCGACCACTGACCCGCAGACGATGGACCCGCACGCGGTCAACTCGGCCCCGGTTCTGGGGTTTCTGAACAATGTGTATGAGGGCCTCGTGCGTCGCGACAAGGACATGAGCGTTCAACCCGCGCTGGCCGTCAGCTGGGAGACGATTGGCGACGGCGAAGGCTGGCGCTTTAACCTGCGCGAGGGCGTGACCTTCCATGACGGCAGCAGCTTTGATGCGCAGGATGTTCTGTTCAGCTATCAGCGCGCCTCGGGCGAGGCGGCGGATACCCGCAGCTGGTTCGCGCCCATCAGCGAGGTGATCGTGGTCGACGACTATACGGTCGATTTCATGACGACTGCGCCGAACCCGTTATTCCCATCCTCAATCGCCAACTGGATGATCATGGATCAGGGCTGGGCCGAAGCCAATGACGCAGCGGTGCCCGACAAAGAGGTCGGGAATTACGCCACCCTGAACGCCAACGGCACAGGCGCCTTCAAACTTGCGGCACGAGAGCCCGGCCTGCGCACGGTTCTTGAGCCCTTTGACGGCTGGTGGGATCAGGCCGACCACAACATCACAAGTGCTGAGTTCACGCCGATCCAAAACCCGGCGACAGCAGTTGCAGCCTTGTTGTCAGGCGATGTGGACATGATCAACCCGGTGCCGATTCAGGACGTGGCGCGCCTGAAGGAAAACGGGGATGTCGACGTCATTCAGGGGATCGAGGCACGGGTCATCATGTTGGGGTTCGATCATCAGGCTGAGGCGCTTAAATACACCGACGATGCGGGCAAACCGAATCCGTTCCGTGACCCGCGCGTCCGCAAGGCAGTGGCACAGGCGGTCAATGTGGATGCCATTCTTGCGACTATCATGCGGGGGAATGCAGAAGCGGCCTCGCAACTGGTCAGCCCGGCGATGAGTGGTTATTCCGAGGCGAATGCAGACCGTCCCGCCTTTGATGTCGATGCCGCCAGGGCCCTGCTGACCGAGGCCGGATATGCAGATGGGTTTTCGTTCGGGCTGAAATGCCCCAATGACCGCTATCTGAATGATGAGGCCGTTTGCCAGGCGGTTGTCAGCATGCTGGCCCAGATCGGGATCACTGCGGAACTGGATGCCATGCCGGTCCGTAACTACTGGCCGGAACTCAGGGAAGGCAAATACGATATGTACCTGCTGGGCTGGAGCCCCGGTACATTTGATGCCGAACACCCCGTGCGCTTCCTTGTGGCCACTCCAAACGAAGAGAAAAAGCTGGGCAGCTGGAATTTCGGCGGATTTTCGAACGCGCGGGTGGATGAGCTGCTGCCGATGATCCAGTCCGAGTTGGATGCGGGCAAACGGCAGGCGATGCTGGATGAGGTCACGCAGATCATTCAGGACGAACAGGTCTATGTGCCGATGTATGTGCAGCCCCTGGTCTGGGGCACACGCAGCAATGTCGAACTGACACAGCGCCCGGACAACTTCTTTCTGCTGCGCTGGGTAACGGTGAACTGAAACCGGGGCGGGGCCAGAAAACGCTAGCTTGCGTTAGCGGTATCTTGACCACCCCGCCCGGGCCTGCATAGACAGTCCGATCAACGAGGAAAACGAATGTTCGCTTATATTGTCCAAAGGATGTTCCAATCCGTGATCGTGCTGCTGATCGTGGGTCTGGTTGCCTTTTCGATGTTCCGCTTTGTCGGTGATCCGATCGACAACATGCTGGGGCAGGAACGTACGCAGGCCGATATCGACCGGCTGCGGTCCGATCTTGGTCTGGATCAGCCGTTTCCGGTGCAATATTTCAAGTTCCTGCAAGGCGCGGTGCAGGGCAATTTTGGCGTGTCCTACCGGCAAGGCCGACCGGTTTCGACCATCATAGCCGAACGCGCCCCCGCGACATTGGAGCTGGCCTTTGTGTCGGGCTTTCTGGCCATCACCCTTGGCATCGCGCTGGGTGTTTTCACAGCGATCCGACGACAGGGGGTGGCGGCGAATATCATCATGACCGTGTCGTTGATCGGGGTTTCCCTGCCAACTTTCCTGATCGGGATATTGCTGATCTATATATTCTCGGTCGAGTTGGATCTTTTACCCAGCTTTGGGAGGGGCGAGACCGTTATGATTGGCGGCTGGTCCACGGGGTTCCTGACGACCTCGGGGCTCAAGGCGCTGATCCTCCCGGCGATCACGCTGGGCCTGTATCAGATGACGCTGATCATGCGGCTGGTGCGGTCGGAAATGCTTGAGGTCCTGCGTGCCGACTATGTCCGATTTGCACGTGCGCGTGGGCTGTCGGACCGGGTGATCAATTTTCGCCACGCGCTGAAAAATACGCTGGTGCCGGTGATCACCATCACCGGGTTGCAGCTGGGCTCGATCATCGCCTTTGCCATCATCACCGAGACGGTGTTTCAGTGGCCCGGTGTGGGCCTGCTGTTCATAAATGCGATCCAGTTTGTCGATATCCCTGTCATGGCCGCGTATCTGATGCTGATCTCGGTCATGTTCGTGTCGATCAATCTGATCGTCGATCTTTTGTACTATGCCATTGACCCGCGCCTGCGTGTCGACGCGAGGGCCACATGACCGATACTTCTGAAACCTCGAGACAAGTGCCCAAATCACGACTGGCCCAGTTCTGGGACAGCGATTTCGCATGGTCCTTCCGTCATTCACCCGTGGCGATGGTTGCCTCATTTGTTGTGGTTCTGCTGGTGCTGGCGGCAATACTGGCCCCGCTGATTGCGCCGCATAACCCGTTTGATCCGGCAACGCTGAACCTGATGAACGGATTTACACCGCCGGGCACACCGAATGCCTTTACGCAGGACACGTTCCTGCTGGGCACCGACGATCAGGGGCGGGATGTGTTCTCGACCATCCTCTATGGGATGCGCATATCCCTGTTTGTCGGCGCTGCGGCGGTGCTGCTGGCGCTAATCATCGGAGTTGTTCTGGGGCTGGTCGCGGCCTATTTCGGCGGCTGGGTCGAGACGCTGATCATGCGGGTCGCAGATGTGCAGCTGACCTTTCCGGCCATTCTGGTCGCTATGCTGATCTTTGGCATCGCCAAAGGCGTGACCCCACCCGAATATCGTGACGAGATGGCGATCTATGTACTGATCATCGCCATTGCCCTGTCCGACTGGGTGCAGTTTGCCCGGGTCGTCCGCGGTGCTGCGTTGGTGGAAAAGAACAAGGAATATGTGCAGGCCGCCCGCCTGATCGGGCGCGGTTCTTTCCCGATCATGTTCCGCCACATCCTGCCCAATGTACTCAGCCCGGTTCTGGTCATCGCCACGATCTCACTGGCGCTGGCGATCATTGCCGAAGCCACGCTGAGCTTCCTCGGCGTAGGGGCACCACCAACCCAGCCGTCATTGGGCACGCTGATCCGCATCGGGCAGGGCTTCCTGTTCTCGGGTGAGTGGTGGATATTGTTCTTCCCGGCCTGCACCCTGTTGGCGCTGGCCCTGTCTGTGAACCTGCTGGGCGACTGGCTGCGCGATGCGCTGAACCCCAAGCTGCGGTGATTTCATGAGCCTTCTGACGATCAATGACCTTACGGTCGAATTCCCCACCCGCCGCAAATTGTTCACAGCCGTGGACCATGTGGACCTGTCGGTTGAACCCGGAGAAATCCACGGCTTGGTTGGTGAATCCGGGGCCGGTAAATCCACCATTGGCGCGGCCATCATGGGATTGTTGGATCGCCCCGGCCGTATTGCCAGCGGCACGATCCAGCTGAGCGGTGACCAGATCAGTGGTCTGGATGCCGAGGCGATGCGGGGGTTGCGCGGCAAAAAGATCTCGATGATCTTTCAGGACCCGCTGACCTCGCTGAACCCATTATTCACCGTGCGCGAACAACTGACCGAGACCATTCAGGCCCATTTGGGCGGCACGGATGCCGAGGCGAACCAACGCGCGCGCGATCTGATTGACCGGGTTGGCATTCCTGATCCGGACACGCGGTTGGACCAGTATCCGCACCAGTTCTCGGGCGGGATGCGGCAGCGTGTGGTCATCGCGCTTGCCTTGTGTACCGAACCGGATGTGATCATCGCGGATGAGCCGACCACGGCGCTGGACGTCTCGGTTCAGGCGCAGATTCTGGACCTGATCAAAGAACTGGCGCGGGAACGTCAGGTGGGCGTCATCCTGATCACCCACGACATGGGTGTGATCGCGGACACGACGGACAAGGTGACCGTGATGTATGCGGGCAAGGTTGTCGAAACCGGCCCGACCGCGCAGGTGATGGGGCAGCCCACCCATGAATACACCAAATCGCTGATCGCTGCCGTGCCGCGCCCGACCCTGAAACTGCATCGCTTTCCCCAGATCAGCTATGGTGGACGCGAGACACGCTTTGCCATCGAAGACATGGCCCGCCACTGGCCCAAGGTGGATAATGACACCAGCAAACCGGTGTTCGAGATCCGCAACCTGACCAAGAAGTTCCTGCAGCGCAAAGGCCTGTTGCCCTGGGACCGCACCTATTTCACCGCCGTTGACGAAGTAAGTTTCGACATCCGCGCAGGCGAGGTGTTTGGCGTTGTGGGTGAATCCGGCTCGGGCAAGTCGACTGTCGCACGGATGATTGCAGGGTTGTACCCTGTGGATGGCGGCACGATTACATTCGACGGGCAGGTGGTCAGCGATCTGACCAATCGGACCGCGCTGGATGCCTATCGCAAGAACATCCAGATGATCTTTCAGGACCCGTATTCCTCGCTCAATCCCCGTATGCGGGTGGATGAGATCGTGGCCGAGCCGATCCGCCATCACAGGTTGATGGAAGGTGCAGATATCAAACGCCGCGTCGATGAGTTGTTGGATCAGGTGGGACTCGGCCATGAGGCCGGGCAGAAATACCCGCATGAATTCTCGGGCGGACAGCGGCAACGCATCTCGATTGCACGTGCGCTGGCCACGCAACCGCGATTCCTGATTTGTGACGAGCCAACCAGCGCGCTGGACGTGTCCATTCAGGCGCAGATTCTGAACATCTTGAAGGACCTGCAGGAACATCTGGGCCTGACCCTGCTGTTCATCAGTCATGACCTGCCGGTGGTACGTCAGATGTGCGACCGAGTGGCGGTGATGAAACAGGGCCAAATTGTCGAGTTGCAGGAAACCAATAACTTGTTCGCCAACCCCCAGACAGATTATGCCCGCGAATTGTTGCGCCTGATGCCCAGGCTGGATGACCTGTCGACCGAGGGGTTGGACGCCGAATCCTGAGGCAGTGACGATTCCAGTATTGGCGGTATGACGGAAGGTCCGTCAATATGGCGATAGTTTTGACGTTTTCGTCAAGATTGCCTCTGCAGATTGAACAACTGTGCCTTCATACTTTCTGAAACGAAAGAGGAGGCGCGTTTTGAGCTGGAATATCTGTGTCATCGGAGCAGGCAAGATCGGTCAGATGATCGCGACTTTGCTGCAATCTTCATCCAACTATTCGGTCACGGTTGCCGACCGCGATCTGGCGGCGTTGTCCGTGCTGAATCGGCAGGGAGTTTCGACCCGCCAGATTGATGTCAGCGATGAAACGCAGCTGGCTGAGGGTCTGAACGGTTTCGATGCGGTTATCTCGGCGGCTCCGTTTTTCCTGACCCCACGGATTGCCAAAGCCGCCAAATCGGCCGGCGCGCATTATTTTGACCTGACCGAAGATGTTGCCGCCACCAACGCGGTGCGCGAGTTGGCCGCCGACAGCGAGACGGCGTTTATGCCGCAATGCGGGTTGGCACCGGGTTTTGTCGGCATCGCCGGCGCGGCCTTGGCTGCCGAGTTCGATACGCTGGACAGCCTGCATATGCGGGTCGGGGCGCTGCCGCTCTATCCCACCAACGCATTGAAGTACAATCTGACCTGGTCCACCGATGGGCTGATCAACGAATATTGCAACCCGTGCGATGCCATCGTGAATGGCGAACGGGTCAAGACCGCTCCGCTCGAGGATTACGAGCGTTTGGGTCATGACGGGGTGGAATATGAATGCTTCAATACCTCGGGCGGGTTGGGCACGTTGCCAGAAACCCTGGACGGAAAGGCGCGGGACGTGTCGTACCGATCGATCCGCTACCCGGGACACCGTGATATTCTGCGTTTGCTGCTGAATGATCTTCGATTGGAACGTCGTCGCGACCTGATGAAGGAAATCTTCGAGACCGCGCTGCCGCGAACCGATCAGGATGTGGTTCTGGTTTTTTGCACCGCAAAAGGCAAGATCGATGGGGCTCTGCGCGAGAAATCCCTGATCAACAAATCTTATGCCCGTACCCTCAATGGTCAGGTTTGGAGCGCCATTCAGATCACCACTGCTGCCGGTGTTCTGGGTGTGGTTGATCTGATGCGAACGGGTGCTTTGCCCGGCAAAGGGTTCGTGCGGCAAGAGCAGGTGAACCTGTCTGATTTCCTGAACACCGAATTCGGTCAGCTTTACCGCACCGGGGACATAACCAAACAGAACAAGGCGGCCTGAGATATGAAAGACATCGCTATGACAGCCCAAACAACCCTTGCAAATCTGGACCTGACAGCCGCTGAGCTGATGGGCGGCACGCTGGCTGTAAGCTCGCCCATTGATGGCGGCATTCTGGCCGAGGTACATGAAACGCCTGCGTCAGGGATGGGCACGGTGTTTGCCAATGCCAAGACGGCATTCAAGGCGTGGCGCACGGTTCCGGCCCCACGCCGGGGCGAACTGATCCGCTTGCTGGGCGAGGAATTGCGCGCCGCCAAGGACGATCTGGGTGCGCTGGTCAGCTGGGAAGCTGGTAAGATCACCTCGGAAGGTCTGGGTGAAGTGCAGGAGATGATCGACATCTGCGATTTCGCCGTCGGCCTGTCGCGCCAGCTTTATGGTTTGACCATCGCATCTGAGCGCCCGGGCCACCGGATGATGGAAACGTGGCACCCGGCAGGACCGGTGGGCGTGATCTCGGCCTTCAACTTTCCGGTGGCGGTCTGGTCGTGGAATGCCGCGCTGGCGCTGGTCTGCGGTGATCCGGTGATCTGGAAGCCGTCTGAAAAGACGCCTTTGACCGCGATGGCCTGCCAGAAGATCTTTGAACGTGCACTGGCCCGATTTGGTGATGCGCCCGACCACCTGCTGCAGACCCTGATCGGAGGTGCCGCGCTGGGCGAGGCGCTGGTGGCCAGCGAGGACGTGCCGGTCATTTCGGCGACCGGGTCTACACGGATGGGCCGTGCCGTAGCCCCCGTCGTGGCGCAGCGGTTCGGGAAATGCATTCTCGAGCTTGGTGGCAATAACGCCATGATCGTGGGCCCTTCGGCCGATCTGGAAATGGCTGTACGCGCGATCGTCTTTTCTGCGGTCGGCACAGCCGGTCAACGCTGCACCACGCTGCGCCGTCTGATCGTTCACAACTCGATCCGCGAAGAACTGGTAAGCCGGTTGAAAAAAGCCTATGCCGGTCTGCCCATCGGCAATCCGCTGATCGAAGGCACTTTGATCGGTCCGCTGGTGGACGAAGCCTCGGGCGCGGCCATGACCGCTGCGCTGGACGCTGCAAAGGCCGAAGGCGGCGCAGTCTTTGGTGGCGACCGCGTGACCGAAAACGTCCCCGCCGGTGTCTATATGCAGCCCGCGATTGTCGAGATGCCTGGCCAGACAGCAACCGTAAAGACCGAAACCTTTGCGCCGATCCTCTATGTCATGGGGTACGACGCGTTCGACGAAGCCATCGAATTGCAAAATGACGTACCGCAAGGTCTGTCGTCTTGCGTATTCACTCTGAACATGCGCGAGGCCGAGCAATTCCTGACCGCAGCGGGATCGGATTGTGGCATTGCCAATGTCAATATCGGGCCATCGGGGGCCGAGATCGGTGGCGCATTTGGTGGTGAGAAGGAAACCGGTGGCGGGCGTGAAAGCGGCTCGGATGCGTGGAAGGCCTATATGCGCCGCCAAACCAACACCGTAAACTACTCAGCCGAGCTTCCGCTGGCGCAAGGCGTCAAGTTCGACATCTGATCGTGCTGTCGGCGGTACCTGATGGTGCCGCCGGCTCATCAATCTGCAAACAGATAATCCAATCGCATGATGGCCTGCGCCTGTTCCTGTGAAACATTCAGAAACCGGACAATGGCGTCTTCGTTTTCTGTCCGGTCGCTGGTTTCCCGCAGGCGTGCATGTCGATCCAGCGCGGTGCCCCGGATCAACTCGGATTCGTATTCCATCGCGTTGTGCAAAGTTGGGACAAGCCGTGCCACGGTTTCGGTCGGGCTGTCCTGACCGGCCAACCCCACACGGCGGGCGTGGCCGATCAGGTAATCGTCGGAATATTCACACTCGACTTCAAGCACATGGGTTTTGACCTGATCTGCACAGAAGTCCTGAATGATTTCGATATCTGAGGGATCGATGCACAGAACCAGCCGGTTGGTTTCGAAACTTTCAAACAGCATCCGCACAAGAGCACGCCGGTGGCGGGACCGTTTGAGCAAGGTCGTTTCGATGCCACCCAGATCGGGCAGAGCCGTATCCTGTTCGTTGAACAGATACTCGACACAAGGGATATCGGTTTCGGATTTAATCTGATCGACCAGACGCTTGGCCACATGCCATTTCTTGCATACGATCAGGAAAACATCGCGGTCCGGTCCCAGCGTATTTCCGGCCTCCCAGAACCTTTGCTTGTGGCGGCGTCCGACGCGCCCTCTTGCGGTTAAGAAACTATGGAGATTGCGACCTTCATCCGAGATGTGAAAATCCACCCCATCCGCAGAATAGAGCTGGCCCAACCGGTCCTTCAGCTCATGTGCCTCGGGGCTGATTTTGCGGGCGAACAGAAAATCCTGCCCTAACAGCATGTCGTAATGGTCGTTATAGAATGTCACGGGCATTCCGTAGTCCGAGAACATCAGGAATGTGAGCGTTCGGTTGTCGATCTCTTCACGGGGAACAAGGTGGCGGACAAGCGTTTGAAAGAAGGTCTCATCCGGTATCCAGGTGGTCGAGAAAAAGCGGATTACATCCGGGCGCTGGGCCAGGAATTCAAAGATCATTTCAACAGTATGACGGCGCAGACACCACCACTGACTGCCGATCATGACCTGGATGTCAGCCGGAACCTCGCGGGTCAGACCAAGTTTTTTCTGTACGTCATAGGATGTATAGAATCGTCTGCTCTGGGTGCGTTCATTGAAGAAATGGCGATAGATCAGCCGGTCTTCTTTCATGCCGGTCTTGATCCAGTTACTGGCAAAAAAGTCGTGGCTTTCGACAAAATCCCTATCATTTTCGTTCAGGAACTGATGCGCGTATTCCGCTGTTTTGATCGCCATGCAATCCCCTGACAGCATGTAGAAATGCGTCGCGCGGGGAAAGGCCTCGAGGGCGGCTTGCACTGCGTTCAATGTGGCCTGTACCAAAGACCACTCGCCCCAACCGCATTTGATGCGTTTGGTTGCAAAAGTGACATTCGAATTGGCCTGAAGAGCGCCCTGAATGCGTGCATAGGCCTCGCGACTTGCGCGGGCGTCAAAATGTATGGCCATGCAATCGCCAGCGGCGGTTAGCTGCTCGGCCTGCGCAATGATTGCGTCAGGGTCCTTGTGGCACAACAAAATGTAGGCAATTTTTGCCATTTCAGTTCTTTGTTATCCGTTTCTGCCCGGTTCCCTCTGTGATACTGAGGATGAGCGATTGAATAAACAGATTATTTTTGGTTCTGTAGATACAAAAGCAGGCGCGAATAGTGAGTTACGACCTGTTGAGGAGGCGCAGAAAATGGGTTTTCCCGGTACATGGATGACCGAGAGCGAGAGCATGGTTTACCGTGTTGTCCCGAAATGTGCATGCTCAACCATCGGGCAAATCATGTATTTTTCGGATCATGGCCGGTTTTTTGACGGCGATATCCACGATGCCAAGGACGGGATGCATAAATGGGCGTTCGGTCCCAGCCAGGAGCCGATTTCGACAAATGTCCGAAATCATAACTCCTTTTCTTTCACCTGCGTGCGGAACCCGTACACGCGAATTCTCAGTTCGTTCTTTGACAAGATCTGTGGAATTCAGCGCAACGGCAAACGGTATCGCGGCAATCTGGTGCCGACGCTGATCTACAATTACGGCATCGAGGTTGGCGGAGAGGACGGTCAGGGTGATTTCGACCAGGTCGCCAGTTTCCGCAGATTCCTGTTATTTGCTCGTGACACGATCAGGTGGCGCAGGCCCATGGACCCGGATATCCACTGGTCCGCCATGTCTGGCCATGTGTCGACCTTTATTGCAAATGGCGGACGATATGATCGCATCTTCTGGACCGAGAAGTTCAACGATGGGATGCAAGGTGTTCTGAGCAGCCTGGACACGCCACACAAGGTGGCCCTGTCCGAAATCCCGCGGTTCAACGAATCCGAAGGCCACGGACCCAAACGAAAGCATCCTGTCGAGGACTATTTCGACGACCTGTCGATGCATCTTGTCTACGAGATCTACAAACAAGATTTCGATCTGTTCAAATACGATTTTGAAGATCCGGCCAACAAGATGCCGATCGCCGAGATTGATCTGGATGAAGTCCACGCCAAGCTTGGGGATTGAGCTGGAAATCACCTTCCCCGCCCATCGGCAATGTATCTTGCGAAACATCTCCTCTGGTTGGGCCTGGCGCCGCGCCAGGCCCAAGACCAAAGCCGATAGCGCCAGAAGGCGCGGGAGCGCTTTGGGAATTGATTGGACCGGATCACTTGATTTGGTGTCCGGCCCTTATGTCTTAGACCTCCCGCACGGCCCCTTTTGCCGCGCTGGTTGTCAGTTTGGCATAGGCTTTGAGCGCGGTTGAGACTTTGCGCTTGCGGGGCGCTGCCGGTATCCAGCCTTTTGCATCCTGTTCCTGGCGTCGTTCGGCAAGCACTTCATCTGAGACTGCCAGATGGATCGAGCGGTTGGGGATGTCGATCTCAATCCGGTCACCCTGGCGCACCAGTCCGATCTCGCCACCTTCGGCCGCCTCGGGTGAGACATGGCCGATCGACAGGCCGGAGGTTCCACCCGAGAACCGTCCATCCGTCAGCAAAGCACAGGCTTTTCCCAGACCTTTGGATTTCAGGTAAGACGTCGGGTACAGCATTTCCTGCATCCCCGGACCGCCGCGCGGGCCTTCATAGCGGATGACCACCACGTCGCCCTCTTTGACCTTGCTGGTCAGAATGTCGTTCACCGCCTGATCCTGGCTTTCGCAGACATAGGCCGACCCGGTGAAGGTCAGGCTGGCCGGATCGACACCGGCTGTTTTCACGATACAGCCGTCGCGGGCAATATTGCCGAACAGAACCGCCAGACCGCCATCCTGGCTGAACGCATGTTCTTTCGACCGGATCACGCCGCCTTCGCGGTCGGTGTCCAGCTCTTTGTACCGGTTCGACTGGCTGAAGGCCTGCGTGGTGCGCACACCGCCCGGCGCGGCCTTGAACAAGTCTTGCGCCTTGGGGTTGTTGGCCACCTTGATGTCCCAATTGGCAATCGCCTCACCCATCGTGCCGGAATGGACCGTGCTGCAATCCTCGTGCAGCAGCCCGGCGCGGCTGAGTTCCCCGAGAATTGAGAAGATGCCGCCGGCGCGGTGGACGTCTTCCATATGCACATTCTCGGTATTGGGTGCGACCTTACACAGGCAGGGCACCTGACGGCTGAGACGGTCCATGTCGGTCATGGTGAAATCCACCTCGCCCTCATGCGCGATGGCCAGCAGATGCAGCACCGTGTTGGTCGATCCGCCCATGGCGATATCCAGGCTCATTGCGTTTTCGAACGCATCGAACGTGGCGATTTCGCGCGGGAGGAAGCCTTTCTCGTCCAGATCATAGTGCCGTTTGGTGATCTCGACGATCCGGCGACCGGCTTCAAGGAACAGCTCTTTGCGGTCCGCATGTGTGGCCAGAGTCGAGCCGTTGCCCGGCAGCGCCAGACCCAGCGCCTCGGCCAGACAGTTCATCGAGTTGGCGGTGAACATGCCCGAGCACGACCCGCAAGTCGGGCAGGCGTTTTCCTCGATATGCTGAACCTGCTCATCGGTGAACTTGTCGTCAGCGGCGGCCACCATAGCGTCCACGAGGTCGATCTTTTTGGCGTCCAGATCGGCGATGTCGATCTTGCCCGCCTCCATTGGCCCACCCGAGACGAAAATGGCGGGGATGTTCAGGCGCATCGCGGCCATCAGCATGCCGGGCGTGATCTTGTCACAGTTCGAGATGCAGACCATCGCATCAGCACAGTGCGCGTTGACCATATATTCAACAGAATCCGCGATTACCTCACGCGAGGGCAGCGAATACAGCATCCCGTCATGTCCCATGGCGATACCGTCATCCACCGCGATTGTGTTGAATTCCTTGGCAACACCGCCTGCGGCTTCGACCTCGCGGGCGACCATCTGGCCCAGATCCTTTAGGTGCACGTGGCCCGGCACGAACTGGGTGAACGAGTTGACGATGGCGATGATCGGCTTGCCGAAATCGTCGTCGCCCATGCCAGTCGCGCGCCACAGGCCGCGGGCACCGGCCATGTTGCGGCCATGGGTTGAGGTTCTGGATCGGTACAAAGGCATGATGCTGTTTCCCTATTGCCTCGGGTTGCATGTCTTGGGGTTTGTGCGTTATAGCGCACGTACCACATGTGCGCTATAACGCACAAGAGGATTCGAAAGACATCATCATGGCACCGGACGAGATCACGCTGAAATTACGGGACATGCGGGCCGCATCTGGGCTGAGCCTGTCCAAAGTCGCCGAGATGACAGGCGTCAGCAAAGCCATGCTGGGGCAGATCGAGCGTGGCGAATCCAGCCCAACCATCGCCACTTTGTGGAAGATCGCCAAGGGGTTCCAACTGCCGCTGAGCGCGCTGATTGAAACCGCGAATGGGGACCCCTCTGTTTTTCAGACCGTGACTTTTCCGGGCAGCATCGAGGTCAAGATCGTCTTTCCGTTTGATTCCGCGCTAGGGGCCGAAACCTTTCACGTCAGTCTGACCCCAAACCAATGCCACGAGTCGCCCGCGCATGCGGCGGGCGTGACCGAAGAGGTCTTTGTCCTTTCCGGTACGCTTGAAATTCTGCGTGGTGAGGCCTGGGTGCCGCTAAATGCTGGACAGGGGCTGCGTTTTGCCGCCGATCTACCGCATGGCTATCGTGCGGGCGCGCAGGGGGCTGCGTTTTTGAACATGCACCATTATGGGCAACACAGCGAGTTTCCTGAAAACGGCAAGGGCTGATCATGACTGCGTTTCTTGACACTTTGACCATCGCCGACAGCGTCGGATCGATCGGGGCGCTGATCGTGGTTGCCGCCTATTTCGCTACCCAGATGCGGATGATGAATTCCGACGATCTGGCCTTTCCGGTGGTGAACCTGTTGGGGTCGGTTCTGATCGTCTATTCACTGCTTGAGAACTTCAATCTGGCCTCGATGCTGATCGAATCCTTCTGGATTTTGATCAGTCTGATCGGGATCGCCCAGTTTTTCCGCCTCAGGCGGGCACGTTAGCGATACAGGCCCCCATCCAGACTTGAACAGACATGCGCGCGCGTATAGGGACAAACCAAGCGCGCATAGGGGAGGCATTGATGCAGGACGATCCCAAAACCCTCGTTTCAACCGAATGGCTTGCGGCCCATCTCAAGGATCCGGACCTGCGGGTTCTGGACGGATCATGGTATCTGCCGCAACACGGACGCGACGCCAAAGCGGAATATGACGCGACCCATATCCCCGGCGCGAGATTCTTTGACATTGATGATATTGCCGATCATCGGTCGGACCTGCCGCATATGGTGCCTCCGGTCGAGAAATTCATGTCGCGCCTGCGGGCGATGGGCGTGGGGGATGGCCATCAGGTGGTGGTCTATGACGGCTCGGGGCTGTCCTCGGCCGCGCGGGTCTGGTGGATGTTCCGCCTGATGGGGCAGGACAACATTGCCGTGCTGGACGGTGGCTTGCCGAAATGGCTTGCCGAGGGGCGAGAGGTTGAAGACCTGCCGCCTGTTATCCGCGACCGCCACATGACCGTGCGGGTTCAGAACCATCTGGTGCGTGATGTCACGCAAGTATCTGCCGCCGCCAAGCTGGGGGATCACGAGATCATTGACGCACGCGCAGCTGGCCGCTTCGCGGGTACCGATCCCGAGCCGCGCGAAGGGCTGCGGTCTGGTCGTATTCCCGGATCACGAAACGTCCCCTTCGGCACCTTGCTGAACAAGAATTACACGATGAAATCGCCCGAGGAATGCCGCGCCATTTTCGAGGCCGCTGGCGTCGACCTGTCGAAACCGGCGATTACCTCATGCGGGTCGGGTGTGACTGCCGCGATTCTCAGCCTTGCGCTCGAGCGCATGGGCAAGAAAGACCACTCGCTTTATGACGGCTCCTGGGCTGAATGGGGTGCCTTCCCGACCCTGCCCGTCGCAACCGGAGAGACCTGATGTTTGAACATCTCAAACCGCAACCTGCCGACAAGATTCTAGCGCTGATGCAGATGTACCGCGAAGACCCGCGCGATCAGAAGATCGACCTGGGTGTTGGCGTCTACAAGAATGCCGAAGGCATCACGCCAGTGATGCGCGCGGTCAAGGCCGCCGAAAAGCGCATTCTGGAAGAGCAGGAAAGCAAGGCCTATACCGGTCTGGCTGGTGATCCGGCCTATGCGGATGCGATGATTGACCTGATCCTGCGCACATCGGTGCCGCGTGGCAACATTGCCGCTGTGGCTACGCCCGGCGGCACTGGCGCATGCCGTCAAGCGTTTGAGATGATCCGCATGGCCAACCCTTCGGCCCGCGTGTTCGTCTCGAACCCGACCTGGCCGAACCATCTGTCGATCCTGAATTATCTGGGGATGGAAGCGGTTCCATACCGCTATTTCGATGGCGAGACTCGTGGCGTCGATTTCGACGGCATGATTGCCGATCTGAAAACCGCCAAGTCGGGCGACGTGGTGTT
This sequence comes from Ruegeria sp. CDSA236, assembly GCF_059611285.1. NCBI lineage: Bacteria > Pseudomonadati > Pseudomonadota > Alphaproteobacteria > Rhodobacterales > Roseobacteraceae > Ruegeria > Ruegeria sp. CDSA236. The sequence goes on from NZ_JBXWPG010000012.1 coordinate 27,523, forward strand.
GTTGCACGGCTGTTGCCACAACCCGACCGGGGCCAACCTGAACCTGGTGCAGTGGCAGGAAGTGGTGAACATCATCAACGAGCTTGGCCTCGTGGCGATGATCGACATTGCCTATCAGGGTTTTGGCGACGGTCTGGAAGAGGATGCGCAGGCGACCCGCCTTGTTGCTTCTTCGGTCAAGGAATGCCTGATCGCGGCGTCGTGTTCCAAGAATTTCGGCGTCTACCGTGAACGCACGGGCCTATTGATGGCAATCAGCGCAGATGCGGGACAGACCGCGTTGAACCAGAGCACGCTGGCCTTTCTGAACCGCCAGAACTATTCATTCCCGCCCGACCACGGCGCGCGCGTGGTCACCACGATCCTGACCGACCCCGTCCTGCGGGCCGACTGGGAGGCCGAGCTGGAAGAGATCCGCTTGTCCATGCTGGGGCTGCGCCAGCAACTGGCCGATGAGCTGCAACGCCACAGCGGCTCCGACCGGTTCGGCTTTGTCGCCCAGCATCGCGGCATGTTCTCGCGCTTGGGCGCGGCACCGGAACTGGTGGAACAACTGCGCGCTGATCACGGCATCTACATGGTCGGCGACAGCCGTCTGAACATTGCCGGGCTGAATGCCAACACGGTTCCGATTCTGGCCAAAGCGATTATCGACGTCGGAGTTTAAATCTGCGGAAAAAAAAGAAACCCGGGCGACACCGCCCGGGTTTTTTGTTGGATTGGGTTGGATATTAGCCCTTGGAGAACTCCGGGTACGCTTCCATGCCCAGTTCCGCCATGTCCAGGCCGTTGATCTCATCCTCTTCGCTGACTCGAATGCCGACGGTGGCCTTCAGGATCGACCACAGGATCAAAGCGCCGACAAAGGTGAACAGACCGTAGGCGAGGATACCCAGCAGCTGCGTACCCAGGCTGGCTTCGCCGTAAAAGATCACGGCGATGGTGCCCCAGATCCCGGCGAACAGGTGAACCGGGATGGCACCGACCACGTCATCGATCTTGAACTTGTCCAGCATCGGGACCGCAAAGACCACGATGATACCGCCTACGGCACCGATCCACAGCGCGCCGAACAGCGTCGGGGCCAGCGGTTCCGCAGTGATCGACACCAGGCCGGCCAGCGCGCCGTTCAGCACCATGGTCAGATCAGGCTTTTTGTACAGCAGCTGTGTCAGGATCAGGGCCGCCACTGCGCCTGCCGCTGCGGCCATGTTGGTGTTAGCAAAGATGCGCGACACGTCGGATACGTCACCCACGGTTCCCATCGCCAGCTGCGAGCCGCCGTTGAAGCCGAACCATCCCAGCCACAGGATGAATGTCCCCAAAGTGGCCAGCGCTAGGTTCGAACCGGGCATCGGATGAACCTTGCCGTCTTTGTACTTGCCAATCCGCGGACCCAGGATCAGGGCACCTGCTAGAGCCGCCCAGCCGCCAACTGAATGCACGATGGTCGAGCCAGCAAAATCCGAGAAACCAGCCTCGGACAACCAGCCACCGCCCCACTGCCACGAGCCAGAGATCGGGTACATGACGCCGGTCAGAACAATCACGAAAACCAGGAAGGGCCACAGCTTGATACGTTCAGCTACAGCACCCGATACGATCGACGCAGTTGCGGCCACAAACACCAGCTGGAAGAAGAAGTCCGAACCAACCGAAGCATAATCCAATGCCGCGGCGTCAGCACCCACGCCCACCGGATCCAGGACTGTGGTTTTGAAGAACGGTCCAACCCACCCCGCGATGGTCCAGCCGTCGCCGGGGTACATCAGGTTGAAGCCGATCAGCCAGTACATGATCGCGGCAAAGGAAAACAGCGCCACGTTCTTGATCATCTGCATGGCCACGTTTTTCGACCGCACCAGCCCGCCTTCGAGCATGGCAAAGCCGGCGGCCATGAAGAAAACCAGGAACCCTGCCATCAGAAACAGCAGCGTGGTGAAGATGTATTGTGTGTGCAGCGCGGCTTCGCCGGTGGCGGCCTCCTGCGCTAGGCCGATCTGCGGCAGCGCGACGATCGCGGCGGCAGGGATGAGAGATTTCATCAGGTTCATTGTCAGTCCTCGAATAGTGTTGAGTGGGCGCGCTTACAGCGCCTCTTCGTTCGTTTCCCCGGTCCGCACGCGCAGGGCCTGCTCAACGTCGAGGACGAAAATCTTGCCGTCGCCGATCTTGCCGGTCTTGGCGGATTTGGTGATGGTTTCTACGATCTGGTCGGCCATCGTGGCGGGCACCACGATCTCAAGCTTGATCTTGGGTACAAAGTTCACCGCGTATTCGGCGCCGCGATAGATTTCCGTGTGCCCCGATTGCGAGCCGAAGCCCTTGATCTCGGTTACCATCATGCCGCGTATGCCCGCGTCGGTCAGTGCCTCGCGCACCTCCTCGAGCTTGAACGGTTTGATTGTTGCAATAATCAGTTTCACGCTGTTCCCCTCTGCTTCCCCGGTCTGTCCGGCGTGTTTGCACCTGCAGAAAAAGAGCGTGCCGAAGCTGTGTAAGGAACGGTTCAGTGGTCAAATTCGGGAGGAATTGGTGAATGAGTGCACAATTTTTGCACAGATTCTGCATATCGACTAAATTATAGGCTCGTTTGAGAGCGTGTATTCCGGAAATTCAGACCTCTACTTCATCGGTATAGCAGGGTATGGTGCCTCAAAACGATAACCGGGCAGAGTTTGAGCATGACTGAGTCCAGGCGCCGCAAGGCACCGCTTGTGGCGGACAAAAGATACGCGTCGAAGGGGCGAAAACCCACGGCGACCAAACGCACTGCGAAACCCGCAGGCAAAAAGGCTGCGGCGCGCAAAACGACAACCCGCAAAAGCACACGGAGAAAGACACGCCGGAAATCCGGCGGTGGTGGTGGCTTTTTTCGCCGGTTGTTTCGCTGGGTCTGGCGCCTGATCTGGGGGGTAAGCTGGCGCGTGGGCGCTGTGGCCGCTCTGTTGCTGGCGCTGGCTGTCGGGGTTGTCTATACCTCTTTGCCTGATGTCGATGCTTTGCTAGACGGGCGCGCGCGCGGGTCGGTCACGTTGTTGGATCGGGATGGCAAAGTCTTTGCCTGGCGTGGGGATCAGTTCGGCGGGGTAATCACCGCGGACACGGTTTCTCCGTATCTGAAAAATGCAGTGGTCGCCACCGAGGACAAGCGATTCTACCGCCATTTCGGCGTCAGTCCTCGGGGTGTCGCTAGCGCTGTGCGTATCAACCTGCGCGAAGGGCGCGGGCCTTTGTCTGGCCATGGCGGGTCAACGATCACCCAGCAGACGGCCAAGCTGTTGTGTCTGGGTGTGCCTTACGTGCCCAGCGAATGGGAATCCGAGGCCGCCTATGAATCCGATTGTCGTCAGGGATCCCTGTGGCGCAAGGGCAAAGAGGCTGTCTATGCGATGGCGATGGAGGTCAAATACTCCAAGGATGAAATCCTGACCATCTATCTGAACCGCGCCTTCCTGGGATCTGGCGCACGCGGATTTGAGGCCGCAAGCCAGCGCTATTTCGGAATCTCTGCAGCCGAGGTCAGCCCCTCGCAGGCGGCGATGCTGGCCGGTCTGCTGGTGGCGCCGACGCGCTATGCGCCGACAAATAACCTGCAACGCTCGCAGGATAGGGCGCAGTTGGTGATTGGGCTGATGGAGGCGCAGGGCTATCTGACCACTGCTCAGGCCAGCGGTGCCCGCAGCAGCCCGGCGCAACTGTCCGAGGCTGCGGCTGCACGCGCCGGTGGGTATTTTGCCGATTGGGTCATCACGGAACTGCCCAGCTTTTTTGGGTCCGACACCACCGATGATGTGGTGATCCGAACCACGCTGGACCAGCGCCTGCAGAAATCCGCAGAAGAGGCATTGCAATATATCTTCAAGGAAAAGGTGCGCGAAGGATCCAAGGCGCAAGCTGCCATCGTGGTGATGTCGGCAGATGGTGCCGTGCGGGCGATGGTCGGCGGGCGTAAGACCCGCGTATCGGGCGCCTTCAACCGGGCCACACAGGCGCTGAGGCAAACAGGGTCATCCTTCAAACCCTTCGTCTATGCCACCGCGTTGGAACTGGGCTATTCGCCTCTGGATACTGTGATGGACGAGCCCTATTGCATAAATATCGCCGGTTCGGGGCAATGGTGCCCCAAGAACTACACCAACAAGCATTATGGTCGCGTCACGCTTGCTGATGCCCTCAAGAACTCGTTGAACATCCCGGCCGTGAAAGTGGCCGAGGTTGCCGGTCTGGAAAATGTCCGTACCGTCGCCAGTGAGTTTGGCATTGAAAGCAATCTGGCCGAGGGACCCGCGCTGGCGCTGGGCGCATCGGAAAGCACTCTGATTGAGATGACCGGGGCCTATGCCGGTATCCTGAATGGTGGCTCAGCGGTTGAGCCCTATGGGTTGACCGAGCTGAAGCTGCTGGGAGACGACGCTCCTCTGATGGCGACGAGCACCGGCATCGGTGAGCGGGTGATCAACGATAAGGCAGCCAAGCAACTGACCTGGATGATGGAACGTGTCGTGTCCGAAGGCACGGGCGGGCGCGCGAAACTGCCCGGCTGGCAGGTGGCAGGTAAGACCGGCACCACGCAGGCAGCGCGGGATGCCTGGTTCATCGGGTTCACGGCCGATTATGTGACCGGAGTCTGGATGGGTTATGACGACAACACCCCCCTGTCCGGCGTGACCGGCGGCGGGCTACCTGCGGAGATTTGGAAAGAGACGATGGTGCGCGTGACCGAGGGGATGACGCCCACACCGCTGCCAATGCTGGCCCCCGATCCGCCCGTCCGGCAAGAGCAGCCCAGGCGTCAGCGCCGCAATCAGGGCAATGGGTTCGAAAATGCGATCAACAACCTGCTGAACAACCTCTTTGGCAACTGATGTAGGCAAGGAAAAGTCGGCGCGCAGGGTCAGCCAATGACAGCACATGGTGCAGAATGCCCGATTCGCATCCGTATCAACGTGAATTCCATCTCTGAACTGCTCTGCCGCTGCCAACATTGCAACTTCCGATATGCGGACAAAGCGCCAATTCGTTGCAGCTGCGCTAATGCCTGCTTTCGAACAGGAGCGGCTAGAAATGCGTCGTGGGACCGCTTTATCCAGCGCAACCTTTCGATAATCCCAATACGAAAGAGTGGGGTTATCAATTACTTGGATATGAACTAATCTCGCTGCTCAAGTTAACTTAGAACTCGGAAAAGCTATGCGTCGAGCACTTGTTGGATATTCCACACCGATTGGATATGACTATCAGTCTCCCGCCGTAAAAGATGAACAGGGGAGACCAAAGCAAGCAAATCCGGTGGTCGTGGGAAGTATGGGTTTAATGCTTCTCTACGACGAGATTTGGTTCGCGGAAGAGTGGCTTTGCCCCTCAAGTATGCGCCAACTACCCTACTGCCGGATTCTTAGCGAAGAAAAACCTGAGCTAACGAAGCTAGTGGAAAATATGCCGCGAATTGACTGGGGCACGGGCATCGAATTTCCAAATATAAACGACTTGGATACAGAAGGGTACGGTGGGTTCATTGAAGGATACTACGGCGTAGATAGCGGTGTCGATAATCACAGCTTCTCAGGAAATCCAACACCTGAAAACCTGCTAAGAGACCTTGAATTAATTGATCAATGCGATGAGCTAGAATTTGACCTAGCGATGAATAATCTGACACATCAGTTCCTTTTCCCGGAAGGGCTTGAATACTTGCAAGCAAGAACTCAATTCGAGAAATTTGAACTCGCTGAAAATGCCCTGAATGTAGTAAGCATGTACGATATCACAGGGGCGTCAGGACCTTATCATCCCGTGATCGATCCTATGCGAGAAAGTAAATTCCTTTCAGATTTTAGAAATTGGGCAAACCAGGAAACCAGCAAACTACATAACCAACCCGTCGAGGAGATTCTTGAAGAGTTAGATGAGCGAGTTTCAGAATTTGCATCGGGGGCTCTTTCTGCGGCGGTTGGAGCCGACGGCCTCAAAGAGACCATTGTAGACATGGCACAGGACGTCGCACTTGATCTGGTGCCGGGAGCGGCAACTGTTCACACCGTTCTGGGACTAGCCGGAGCGGCCAACGAACGGACTGACCGGCGTCTTAGCGCATTCATTGCTGATGGAAGATCTTCAATTCATATTGAACAACGTAAGGCTGACCGAAAGAAGCGCCAGGCGCGCCCATAACTACCGTTCGCCGCATTGCAAAACATTGGTCAATTTGGGCTCAATGCAGACTAACGTCGTCCGTGGCAAGAGCCCGAGCAGACTAAGTGCCAGTGATCCACGCCATCGGCTATAGATGGGCGGCGCATCTGGCGCCGCCTCTATTTTCGGTTGTGACCTCTGATCAGAGGCTGTCGTCCAGCGCCGCCAGAATCGCGTCGCCCATTTCCGTGGTGGATACCGGCGTGACCCCTTCGTCGGCCAGCAGGTCGCCGGTGCGGACACCATCGGCCAGGACTTTTTCGATCGCGGCTTCCAGTCGGTCAGCCTCGGCCCCCTGATCGAAGCTGTAGCGCAGTGCCATGGCAAAGCTCAGGATACAGGCGATGGGGTTGGCCTTGCCCTGACCGGCGATATCGGGTGCGGAACCGTGGACCGGCTCGTACATCGCCTTGGGGCGGCCATTGGCCATTGGTGAGCCCAGGGAGGCGGACGGCAGCATGCCCAGTGAACCGGTCAGCATCGCGGCACAGTCCGACAGGATGTCACCAAACAGGTTGTCAGTGACGATCACATCAAACTGCTTGGGCGCACGCACCAGCTGCATCGCGCCATTGTCGGCATACATGTGGCTCAGCTCGACCTCGGGATAGTCCTGAGCGACCCGGTTTACGACTTCGCGCCATAGAATGCCGGATTCCATGACATTGGCCTTTTCCATCGAGCACAGTTTCTTGTTCCGGCGCATCGCCAGCTCAAAAGCCGATCGTGCGGCGCGTTCGATCTCGGATTCGGTATAGCGCTGGGTGTTGATGCCGACGCGTTCATTGCCTTCTTCGAAGATGCCGCGGGGCTCACCGAAATAGACGCCCGAGGTCAGCTCGCGCACGATCATGATATCCAGACCGGCAACGATGTCTTTCTTCAGCGACGAGAAATCCGCCAGCGCGTCAAAGCATTGTGCCGGGCGCAGGTTCGAATACAGGTCCATTTCTTTGCGCAGCCGCAGCAAGCCGCGCTCGGGCTTGAGGCTGAAATCCAAATCGTCGTATTTGGGTCCACCAACAGCACCCAGCAGAACTGCGTCCGCCTCCTGCGCCTTGGCCATGGTTTCGTCCGACAGCGGTTTGCCATGGGCGTCATAGGCGGCACCGCCGACCAGATCCTCGCTCACGTCGAATTCCAGGCCGCGCTTGGCACCGAACCAGTCGATGATACGGCGCACTTCGGCCATGACTTCGGGGCCAATTCCGTCTCCGGGCAGGATGAGGAGCGAGGGGTTGGACATGAAGGATCTCCTTGCGTTTGACAGCAAAGGCCCTAGCGCCTGCGCCGCATCGGGTCAATGAGACGAACCGGCCTAAACGCAGGTTCTGGACGGGAAATCGGGTTTCCGTGCCCTTGCTACGCCACGGATAGTGTGAATCAGTCAGAGATCGGCCTTTATCCCTTCGGCCAACATATCCCAGACTCGTCGGATTCGTGTCGTTTGCCGCATCGCCTGCGGTGCGGCAAGCCAAACCGGCAGCGCAGGGATTTCGACGTTTATGTCCAAAACCTCTACCTCTGGGTCGGCCTCGGCAACTCTCACGGCGCTAAAACCGATACCGCAGCCCGCGCGGACCAGTTCCCAATAGGCAGTCTGAAAGTCGCAGCGTGTGGCAAAGCTGTCCCGGTTCACGGGCCAGCCCATTTCGCGCATGCCGATAATGATCTGCTCGTTCGCATCAAACCCGACAAGGTCATGACTCAACAGATCGTCGGGAGAATTGGGGCGGCCGGCACGATCCAGATAGGACCGGCTTGCGCAAAAGCACAGTCTGATTTCCCCCAGATGTTTCGTGATGATGTCCATCTGTTCCGGCCGAAACATCCGCACTGCGATATCGGCCTCGCGGTAGAGCAGGTTCTCGGTGGCATCGGTGGCGACCAGTTCCAGTTGTATCGCGGGTTCTGCTGCCCGTATTTGGGCCAGAATCGGCGGCAGCAGGTGATGAGAGGCAAAGACCGACGCGGTGATGCGCACCGACCCCTCCAATTCCTGAGACTGGCCTGCGGCCGTCAGGCTGAACGCGTTCATGGCTACGTGCATCTGTTGCGCCATCGGGAAAAGCTGCGCCCCGACTTCGCTTAGCTTCAAGCCCCGCGCATGCCTGTCAAACAGCGAGACGCCAAGCTCATCCTCAAGTGCGTGGATCTGGCGACCCAGGGTGGGCTGGCTGCGGTTCAACTGCCGGGCAGCGGCAGACAAAGATCCGGTTTCCGCTACGGCCAGAAAGCTTTGGATCAGAGACCAGTCAGAGTGGGTGATAGATTTGTCCATTCAAAAATGAATACACGTTCTGCGTTTGGCGGCAATTCCTGAATTGAACTGAATGGCTCATATTAGATGGACAAGAGGAGGCTTATATGACGGGAACAGTCCTTATTCTGGGTGCGACGGGTCGGTTTGGACGCAATGCCGCAATAGCTTTTCGCGAGGCGGGCTGGACCGTACACTGCTTTGATCGCAAGACGCAGGACCTGAAGCGATCTGTCGAAGGGGTGGATGTTGTCGTCAATGCCTGGAATCCGGCCTATCCGGACTGGGCGCGACAAGTCCCCGAACTGCATCGTGACGTGATCAATGCGGCAGCGGATCACGGTGCAACTGTGATCCTTCCCGGCAATGTCTATGTTTTTGGCGCGCAAACGCCGGGGCCATGGTCGGGTGCAACACCGCATGCGGCGCATAATCCCCTGGGCAGGATCCGGGTTGAGATGGAAGAAGCCTATCGAAAATCCTCGGTAAGAACGATTCTTCTCAGGGCAGGTGATTTCATTGACACTTGCGCCTCGGGGAACTGGTTCGATCAGGTCATGATCAAGCCTTTGGCACGCGGCAAGATGGTTTATCCCGGTCGCCCGGATATCCCACACGCCTGGGCCTATCTGCCCGACCTGACCCGAGCGGCCGTTGCGTTGGCTGATATCCGCCAGGACCTTCCCCGTTTCTGCGAGGTTCCTTATGCCGGGTTTACCCTGACCGGCCGGGATATTGCGCAATCCTTGTCGCGGGTGACCGGTGCCGAAATAGCTGTCAGCCCCATGAAATGGTGGCCGATTCAGGCACTGCGGCCTTTCTGGAAGTTGGCGCCACATCTGGTTGAGATGCGCTATCTATGGGATCTGCCGCATAGTTTGGACGGCGCATTCTTTGACGACCTTATCCCTGGATTTCAGACGACCGACTTGGACGCGGCGATGGCTTCTGCGATCCCGAAAACAGCCAAGCAAAACGCGACCTTGGTCAGAACTGCCCGGGCCTGACCAGCGTTAGCGATGTCCCAGGTCCACCCAGACAAGCCGGTGCCGGCTGGCCTGTTCGGCGATTGCGCGCAAGTCTGCGCCCGTGTCGGGCCAAAAGATGCCTGCATCCACAACGCGTAGATCTGCCGAGGGCAGAACGTAATCAACCCGCATCTCTCCGACGGCTTTCCACTCAACCGTGGCCAATGCCCCCGAGGGGGTGGCAGGCCTTGCATCCTGCAACCGCGGGTCTGCCAGCAAGCCCTGGATAGCCTCTTTCCGGCCTTCCCCGCGCGTGGGGTCCAGATTTGCATCCCCAGCAATCACGAAAGGCCCGAGTGGGGCAGGGCCCAGAGCACCGTCCAGCACAGCGTTCCACAAGCGAATTTCGTCACGATTGCGCAACCCGTTCCGGTCCTCGGGTCCGTCGAAAACGGGCGGGGTCGCGTGAAATGTCATCAGGTTCAGGTGGCCGATCGGGGACTCGATTGGTACGATCCAATGTGCCACCGAGGACAGTCGCTGAATGCGCTGGGCGGCTTCAGAGGGAAATGGTGTGCCATCGACCGTCGGCAGATCAGCCCCCGGCAGGTCGCGCCACAGTACTCCCGAGAAATCCTGCATGTCGTCATGGCTTATGGGAAACCGGGACAGAATGGCCAGCCCGCCCTGACCGGTGAACTCGCCATAGCCTTGGGAATCTCTTGGTCCATTGGCCTGCCCGTCCCCGTCCAGATCCAGACTGGTTTCTATTCCTGAATTAGGCTTGGCGGTAAAGCGATAGGGATAGTCCAGCCCCTCGTCGCGCAGCGCCTCACCGAATGCGGTCAGCGTTTCGCCATTGAGATCCCAGTCGATGCCCTGCAAGGCAACGATATCGGGTTGGGTTTCCAACAACACCCGCATCACAGCACGAACCTGCGCATCCCCGCGCCGGATATCGCGCAGCAGAATGCCCGGTCCTTTACGGCTGAGTTCGGTGTTGAAGGTGGCTATGCGTATCGTCTCTGCCTGTGCTGCGAATGGCAGCAAAAGCAGCAGAAAAACACGAATCATGCGGTCTGTGTTGTTTCAGTCGTAGAATAGGCGCGGCGTTTTTCGACAATCAGGTTTGCAATGCGCAGTGTCGCCATTCCTCGCATGATCATGCTAGCAGGCAGAAAGGCCCAAGCGCTCAACGTCCAGATCAGCGTCTGGGGGCTGTTCAGCGAGATCGGGCTCACATAATCGGTCAGGATCTTGATCAGAGCCGGGATTACAAACGGCAGCAGGACGCCGATCGAGATGTTCAACCGTCCATCACGCTGCAGACGGGTCACGACATCGCCACCCTTGGTCGGATCGAACAGCGGCAGATTGGTCCAGACGTTGAAGGCTCCGTTTCCGGTGGGCCAACCACGTATTTTCACCGCGTAGTAGAAACTGGCGATTGTGACCATAGCTGCGACATAGGCCACACTGGCAGCGATACGAACAAGTTCGATCAGCGGCGCGCTTGCGTTAACAGGCAGCATCAACACGATCAGACGCACGGGTGAATAGGGGAAATCGACCACATTGGCGACGCCCAACCCGATCACATAAAAACCTGAGGTCAATTCCGTCGGCGAATAGGCGTTTTTGCAGATCAGCGTCAGGAAAGCGACCATCGAAACCAGCCCAACAAAGCGCAGGCGGTTCACTGGTGGTGCGTCGCGAAATTCAATAAAGCTTGGGAAGGCCGAATTATATTCGGCGAAGGTCAGGAAAAACGCGAGAATGGCGAGAAAGACGACAATCTCGGTCCCATTCGTTGATGATACGGGCAAGTACAACGCGGGTGTCAGCACTAAAAGTGCAACCAATATTCCCCGAATTGCCGCCCCTGTTGTGCGCGCAATCACTATCCGAACCCTTTCAAACTGGATTAGCCGATTCTTTGCCGACTTCATTCCAACTTGTGCCTGCCACGTTACCGTTGCAGCAGATGTCATCTCTCACCAATGTTTTGCCATGGTGGGTGCCTGTACCCGCCGACATTGGCGATAAGCGACATTTCGCTCAAGCCAGGTGGCAGAAAACACTCAATTTTGGGCAAAATGATGGCGCAACTGGTGCGGGATTGCATCATTTTTGACGCAAATCCGACGTGTGTTTCAAGTCGAGACCTATATGTAGTGGTTTCGCCGTTCAGAACCCCAAGAAGGCGAATGGGGACGCCGTGGCGTCCCCATAAAGTTGAGTATCAACAGATTCGTTCCCAGAATCACACCCAGGGGCGTGCCTGGCCCGCATGATCCTCGAACTTCTCGATGTGATGGTCTTTTTCCATCGTCAGGCCAATATCGTCCAGACCGTTCAGCAGGCAGTGCTTACGATGAGAATCCACCTCGAATTCGATCACGACACCATCGGATGTGGTGATCTGCTGATCTTCCAGATGCACGGTCATGCGGGCGTTTTCGCCTCTATGCGCGTCTTCCATCAGAACCGCATGATGTTCTTCCTCGACCACGATGGGCAGGATGCCGTTCTTGAAGCAGTTGTTGAAGAAGATGTCGGCAAAGCTGGTCGAGATCACAACCTTGATGCCGAAATCCTTGATCGCCCAGGGCGCGTGTTCGCGCGATGAGCCGCAGCCGAAATTGTCGCCGGCCACCAGAATCTCGGTTTGCCGATAGGCGGGTTTGTTCAGAATGAACTCTTCATTCTCACCGCCGTGATCATGATAGCGCATCTCGTCAAACAGTACGACGCCAAGGCCGGATCGTTTGATCGTTTTCAGGTGCACTTTCGGAATGATCATATCGGTGTCGATATTGATCAATGGCATCGGGGCGGCCACCCCGTGGACTTTGTCAAACTTTTCCATGTCTACACTCCTGCGGGAGAGGGCCGCGCCCATGCCCCGCGTTTAAGCTTGTTTCGCTTCAGTTGTTTCGCCTTTGGGTGCGTCTTTGATGAAGAGCGCCATGAAGACCAGCCCCAGACCGTTGAACACCATTTCGATCCCCAACAGGATGCCGAGCAGTTGCAACAGCACGACAGGATCGGTTGCTGCGAACCGCCAGATGAGCATCGCCAGAACAATCGACATCACGCCCGAGATCAGTGTCGCCCAGAAATACTGCGTACCTTTCATCTGGAACGACAAAATGACCCGCGCAATACCGCCTGCCATGAACAGGATCAGACAAACCGTCGCCAGCGTCACGGTGCCCTGCAGCGGGTGATCCAGGAAGGACCAGCCCAGAAACAGCATCACCGCACCCATAATAAGCGACAGGATCTTGTTGCCGGTGCCCTCGACGGTGAACCCGCCGACCACCTGCAATGCCCCTGAAATCAGCAGCAGTACGCCGGTCACCACCGTTACGGCAATCGACGCCACTGCAGGCGCGCCCAGCACAAAAAGGCCGAACACTATGGACAGAAGCCCCATCAGGAGCCATTTGATCCAGTCACTCATGTCTTAAATCCCTCAAATATCCAGTTATGAGGGCAGCTTACATCAACTCGCGGACGTCTGTCAGCCGTCCTGTGATTGCCGCTGCGGCAGCCATTGCGGGGCTTAGCAGGTGGGTGCGTCCGCCGCGGCCCTGACGGCCTTCGAAGTTGCGGTTAGAGGTCGCGGCGCAGCGCTCGCCCGGTTGCAACTGGTCGGGGTTCATCGCAAGGCACATGGAACATCCCGCCAGACGCCATTCGAACCCGGCCTCTTTGAAGATCTCGGCCAGACCTTCTTCCTCGGCCTGCGCACGGACCAGACCGGAACCGGGCACGACCATGGCGCGCATCCCGTCCTTGATCTTTTTGCCCTTTAGAATCTCGGCAGCGGCGCGCAGGTCCTCGATGCGGCCGTTGGTGCAGGACCCGATAAAGACGGTGTCGATTTCGACGTCGCTGAGCTTCTGACCGGCTTCCAGACCCATATATTCGATCGACCGGCGGGCCGCATCGACTTTGCCACCTTCGAAATCCTCGGGGTGAGGCACGGATGCAGTGATCGGCAGCACATCCTCGGGGCTGGTGCCCCAGGTGACGACCGGCGCGATGTCTTCGCCGCGCAGAGTGATGATCTTGTCGAAATGCGCGTCTTCGTCGGTGAACAGCGTTTTCCACCAGTCCATCGCCGCTTCCCACTGGGCCCCTTTCGGCGCGTGTGGGCGGCCTTTGACATATTCGAACGTGGTCTCATCCGGGGCGATCAGGCCGGCGCGGGCACCGCCTTCGATGGCCATGTTGCAGACGGTCATGCGGCCTTCCATCGACAGATTGCGGATCGCTTCGCCGCAATATTCGATGACATAGCCGGTGCCACCAGCAGTGCCGGTCTCGCCAATCACGGCCAGAGTGATATCCTTGGCGGTCACGCCCGGCTGCAGTGTGCCGGTGATTTCCACCTTCATGTTCTTGGATTTCTTCTGGATCAGGGTCTGCGTGGCCAGAACATGCTCGACCTCAGAGGTGCCGATGCCATGGGCCAGAGCACCAAACGCGCCATGGGTAGCGGTGTGGCTGTCGCCGCAAACAACGGTCATGCCGGGCAGGGTCCAGCCCTGTTCCGGGCCAACGATATGTACGATGCCCTGGCGAACGTCATTCACCGGGTAATAGTGAATGCCGAAATCCTTGGCGTTCTTGTCCAGTGCCTCGACCTGAATGCGCGATTCGGGGTTTTCGATGCCGTTCACGCGATCCGGCGTGGTGGGCACGTTGTGATCCGGTACCGCGATGGTCTTTTCCGGTGCGCGTACCGGGCGGCCGGCCATGCGCAGCCCTTCAAAGGCCTGCGGGCTGGTCACTTCGTGGACCAGATGGCGGTCGATATACAGCAGGCAGGTGCCATCATCGGCTTCGTGCGCGACATGGGCATCCCAGATCTTGTCATAGAGTGTTTTGGGGGACATCGGTCCTCTCCCGTATGTATTGAGATTTAGCTGGCGAGTGGCTGGACGCCGCTTATAGGCGGGCCAGAACCGTGCGGGCGGCCCCAAAGAACCGTTCACGCAGTCGCGTGCGGTCTTGCAACGTAGGTGCTGGGGTCAGATTGAGTCTCATGCGCATCAGATATATCGCGTCAGTCCGTCAATCAAGGCGCAATCCTGCGGCGGGCTTGCATCATGCGTCAACGCTGTCCAAGCTGACAAGCAGGAGACGTGCATGAACCCAGACCTGATACCCAGTTCGCTGTCTGATCTGTATCAGACCATGATCGAGGCCTTTTCCCTGCAATTCGATAGACTGGTCGATCTGGTCATTACACCGGGCTGGCGCCAACATCAGCTGGTCATCATCCTGGGTCTCTGGGCGCTGGCCTATGTGTTGAAGCTGGTTACGCAGGGCCGATGGGAGGCCTGGGCCCGTGCCCGCTCTGGTTGGCCCAAATGGCGGTTGCGTACGCTGATCCAGCTGATGCAACGTCTGACGCTTGTCTATTTCGTCACGCTGTCCTGGATGCTGTATCTGGTGATGCAGCAGATCACGTGGCCATCGCGCAGCTATATCATCGGGGTGGTGGCAACATTGGCGACCGCCTGGCTGGCGATTGCGCTAGTGGCCCGTCTGGTCCGAAACCGGACGTTGCGGCGAATTTTCAAATGGGCAATGTGGGCCTATGCGACGCTGATTGCGCTGAACTTGACCGATGACGTCGCTGGGTTTCTGGATGGGGTGGCGATCTCGATCGGGGATCTGCACCTCTCGGCGTTGGGTATCCTCAAGGCGCTTTTGCTGATTGGCGTGTTGTTGACGCTGGCCCGTCTTGGCACCGGTGCTGCTGAACGTGGCCTCAAACGCAATGACGATATCTCGCCGTCAATGCAGGTCTTGTTGGCCAAGGGATTACAGGTCGTCATCTATGGCGCCGTCTTCATGGCCGCCATTCGGACGCTGGGCTTTGATTTGACTGGTATTGCGCTGTTGTCGGGGGCCATTGGTGTCGGCATCGGCTTTGGTTTGCAGAAAGTGGTGTCGAATCTGATCTCGGGCATCATCATCCTGATGGATCGGTCGATTAAACCGGGCGATGTGATTTCGCTGGGCGACACGTTTGGCTGGATCAACGCGCTGGGCGCGCGCTATGTCTCGGTGGTCACGCGGGATGGGCGCGAATACCTGATCCCGAACGAGGATTTGATCACCAATCAGGTGGTGAACTGGTCGCATTCGGACCGGTTCGTACGGCTGGATCTGACATTTGGCACAAGTTACACGGATGACCCCCATAATGTGCGGGCAACGGCCATCCATGCGGTTAAATCTGTCGAGCGTGTGCTCAGTGGCAGCGGACATGACGCGGTCTGCCACATTACGGGGTTCGGCGACAGCAGCGTGGATTACGTGCTGCGATTCTGGATCAGCGATCCGACCAAAGGGCTGACCAATATACGGGGCAATGTCTATCTGGCGCTGTGGGACGCATTCAAGTCCGAAGGCATCTCGATCCCATTCCCGCAGCGAGAGGTGCGCGTGCTGAATGACGACACGGATGCGCAACAGCTTGCCACCGACTAAGCAATCGTTGCGACCCTTTGGTCTGTGTTCATTGAAATGTTGCAATCTCCTTGCTACCTTATTAGTACCCCGGCGCCGGGATATCATGGCGCGCAGCAAAGGAGGACTATGTCCTGTCTCTACACACTCAGGCGGGTTTGCCCGCCGAAGATGGGGCCAATATGATGGCCCACTCTCAGTCAATCAGCGACAAGCTGCTTGAACGTATCCTTTCCTCACTTTCCGATGACAAGGCCGAAGACGTCGTGCAGATCAACCTGCAGGGCAAGTCGTCCGTCGCGGATCACATGGTTATTGCCTCGGGTCGATCGACCCGTCAGGTCTCGGCCATGGCGGAAAAGCTGACGGATCGCATCAAGCAGGAATTCGGATTCACCTCGAAGGTCGAAGGCAAGGATGCCGGCGACTGGGTGCTGATCGATACGGGCGACGTGGTCGTTCATATCTTCCGCCCCGAAGT
Organism: Ruegeria sp. CDSA236; assembly: GCF_059611285.1. Lineage (NCBI taxonomy): Bacteria > Pseudomonadati > Pseudomonadota > Alphaproteobacteria > Rhodobacterales > Roseobacteraceae > Ruegeria > Ruegeria sp. CDSA236. The sequence goes on from NZ_JBXWPG010000012.1 coordinate 43,919, forward strand.
GCGTGAATTCTATCAGCTGGAAAAGATGTGGCAGCCTGCGGGCAGCAGCGCCTCGGCGAACTGAGGCGCTATCCCGGCCTGCATTAACGGGCCGGAGGCGAGAGAGATATGCGGATCAGCATAGTTGCGGTCGGGCGATTGCGCGCCGGACCCGAGAAATCCCTGCTTGATGATTACCTGACCCGATTTGATCGGACCGGCCGCGCGCTGGGCCTTGGGCCTGCGCGGGTGATCGAGGTCGAAGACAAGAAAAACGCAGGGATGGGGGCCGAGGCCACATTGCTGCGCAAGGCGCTGCCCAAAGGCACCGTAATCTGCACGCTGGATGAACGGGGGCGGGTGATGTCCTCGCCCGATTTTGCCCAAAAGCTGGGCAGTTGGCGCGATGCGGGGCGGCAGGATCTGGCGCTGATCATTGGCGGTGCCGACGGAATAGATCCTGATCTGCGCGCCGAGGCGGATTTCTCCATCTCTTTCGGGTCCATGGTCTGGCCCCACATGCTGGTCCGTGTGATGCTGGCCGAGCAACTTTATCGGGCCGCAACCATCCTGTCGGGCGGTCCCTATCACCGGGTCTGACATGGCGCAGCTATTGATCGTTTACCATTCACGCACCGGCGGCAGCCACCAAATGGCCGAAGCTGCAGCCGAAGGCGCGCGCGATGAGGCCGACACCGTTTTGAAGCCCGCAGAGCGGGCCGGACCCCAAGATCTGCTGACCGCAGATGGTTATATCTTCTGCGCACCCGAAAACCTGGCGGCGATTTCGGGCGTGATGAAAGAGTTTTACGACCGCTGTTATTATCCGGTTCTTGGTCGCATCGAAGGTCGCCCCTATGCCCAGATGATCTGTGCCGGGTCAGACGGGCAGAATGCGGCACGACAGACGGCCCGAATTGCAACCGGATGGCGGCTGAAAGAAGTTCAGTTGCCGTTGATCATATGCACCCATGCACAAACGCCCGAGGCGATCCTAGCCGAAAAACGCATCCCCGAAGAGGCGCTGCAGGCATGCCGCGACTTGGGGCAGGCGATGGCCGCAGGGCTGGCGTTGGGCGTGTTCTGAGGTCAGTTCAGCGGCACAACAATGGTTTCGTCCGCCCAGCCATCCACGCTGCAACGGGCCTGTATCTGGACCTGCGATGTACCATCCGGAATTGCCACCCCGCCCAGCGAGCGGGTAAAGGGCTGTTCCGTCTCATGCGGGTGATGCAACACACGCATCCCCAGCTCATTCCCATCCATATCCAGCACACGCCAGCCATCGGCATAGTGATCCCATCCGGTGTCCGGATGCCGGATCGTCACGTCGAAACGCCAACTGCCACCGCTGGACGAGGCGTTGACCTGCTCGATCGTTGGCGGATCGGCTAGGGTGGGGCTGGCCAGAAAGGTGCAGAGAATCACATATCGCATGTTTCGATCCTAAACTCTTGGCGGGCCCCACAAAGGTTTTCTTTTTGGCTGCATAGCGTTTTACGCGGGTAGATCCGACTCCAAACGGAGGGCTGGGGAATTGTCCACGGCAGCAAACCGACATCCTAGTGCTGCCAGATCGCCAACAGCACGTGGGCAACTTCTATGCAACCAGTTGCAATCACTATAGTATCAGAGCATCACATCAAACGTAGTTTGCTCGCACAACCAATAGCTTCAGTATGGTTCGTTATCGGGCAAGGTCGATCTGTATGTCGGGATCAATTCCTCTATTTGCTCCACAAGTATGTCAAGATCACTCAGTTGCGTTCGGTGATTGGAAATGGCGCAGCGCAGCGCATAGGTCGACCCAACTCTCGTGTCAGAGAGCGCCGCAACCCCATCTTCCTGCAGTCGCAGCATGACTTCTCGGTTGAGGGCTTCGAGATTGGATTCCGTCATGTTGGGCAGGCAAATGCGAAAGCACACGATGTCCAACACAGGATCGGCTAAAAGTTCGATATCCTGTGCCATTCGGATGCGATCCGCCAGATACTCTGCTTGGTTGATGTTCTGGTCGATCAGCCGACCAAATTTTTCGACACCATGCTCCTTCAGGCTCATCCAAACCTTAAGCGCCCGGAACCCGCGCGATGTCTGAATGCCAAAATCATGTAGCCAATCGGCAGCGGCGACGCCACGTGGTTCCTTCTCCAGGTATGACTGGCTAAGTGCGAAAGTATCAACATGTTGCGATTTGTCTTTGACCACACAACAGCCAACCTCAAACGGTGCATGCAGCCATTTATGTGGGTCCAGCGCAACAGAGTCAGCTTTGTCCAGACCGTTTAGCTTAACTCCGTTTTTAGGAGCGATAGCGGCTAGTGCTCCGATGCAACCGTCCACGTGAAGCCAGAGACCTTCGCGCCGGGACACATCTGCGAGTGCGGACAAATCGTCAATTGCGCCGGTGTTGATAGTTCCAGCTGTTGCGATAATGGCGACTGGCTGGATGCCATGCGCGCGGTCTTCGGCAATCTGTGCACGCAAGGCTGTAACGTCCATCGTATAGTCTGATCGGGATGGCAGGCACCGCAGGGAATTTGATCCAAGGCCCAGCACTTCCATTGCAGTCAGATGGCAGCCATGAACCTGATCGGACGCATAAAACGCTAGCCTAGCACCGCCGACCCCATGTTCCCTGATGGTTTGCTGGCCGAGCGCTGTGTTGCGCGCAACCGTGAGGCCTATCAGGTTGGCTACGGAGCCACCACTGGTCAAGGTTCCACTAGCACCAGCCGGGAACCCGACCATGGTCTTGAGCCAGTCCACCACTTGCTGGTCCATAAGGGCTGCGGCGTGATTTCCGCCGCCGAGGTTTGACCCCAGAATGGCAGCTAAAAAGTCGCCGAGAGCGCCGGTGAAATTGCTGGCACCCATATACCACATCCAAAATCTGGGATGGATGTTACCCATTGGATAGGGCAGCAAGTTGGTTTTCATCTCTTCAAAGACTGTATCAAGTGGCATTCCCGATCTCGGTAGCGCTTCTTTGTATGTCGCGCGCACGCTGTCTGGCATGTTTTGCCAAACAGGAGATTCGCGCACATTGGAAAGCCGAAACACAGCTTCATCCACCATGCGGTACGCCGTGGCACGCATGGCCTCCCAGTCTTCCGGGTCGAGTGTTTCTTCCTGATGCAGCATTCTGTCCATTACTCGCCCGCCATTTGCGCACTTGGTGTGGACAGGGAAATCGCGCGTTCCTCGTCGGTCATCTCGGCCTCGATGTCGTCAAACAAAGGCGTCGAAAGATAGCGTTCAGCCGTATCTGGCAACATCGCCAAAATAACGGATCCTTCAGGGGCGGTCTTAGCAACTTGCAGTGCTGCCAGAACCGTGCCGCCACCAGATACCCCCGTCAGAATGCCCTCTTTCTGGGCAAGCTGCAGTGCCATATTGATCGCGCCAGGACCGGCGACAGGCATCAGTTCGTCAAATGATCCGTTGTCCAAAGCTTCTTGCAACACAGCCGGGATAAAGTCAGGTGACCAACCTTGAAACGGGTGCGGTTGCCAAGCTGAATGACCGGCGGCAGGGCTTCCATCAGAATTGCGATCCTGCGCAATCCCACTTCCTACGAGTCCGGCATTTTCAGGTTCGGTCAGGATAATCCGGGTATCGGGTGACTCGCGACGCAGCACGCGCGCGACTCCGGTCAATGTCCCTCCTGTGCCAAATCCCGTTACAAAATGCGTCAGCCGCTTATCCTTGAAATCTGCGATAATTTCAGGACCTGTTGTCATTTCATGAACTTTTGCATTCGCGTCCGTTTCAAATTGACGGGCCAGAAACCAACCGTTGGCCTCGGCCAGCTCTACCGCCTTGTTGTACATTCCCATCGCCTTTTCGGCCCGCGGTGTCAGCACCACTTTCGCCCCCAACACTCGCATGAGGCGCCGCCGTTCGACGGAAAAACTGTCCGCCATTACGATCACCAATGGATAGCCCTTTGCAGCACACACCATCGCCAGACCAATCCCGGTGTTGCCGCTGGTTGCCTCAACAACCGTTTGGCCTGGTTTTAGCGCCCCGCTTTTCTCGGCTTCTTCGATAATGCTAAGCGCTAACCTGTCTTTGACAGATGCTGCGGGGTTGAAAAACTCGGCTTTGACAAAAAGCTCTACGTGATCGGGTGCCAGATTGTTGATCCGGACTACCGGCGTTTGTCCGATTGTTTCGTTGATATTTGCGTAAATCACTTTCCTAGCCCCTCTTTGAATGGATGATGTTCTGCATTAATGTACTGACTTTGCCCCAAAGTTCGCGCACAAGCTTGCAGACGGCTTGTAGAAATGGTGTAGAATTCCGCGACTTCTGATAGATTTCTTTCATGAAATTCTGTTTTGGCAATTTCGAGCTGGACCACGCTGCCGCTGAATTGCGGTATTCGGACGGTCAAGGCGTTCATCTTGAACGGCAAGTTTTCCTGTTGCTGAGCTTATTGGTCCAAAACGGCTCGCGCGTGACGACATTGGACGAAATTGTCACCAAAATCTGGAATGGCGCACCAATTTCAGACGCCGCTATTGCAAGCCGTATCCGATCTGCCCGTGCCGCTTTGGGGGATGACGGGAAAACGCAAAGCATCATCCGCACGATCCGGGGACAGGGCTTTCGGTTCGAATTGCCGGTGACCAAAAAGGTCGGCGCAAACCTCGCAGAGACGCTGATCATCAATGAAGGGGTCGCTCCATCCATTGCCGTGTTGCCGTTTCAGGCCTTTGGAGAAACAGATCAGGCTAGGGTGATCGCTCCGGCCCTTGCACATGAATTGATTGTGTCGTTGTCGCTGACAAAGTGGGTGACGGTCATTGCGCGCGCCTCAAGTTTCCAACTCGGTAGCGTTGCAAACACGCAAAGTGTGCGCGAGCAGTTAGATGTAAGATATGTGCTGTCGGGTAGCGTCGAGATTAACGGACCAAATCTGACCGTGTCTCCGGTGCTTGCTGCTGCGGATTCCGGACAAGTGATCTGGGCTGATCGCTACACTGGCCTGATTGATGACATTTTTTCTATCAAGGCCGATGTCACCAATTCTGTAGTAGCAGCGGTCGAACTCCATGTTCCGCGCCACCAGGCCGCCGAGGCCCGACGGCAGGATATTGAATCCCTCGACGCCTGGAGCTTTTTCCACCTTGGACTAAACCACATTTATCGGTTCACCCAAGAAGACAACGCTTTGTCTGCCAGATATTTCAAAGAAGCTCTTGCCCGTGCGCCCAATTTTGCACGTGCCCATGCCGGGCTTTCTTTCGTTTCTTTCCAGAGGGCGTTTACCGGTTTCGGCGCTGATCGCGGTGTTGCCGCTCAGGATGCCTTATCTGCTGCTGAACGGGCAATGGAACAGGCCCCCGATGACCCGTTTTCCAATTTTGTGCTTGGGCGTAGCTATTGGATTCAGCAAGATTTGGACACCGCGGTGCATTACTTGCAACAGGCTGTTTCGCTAAATCCAAATTATGCCCAGGGTCACTACTCGCTCGGTCTAGTGCAAGCGTTGAACGGCGTCAGTGATAACATTGACCAACGTGCAGATCTGGCGACGCGTCTCAGCCCGCTAGACCCGTTGCTCTATGGAATGCACGGCATGAAAGCATGGGCACGGATCAACAGTTGCCAATGGGAAGAGGCCGCGCATTGGGGGGATCTGTCTGCACGCACACCCGGCGCGCATTTCCTCATCGATATGTTAGCGGCTATGGCCCATCAGGCGAATGGAAACATAGAAGACGGCCGTAGATTTGCTGATTGCGCCCGCAAGCGTCGCCCGGACGCGTCACTAGATCATTTTTTCGCGGCCTTCCCCCTTCCTAAGGGTGAGGCAAGAAACACAACACGTGCAGCGCTCACAGCGTTAGGATTCTAGGATTACGTCAGAAATCAGCGCCGTGATTGGTTTTGGTGGGCGACCAAAAAGTAATGAGCGCCGTTACCAACGATAAGTAATCATTGGATTGAGGCGCAGCAATCGGCATTTTGGGCTCAAATCGGCAATTCATTGTGCGTTGATCAAAAAGTTCGTTTCGACCCACACGAAAACCAGCTCGTAACAAGGAAGAACTAAAGGCGGCGCAGTAACGCCACAGCCATGGCATTAGATCACGACGGCGTATTGTCTGCCTGTGCCAGTAGGATCGCGCGGGATTGCGAGGCGAATTCGCGTCGGTAAAGCAGGCCTGCAGTGATAACTGTGCCGACGATCAACGCGAGTGGCCCCAGAAACCATGCAAGCAAGGCCAGTGCGAAATAGGTAGAGCGCAGCCCGCGGTTAAAGCTGCGGGCGGCGGTGACGCAGATTTCGGCCGATTGCGTGGCGCGGGGATAGGCGATGGGATCTTCGGGCTCATTCGGGACCGCGGCCATCAGTACCGCGCAATAGCCGAACAGACGATGCGCCCAGACATATTTCAGAAAGGCATTGGCCAGCAGCAGGACGACGGCGAGTATCTTGATCTCCCACACCAGGGCTGGAAAGCTGCCGATGGCCAGATCACTGGCGACACCGGCCAGACGCTCGGTATTGCCCAGCAGGGCCAGGCCACCACCGATGGCAATCATCGTGGTCGAGGCAAAGAAGGTACTGCCTTGCCGCATCGTGGCCACGACCTGCGCGTCAAACATCCTTGGCTGGCGTGTGACCATCTCGCGCATCCAGTCGCGGCGATACTCATCCATCATCAAGGCCACTGACCGCTTCTTTGGCGACGGGTTTTCGATCATCCACCCAAGGCACAGCCAGGCCCCCATCATCAGCGTTATGGCGGCAAAATCCAAAGGGGCAAACAGAGCGGCGCGGTCAATCCAGGTCATGGCCGTGACAGTACTTCCGGAAGTCGGAACTTGCCATACTGACAAATTGGTAATATTATTTTACCAAACTAAGGAGCCTGCCATGGAAATGCCAAAGCCAAGCCCTGATGTCCTGCGTCGCAAAGATGCGGTGGTGGCGCGCCTGTCGGGGGTTCTGCCGGACGACGCGATCATTCATGACCCGGCCGAGACACGCGCCTATGAATGTGATGCTTTGACCGCCTATAGATGCCCGCCGATGCTGGCGGTTTTGCCTTCGACCACGCAGCAGGTCTCGGATATCTTGCGCATTTGCCATGACGAAGGCGTGCCGGTGGTACCGCGTGGTGCGGGTACGTCGCTGGCCGGGGGCGCGCTGCCAACAGCTGATTGCGTCATACTGGGCGTGGCCCGGATGAACGACGTGCTAGAGGTTGATTATGACAACCGATTCATCAAGGTCCAGACTGGGCGCACCAACCTGAGTGTCACCGGCGCGGTCGAGGAAGAGGATTTCTTTTATGCCCCCGATCCGTCGTCGCAACTGGCTTGCGCGATTGCGGGCAATATCGCGATGAATTCCGGCGGGGCGCATTGCCTGAAATACGGGGTGACCACGAACAACCTGCTGGGTGTGACCCTGGTGATGATGGATGGCTGCGTAGTCGAAATCGGTGGCGCTCATCTGGACGCGCCGGGTCTTGACCTGCTGGGGGTGATCTGCGGGTCCGAAGGGCAACTGGGCGTCGTCACCGAAGCGACCCTGCGCATCCTGCGCAAGCCAGAAGGCGCACGGCCCGTCCTGATGGGGTTTGATGACAATGAAATCGCAGGCCAATGCGTTTCGGACATCATCAAGTCCGGTATCTTGCCTGTTGCGATTGAGTTCATGGATCGCCTGTGCATTCAGGCCTGCGAAAACTTTGCACATGCCGGGTATCCGGAATGCGAAGCATTGTTGATTGTCGAGGTCGAAGGCTCGGAGGCCGAGATCGACAGCCAGCTGGCCAAGATTGTCGAGATTGCAAAACGCCACGATCCGGTCGAGCTGCGCGAGAGCCAGTCGGCGGATGAAAGCGCCCGGATCTGGTTGGGCCGCAAATCGGCCTTTGGCGCCATGGGGCAGATGAACGACTATATGTGCCTGGATGGGACCATCCCGGTATCGGCGCTGCCCGCCGTATTGCGCCGGATTGGTGAGCTGAGCGATGAGTTCGGCCTGCCGGTTGGAAATGTATTCCATGCCGGCGACGGGAACATGCACCCTTTGATCCTGTTTGATGCCAACAAACCCGGCGACCTCGAAAAATGTGAGGCGTTCGGGGCGGAAATCCTGAAACTTTGTGTGGATGAGGGCGGTTGCCTGACCGGTGAGCATGGGGTGGGAATTGAAAAGCGCGATCTGATGCATCATCAATATGCCCCTGCCGATCTTGAGGCGCAGATGGCGGTTAAGGATGTGTTCGATCCAGGATGGTTGCTGAACCCCGCCAAAGTGTTCCCGCTGGATGCCTCCGAATCCCGTCGCGACCCGCAAATGGCTGCAAATAGGCTCTAACAAAGAGAAATATGATGAAACCCACGTCAGAAACTGAACTGGCCCAGATGGTGGCCGGGTTGACAGGCGCCGTGCGTATCGCCGGCGGCGGCACCCGTGGTATCGCGGGGCCTGACGAAGTGATTGAGACCAGCAGGCTGACAGGCATCACACTGTATGAACCCGGTGCCCTGACGCTGGTTGCGCAGGCCGGGACACCGTTGGCCGAGGTTGAGGCCGCATTGGACGCCGAGGGCCAGCAACTGGCCTTTGAGCCGATGGACCATCGCAGCCTGTTGGGCACCCAAGGCGAGCCGACCATCGGCGGTGTGGTTGCCGCCAACATCTCGGGGCCGCGCCGCATTCAGGCAGGCGCATGTCGCGATTTCTTGCTGGGGGTGCGATATGTCGATGGCACCGGGCAGGTGATCAAAAATGGCGGGCGGGTGATGAAGAATGTCACTGGCTATGATCTGGTCAAGCTGATCTGTGGGTCCTGGGGAACCTTGGGCGTGCTGACCGAAGTATCGCTGAAAGTCCTGCCCAAACCGGATCACACAGCAACCCTGTCAGTGACTGTATCTGATGCAGATGTAGCGATAAAAACGCTGTCCGCCGCGCTTAGATCTCCGTTCGAGGTCACTGGCGCAGCTTATGACCCAGAAAGCGAAAAAGCCTTGATTAGAGTCGAAGGTTTTGCCGATTCCGTCGCTTACAGAACCGAGAGGCTGACATCCGAACTGTCTGAGTTCGGCCAGATCGCAAATGCCGATGAACCGGCAACGCTGTGGACGGCGATCCGCGATGTTCACGCGTTCCGGGGCAAGACTGGCGACGTGTGGCGTCTGTCTGTCACACCCGGTGACGCCCCGATGATCGCGGCGCGGGCCGAGGCTGAACAGGTGCTCTACGACTGGGGCGGGGGTCTGATCTGGCTGCGTCTTCCTGCGGGAACCGATTTGCGGGCGCGTCTTGGCACTTTTTCTGGTCATGCAACCCTTGTGCGCGGCGATGCGGAAATGGTCGAGCGGCTGGGCCGGTTCCAGCCTGAGAGTGTAGCTACACAGGCTCTAATAAAAGGCATTCGGGCGAAATTCGACCCCCGAGGGCTGTTTAACCCGGGGCTCATGGGGTAGGGTAATGCAGACAGATTTCACCGAAAAACAGTTGCAGGATCCGGCGATCCAGCGATCGAACCAGATCCTGCGCAGCTGTGTTCATTGCGGCTTTTGTACTGCCACCTGCCCGACTTATCAGGTGCTGGGGGATGAGCTCGACAGCCCGCGCGGACGGATCTACCTGATCAAGGACATGCTTGAGAATGAGCGTGTCCCGGATGAGAAAACCGTCAAACATATCGACCGCTGCCTGTCCTGTCTGGCCTGCATGACCACCTGTCCGTCAGGCGTTCACTATATGCATCTGGTCGATCACGCGCGCGAGTATATCGAGCAGAACTACAAACGCCCGCTGACCGATCGCCTTCTGCGTTGGGTTCTGGCGCAAATTCTGCCCTATCCGATGCGTTTTCGCTGGGCCCTGATCGGGGCCAAGCTGGGCCGTCCCTTCCGGTTTCTGATGCCGGATGCGCGGCTGCGGGCGATGCTGGAGATGGCACCAAAACATATCCCTCCGGTCAGCCGCAACGATGACCCGCAACGCTTTGCCCCTAAAGGAGCGCCGAAAAAGCGCGTCGCGCTGATGACAGGCTGCGCCCAAAAGGCGCTGAACACGGATATCAACGACGCCACGATTCGCTTGCTGACCCGGCTGGGCTGCGAAGTCGTTGTGGCCAAAGGCGCGGGATGCTGTGGTGCGCTAACCCATCACATGGGCAAGGTGGCTGACAGCCACAAAGCGGCAGCGGCCAATATACAGGCCTGGACCAGAGAGATCGATGGCCAGGGGCTGGATGCCATCGTCATCAACACCTCGGGTTGTGGTACGACCGTCAAGGATTACGGGCACATGTTCCGAAACGAGGCTTTGGCGGCAGATGCTGCGCGGGTTTCGGAGATTGCCATGGATATCAGCGAATTGCTGGTGCAGCTGGACCTGCCCGGAGGCCAGCACAAGGGCATGACCGTCGCCTATCATGCCGCTTGTTCTTTGCAGCATGGGCAAAAGATCAAAAACCATCCCAAAGACCTGTTGAAGAATGCGGGTTTCACCGTGTTAGAGCCTTCAGACAGCCATCTGTGCTGTGGCAGCGCCGGGACCTATAACCTGATGCAGCCTGAAATCTCGGGTCAGTTAAAGCAACGCAAGGTTCGGACGCTTGAGGCCAAGAACCCCGATGTTATCGCTGCAGGCAATATTGGTTGCATGATGCAGATCGGTTCGGCCACGCAGATACCCATTCTGCACACGGTCGAGCTGTTGGATTGGGCTACCGGTGGGCCTTTGCCGCGCGCGATGCAGCACGGTCAAAAGGCGGGAACAGCGGTGCCGATCCTGCGGTAGCTGCCTGATGCAGGGTTGCATCAGCTAGGCGCGAAACGTACCGGCCCTATTTTCGCCGTACCCCTCAGCTAGGAGTATGTGCCGAAAGAAACGCCGGAGAACCGCTTGAGAAACTGGATCAAGGCTTTTGCGCTGGCACTGATGCCGATGGCCGCAATGGCGCAGGATAGCGGGCTGAAAAGTCTGGACACCACCGATGCCGGGCGGGCCTGGATGGCTGTCGGGCGCTTGAATATTGACGGCGAAGCATTCTGCACCGCGACGCTGATTGCGCAGAACCAGGTGCTGACGGCAGCGCATTGTCTTTATGATAAGGCCACAGGCCAACGTATTGACCTGTCTAAGGTCGAATTTCTTGCCGCCTGGCGTCTGGGTCGGGCATCAGCCTATCGTGCGGCGCGCAGGGCGGTGATTCACCCCGATTACTTTTACGACGACGAAACCCCGACCAACCGGATCGGTAGCGATATTGCGCTGATCGAGCTATGGCAGCCAATCCGCAGTACCTCGGTCATTCCATTTGATACCGGCGATCGGCCCGTTCGCGGACAGGAAGTTGGGGTTGTGTCCTATGCGAAGGACCGCGCCGAGGCGCCATCATTGCAGGAGGTCTGCTCGGTCGTGACCGGCGTTTCCGAGGTTCTTGTCCTGTCCTGTGATGTCGAGTTTGGATCCTCCGGCGCCCCGGTATTTGCGTTCGAGGGCGAAAGACCACGGATCGTCTCGGTCGTGGCGGCCAAGGCGGAATTCAATGGCGAGCCTGTGGCCATAGGTACCGCGGTCGAGGTTTCGTTGCCTTTGCTGCGGAGTGAACTGTCTGCCGGGCGCGGATTCAGCGGCTCGGAAACCGGCGATTCGGCAAGCCGTCATATTGGCGCCAGGTTCGTCCGGCCATGATGCGATTTTGGGCAAGCCTGTTTTTATGCCTGGCTATCATGACAACGATGTCCCAGGCGCAAAGTGCAAAACGCAAACTCACCGACCGCGATGACCTATATGGCTGGGAGGCCGTCGGCCGCCTGGATATCGGCACCGAGGGGTTTTGTACGGGTACGTTGATCGCACAGGATCTGGTGCTGACCGCGGCCCATTGCGCCTTGGACAAAAGAACCGGTCAACCCTATGGGCCGGGGCAGGTAACCTTTCGGGCAGGGCTAAGCGACGGAACTGCGTTGGCAGATCGCAAGGTGGTGCAGATCGCGGCACATCCGGATTACACACGTTTCGCTCAACTGTCGCCCGAAGCCGTGCGCGTTGATGTCGCGTTGATGCGGCTGGATCAACCGATCCCCTATTCCGTGGCCGATCCCTTTGCGTTGCATAACGGGCGCGTGGCGGGGGATGAGGTCAGTCTTGCATCGTATGGTCGGGGCCGATCGAATGCGATTACGCGGGAACGGTCCTGTAAAATCCTGCAGCGCTATCAGGGCCTGATCACATTCAACTGCGACATTACATTTGGGTCCTCGGGTTCGGCCCTGTTGGCGCGAAACGGTCCGCGCTGGCAAATACTTTCAGTAGTCTCTGCAGTTGGTACGGATGGTCGGCAGAAAGTGGGATTCGGCATGGAATTGCAGGAAATTGTGGCCGATCTGAAGGCGACCCTGCGCCGGGATGCCCCTAAACCAAAGGCGGCAATTAAGCGATTGCAGGTGGGATCAGGCAAGTCGGATACCGGTGCGAAATTCATCAGCTCCGGAGGGGGTTGAACTCGGCCAGAACGTTTCCCATGTCAAATGTATCGGGTCGCCGCAAACGGGGCCTGAGACAATCGAACGCCCGTCCGATCGGAGGGCATTACGTTCATCGCTCAAACATGAGGATACGACATATGCGTACATTTGACTTTGCACCGCTGCACCGCGCCACTGTAGGTTTTGACCAGATCGCTGACATGATGGATCGCGTTCTGACCAATGATGTGGCTCAACCCAGCTATCCGCCCTACAACATCGAAAAAACCGATGTCGACACCTATCGTATCTCGGTTGCTGTTGCCGGTTTTTCCGAGGCCGATCTTTCGGTCGAAGTGAAAGAGAATTCGTTGGTCGTCGCCGGTAAGAAAACTGCGGAAGACAAAGATCGCAGCTATCTGCACCGCGGCATCGCCACCCGCGCGTTCGAGCGCCGTTTTGCCCTTGCCGACCACGTTCGTGTCACCGGTGCCAGCCATGAGAACGGCATGCTGAATATCGATCTCAAGCGCGAAGTGCCCGAAGCCCTGAAAGCCCGCCGGATCGAGATTTCGTCCAGCAAGGCCATCGAAAAGGATGTGGTTGACGCCAAAGCCGTAAACTGAGGCAGTCAGTCACCACGCCGCGGTAATCGTTCCTCTCTGGATTGCCGCACCATGCGCCCCGCGTTCCTCCAGACGCGGGGCGTTGCCTTTACGGCCAGCTGTTCAGCGAAGGTTTGGGCGGATCAGACTGACAGGCAGATGTATTTCATCTCCAGATAGTCTTCCATGCCGTGATGGCTGCCTTCGCGGCCAAGGCCGGACTGTTTGACGCCACCGAACGGGCCCAGCTCGGTCGAGATGATGCCGGTGTTCACACCAACGATCCCGTATTCCAACGCCTCGGCCACTTTGTAAACGCGGCTGAGATCTTTGGCATAGAAATACGAGGCCAGACCAAAAATCGTATCATTGGCCATGGCGATCACGTCGTCTTCATCCTCGAACTTGAACAGCGGTGCCAGCGGGCCAAAGGTTTCGTCCTGCGCCACTAGCATGTCCTGCGTCACACCGGTGACAATGGTCGGCTCAAAGAAGGTGCCGCCCAGATCGTGCGGCAGGCCACCGGTCAGGATTTGGCCGCCTTTGTCGGTTACATCCTTGATGTGTTCTTGCACCTTGGCAACGGCGTCATCATTGATCAGCGGTCCGGTGGTGATGCCTTCGTTCAGGCCGTCGCCGACGTTCAGAGCCTCGACCGCGGCCTTCAACTTGGCAGCAAACGCGTCATAGACACCGGCCTGCACATAGATGCGGTTGGCGCAGACACAGGTCTGGCCGTTATTGCGGAACTTGCACATCATCGCGCCTTCGACGGCGGCATCCAGATCGGCATCGTCAAACACGATGAACGGCGCGTTGCCGCCCAGCTCCATCGAGCATTTCATCACTTGTTCCGAGGCCTGCCGCAGCAGGATGCGCCCCACCTCGGTCGAGCCGGTAAAGGTCAGCTTGCGCACGCCGGGGTTTTCGCAGAACTCCTTGCCGATTTCGCTGGCGCGCGACGAGGGCACCACGTTGAACACACCGGCGGGGATGCCTGCCTGCTGGGCCAATGCGCCCAGAACCAGCGCCGACAAGGGTGTCTCGGCGGCAGGCCGGGCGACAAAGGCGCATCCGGCGGCAAGCGCCGGCCCGGCCTTACGGGTGATCATCGCATTGGGGAAGTTCCAGGGCGTGATTGAGGCCGCAACGCCGATGGGCTGCTTCAGCACCATGATGCGCTTGTCGCGCTGATGGCCCGGAATAGTCTCGCCATAGATGCGCTTGGCCTCTTCGCCGAAAAACTCGATGAACGAGGCACCATAGCCGATCTCACCCACGGCTTCGGCCAGCGGCTTGCCCTGTTCGGCGGTCAGAATCTTGCCCAGATCCTCGGCGTTTTCCATCATCAGATCGTACCAGCGGCGCAGGATCACCGCGCGTTCCTTGCCGGTTAGCTTGGCCCATTCCTTTTGCGCGGCCCCAGCCTGAGCGATGGCACCTGCAACCTGTGCACGGCTCAGATCGGCGACCTCGGCGATCACATCGCCCCGCGCAGGGTTGGTGACGGAAAACGTCCCATTGTCACCATCGACCCACTGGCCGCCGATATAGGCCTTGGTCACCAGCAGATCGGGGTTTTTCAGAATGGATTTCAGGTCGGTCGTAGTATCCAGCATGGGTCGGACTCCGGCAGAAAAGGGTTTGCGCGCACCCAAACAGGTGGCGTCGCATTTGTCTATGTCCACTCGGCGGGCAGGATCAATCCAGATTTGATCAAATTCATCGTTGCAGAGTGCAGATATCTCGCCTGCGTGGCCTATCTTTTTCGATGCGAAATTGTAAAAGTCTCGGTGATTTGAGGGCTCAAGGGGATGTAAATGAACATAACATTCCCTATCTTATTGGGTAAATAAAGAAAACAGGGGACAGCAGAGATGTCGAACCAGCAATTCGAAGCGTTGATTGAAGAAACACAGACGAAAGTGCGCGAAAGCCAGTCGCAGATCCAAGGGCTGACCTCGCGGATTGAGGCTGCACGGACCAAGATTGGCACGGCCGAGGCGGATATCGACATCGAGAACGCCACTTTGGAAGATGTGCACGCCCATACCGAAGTGATGAACGCCAATATCGCCGAGCTGATCATGGGTCTGGATGACGTCACCAGCGCGTTCTCTAAGGATTTTGACGAGATGCGCTCAAAATCCGGGTGGGAAACGTTTGTTGGCATCTTCTCGAAGGGTAAATCTGAATCGATGCGGCAGGAGCGGATGCGCACCGCCAGTATCGACGACAAGCTGCAGGACCTGATCGCCAAATCCGACGTGATCGTGAAGCTGCTGGAAGGACAGCTGTCGGTGCTGGAAGAGCAGCGCGTGAAGGTCGAAAACAACCTGACCGGCACGCTGGATGACCGTGAGGCCACCGTGGCCGAGCTGGAGGCACTGCGCGCTGAAATTCAGGGCATGGACCCGACGATCATCACGCTGGAGAACAAGATCAGCGTCGAACAAGACGCCGCCGCGCGCACCCAGCTTGAGACCGAACTGGCCGAGCTGAACAAGCAATACAACGCCAAGGTTCAGGAAGAGCAGGTCAAGCTGGCCAAAAGCCAAACGCTGGAGCGATATATCGAAAAGGGCAAGACCTGGGTCGATTCCCTGCAGAACCAAGCGGCGACGCAGATGGTGCTGATCAACAAGCTGCAGACAGACACGCAACAGCGCGTGGTGCTGTATGACGCCCTGACCAAATCGCTGAAAACCGCGCAGCAGCAGGATGTGGCCCACCGCATCAACGAGATCGGCGTGCAGACCGACCAAGAGGCGCAAACCGCCATGGCCTCGATCGGCACCGCGACCAACCAGAAGATGGCCGACATGCTCGAGGCGCATGAGGACCACATGGTCTTTGCCCGCGATGTGCTGGAGAAAAAGGCCAAGGCAGATGAACGCTTTGCCCGCCGGTTTGCCTCGATTGTCGAGAAGCATGACAAGAATTTGTATGGTGGGTGAGCCCATTGCTCAAGATGACACGAGACATTTGTATATCAGCTTGGCTGGCGGCCTGGTTTGTCGCCATGGGATTCAGTCTAGTTTTCGAAGCTTACATGTTCGGGCTAGTTGCATTTTGGTCTTTGATGCCAGGGTTCTTTTTGATCCACCAATTTGCGCGGCTGACATCCGCTTCGAAAAAAGAAATGAGCCAAGAAATCAGCTTTGGCGAATCCATTCGATCCAAAAATTTATGGCTAAAATATGCGAAGGTATGGGCGCTGCCTTTCGCATGCATGCTTTACTTGTTCCCAAAGTTCTTGGAAGTGGGGGTGCCTCTGATCGTGGTTGTAGGGCTCGGTGCAATAAATTTTGTGGCTCAAGTAGATAGTTGCAGAAGAGAACTCTATCAGACGCGCGCCCAATGACTAACCTCACCCAAGACCATGTCGGCCTGACCGACACCCTCGCCTCGCGCCGCTATTTCCGCAAATTCGAGGTGATCACCGTCCACCTTCTGCGCGTGGCCGCAACGATGGAGGCTGAGGGCGCGATCAGCAAGCAAGAGGTGCGGACCGTGTCGCGCTATCTCTCGGGGCTGCTCTTCACCTTCCGCGCGCTATCCATGAAATACCTGCTGGTCGGGCGCGATACGGGGCGGTTCTTTGGAAGCCTCGCCATGGACAAGCGCGACAGTGGGTTTCCGGTGGCGGCCGAGCTGCTGACTATGGCCAACGATGCGCAGCAGGCGCAGGTGCATCTGGCGAATATGCCGTCCGAGGATGAGCTGAAAACCGACATGGTTCGCACCATCATCAGCGACCGGGAGATCCCGACCAAGCTGCAATTCGCGCTGTCCCAAAGGCTCTATTACGAGGAATTGCTGAAGGGTGAGCTGTTCTGGGCCCGCAACGATCCCGAATGTCACTGGATTGGCAATGAGGGCGAGCGGCGAAAATTCCTGATCCACTGGGCCGTCTATGACAGCCAAATAAACCTGCCGGTCATCTACCTGATGGAGTTGGAGGATTCGGGGCGCACGGCCCTGCCCAAAGATCAACGCCGCTGGCCCGAAGTGCAGGCGCATCTGATGGCGCAATCCTTGGGTGGGTTGAAACTGGTGACCATCGCCAAAGGCTTTGATCAGGATTTCGACGACCTGCATCCCAAACACCTGCGCCGCATTCATGTGGGGCCAATGTATTCCTCGGCCTTTACCGAGCAATCCGGCCCGCTGCGGCAGGTGCTGGAGGATGCGAAATCCCCTGCGGGTCAGGATTGGGCCTTGGCCTGGACCACTGAAGCGCTGCGAAGCGAGGATGTGATTCAGGAACGCTCAGGCTGGTTCGGGACTGTCGACCGCGAGGTGTTTGCGCTGGACCCATTCGGCGGGCAGGGGGCCGAGACGGGGGCGACGCAAACCGAGCGCTCGATCATTCTGCCACAACGCCCGTTCCAGGTACTGGCCGAGCGCAACCCGCCGGGTTTTGCCGACGTGCGCAAGTTCGTCGTCAGCAAGACCGGGCAGGTGTTGAGATATTGAAGACAGTAAAGGCTATTTTGAGATGAGTTTGACGTCAGACCAGATGGAATTGCGCGAAGACGATATCCGCAAGCACTACACTGCGGCCACCGCCTTGCTGAACGGGTTCGAGCACGCGCCGCGGATTGCCAAAGCGGTTGAGGCCGCGGTTGAGAGGTCGCCGGGCGTCTCCACGGGTCGGCGGTTTCGGTCTACCACGCCGGGTCTGGTGACACGGCGCACTGTGCGGGCCGACGGGGTGCATCTGGTGGAACGGATTGAGGCGTCTGATGATGGCGATACGCTGGTTTCTCCGCCGCAGGCCACCACGCAACAGGCTATTCGTCGCGCCGTCGCCATCGCTCTGGCCGTGTCTGAGGCCTATGCCGAACAAACCCCTCTGGCCGATCTAAAACGTGCGAATTTGGCCGGGGATTTGCCCGCCGCGCGCAAGACCGAATTCTCGGAACTGCTGACAGCCGAGGCGCTGATCACCTCGCACAGTTTCGGCAATGCACTGGCCTATTTGATGTCCTCACATCTGGGCGAGACCACAGTTGATGTCGGGGAAATCGAAGAAGTTCTGGCCGACAATGGCCAGCTTGCCCTGCACGGCGCGCTTTGGGAGCTGGACCAAACCCTCGCCAAACACGCGCCCGATGATGCGCATTTGATCGCGGCCACCAGCGCCTATGCCGAGCAACTGATGGACAAGGCTGCCCTACGCGCCCAATCCGCCGGCCATCTGGCCCCATTCCAGAACGCCGCCTGGCATATAGAGGCTGATGATCTGACGATCCGAGGGTTTGAGCCAGCGTCCAAAGCCAAATCCACCACCCTGACCATGACGTTCAAGAAACCGAACGAGGTGGTCGGCAACCATATCGCCAAGTATCAGGCGATGAAGCTGGCCAAGATGGTGATGGCCTATGATTTCGACCGCCGCCTGAACCCGTTCGCCGAGCTTGGCGGGTTCATCTTCACCTTCATGGGCGACGGCAAACCGGGCACCGGCAAGACTACCCTGATCCAGATGATGGCCGGGCTGATCAACGAGTACTGCCAGAACGCGGGCTATCCGTTCCGCTATCAGAACCTGAGCACCGACAATATCGACAGCTATCAGGGCAAATCCGGCCAGAACGCCAAGGCGTTTATCAACACGATCATCGACCCTTCGGTCATCGGTTTCGGCACCATCGACGATATCGACCAGCTGGCAGGCAAGCGCGGCGACCGACAGTCCTCGGCCGGGCAGTTGGAAATCACCGCCGTGCTGATGGAGAGCTTTGCGGGTGCCAACACCGTCGTTCGGGGCAACTGCACCTTTGGCATGTTCTCGAACTACCCCGAGAATGTGGACGACGCCTTGCGTCAACGGGCGGGCGCGCGGTTCCTGGTTGACGGGCCGCAGACGCGCGAGGATTACATCGATATCCTGCACCTGCTGATGGGCCGCAATCACGACATCCCGCTGGGCGAACACGAGGCCTATGCCGCGCAGGAAATCAAAAAGGCCGTCGCCGCCAGTTTCGAAAGCCATTCCCGCCCGCATGAGGATGCTCTGCTGCAGGTCTATGACCGGGTTCAGGGACAGATCGGCCAGATGGATACGATTGCCAAGATGGGGGCGTATCTGAAGGCGATCCAACAGGCGGACGAGCGCTTTACCGGCCGCGCGATCAAGAACATCACCGACGCGGTCAAGGTCCGCGCGATGGACTTTGAGTTGCCCGACGAATGGATGGAAAACCCCGACCTGTTCCTGTTCCGCGACTACGACACCAAGAAGGCGATGATCGAGGATCTGCGCCAGCCGATCACGGTGGAAATGGTGATCCAAGAGATCAACCGCTACGCCGACAGCGAGTTCCGCTATGCCGATAAGAGCGACGAGGTCGCCATCGAGAACGCCGTGCGTGAGATGGGCCGGATGGAAGAGGCCAAGCGGCGGTATCTGGAGGGGAAGGGGTGAGCAGGAGGAAATTCATCGAAGAAAACGCCGCAACTTGCAAAAACTGGAGATGGAGTTGGGCGTTTGTTAACCATGCCGACAGGTTCGTGATTTTCGGAGCGTGGGACATTGCCTCACATGGTTCTGAGAAGGTCATCTTAAATGAAGGCTGGGAGTTTAACCTGTCCAACGGACGCCGACAGCCTGCCTATTCCGAGGCCTTGGAATATATCGCTCTGGTAGAAAGTGAAGGATACGAACTGAAAGTCTTTCCGATGGGCCACGCTTTGGTTGATCCGGACAAGCCAGAAGGAACAGCACGGATCGAGTCTTTTGAGCCGACCCTAATAGACTCGCAACTCGTCAAACACGGACAGACTTGGATCGCGCTGCGAAAAGATGGCTTTTTTGATTTGCCGGAAGAAATCGAAGGCGAAACTTTATCGAATAGTTTCTTGGAAGGCGGCAGGCGAACGGTTTCGGTCAGTCAAATAGAACGTTCGTCGAAAGCGCGAGCGCAGTGTATTCAGATTCATGGAGTTAAATGCAGGATTTGCGGCTTCGATTTTTCAAGTGTTTACGGTGAAATCGGAACCGGTTTTATACACGTGCACCACCTTAAGCCTTTGTCTTCAAATGAAAACATATCTGAAGTCGACCCAGCATCTGATTTGCTTCCGGTTTGCCCGAACTGCCATGCGATGCTCCACCGGCGCAAAGAGCCCTATTCTCCTGAAGAGTTGTTAAACTTGATGAGAAATGCATCGTTGCGAGCGAAGAGATGATCCGCCTCATCGAAAAAGGCCTGATGTTTGGCAACCTCGTCCACATCTCCAGCCCGGCTTTGGTCGAGCGGTATAACCGCGCGCTGCAGCATCTGGCGGGCAAGGCCACGGCGCTGACGGATTTCCATGTGGATATCTCGGGCTATTCGCCTGAGGTGGGGATTGAGCTGGAGGATGAGCTCTACCTCAACCCCAACGGGGTCAACCGGCAGTTTATCCTGCTGACGACCGAACAGAAACGCGCGCCTCTGCTGAACGTCAAATTCTCGACCTCGCGCGATATCCTGCGGGAATTCATCGAGATGAACGAGGCGCAACTGTTCGCGCTGACCGCTACTGATGCGGTGGCTGGAGAACTGGTGAACTCGGTCATCAAGCTCAGCACCCCGCGCGATCTTTTCAACATCCAGAAGATCGAGATTGAGGCCGATACTGCTGGCGGCACCCTGCGCAAGGCTCAGCAACTGGCAGGCATGGTTGAGCAGTTCAAAACCGAAGAGGACGCCTGGTTCGACGATGTGTTGATCGCAAAGATGATCGAAACGGCCAAGGAAACCGGCGATGTCACCCGCAACCCGGTCCACCTGCGCCACACTGCCTTTGAACAGCGTAATTTCTGGACCGCGCATTTCGGCGGGCTGTATCTGTTTCCAGACATGGATCACCCGGCGGCGATCTGCATGGGCGAAAAGCCCGACGATCTGAACATCAAATACACGTTTGACCCGTCGCAGCGGAACCAGATCGCCAAGTTCCTGGACTATAACGATCTGGTCGAACCCATCGTCAAAGCGCGCGGCGTGGATGCCGCGGCGATCTTGCAGCAGAAGATGGACTTCCTGACCGTCGACGCGGCCGCTGATGCCGGGGTCGATCTGACTGGCCTGAACCGCAGTGATATGCGTCGGCTGGCGCGCACCCACGCGGATCGGTTGCCAGAGGCCTATCATGGGCTGGCGCAGCTATTGCGTTGGGCGACGGATGGCGGGCGGTGGCCCCGGATCACCTCGGATCATTCGGCGTATTTCTATACGCTGCGGGCCGCCGATACGCCGAACCGTGATCTGGTGAACATGCTGCTGGCCGAATTGGCCCCACTGGACCCGCGCCAGATGTTCATCTGCCACAAAGAGCTGTTCTATAGCACCTACAAATCCTGGCCCGAAGCCAAGAAGGCCTATGTTGCTGATTTCCTCGCGCGTGAGTATCAGGTGGACAAGGCGGGTGCCCGCGCTGCCCTGTTCGGACATGAGCCGGATATGAGCGGTCGAGACAGGATCAGCGAAACTGTTATCGCCCGCGTTGGGCCCTGGGGCGCATTAGGAAAGGATTGAAATGTTCGGAGCGATGCGCCTTTTTCTGATCCTGCTAGTCATCCAGACCGTGGCCTATTTTGCCCTGTCGCTGTATTCACGCAGTGTGCGTCGCCGCAGGCTAGAGCATTGGTGGGACGAAAAGGGCAAAACCGGAGACAAGGCAGCCTTTGTCGCACGGGGGCTGCACGTCTATGACAATTCGTTCCGGCGCAAATTGATCCTGGGTGTCTATGTTGTGCCTTGGGTAGCGATCGGGTCGCTGATCTACATTGTGAACTACATGTGAGAGGTAAAGCATGGCCTATTTGAAATGGGCATTCATTCTGATTTTCTGGGGAACGGTCGCCGTAATCCTTCAGTATTCTCTGCCGCAACGGGATGTGGTTCGGATCGTCAACACCTATGAAGAACGGCAGGACCTGAACGACTGGACCCGGATCTTCTGGTCCGAGCCCGATGATCAGTCGGCCAGTCTGTCGAACCGGGATGTACAGTTCATTCAGGCCGTACGTGCCAATGGCAAACCGATTGTGTATCGCAACGAAGATACCAGCTGGGGTTGGCCGCCCTATTTCAAATTCGA
This sequence comes from Ruegeria sp. CDSA236, assembly GCF_059611285.1. Classification (NCBI taxonomy): domain Bacteria; kingdom Pseudomonadati; phylum Pseudomonadota; class Alphaproteobacteria; order Rhodobacterales; family Roseobacteraceae; genus Ruegeria; species Ruegeria sp. CDSA236. Next base: position 66,061 of record NZ_JBXWPG010000012.1, read on the forward strand.
CACTGCCAATTTGTATACCGAAGCCAATGACGCGATCTCGGACAAAAACGACCCGGACTGGGTTGCCGTGACGCATTATGGCTGGCGGAATGAGTTCATGTCGATCTTTCCCAACGCTGTCTTTATCAAACATGTCGATGGTCCGGATGCGCGTCTGATCCCTTGGTTCAACATCGTCTTCCTGACGGTCTTCTTTGCGATTGTCTGGGCAATCTGGGTGCGTTGGCGCAGGTTCCGCCAGGCGCGGATCGATCCGATGATCGAGAGTGTCGAGGATGGGTTTTATGCAACCGGCGACGCCATCGGCGAGCATCGCAACCGATTCCGCAAATGGTTGGACAGTTGGAAATCAAAGTGACGTGAATTCCCGGCGGGTCTTGGGGCTGTGCGCCTACCGCCGGGAAAGCCCTTCATCGAACGATGAACTCGGCGTGTAATGCTCCGGCCGCTTTGATCGTTTTCAGGATGTCGATCATGTCGCGGGGTGAAACACCCAAAGCGTTTAGCCCTGCGACGACTTCGGACAAGGTCGTGGCCTCGGGAATTTCCGCCAAACCGGTACCTTCCTCTTCTTCGATACCGGCTACGGTACGCGGAACCACGACGGTTTCGCCTCGTGCGAACGGGTTTGGCTGAACCGCGATAGGGGCCTCTTCGACCGTCAGTGTCAGGTTGCCCTGCGAGACTGCCACGCGTGAGATCCGCACTTCCTGACCCATGACAATCGTGCCCGAACGCTGATCGACTACTACTCGCGCCTTTGTTTCTGGCTCTACCAGGATGTTCTCAATGCGCCCAAGCGCATGCGCGGTCGAGATCGCCTGTGTCGCTGCAATATTCAGTTCGACCGTCCCGGAATCGCGCATGATCGCTACGGCCCGGTTGAATTCGGTATTGATTGCCTGCTCGATCCGACCGGCGGTTGTGAAATCCGGTTCACGCAGGGCCAGGCGCATTTGGGTCAGATCGGAAAGCTCAAAGTCGATTTCACGTTCGACCCGTGCCCCGGAGGGGATCACGCCGGATGTCGGAACCCCTTGGGTGACCGAAGCCGCATCGCCTTCGACAACGGCGCCACCTGCAAGAACTGACCCCTGTGCCACCGCATAGATCTGACCATCTGCCGCATTCAGCGGTGTCATAATAAGCGTCCCGCCCAGCAAGCTTTTGGAATCGCCGATGGCCGAAACGGTGACGTCGATCTGTCCACCAACCCGCGAAAAGGGGGGCAGGCTGGCTGTCACAAGCACGGCGGCCACGTTTTTGGGGCGAAAATCCTCACCATTCACGTTCACACCAAGCCGTTCCAGAATATTGGACATGATCTCTTCGGTGAACGGAGAATTCCTGAGCCCGTCGCCGGTACCATTCAATCCGACCACAAGGCCATAGCCAACAAGGTCATTGCTGCGCACCCCGTCGAAATCGACAAGGTCCTTCAGCCGGATAGCCCCGGCAAAAGACAGGCTTGGAAGCAGGATCAAGAGAATGGCAAGTAATCTCATCTCAGGAAATTAACCAACGATAGGTTCGCGTTGCGAACGGTGACAGAATACAGGCTTTCCAATTGAAATTGGACAGTCTGCAGTTGCACTGCGGTTTGATACGGGTCCGCGGCGATCAGAGAGTTTCGGCTGTATTCGAGGCTGGTACGCGCCGCCGCGTTGCGCGTGGCGGCTTGTTCAATCCGGGCCTCCGCCGAACCAACATCCGCCCGCAGGTTCACTGTGCCGTCCTGCGTATTGGCAAGCTCGACACCCAACTGGGTAAACAAGGACGTCCGCAGATCATTGGGAAGTCCCAGATTATCGTCCGAAACCAGAGCGGCGACGGCGATGTCCCGCAACGCGGCTTTGAGCGTCGGATCGGTCGCAGTGATCGGAATAGAGACACTTTCATTCTCCGAAATGCTCATCGGTGCCAGCGCCGTATCTGAGCCCTGATAGATAACCGCATCGAAACCCGCAGGATCATTGAACCAGTCTTCCGCCGCTTGTGTGATATCTGTGAGTGTTGTCAGCCCCGTCAACTCCGCCTCTAACGCGGTCAACAAGATATCCGCAGATACCAGAGGCGACACATCAGTATCCACGCCGGAAAACAGGCTTCGGCCACCCGCACGGGTGTTCAATGCCGACATGACCGTATCCAGCTCATTTCTGGCCTGGACAGAGGCATGCTCATGCGTGACCGCCTGATTGGAGGTCCCATATGCCAGTAAGGATGACGTCAGGCGCCCCACCGCGTCGTTGACCGTTGTAAGGCTTAGCTGCATGCCGTCAGTGAACAGGCCAGCTTCGGCTGTGGCCACCTGAAAGGCATCCAGGCGCGACAGGTTGCGATCCATATCCAGAAGATAGGAATAATCCCCGTCCAGATGGCCGGAGACATCCTGCACTTTGCCTGAAGACATCTCATAAGACAGGGTTTCGATCTGATTTTTGATATCAGTCGCCCGCGATTTCAGGGTCAATCCGCGCGCTAGGTCGCCCATAGAGGTTACATTCATCATCACAGCCTCAACAACGTGTCCATAAGTTCATCGACGACCGAAACCAGTCTGGCATTTGCCGCATAGGCTTGTTCGATTTGCATTAGCCGCTGCAATTCCTGATCAGTATCGACGCCCTGTTCGGCCTCAATGGCCGTCATTTCCAGATTGGCGCTGTTTGCAAACACCCGCCGCCCGTCGGCCACATGGGCGCCCGAGCCAACCCGTGACAGCAACGCCTCAGAGATGTCGGCGGCGCGCATGTTTCCGGCCCCGAAAACCGAGCCTGCAACAGGGCGCTCGTCGTTCAGAATTGAGCTGAAGGCGCGCAGTTGGCTGGCATCTCCGGCGCTGCCGGGTGTGGCCGCACCCAGCCCGGCCCGTAGTTTCCAGCTCTCTCCTCCGGCGTCCGGGTCAACGATTGCATTCAGACTGATGCGAGAGGCCAATCCCGTCACCGATGCCGGATCAAACCGGTTGCCATCATCGGTGAACACGCCCGGATCCGTGGCCAGCGCGGTCGGATCCAGCCCCGGCGTTTCGAATCTTTCGATAAGATCGCGCGCAACAGCATCCAGATCGACTTGAGCCTCAACCGCGATTTCATCCCGAATCTGGAATTGGGCCATCAAGGCACCACCGCGAATTTGGGCAAAATCGCCACTGGTGCGGACAGGGTTTCCGTTCAGCTCAAGCCCGGACAACAACCCGTTTGCTAGGGTCATATGGGGCTTGGTGTCGCCGGTTGTCGAAAAGGAGAACTCGGCCGCAGTGTTTTCCAGCAATATCAAGCCGCCATCAGAATAAAGCGAGACTTGATCATTGTCCCTTTGAATCACATTTACAGGAACCAGTTCGTTGACCTGATCAATCAGGACCTGTCGTTGATCCAGTAGCCCACCAATATCGGCGCCGGAATACTTAATGGCCGGGATCTTGGCATTCAGCTCTTCGATGTCCTTCAGAGTCTGATTCAGGGTATCGACCTGTTTGCCAATGGTCCGGTCAGCTTCGGACCGCATCTGCCGTAACCCTTCCGATGCTGCGTTCAGGCCGCGCGCCAGATCCTGAGCCGTGCGCGCAACCTGGTCCAGTCTTTCACTGGAATCCGGCAGGCTTGCCGCTGTTAAAAGGCTGTTGTCAAAATCAGCCAGTCGAACCACAAGCGAAGCGGGATCATCGGCGGACCCTACCAAAGATTCCAACCTTGTGTGAAAGTCTGAAATGGTGGTGTGGAAGGCCAGATCGGCATCCGTGGCCCGGCGGTTGGACGTGAGGACGGGATTCTGATGACGAATGACACCTACGGTACGCACGCCGTGGCCGGAAATCGTGTTGGTTGCCAGTTCCAAAGACCTGCGCGCGTAGCCGGGCGTCAATGCGTTTGCAATATTTTCGGACACAACCGCCGCACCGCGACTGGCGGCGGTCAGGCCGCCCAACGCGTTGTTCAATGCTGTGGACATATTCATTCTGCAGGTCCCTTTCCTGAATCAAAACCCTGATCAGCGTTTGATATTGGTTGTTTCCTGAAGCATCTCATCCACCGTTTGGATAACCTTTGCGCTGGAAGAGTAAGCCCGCTGTGTCTGGATCATCGAGGTCAGCTCGGTCGCCACATCGGTAGTGGATTCTTCGCGCGCAAAAGAAACCAGGTCGCCGGTTGGCCCGTCCCCCGCATTCCACAGAAAGAACGTCCCGCTTTCCCGGGATGGTGCATAGGTCTGACTGTCCAGCGCGGTCAGTCCATTTGGGTTCGGAACATCCGCCAATGGGATCTGGTACATGCGTCGGCTGACGCCGGTATCGTAGAACGCATAAACATACCCGTTTTCGTCAACCTGAACGCTGGTCATGGTGCCGACCGCCGAACCGTCGCGCGTGATCGAAACTGGTGCAAATGTATCGGACAGCTGCGTGATTCCGTCGGCATCCCCGATTTCCCCTATATTGATCTCCATCGGGCCGCCGGCCACGTTCACCACAACGCTGCCGGTTGCTGGGTCATATGCACCGCCGGTGACCGCAGTTACGCTGGCCAGCGTGCCACCCGCAGTTCGGCTATCGGTGAAGGTCAGGGTGTATTCACCGATAATGGCGCCGCCCGAGGCTGAATCGCGCATGATCATCGTCCATTCGTTACTGCTGCCGGTGGCCGGCACTGTAGGGATGAGTTCGATATCAACGCTTTCGGATTTTCCCAGATTGTCGAAATATTCAACGGACAAGGGTTGCATGTCGCCAGGGGAACCCGCATCCGTAGCGGTCGCGGGCAGGTTCATGCGCAGATTCATCTGCGTCGTGGGCGCGCCCGACAGTTGATTAACACTGAGCTGAATGGGTTCAAGCGCAGCTGGAGTGTCACGCGGAACCGCAGGGATGGTTCCATCCGCATTCGCACGCCAACCCAGCAGAACAAGCCCTGATTCGGTGACCAGATATCCTTCTTCATTGGTGCGGAACGACCCTGTCGTGGTCAGCAACATCTCATTCGAACCGGCCGCGATCTGAGAACTTGGTCGTACAGGCATCATGCCGCGCCCACGCACCGCAAGGTCGGTGGAGTTGTTGGTTGTCACCAGCGAACCGCGCTGGTCGATCAGGCGTTGGCTGGTGGTGCGAACGCCCCCAGCGGAATAGCTGCCGCCCTGGCCGGAGGTGACCATAGAATGGAAATCAGTTTCCACCCGTTTATACCCGAAGGTTGATGAATTCGCGATATTGTCCGAGATCGTCGCCAGCCGGTTTGCGTTGGCCTTCAATGCGGCCACGCCAGCGTTCAGCGAAGAGGAAATTGTCATTGGCACGCCCTTCTGTTGCGTCAAATCTTGATGCAACAGCTAACGCGCTGGGCCTTAACAGCGCGCTAACAGGTAAAATGCCGTCTATCCTTTTATTCTCAGGTGCCGCGCAGAAAGATGATCTCGATCCTGTTGTTGCGTGCGGCCATCGGGTTTTCATCCGACAATTTTCGATCAGCATGGCCGGTTACGCGGTCCAACCTGAGCGGCGCAACACCCTTGTCCTGCAGCATTTGGCGAACTTGCTGAGCGCGCGAGGTAGACAAATCCCAGGCCGGGTTTTTGGCCAGAACCACCGGCGAGGAACCGACATGCCCTCCGACCGCCATGTCATTTGTCACCAGATCAGAGGATCGGGCCACCAACAATGTCAGAGCACGCAGCATATTGGTTGGTTGGTTCGTCCCCGATTCGAACAGCGGTTGATCCTTGGTGGCGAAGAGTTCGACCACCAGACCCTCATCCGTCACGCGGGTGACGATATGTTTGAGGACCTTGTCGGACACCATGCTTTCGCCGGTTCGCCCCATAAGCTCTGATTCCAGTGAGGAAAAGTCTTCGACCGTTTCTTTTCCGCCACCGTCCGAGCTGACGCCAACCGATCCACGCGCTTGTCGCGCGGGCGTCGGGCTGCGTTTGCTGGCGCCGGTCCCGTCCATGACCAGAGTTTCCTCAGAGAACATGTTATTGCCGCCAAAGGCCCCATCGCCGCCACCCGAAACCGGGTTTATGGGAATGGTCGGCGAGAAATAATCCGCAAGCCCTTTGCGTTGTTGTTCCGTTGTTGCATTCAGCAGCCACATCAACATGAAGAACGCCATCATGGCCGTGACAAAGTCGGCATATGCGACTTTCCACGCGCCACCATGGTGACCATCGCCACCTGACACACGTTTCTTCTTGATGATGATTGGCGCCACATTGGATTGCGCACCCATCTCCACCACCTTTTTATCACCCAGTTACAGGGGTAGCCGGGCAGGTCTTAAGGTGGGCTTAACACTTAAAACTGTCTTGAATTCCTCACTGCGGTAATGCTGCCCCGGCACGGCGCAGAATCAGTTGCAGGTGGTTGAAACTGTTGCTGATTCCTTCCGACTCGGCCTTGCCGAAAAAGGCATCAAGCTCGTCATGAACCCGGACTGCCTGATCCAATAACGGGTCTGCCCCTTCGGCATAAAGCCCGGCTTTGATCATAACCTCGGATTGCTCGTAACTGCCAACCAGCTTGCGGGTTTCCGAGATCATCCGGTTTTCCGCCTCGGAGGCAGCCCCCGGCAGGCTGCGTGAAACCGACCGGCTAAGGTCAATGGCGGGGAAACGGCCGCGCTCGGCGATTTCGCGGCTCAGGACGATATGCCCGTCCAGAACGCCACGCAGAATGTCCGCTATCGGTTCATCCATGTCCGAGCCCGCAACCAGAACGCTGAAAACTGCTGTGATATCACCCTGATCAGCCGTGCCCGGCCCGGTTCGTTCGCAAAGACCAGCGATCAAGGGCGTGACCGAAGGTGGGAACCCGCGCAAAGTGGGAGCCTCACCCATCGCAACGGCGATTTCGCGGTGCGCTTCGGCAAAGCGGGTGACCGAATCGGCCAGAAACAGGACGTTCAGCCCCTGATCCCGCAGGAATTCCGCGACTGAAAGTGCCGACCATGCACAGCGCCTTCGGGCCAGCGCCGACTGATCCGAAGTTGCCGCCACAACCACGGATCGTGCCAACCCCTTGGCTCCAAGCGCATGTTCAACGAACTCATTGACCTCACGACCCCGTTCGCCGACCAGAGCGACCACAACCGCGTCTGCCTGCATCGACCGCGCCAGCGTGGCCAACAGGGTCGACTTGCCGACCCCTGACCCGGCGAACAGGCCGATACGCTGCCCCTGCACCACAGGTAACATGGTGTTCATAATGCTCAGCCCGGTTTCCATCCGTGCCCCCAGCGGTTTGCGGACAACGGCAGGTGGTGGATTTTGCAGGATATCTCTTTCCTGAGTGCCCGACAGCAACGGCTTGCCGTCCAGCGGTTTGCCGAAGGGATCAATGACCCGACCCAGCCAGTGCAGTCCGGGGGAAAATGCCGGTGTCTGATTTAGAATCACCCGATCACCCAAGCAAACCCCATCGGGTGCAGCGGTGGGTAACATGTGGATCAGATCCGATTCGACATGCAGAACTTCACCCGCCAGATCAGGGCCGCTGCGCCGCCGCAGGGTCAGGTTGTCGCCGATGCGGGCAACGTACTCCAACCCCTCTATTTCTATGACGCCGCGCCCAACACTGGCCACGCGGCCCATATGACGCATGGCGGACAGACGGTCGAATTCGCATTTCAGAAGCATCGGGTCGAGATCGGTCATCGTGGGTTCTCCAACGGGTTTCTGAAAACGGTTTCTAAAGGAATCGGGGTTAAGCCTTGATTGAAATTGATCGAGGGAGAAGCCCCGATGTTCTCTGACCTGAACGTCTTTAAGACAGCGTACGCAATGGCAGCCCATGCCGGGCAACGGCAGTCTGTCATTGCGCGAAACATGGCAAATGCGGATACGCCGGGTTATCAGCCCCGCGATATCGAGACCTTTCAGATAGCTTTCGAAAATACCGGGCGTGAGGTTGCGATGACCGCCACGCGGGCCGGGCATCTGAACGGCGCCGCCGCTGCCCGGCCCTGGGCCGAGTTCGATGCCGCACCCTCGGGCGATCCCAACGGAAATGGCGTTTCCCTTGAGGAAGAGATGCTCAAATCGGTTGAGGTCAAGCGTCAGCATGATCGCGCGCTGGCGATCTATAAATCCTCGATTGGCATCCTGCGTACCAGCCTTGGTCGCGGGTGAGGAGGGCTGAGAGATGAGCGATTTTTCCCATTCCCTTTCCGCCTCGGCCAGCGCCCTGCGCGCGCAGGCGGCCCGTTTGCGGCACGTCTCCGAAAACATCTCGAATGCGGATACGCCGGGATATCGGCGCAAAACCGTGCCGTTTGAAGCGGTCAGCAAAGATGGTGCGCAAATGGTCGAGACCGGGCGCGTTAAGCTTGATCGTCGCGACCTGTCGCGCATCTATGACCCCGGCCATGCGTTGGCCGATGAGACCGGCCATTATCGCGGGTCCAATGTCGATTTGATGATCGAAATCGCTGACGCGCGTGAAGCGCAGCGCAGCTACGAAGCCAATCTCAAGATGTTCGACCAGACACGACAAATGTCGTCGAGCCTTATGGAACTTCTCAGAAAATAAAGGACACCAGAATGGATATCCGATCCCTGACCGCCGCGCAGAGCTATGCCGTAGCGCGGCCCGCTACGCAGCCCGACCCCGACCTTGCCGGAATGGCACAGGGGTTGCGCTCAACCTTTCAGGACTTTGCCGCAACATTGAAACAGTCCGAGCAGATGTCCGGCGCAGCGATGACCGGCCAAGCCGATCCGCACGCGCTGGTTCAGGCGTTGGCGCAGACCGAACTGGCCGTCGAAACCGCCGTCATCGTGCGCAACAAAGTGGTCGAGGCCTATCAGGAAATCCTGCGGATGCCGGTCTGATCGATGCTCAGCGAAGGTCTCTATTATGACATCGTCCGCCAGGCATTGTGGGTTGCGGTGATCACATCCGTCCCGATCCTGGCGGTGGCACTGGTCTCGGGTCTGGTTGTGGGTCTGTTCCAGGCGCTGACCTCGGTGCAGGAAATGACGCTGACCTTCGTGCCAAAGCTTATCGCCATCGTGATCGTTTTCTGGATTTCGATGGGGTTCATGACCCAGACGCTGGTGACGTTCTTCACCTCAACCCTCATCCCACTGATCGCCGGAGGCCGCTGATGGATACCTCATATACCACCTTATCCCGCCAATCGGGGCTGATGAATGAAATGCGGCTGGTGGCGAATAATATCGCCAACGCCAATACCACGGGGTACCGCCAGCAGGGCTTGGTGTTTTCCGAGTTCGTGAAAGCCTCGCCGGGCAATCCGTCCTTGTCCATGGCGCGGGCAGAGGCACGCAATACCTCGTTGCAACAAGGCGTTCTGACCGAAACCGGCGGGCAATTTGATTTCGCCATCGAAGGCAACGGGTTCTTCTTGATCGAAACCCCCAGCGGCAACCGGCTGACACGGGCGGGTGCGTTTTCACCCAGTGCCGAGGGTGATCTGGTTACCATGGATGGGTACCGGGTTCTGGACAGCAATGGCGCTCCTGTTTTCATTCCGCCGGATGCCGCTTCGATTGATGTCGGCAGCGACGGTACGCTCAGTATAGAAGGGCAAGTTCTGGGACAGATCGGCGTCTACCGCGTTGCTGATCCCACTAGCCTGGTGCGCGAGGGCAGCACGCAATTTCGGTCAGATGCAGCGATTGAACCCGTGGAGGAGCCGGTCATTGTGCACCGATTCCTCGAAGGATCGAACGTGAACGCGATCGAACAGGTCACCCGGATGATCGAAATCCAGCGCGCTTATGAGTTGGGGCAGAGCTTTCTTGAAACCGAAGACGAACGTGTGCGTGGGGCGCTTAAGGCGCTGATGCGCTGATTTGATAACGGAGGAATTGATATGCGGGCACTGAAAATCGCAGCGACAGGCATGACCGCTCAGCAGATGCGGGTTGAGACGATCTCGAACAACCTGGCGAATATGAATACCACAGGCTACAACGCGCGCCGCGCCGAGTTTGCAGACCTGCACTATCAACAAATGGCGCGCGCTGGGACGGTGAATGCCAATGACGGCACCGTCTTGCCCACAGGTATACAACTGGGTCTGGGGGTGCGCCCGGCTGCGGTCACCGTGCAGCTGGCACAGGGTGCGTTGGCGGCCACTGGCAGCGATTTGGATGTCGCAATCGAAGGGCGCGGCTATCTTGAGGTGACGTTGCCCAGCGGTCAGTCTGGCTTTACCCGTGACGGCAGCCTGAAACGCTCGGCCGAAGGGTTGATCGTCACTTCAGATGGCTTCGCTGTCGCGCCAGAGATCACAATCCCAGACGATGCAAGGTCGATCTCGATCAATGCATCGGGTGAGGTTTACGCCTATTTCGATGATACCGCCGAAGGACAGTTGCTCGGTGAATTCACCCTGGCCAGTTTTTCCAATGCCAAAGGGCTGGAGGCGATCGGCAGCAACCTGTTCAAAGAAACCGAAGCCTCGGGCGCGCCTGTCATCGGCACTCCGGGCGAGGGCGGGATGGGCACATTGCGGCAGGGATATCTCGAGGACAGCTCGGTCGATGCCGTGCGCGAAGTCACCGAACTGATCGAGGCCCAGCGGGGATATGAGATGAACGCCAAGGTCATCTCGGCCGTCGATCAGATGATGGGCGCAACAACGCAGGTGCGGTGATGCGCGCCCTATTCATAGCACTGGTGACGATCAGCCCGCTTTGTGCCTTGGCTGAGATCGTGGTGCCGATCCGGACCATACGCGCCAAAGAGGTGATCTCGGCCGCCGATCTTGAGATCAAAGATCAGGTTGTCCTCGGAGCGGTTACAAACACCGATGATTTGATCGGTCAGGAAGCACGCGTCGCGCTTTACCCCGGACGCCCGGTTCGCGCAGCAGATGTCGGGCCGCCCGCGCTGGTGGACCGCAATGATCTGGTGGTTCTGGTCTTTGACCGTCGTCCCCTTTCGATCAAGGCCGAAGGCCGTGCCCTGGGGCGCGGGGCTGTCGGCGACCGTATTCGGGTCATGAATCTGTCGTCACGTACAACTGTTGTTGGCTTTATCCGGCCTAACGGTCAAATCGAGGTAAAATGATGTTCGGAAAACTAAAACTGTTGATGATGGCATGTCTGGCTCTGACCGCCTGTGGTCGACTGGATCATTTGGGAAAACCGCCAAGTTTCACACCCGCGGACGAGTCTGCTGAACATGTTGCCATGCTGTGGCCGGGTTTGCCGTTGCACACGCAGCCACAGCGCAATGTTGATCGGTCCTCGCTATGGAGCGGTGGCCAACAATCGCTTTTGGGAGATCAGCGCGCAATCAAAAAAGGCGATATTCTGACGGTTGTCATCGAGTTGGACGAGAAAGCCGAGATATCCAACGACACAAATCGCTCACGCAGCGGGTCAGAAAGCCTTGAGGTTCCCGACCTGTTCGGCCTGCCGCAGCGGGCGCTGGAACGGCTGCCCGACGGGGCGACGCTGGACGAAGCTGTTGGGATCGACTCATCATCGGTTAGTAAGGGCAAGGGCTCGGTCAAGCGTAAGGAAAAGCTGACACTCAGAGTCGCCGCGACCGTCATCGACGCCTTGCCGAATGGTGTGTTGGCCATATCGGGCTCGCAGGAGCTGCGCGTGAACTTCGAACTCCGAGAGCTATTGGTCGCGGGATATGTGAGGCCACAGGATATCTCGCGGAAAAATGAAATCACCTATGACAAGATTGCTTCGGCGCGCGTGTCTTATGGTGGCCGCGGTCAGATCATGGATGTGCAGCAGCCCCGTTACGGCCAGCAGGTCCTCGATACAGTTTTGCCGTTCTGAGGTCGTATAACAATGAAAAAGCTACTTCCTATATTGTTTCTGCTTGTTGGCCTGGGCGGTGGAATTGGTGCGGGAATTGCCATGTCTCCTTCTGGAAAAACCAAAGATGGTGACATGGATAAATCTGCTGCCGCCGAACCCAAGAAAGCCAAGGAGAAGGCCACTAAGACCAAGTCGGACAAAAAGGATACGTCCAGCAAGTATGAATATCTGAAGATGACGAAACAGTTTGTGATCCCGGTCGTGAAGTCCGACCGGATTGCCGCATTGGTCACAATGTCGCTGAGCCTGGAAACCAAACCCGGCGTTGCTGAAACGATTTATGAGTTTGAGCCAAAGTTGAGGGATGGGTTTCTGCAGGTTCTGTTCGATCACGCAAATACCGGTGGTTTCAACGGCAACTTTACGGAATCCGATAATCTGGATTTGGTCCGAAAGGCTTTGCTGCAGGTCGCCAAGAAGGATTTGGGTGATGACGTGCTGCAAGTCCTGATCATGAGTGTTAACCGTCAGGATACTTGAAGCCTGTTTCGGCCCGCTTATTGCCGCGATCGCTTTTTCATAAGCATGTCTCGGCGGGCCTTTTGTTGTTCTTCAATCAGCTGTCCTAGGGCCTGTTTGCGTCCGAACGCTTTCCGCAAGGCATGCATCTTGGTTAGCTTTTGCGCTCGGACGCGCGCGAGGTCTGTATTGAGTTTTCGTCGGGTTGCCTCTTCCCATCCACGCCACAGAACATCAGTGCCGGTGACCTGATATCCATCAGCTTGACCGCTGTTTTGTCGGGTCTGCTGAAGCTGTGCATCCAATCGACTCAGTTTTTGCAAAATCTCGGCCTCGGCTTCGACATATGGGCGCAAGGTCTGTTGCTCTTTTTGGAAGGCCGCGTCGGATATACGCTTCAGATCGGCAAGTCCGGTAAACCGCATCAAATTTTGTCCTTCGCGCGTTTGCGCATGGCTTCAGCAAAGCGGATGGCCGCAGCGACGGGGCGATAGTGTTCCGGGGCGATCTCATTCCCGATTTCGACGGTCGCATGGAGCGCCCGCGCGGTGGGGGGATCCGAGTGGATCGGAACCCCGGCCTCGGCCGCCGAGGCGCGGATGGCGGCTGCAATCTGGTCGACACCTTTCGCCACGCAGTTCGGCGCTGACCCGGCTGTCCGCTGCCATTTAAGAGCCACCGCATAATGGGTCGGGTTCACGATGACTACATCCGCAGTTGGGACATCCGCCATCATCTGATTTGCCGCAATTTCCTGCGCGCGCTGGCGGCGCTGTTGTTTGACATGCGGGTCGCCTTCGGCGTCTTTGGTCTCGTCCTGAATTTCTTTGCGGGACATCCGGTTTTTGCGCATATGTTCGGAGTATTGCCACATATAGTCGACGACTCCGATGGCCAGTGCGATGGTGACGACGATGAAGAGGAACCGGAATAAAAGATTCATCATCAAGACGATCGACGATTGCGGCGGCGCAGCGCTGGCGGTCAGAATCTCGGGCAGGTTGGCGCGCAGAAACATGAATAGGCAGACGCAGTAAATCAGCAGCTTCGCAAAGCTTTTGGTAAATTCGAACAGACCGCCGCGCCCGAATTTGTTCTTGGCATTGGACGGAATCGAGATCCGCGACAATTTGGGCTGCAGCTTGCTGGGGGCAAAAACCAGGGCCTTTTGGGCGATCAGGCTCAGCAGAACCGCAGTGGCGGGAACAACAAATATGGTTGCCATCGAGATTGCGGCCTTGCCAAGTATCCCTCCCACCAGACCGTCAGCCGGGCCATCCGTCAACATGGTGCCGATCTTGTCGGATTGGTCGATCAGAACGACAAACAATGTTCCCAGATGTTGAACACCAATCTTGCCTGCCAAAAGCAAACCTATGAGCAGCCCGACATACGCCGCGACAACAGACAGGTCGTTTGACTTGGCGACCTCACCCTTTTCCCGTGCTTTCAGAAGCTTTTGCGGCGTCGGGTCGTATGACTTGTCGCTGTTGTCGTCCTGTCCGCTCATCTCGGATCTTTCAGCGGGTTCTGCATGAAATCAAACAGGGCATCGGACCAGACCGACAGGATCAGAGGCGCACCGGCGAACAGCAGGAACAGCCCCGCAAATGTGATGGCCGGGGCGCCGACAAATGCCACCATCAGCTGTGGCATGGCGCGGTTGATGACACCAAGCGCAAGGTTGTAGATCAGCGAGGCAATCACAAACGGCATCGCCAGGGCGAATGCCAGGCTGAAACTGTACGAGACCCGTTCCACGCCCCATTGGGACAAATCCGGAGCTGCGGGCATGGCGCCGTTGGGAAACAGATCGTAGCTGTGGATCAAGAACTCTGCCAAACGGATGTGCAGGCCAAGTAGTACAGCAAGGGCCAACCCGGCCAGCGTCAGCAGATAACCCATGGCCGGAACTGGATCGGCGGCGGCCCCACCCAGAATTTGCGATAGTGACGTCGCCTGTGCGGCGATGGACCCTGCCGTCTGCAGGGTCAGAACAAAGATGCGCAGCGCCATCCCCAGCGCCATTCCGACAAGAGTTTCGGTGGTGATCAGCTGGACCATGGACAGGAATTCGGGATTGAATTCCTTTGTCGGCACTGCCGGTGCCACGATCAACGTAAAGGCAACGGCAGTGCCAAGTTTGACACGGGTGGGGATGCTGCGTTCTCCGAATGCAGGCATCAAGGATACCATTGCCGAAACGCGTAGGAAAACACCGAAGAAATGCCAGGCCCCAGAGCCCAGGTGCGGCAAGAGTTCGGGTGGGAGGGCGATCATGCGGGTACCGTGCCTACAAGTGCGGGCCGCGCCTCGAGCCCGATTTCCTCAAATGACAGGACCGGATTGGACACGCCGCGCGCATGCATGATCGTACGCAGCAGCCTGCGGCGCCGGGTCGAGGTCACGACCGCAGGAAAGATACCATGGTCGGCGGAATGCGAGACACTGTCCACCACGCCCTCTGCAAGCTTGTTGAACAGGTTCGGTGGCAGGGCGACATCCAGCCCTGCATTGGGTGCATCGACCTGATAGGTGGCAAATGTGTCTTCCCATTCCGGTGCCAGCTGGATCAGCGGGATCGACCCGTCTTCGCGTTTCATGTCAGCCACAAGCTGGAACCCAAGTCGCTGCCGCACCAGTTCGCAAATCCCCTCGGGTTGGGTGGTGGTCAGGCGCGCCTCGGCGATGCTTTCGAGGATAAGCGCCAGATTGCGTATCGAAACCCGTTCGTCCAGCAAAAGGCGCAGGACTGCGTGAAGCGTGTCGATTGGAACCTTGTCGGGGATCAACTCGTCCAGCAGTTTCCTGTTTGCCTCGGCCCGGACCGGGTCGCTGAGCCGGGCCATTTCTGATAGCAGCCTGCGTAGCGCCTTCAGCGTCAACAGACGCGAGAAGTTCTGTTTGATGATTTCCAGCAGATGCGTGGCCAGTATTTCCGGGGGTGAGACAATCGTAGCGCCGCTCATTGCTGCGGCCTCTTGATCCTTGGGCAGGATCCAACGTGCAGGCGCACCATAGACGGGTTCGGTGACATCCCTCCCCTCGGGCAAAAGATCGTGCCCGTCCTGAACCAGCGCCAGAATCAGATCGGGGTTCAGGGCACCACGGGCCTGTTCCACCCCATGTACCTTGATGACATATGTCCCCATCGGTAGCTCGGCCCGATCGGTCAGACGGATATCGGGCAGGATCAATCCAAAGGTCGAGGCGACATAGGTCCGCATATTCGCAATGCGTGCATCCAGCCCGGTGCCCTGGTTCAGGACCATGCTGACCAGATCCGGTGCGAATTCCAGGTGAACATCATCGAGGTCGAGAATATCGCCAATCGCCTGCGACACCGCTGTGTCCGCCTCATCCGTCGCGGTTTGGACCTGAGTCTCTTGCTTTTGTTGTTTTCGGTGCACTGCATAGGCGGCGTAGCCCAAAACGCAGGCCCCCAGAATAAAGGGCAGAAATGGCAGGCCGGGAACCAGCGCGAAAAGCACCATCAACCCGGCAACAGTGCCAAGGGCGGCCGGGTGGCGCCCCAGTTGCGATAAGATGGCGGTGTCAGTTGCGCCCTGCGTGCCACCACGTGCCAGAAGCAAAGCGGAGGCGATCGAGATGATCACAGCCGGTATCTGCGAGACCAAGCCATCGCCAACAGTCAGGATGGCGTAGGTTTCGAACGCCGATGACACCGGCATCCCATGCACGATCACGCCCATGACCAGACCCATGACCAGATTCAGCAGGGTGATCAAAAGCCCGGCAACCGCGTCTCCTTTGACGAATTTCGACGCCCCGTCGAGCGAGCCAAAAAAGGTGGTTTCCTGTTGTTCCCGTTCGCGCCGTTCCTTGGCCTCTTGATGATCGATGGCGCCCGCGGACATATCGCTGTCGATGGCCAGCTGTTTCCCCGGCATCCCATCCAGGGCAAATCGCGCACCAACTTCGGCCATGCGGGCCGCGCCTTTGTTGATGACCATAAAGTTCACGATCAACAGGACGCCGAACACGACAAGGCCCAGGAATATGCTGCCGCCCATGACGAAGCTTGCGAATCCCTCGATCACATCGCCGGCGGCATTGGGGCCGGTATGCCCCTGACCGATAATCAGCTTGGTCGATGAGACGTTCAACGACAGCCGGAGCATCAAAGACCCCAGAAGGATGGTCGGGAAGGAAGAGAAATCCAGCGGCCGCTCGATAAACAGGGTCAGCGTGAAAATCAGGATCGCCAGGGCGAAGGACGTGGCCAATCCGACATCCAGGACCCAGGACGGCATGGGCAGGATCATCATGACGATGACAGTCATCAACGCAAGCGCCAGCAAAACAGTCGGAGAAAACAGGGAGCGGACGTCAAGTCTGGGCACGTAATTCTCCTAGTTGAAGGCGATGAAGGCTGTTTGGGTGTCCGCGGCTGGCATCAAAGAGCCCATCGCACCCGTCGGAAACTGGGTGATTTGCACCGGGAACAGCGGTGCGGCGGGTTGTGTGAAGGGATCACGCGACATGCGGGCAGTTTGCACCGCCGTGCCCGGGTCAAGCTGAGCATGAACAATCTGGTAGCGGCTGGAATAGGTCTTGGCCAAAGCCGGGGTTCGCGAGTGATAGGCCCCCACCGCTGCCGGCCACGACCCAAGTTCGGAATATAGCTGTTTCAGAAACCGGGCCGCGTAGCTGGCGTTAGTCTCGGGGTCGAACATGGCATCGATCGACAGAAAGGCCTGCCCGTGCCAGCGATAGTTGATTTGAAAGCACCCGATATCGAAGCTGCGTTTTCCGGCTTGGAAAATATCCGCGACATAGGCTTTAGCCTCCTGCTCAGATCGGAACCAATGGCCGCGCCCTTCGACATTGATTGCCCATGGCCAAGGCTCAAGTCGGCCTTTGATCGCGCGGCCAGTTTCAACCCGCGTTATGGCACGCAAAACATCAAGCGGTATGTCTTGGGCGAGGGCCGCGCGGCGGGCGGCCTGATCACATGTCTGAGACATCCGGGCCTCCGCGCCCGCAAAGCTCTGACGCGCTGCCAGAAGCAACGCAACACATGCTATGACAATGAATAGGCGATTTGGCATTCTGCCGGTCCGGGATTCTGATCAATCCGGGCCACGCTAGCCTTGCCTTGGTTTACAGAGGGTTATCAGTCAATCAGATTCGATCAATCCGCCGGCCAAAAACAACGCTCGTATTGGTGCGCAGAACACCGGGGATTCGTGCCAGATCATCAACGAGAATATCCAGATCCTCGATCCTTGGTGCGTCAGCGGTCAACAGCAGGTCAAAGTCACCGTTGATCGAAAGACAGAGTTTAACCTCGGGGTAGGCCTCGAGCCGCTTGATGATACGGGTGGTTTCCTTCTGTTGGACCTCGAGCAGAACGACAACCTGGACGCGGGGGGCATCTTCGGGGCTGTTCAGGATCACGGAATAGCCGGCAATGATGCCGCGTTCTTCCATCCGGCTGATGCGTTCATGCACGGTTGTCCGGGCAACGCCCAGTTTTGCCGCGATTTTTGTGGTCGACTCGCGGGCATTATGTTGCAGGACTGAGATGATGCGGCGGTCAAGCTGATCCATTGGCGCTCCGGTGCGGGTCTGGTTTTTCCGGTTTAGGGCAAAACGACAGCAGGGCTCAAGGCTCACGCGGGATACGGGGGTGCAGGTCGTCTATTATGACGGGATGAGCATCCGGTGGCGGGCCGGCCATGTGCGGGTGGTCACGCGGCAGGTCAGGATGGTCGTGGATCACCGAATGCAGATCAGAACGCGGCCAAAGGGTGACCGCACCGATAATACCCAGAAAGGACATCGCCGCCATAAAGCTCAGGGCGGTTGTGGCCCCAAACAGGGTCATCAGCCCGCCTGCCAGAGGATACAGCACCAGCCAACAGCAATGAGACAGCGTGAATTGGGCCGCAAAGACGGCGGGGCGGTCTTCGGGATGGGCCGAGCGGGTCAGCAGGCGGCCAGACGGCGTCAGCGTGGTGGAATAGCCAAAGCCAGCTAGGGCCCACAAAACGATCAACAGACCCAAAGACAGCGGGGTTGTCGCAAATATCGCGGCGGCTCCGGCCATGGTGACGCAGCACAGAAGGGCGCCGGCCAACATGACCTTTCGATCCTCGATCCGGTCCAGCATCCGGGGCAGGATAAAAGCGGCAAGCATAGAGCCGCCACCAAAACCGGCCAGCGCAGCGGCAACGGCGCTTTCCGACAGCCCCAGATCTGATCGCACGATGACCACAGTGTTGACGATCACCATTGAGCTGAGTGCTGCCGCGCTCCAACTCAGGGCAAGAAGGCCCCGCAGCCGGGGTGTGTTCAAATAGATGCGTATGCCACGTGTTGTCCGTTCGTATATCCCGCGCGGCTTACTTGGTTTGGGTGATGGCAAAGCCACCGACACCACCAGCAGCGCCGAAGCGACAAATCCCAGGGCGGTGCCCCAGAACAGGCTGTTGAAGCTGACCAACAACAACAGGGCTGCGGCGAATACGGGGCTTAGCAGGCTCTCCAGATCATATGCCATCCGCGATAGGGACAGGGCGCGGGTGTATTCGCGCTCATCTGTCAGTACATCGGGGATTGTAGCCTGAAATGCAGGGGTAAATCCGGCCGAGGCAGATTGCAGCACGAAAATCAGGACATAAACCTGCCAGACCTCGGTCACAAAAGGCAGACACAGCGCGACAGCCGCACGGATCAGGTCAAGCACCACCAACATCTTGCGCCGATCCAGCCGCTCGGCAAAAGCGGCCGCCAATGGCGCGACCGTGACATAGGCCACCATTTTGATGGTCATCGCGGTGCCCAACACCAGCCCGGCCGCATCCCCTGCCAGTTCAAAGGCCAACAGACCCAGCGCGACCGTGGCCAGCCCAGTGCCCGTCAGGGCAACGATCTGCGCGGCCAACAGGTGGCGATAGGTCCGGTTTCTAAGAACGCTTAACATTGATTGATATCTGCCGCAGTCTAAAGGCTCTGTCACCCCAAACCTTCGTTTAGGTCTTGACCAACTGCGACAGCGGCAACCGGCTGGCGTACAGGGATGGCGTTGAGTTTAGGGAATAAAGCGCCTATCTCGGTGGCGATACCGCGCAAAGGATTACTCGGGTGGCTAACTATTTGTACAAAAACGACCTGCCGGACGGGTTGGATATGGGGCCGGTGGTGGCCATTGACTGTGAAACCATGGGTCTAAACCCGCATCGCGACCGCCTCTGCGTGATCCAGATGTCGGGCGGCGATGGCAATTCGCATATCGTTCAGGTCGAAAAGGGCCAGACCGAGGCACCGAACTTGCGTGCCATGCTGGAAAACCCGGATGTGCTGAAACTGTTCCATTTTGGTCGTTTCGACATTGCCGCGATGTATCACGCCTTTGGTGCGTTAGCCGCGCCAGTCTATTGCACCAAGATCGCCAGCCGTCTGGTGCGCACCTATACCGACCGGCACGGGCTGAAAAACCTGTGCAACGAGTTGATCGGCGTCGATATCTCGAAACAGCAGCAGATGAGCGATTGGGGCGCCGAAACGTTGAGCGAGGCGCAGCTGGACTATGCAGCCTCGGATGTTCTGTATCTGCACCGCCTGCGGGAGGAGTTGAACAAGCGCCTGGCGCGAGAGGGCCGGACCGAGATGGCGCAGGCCTGTTTTGACTTCTTGCCGATGCGTGCGAAACTCGATCTAGCTGGATGGCCAGAAACGGATATTTTTGCGCACTCATGACTGATACCGAAGCATTTCTGAGAACCGCCCGTCAGGTGGTGACAGACGAGGCCCGCGCGCTGGAGGTACTGGCCGACGGTCTGGATGAACATTTTGCCCAAGCGGTTCAGCTGATATTGCAGGCCTCGGGCCGCATCATCATCAGCGGCATCGGCAAGTCGGGTCATATCGGGCACAAGATCGCGGCCACACTGGCCAGCACCGGTACACCGGCCTATTTCGTGCACCCGGCCGAGGCCAGCCATGGCGATCTGGGCATGGTTTCAAAAGGCGATGTGGTTCTGGCCATCTCGAATTCGGGCGAAGCGCCAGAGCTTGCCAACCTGCTGGCTTTTACCCGCCGCTTTGGCATTCCACTGATTGGCCTGTCCAGCAAGCCGGAAAGCACGCTGATGAAACAGGCAGACGTGCATCTATTGATCCCGTCGTTGGGCGAGGCCTGCGGCTATGGCATGGTGCCTTCGATTTCCACGACGTTGACTTTGGCCATGGGCGACGCGCTGGCGATAGCGTTGATGAAGTATCGCAACTTCAAACCCGAAGATTTCCGCGCCTTTCATCCCGGTGGAAAACTAGGTGCACAGCTGAGCACGGTGCAGGATCTGATGCACAAGGGCGATGCGTTGCCGCTGGTTTCGGTCGGAACACCCATGAGCGATGCGCTGATCGAGATCAGCCGCAAGGGCTTTGGCGTTGCCGGGGTTGTCGATCCGCAAGGTCAGGTGGTGGGCATCATCACCGATGGCGATCTGCGGCGTCATATGGAGGGCTTGCTGGGCAAAACGGCCGAGCAGGTGATGACGCAGAACCCAACAACCATCCCGCCCGGCGCGTTGGCCGAAGAGGCGGTGGCCATCATGAATGACCGCAAGATCACCTCTTTGTTTGTGGTCGAGGAGGGCAGTGATCACCAGGCCTTGGGCGTGCTACATATCCACGATTGCCTGCGCGTTGGTTTGGGGTAGAGGGGCGTTCGATGGACGGACATTCCCGGATGGTGCAATTTCTGAAGGTGTTGCTGCCTTTGGCAGCCATTGTTCTGCTGTCGACGGTTTTTCTGCTATCACGCAGCATCGAAACCAGCGTGTCCGTCCCGTTTACCCAAAAAGACATAGATGAACGTCTGGCTGACCAAGTGGTGACCCAACCCCATTATCTTGGAACAACCAGAAAAGGCGAGGAAGTTCAAATTCAGGCGGCCCAAGCGACCCAGGGGCGCGAAGGGTCATTGCCCACGACTGCCGAGTTTAGAGGGCGGTTGGGATTGTTGAATGGCGGCGTCATAACGATGGATTCAAATTCCGGTATGATCCGCCCGGACAAGAATTCCGCAACGTTTGTTGGGGACGTCCTGATAACGACGACAGACGGAATTCAGGTCAGAACTGATCTTCTGAATACCTCTCTGGATGAAATCCGCGGCGACACTCCGGGTCAGGTCGATGGCACCGGCATCATCGGAGATTTTTCCGCGGGACGGATGACATTTGGAACCGAAAAAAAGGATGGGCCGGTCCATATTCTTTTTACAGATGGTGTTAAGCTGGTATACGAGCCTGAAAAAACAGAAAGATAAGCCGTGATTGATTTGCGATTTGCTGTTGTTAGTTTTGCGCTGATGGTCGGTGCCTTTTCGGCGTCGGCACAGGAAACGCAGGTCGCCTTCGGGTCAGCCAAGGCGGATCCAAGCCAGCCGGTCGAGGTCACCTCGGAATCCCTAAACGTCAATCAAGAAGACGGCACGGCCGAGTTTATCGGTAACGTCCTGATCGTGCAGGGTGAGATGCGCCTGACCGCCGAGCGGGTCCTGGTCATCTACAATGCCGACAGGTCCGGAATCGAGCGGATGGAGGCGACAAATGATGTGGTTCTTGTCAGCCCGCCTGATGCAGCCGAAGGCGACTGGGCCGAATACACAATCGACTCGGGCGAAATCGTGATGCGCGGAAATGTGCTTTTGACGCAAGGCCCCAGCGTTATCAGCGGCGATCAGATGAATGCCAATCTGACGACCGGAACGGCAAAGATGACTGGCCGCGTCAAAACCATTCTGAATCCGGATAGCAACTGATGGAGCGTCCGAATTTGTCTGTGGCCGAAGGCGGTTCCGGCCTCAGGATCGAGAAACTGCGGAAATCATACCGTAAGAAGACCGTGATACGCGAAGTCTCGATGACGTTGGGCCGGTCCGAGGTGGTTGCCTTGTTGGGTCCGAACGGATCAGGCAAGACCACAACGTTCTATTCGGTCGCCGGGCTTGTCTTTCCCGAAGCTGGCACTGTGACCATTGACGGCCAAAACGTGACGACCCTGCCGATGTATAGGCGCGCGCGGCTTGGGATCGGATATCTGCCACAAGAGATGTCGATTTTCCGCGGGATGAGTGTCGAGGACAACATTGCCGCCGTTCTGGACATCACCGTGAAGCACAGCCATCGCAGGAAAGAGCGGCTGGAAGAGCTGTTGTCCGATTTTTCGATCGAACATCTGCGCCGCGCCCCGGCATTGGCATTGTCCGGTGGCGAGCGTCGCCGTGTCGAAATTGCCCGTTGTCTTGCGGCTGATCCGAAATATCTGTTGCTGGACGAGCCGTTTGCAGGCGTGGACCCGATCAGCGTCGGCGATATCCGCCATCTGGTAGCGGACCTGAAAAAGCGCGGCATCGGCGTGCTGATCACTGACCATAACGTGCGCGAAACACTGGAAATCGTGGACCGGGCCTATATCCTGCATGATGGTCAGGTGCTGATGTCGGGTACGCCGGATGAAGTCGTCGAGAACGAAAATGTCCGCCGGGTCTATTTGGGCGAAAACTTCCGTATTTCATAGGCTTGCGCGGAATTGCGCCCAGCGCATGGCTGAAATCACGTATATACACGCCTGTTTTGATTGACTCTGCCGCCGTCTCTTGCCTCAATTGGGTTATGGCATTTCTTCAGTTCCAGTCGGGATCGCGGTGCACCTTTGCTAAGGGGTACGTTTCTCAGCAACTGCGGAATATGCCGATATCCCCCACCCGATAAAAACACGTGCGCTGCGTAACGCAGCGTCAAAATGGGTGTGAATTGTGAAGGAGATCACATGCGTTACCAAATTAGCGGAAAACAGATCGACATCGGCGAGGCGCTGCAGACCCATGTGCAGACCGAGCTAGGGGAGGTTGTTGGAAAATATGCCCAGCGCCCGACCGACGCCAATGTCGTCTTTTCCCGTTCTGCGCATGAGTATGTTTGCGAAGCCACCGTGCATCTTTCGACCGGCCTGACTGCGCAGGCCAAGGCCCACGCTATCGAAATCTACGCAGCATTCGAGGCCTGCTGTGACAAGATGGAAACGCAGTTGCGCCGGTATAAGCGCCGCCTCAAGGACCATCACAAGGACCGATCCGAGCCGGTTGAACTCTTTGGTGCTTCCTCTTATATCCTCGCCTCTGACGAATCAGAGTCGGCTGATGAACCTGAAACGCTGCAGCCGATGATCGTGGCTGAGATGGAAACCAAGATCCCATCGTTGAGTGTTGGTGAAGCCGTAATGCAGATGGAACTAGCCGGCGCCCCGGTGCTGGTGTTCCGGAATGAAAACAAGGACGGATTGAATGTCGTGTATCGCCGTGAGGACGGCAACATTGGCTGGATTGATCCGTAACAGGCAAGAATAGCAAGGCAAGCCCCTGCGCAAGCGGGGGCAAGGCCATGGAGCGTGATCATGGAGCTTTCGAGCATACTGAAGCCCGAGGCGGTACGTGTATTGTCCGCCGCTTCCAGCAAGAAGCGGTTGTTTCAGGAAATCGGCGATGTTGCCGAGGGGGCCCTTGGTCTTGACGCGCAGGTTGTTGTGGATGGCCTGCTCGAGCGGGAGAGCCTTGGCCCAACAGGCGTTGGTCATGGAGTTGCCCTGCCACATGCGCGGCTGGGTGATCTGGCCGAAGTGGCTGGCGTTTTCGTAATGCTGGAAAAGCCGATTGATTTCGGTGCGGTAGACCGCCAGCCGGTTGATGTCGCTTTTGCGTTGTTTGCCCCGGAAGAGGCAGGTGTGGACCACCTAAAGGCGCTTGCACTGGTGTCCAGAACGCTGCGCAATACGTCGGTTTGCGCAAAGCTGCGCGCCAATCCTGATCCGGTCAAGCTCTATGCAATTTTGACCGAGGCGCAGTCGGTCCAGGCGGCTTAACTGCCCCAAAGGCAATAAAAAAGCCCCCGGTTTTCGGGGGCTTTTGCGTTTTAACCGCCGGTTCCCATTTCCAGGGTCCACCAGATTTTCCCGCCGTTCTCCTGGTGCCAGGCAAAGCCCATCTGAGTGGCTTTGGCATCCATGATGACATTTCGCGGTCCGGGTTCCTGCATCCAGGCGGCCAGCGTTTCGGTCTCGGTCTCATAGGTTTCCGAGATCGCCTCGCCGAGGAAGGTGCCGTAATAGCCGACGCGCGTCGCCCGATCCAACGGCGAAGATCCGTCCGAGCCAAAGTGCCAGGGCCGATTCTGTCGCGCCATATCCTTGGAATGGGTGGCGGCCGCGGCATTGAGCTGAGCATTCAGTTGTACCGGCTGAAGGCCCGATGCCTGGCGGAGGGCGTTAACCGAATCCAACATCCGGAATTGCAGCTTTTCTGGATTGCCACGGATCTTGTACACCGTTGGTAGTGGGCGCCCATCTGCCCCATAGGTTGGGGATCCACCCGGCGTACAGGCGGCCAGTGCAATAAAGCTAGCAAACAGTAATGAAATGATGCGCGTCATGATCGACCTGATTATTGTGTTGCCATACGGCATAGCGTGACAGAAGGCTGTGGGCAAACGCACAATGGCTTTGTTCTGCGTGATTCTGCCGGTTTCAATTGCGACTGAAGCATTCTGGCAATAAAATGCACAGGATTTTTAGATTTTCTGTGAAAAGGACCTGCGATCATGGTCAAGAAAAGCATTACTCATACAACCCGACGCGGATTCGTTGCGGGTGTCTCGGCTCTGGTCGCCTCGCCTGCGATTGCCCAATACACCCCCGGAGACCCGCTGCGCCCCGCACCCGAGGACGAACCCGCGGTGCGCCGTAACATCTCTGGCTTCAGGGCGCTGGACTGGCAGCCCTATTTTTCCAACACGAAAAACGGTGCTATCCTTGTCGATACAGTATCGCGGGCGCTGCATTACTGGTCTGACGATCAATCGGTGTACAAACTATACCCGTCGTCGGTTCCCCTGACCGAAGAGCTGACGCGCCGCGGCCGGACCAGTGTGATCCGCAAGGTCGAGGGCCCAAGCTGGTCGCCAACACCTTCGATGAAGAAAAGAAATCCGGAATGGCCAGACTATATCCCGCCGGGTCCGGATAACCCTCTGGGAACACATGCTTTATATCTAAGCTGGAAATATTACCGAATTCACGGAACCCATGATACGCGCAAAATTGGGCGCCGATCTTCGAATGGGTGCATCGGTCTTTTCAACAACGATATTGCCGAACTGTTCTCAATGGCCAAGGTTGGCACGCAAGTGTTGCTAATTTGACGACATTTCCGCGCAGGTACCCGCTTGTGACGCAACTTCCATTTGCATTCCAGTTGGATAGCTGATTAGAAAAAAACACGAGGTAAGTCTTGAGTGCATGGTTTCACTATACGGAACCGTGCGTATCCTGGAGGTTAATATGAAGAAACTCGTTCTCGCCGCTGCACTGACTGCTGCTGCTTCGACCGCTTATGCAGGCAACCTGGAAGAGCCGGTTGTTGAAGCACCTGTTGTTGTTGAAGAAACTCAGGGTTCGTCAAACGGCATCATCCTGCCGCTGATCCTGTTGGTTGTTGTTGCCGCAGCTGTTGCAGCAAGCTAATTCGACAAGCGATATCTAAAGAAAAGGCGGTGGAGCTTTCCACCGCCTTTTTTTGTGCCTAGTCGACTAGGTGGCTTAGTCCAGCCACCCCTTCAAATTATCCTCGATCACTTTGCCCAGGGCCGCTATGTGCGATTCGTCATCGTTCAGGCATGGGATATAGGTAAAGCTTTCGCCGCCCGCGTCCTCAAAACTCTCTTTGATCTCTTCGTTGATCTCTTCCAGCGTTTCAATGCAATCGGCGGAAAACGCTGGTGCGATAACGGCGATCTTCTTCTTACCCTGTTTTGCCAGTTCGGCCACGTGGTCGACCGTATATGGCTTGAGCCATTCTTCCGGGCCGAATCGTGACTGGAAGGTCGATACAAGCTGGTCGTCCGACCAGTCCAACCTTTCTTTCAGCAACCGAGTCGTTTTTGCGCATTGGCAGTGATAGGGGTCGCCTTGTTGCAGGTAGCGTTCCGGCATGCCGTGGTAGGAACAGACCAGTATGTCCGGTTTGTCCACCATCGCGGCATAGGCCTTTTTAACCGAGCCCGCCAATGCGTCGATATAGGCGGGTTCGTCAAAATAGGCGGGCACGGTACGGCTGGCGGGTTGCCACGTCTCATCCATCAGAGCGCGGAAAAACTGATCATTGGCCGTGGCGGTCGTGGCGCCTGCGTATTGTGGGTACAGTGGAAAGAACAGAATCCGGTCGCAGCCCGCCGCGACCATTTCCCGGACCTTTGATTTGGTCGATGGGTTGCCATAGCGCATGCAGAACTCGACCATGACCCTGTCGCCATAGCGTTCCGTCATCGCGTCCCGCATCTTGGCGGTCTGCTCTTTGGTGATCGTCATCAGCGGGCTTTCGCCCTTGTCGTGGTTCCAGATCGACTTGTACGCCTCACCCGAGCTGAAGGGCCGTTTGGTCAGGATGATGCCCTGCAGGATCGGCTGCCACTTCCACTTGGGATAGTCGATCACGCGCTGGTCCGACAGAAACTCGTTCAAATAACGGCGCATGGGCCAATAGCTGTAATCGTCGGGCGTGCCGAGATTGGCCAGCAGGATGCCGACGCGGCCCGTTTTGACTTTGGGGTGATCCGCCGGGGCATGATCGGGGCGTGTGGCGTCAAACATGTTTCACTTCCTGAGATGTCTTTGCTTCGGGCTGAGATAACCGGAATTCCGCATTCGTCAATCGGACAGTTTGCCTTCGCTTGCGCCCAGAACATCCGCAAGCCGCATCTGGGCCGAGCCCGGACGCAGCGGTTTTGGCTGGCTTTCATCGGGCGACCAGCCGGTTAGGCAGACCAGCTCGAATGTCGCCTTGAGGCGTTTTTGATCAGTGCTGAAATGATTGGCATAGATGTCTTGCGCCCGGGCAAAGACCTGCCGGTTTGTGGGGTGTTTCATGCGGTTTTGCAGGCTGTTGGTTTCACCCATTGCCCGCAGGTCATGCATCAGGTGGGTCAGATCGCGATATTCCGCCGTCAATCGCGCGGTATCAGCAACCGGCAGGGCCAGTCCGGCGCGTTGCAGTAACCCGCCCAGATCGCGCAGCTCGGCCATAGGCGCGATGCGGGGGCTGAGGCCGCCCGTGACCTCAACCTCGGCCTGCCCAAGTGCGGCGCGCAGTTCCCGCAGGGTTTCACCGCCCAGACAGATCACCAGCAACAGCCCATCAGGTTGCAGCGCGCGGTGACACTGGATCAACTGCCCAACCGGATCATTGGTCCAGTGCAGAGCCATGGCATGGATCACCAGATCATGGGCACCGGGAGTCAGGTCCAGCACCTCGTTATCCGGGATGATCCGCGCCATTGGCAACACATCCTGCCAGACTTGCGCAAAAGGGGTCACGATCGCCGGGTCCGTAAAGCTTTTATTAACCAAGGCGAGCCGATCCTGAACCTCGTCAACTGCGGCGCGGTGCAAGAACAAGGCATCTTCCCGTGCGCGGGACCGACGCCGTGCAAGGATTGCGCGGTCGAACAGTGAGGGTGCGTTGGAATCAGGCAGTTTCATAGGGCGCAACTATCGCATGTGGCAGCGGATTCAAACCGCTGTCCAGATGATCTATCCCCCGCGCTGTCTGGGATGCGGTGATTTGACCGAGGCGGATTTCGGCCTCTGTGGCTCCTGTTGGCGTGAAACGCCCTTTATCGGTGGCGCTGTATGTGAAAGCTGCGGCGTGCCCTTGCCGGGTGAGGCCGATGGCCACCGAATCGAATGTGATGACTGTATGAAAACGCCGCGCCCCTGGCGCGATGGGCGGTCTGCGCTTTTGTATGATGGCAAGGCGCGATCCCTGATTCTGGCTCTGAAACATGGGGACCGGCCCGAGCTTGCACGCCCTGCGGCGCGCTGGATGGCCCTGGCGGGTCGGGATTTGTTTCGCGAGAACATGCTGATCGCGCCGGTACCGCTGCATTGGTCCCGGTTGCTGAAACGCAGGTACAACCAATCCGCCCTGTTGGCGCAGCATCTGGGGCGGCAAACCGGGTTGGCGGCCTGTCCGGACCTTCTGGTCCGACGGACAAGAACGCCGGTTTTGGATGGAAAAACAGCCGCACAGCGCATGGAAACGCTGGAGAATGCGATTGCAGCGCATCCCAGGCGGCTTCGGCAGATGCAGGGGCGCGATATTCTGCTGGTCGATGATGTCATGACATCAGGCGCAACATTGACCTCATGTGCACGTGTCTGTCGTGCATCCGGGGCAAATCATATTTTTGTGTTGACCCTAGCGCGCGTTGCCAAGGATACCTAACTCGCCCAGGATTGTGCGAAACCCAAAGGTACGGAATATGAAATCGGTAGAAATATATACCTCGCCGCTCTGTGGCTTCTGTCACGCTGCAAAACGGCTGTTGAATCAGAAGGGCGTCGAGTTTCAGGAAGTCGATGTGCTGAGGAACCCAAAACGCAAACCTGAAATGATCCAGCGCGCCGGTGGCAAGCGCACCGTACCCCAGATCTTTATCGGATCGCAGCATGTGGGTGGATGCGACGACCTGTATGAGCTGGAACGTCAGGGCAAGCTGGACGGTTTGCTGGCGGCCTGATGAAGAGCGCCCTGATTCAGATCACCTCGTCGGATGACCCGGCTGAAAACCTGAAAATGGTGCGCGCCCTGATGTCCGGAGCGGCAGGGCAGGGTGCGCGGTTCGTTCTGACGCCCGAGGTGACGAATTGCGTGTCCACCTCGTCCACACGGCAGCGGGAAATCCTGCAATACGAAGAAGACGACCTGACACTTGCGGGGCTGCGCGAGCAGGCCGCGAGCCTGGGGATCTGGTTATTGATCGGCTCGTTGGCGATCAAAACACATGATGCGGATGGTCGGTTTGCCAATCGGTCTTTCATGATTGATCCTCAGGGGCAGATCGTGGCGTGGTATGACAAGATCCATATGTTCGACGTGCAGGTGTCCGAGGCCGAGACGTTTCGCGAGTCCAAAAACTACCGTCCCGGCACACGGGCGGTCATAGCCGAGACAGATTTCGGCAAGGTGGGTCTGAGTATATGTTATGATATCCGCTTCCCCAAACTATACGCATCTCTGGCGCAGGCTGGAGCGCGCATTCTGACGGTTCCAGCCGCTTTTTCACCGGTCACGGGTGAGGCCCATTGGAAGTCGCTGTTGCGGGCGCGGGCGATTGAAAACGGATGCTGGGTGTTGGCCCCGGCGCAGACCGGTGAACACCCTAAAACCAGGGGAAAGACCCGCAAAACCTACGGTCACAGCATGGTCGTTGCCCCATGGGGAGAGGTCGTCATCGACGCAGGGACCGATCAGGGCATTCACTTTTTCAATTTGGATGATAGTTCTGTTACAGAAGCACGAAGCCGCGTGCCTTCGCTGACACATGTCCGTCCCTTTGACGGCCCCTGATCCAGAATCTGGACTATGACAAACGATACCAATGCCCTCGCGGTCACGCTGTTCAGCGAGATCCTGACCGCAGACCAGTTATTGCGTAACCGGCTCAGCCGGGTGCTGCCCAGGGGCATGGAAATTTCGCATTTCTCGGTTTTGAACCATCTTGTCTTTGTCGGCAACGAACGCAGCCCGGCACAGCTAGCCGATACGTTTCACGTGACCCGAGGTGCCATGACCAATACCTTGGCCAAGCTGGAATGGGCCGGATATATCCACATCCGCCCCGACTGGGACGACGCCCGCCGCAAGATGGTCGCCATCAGCCCCGCTGGGCGGAGTGCTCGGGATCAGGCGATCTCGTCCATTGCGCCGCTGATCAACCGCGTGGTCGGAGAGCTGGGGCTGGAGCGGGTCCGCAGCACGCTGCCCGTGCTGCGGGATTTGCGATTGCAGTTGGAGGGGGAGTAGGTTCACCCCGGCTTCACGCTCGCCGTCACATAATTCACGCTCAAATCCCGGTTCGAGATCGACCAGCTCCATAGTATCGGGTTGAACACGAAACCCTTGCGGTCCACCGGGTCCAACCCGGCTTGACGCAACAGGTCGAACAACTCGTCAGGGGTGATGAACTTGTTCCACTCATGCGTGCCGCGCGGCAGCCAGCGCATGATCACCTCGGCACCAAAGATGGCCATCGCATAGGATTTCGGATTGCGGTTGATGGTCGAACAAATCTCAAGTCCGCCTGGTTTCAACAAATCCCGCGTGGCTGTCAGAAAGCTGAGCGGGTCGGCCACATGTTCGACCACCTCCATGTTCAGAATCACATCAAACTGCTCACCTGCGGCGGCCATAGCCTCGGCAGTGGTGTGGCGATAGTCGATCCCAAGCCCCGATTGCTCGGCATGGATGCGGGCGACGGGCAGGTTGCCCTCGGCGGCATCGGCGCCCACGACCTCGGCGCCAAGGCGAGCCATGGGTTCGCTCAGCAAGCCTCCTCCACATCCGATATCCAGCAGGCGCAGGCCCTCGAACGGGCGCGGGGCTTTCAGATCACGGTCAAATTCGCCTGCGATTTGCTGTGTGATATAATCCAGACGACAGGGGTTCAGCATATGCAGGGGCTTGAATTTCCCATGCGGGTCCCACCATTCGGCGGCCATCGCCTCGAATTTTGCGATCTCGGACGGGTCTACCGTGTTCGGATGCGCTTGCATTCCTGTCTCCGTATGCTCTTTTACGTTTAAGGACTATATAGGGCCATAATGGACAAGTACCCGGACCAAAAGCGCGCAGTGCAATATCTTTACCCGCCGATCGACCCGTTCGATCAGCGCATGGTCGATGTGGGCGATGGTCACCTTATCTATATGGAACAATGCGGCAATCCGGATGGCCTGCCGGTGGTCGTGTTGCACGGAGGCCCAGGTGGCGGATGCAGCCCCGCAATGCGGCGCTATTTCGATCCGGACGTCTTTCGGGTGATTCTGTTTGATCAGAGAGGCTGTGGACGCTCGCGCCCGCACGCGTCGGTCACAGACAACACAACCTGGCATCTGGTGGCCGATATCGAACGGCTGCGCACCCTGTTGAACATCAGTGACTGGGCCGTTTTCGGTGGAAGCTGGGGCGCAACCCTGGCGTTGATCTATGCGCAGGCGCATCCCGACCGGGTGAATAGGCTGATATTGCGCGGCGTGTTTCTGGCAACGCAGGCCGAGCTGGACTGGTTCTATGGTGGTGGCGCGGGCAAGTTCTGGCCCGAGCAATGGTCCAAGTTCACCGCTCTGCTCTCCGAGACTGAGCTTTCCGACACGATTGGGGCCTATAACAAACGTCTGTTCTCAGGGGATCGGGCGACTGAGGTTCTGTACGGACGGGCCTGGTCCGCCTGGGAAAATGCGCTGGCGTCAATCCATTCGAACGGATCCACCGGAGAAAGCCCGGGTGAGTATGCGCGCGCCTTTGCCCGGCTTGAGAATCACTATTTCATCAATCGGGCTTTCCTTGATCAGGACGGGCAGATTCTGGAGCAGATGGATCGGATCGCTCATATTCCCGGCCATATCGTTCAGGGCCGCTATGACATGATCTGCCCACCGCATTCTGCCTGGAACCTGGCCGAGCGCTGGCCGAATGTCGAATTGAAGATGGTCCGTCAGGCAGGCCATGCCCTGTCTGAACCCGGCATCAGTGCCGAACTGGTCCGCATTATGAACCGCGTGGCCGAGGGGGTAGCATGACCCGCATTGACCGCCGCGCGTTGTTTGCATCAGGTGCCGCTGCGGCGCTGTTGGCGGCAACAGGCGCCTCACTGGCGAATACGCCCAAGCCGGGCGGAACCCTGCGGCTTGCGGTGCCGCGTGACGACAGTCTTGAACAGGTTGCACGGGGGGCGGTGTTTGACACGCTGACCGAAATCGCACCTGACGGTACCTTGCGAGGTGAGCTGGCAACAGGATGGCAGACCGATACGGATGCCCGGATCTGGACGTTTGATCTGCGCGATGATGCGGTGTTCCACGACGGCGTAGCATTGGATATCGCTGATGTGATGGCGGTTTTGGCCGAAGTCGGGCGCGCCGAAGCGCTGGCCCCTAACCGGCTGCACCTTGAACTGGCTAAACCTAATCCCGGCCTGCCTTTCCTGCTGGCCGAAAGTCAATTTGTCATCCCGCGGGCTGGTCAGAGCGTCAAACCGCTGCAGATCGCCAATGGCACCGGATGCTACCGTGTCGAACGGGCTGAGGATGTTCGCCACTTTCTGGGCCGCAAAGTTGTTGACCATTATAAGAGCACTCAGGCCGGTTGGGCGGATGCTTTTGAGATTATCGTCATTCCTGATGCCCGCGTCCGGGCCGAAGCATTGCGGGATGGATATGTGGATATTGCTGCCCTGCCATCATCCGAAGGCTTGAATGGGCTGCGCGGTCTGCGCCTTCACCCCAGCGAATCGGATATTGCGCTGGCGGCGGCTGCTCATGTTGGTATGCCCCAGCAGATCGGCGGCGCGCGCGCGCTGGACGACGGACGCATCGCTGAACGGTGGTGGTTGGCGTAAATTCCGGTCAGGGTTCCTGCCGGGGGTTGCAGACTCGGGAAACCCTGCGTATATGCAGTTGCAACAGCGGCGTGTCAGACTTCTGGTCTGGGGCTCCACCGGGAATTTCGACGGGCCGCGCGCCCGTTTTTTTGTGCCCGACTGACAGGGTAGAGTAGCTGATGACAAACGAACTGATAGCCAAAGCTGCCATCGATCGGAGACTGGCCGAGATCATCACCCCAGTGATCGAAGATCTGGGGTATGAGCTGGTCCGTATCCGCCTGATGAGCGGCAAGCAGACCACCTTGCAGATCATGGCCGACAAGCCCGATGGTGGCATCGAGGTGGATGACTGCGCCGAGATATCGAACGCAGTCAGTGCCACGTTGGATGTCGAAGATCCGATCCTTGACGCCTATGCGCTGGAAGTGTCCAGCCCCGGCATCGACCGGCCTCTGACACGTCTCAAGGATTTTGAGATGTTCGAGGGCTATGAGGCAAAGATTGAAACCGCCGAACTGATCGACGGCCGTCGCCGCTTCAAAGGTGAGCTGGCCGGGATCGAAGGCGATGAGGTTTTGATCAATATCTCCGAGGGAGATGAGACGATCACCATCGGCTTGCAGTTTGACTGGCTAAGCGATGCCAAGCTGGTCCTGACCGATGATCTGATCAAAGAGATGCTGCGCCAGCGCAAGGACGCCGGTGCCCTGAACGAAAACGCTTTCGACGAGATTGAGACCGAAGGGTCCGAAGAGGAGACGAACTGATGGCAATCACCTCAGCCAACCAGCTGGAGCTGCTGCAGACCGCCGAGGCCGTGGCCCGCGAAAAGATGATCGACCCCGGTCTGGTTGTCGAAGCGATGGAAGAATCGCTCGCCCGTGCCGCCAAAAGCCGCTACGGCGCCGAGATGGATATCCGCGTCAGCATCGACCGCAAGACCGGCAAGGCGACCTTTACCCGTGTCCGCACCGTGGTTGAAGATGAGGAGCTTGAGAACTATCAGGCCGAGATGACCGTCGAGCAGGCCAAGCAATACATGGAAGCGCCGGAAGTCGGTAGCGTCTATGTCGAAGAAGTGCCTCCGGTCGAAATGGGCCGGATCGCGGCGCAATCCGCTAAGCAGGTGATTCTGCAAAAGGTTCGCGAAGCCGAGCGCGATCGCCAGTACGAAGACTTCAAGGATCGCGCAGGTACCATCATCAACGGTGCGGTCAAGCGCGAAGAGTTCGGCAATGTCATCGTCGATCTGGGCGGTGCCGAGGCTGTTCTGCGCCGCAACGACAAGATTGGCCGCGAAAGCTATCGCCCCAATGACCGTGTGCGCGCCTATATCAAGGAAGTTCGCCGCGAGGTTCGTGGCCACCAGATTTTCCTGTCGCGCACCGCGCCTGAATTCATGGCTGAACTGTTCAAGATGGAAGTGCCGGAAATCTATGACGGCATCATCGAGGTCAAAGCTGTTGCCCGTGATCCCGGATCGCGCGCCAAGATCGCTGTCATTTCCTATGACGGCTCGATCGACCCTGTCGGTGCCTGCGTTGGTATGCGCGGCAGCCGTGTGCAGGCCGTCGTGAATGAACTGCAGGGTGAAAAGATCGACATCATTCCATGGAACGAAGATCAGCCCACCTTCCTGGTGAATGCGCTGCAGCCTGCCGAGGTGTCCAAGGTTGTTCTGGATGAAGAAGCGGGCAAGATCGAAGTTGTGGTTCCCGAAGAACAGCTGAGCCTTGCCATTGGCCGTCGCGGTCAGAATGTGCGTTTGGCCAGCCAGCTGACCAATCTGGACATTGATATCATGACCGAGGCCGAAGAATCGGCGCGCCGTCAGAAAGAATTCGAAGCCCGCACCAGCCTGTTCATGGAAAGCCTGGATCTGGACGAGTTCTTTGCGCAACTACTGGTCTCGGAAGGGTTTACCAACCTGGAAGAAGTCGCTTATGTCGAGCTTGACGAGCTGTTGGTCATTGACGGCGTCGACGATGGCACCGCGCAGGAACTGCAGACCCGTGCGCGTGAACACCTGGAAGCACAGGCCAAAGCGGCGCTGGATGCAGCGCGTGAGCTGGGTGTCGAGGACAGCCTTATTGAATTCGAAGGTCTGACACCCCAGATGGTAGAAGCGCTGGCCAAGGACGACGTGAAAACGTTGGAAGATTTTGCCACCTGCGCTGACTGGGAACTGGCTGGTGGTTGGACCACAGTTGATGGTGAGCGTATCAAGGATGACGGCGTTCTGGAGCCTTTTGGCATAACGCTGGAAGAGGCGCAGGATCTGGTCATGACCGCACGCATCATGTTGGGCTGGGTTGATCCTGCCGAACTGGAGCAGGCTGAAGAAGACGGCGTAGCGGCCGACGAGGAAGCCGAGGCCTGATCGCAGGCTTCGGGTGGCGCACATGGGTCGCGGTGGCGTCCATAAGGATCGGTCTGACGGACCCGAACGCAAGTGCATTGCCACTGGCGAGGTTCAGCCTAGATATGGGCTGATCCGCTTTGTGGTCGGGCCAGACGGTCAGGTCTTTCCTGATGTCGCGGCAAAACTGCCGGGGCGCGGTGTTTATGTCTCGGCCGACCGCAGCGCGTTGGACAAAGCCATCGGCAAGAAATTGTTCGCGCGGGGGTTCAAGGCGCAGGTCACTGTGTCAAAGGATCTGGCCGATGAGGTTGAAAAGCAGATTGCGCGGCGCGTGATCGAGCTTTTGAGCCTCGCGCGCAAGTCCGGTGATGCGGTTGCTGGCTATGAAAAGGTCAAGGCAATGCTGGACCGGGAAGAGGCCCAGGTATTGCTTCAGGCTTCTGATGGATCGGGGCGTGGCAAGTCGAAACTCAGCACGCCGCACTTTGGGAAATACATCGGCTGGTTGACCGCAGACGAACTTGGGGCGGCATTTGGGCGCCAAACCGTGATTCATGCGGCCTTGGCCTCTGGCGGACTCGCCAAACGTGTTGTAGAGGAAGCGCAGCGCCTGCATGGCTTGCGCGAAACGGATGACGGCGGCAAGGGCCGCGCGGAAGGGTAAGAAGCTTTATGAGCGATAGTGACGGCAAAAAGACATTGGGTCTTCGTGGCGGGGCGCGCCCCGGAAATGTGAAACAAAGTTTCAGCCACGGACGTACCAAGAATGTCGTGGTGGAAACCAAACGCAAACGCGTGGTGGTCCCCAAGCCGGGTGCGGCCAAAACCGGTGGTGGAGCTACGCCATCAGGTGATCCGTCGCGTCGTCCAGCCGGGATTTCCGACGTGGAAATGGCGCGCCGGATGAAGGCGCTGCAGGCTGCCAAGGCGCGTGAGGTCGAAGAGGCCGCCGAGCGTCAGGCCGCTGAAAAAGCGCGCGAGGAAGAGCGTGCCCGTCGCCGTGCGGAACTAGAGGCCAAAGAGCGCGAACAGCGCGAGGCCGAAGAACGCGCGCGCGCCAAGGCCGAAGAGGAAGAACGCAAGCGCAAAGAGGCTGAAGATGCCGCTAAGCGTGTCGCGGCGACCCCGACTCCTGAAGAGCCAAAAGCCGCCCGCAGCCCGGCCAGCAAGCCTGCGCCCGCAGCAACGCCACGCAAGCAGGATCGCGAGCGTGAACAGCGCGGCACGCGCACCAAGGGCCGTGACGATAACCGCCGTTCAGGCAAGCTGACTCTGGGTCAGGCGACCGGTGGTGAAGGCAACCGCCAGCGTTCGATGGCAGCCATGAAGCGTAAGCAAGAGCGCGCGCGTCAGAAAGCCATGGGCGGCGCGGTCGAGCGGGAAAAGGTTATCCGTGACGTACAGCTGCCCGAGGCGATTGTCGTGTCCGAGCTGGCCAACCGTATGGCCGAGCGTGTAGCGGACGTTGTCAAATCGCTGATGAACATGGGCATGATGGTCACGCAGAACCAGACCATTGACGCTGATACTGCGGAACTGATCATCGAAGAATTTGGCCACAAGGTCACGCGCGTCTCGGCCTCTGACGTCGAGGACGTCATCAAAGAGATCGAAGACAGCGAAGGCGATCTGCAGTCGCGTCCGCCGGTCATTACCATCATGGGTCACGTTGACCACGGTAAGACCTCGTTGCTGGACGCGATCCGCGACGCTCGCGTTGTGGCGGGTGAGGCCGGGGGTATTACCCAGCATATTGGCGCTTATCAGGTGAAAACCGATGGCGGCACAACGCTGTCTTTCCTGGATACGCCGGGCCACGCGGCCTTTACCTCGATGCGTTCGCGCGGGGCACAGGTCACGGATATCGTGGTTCTGGTTGTTGCTGCGGATGACGCGGTGATGCCGCAGACGATCGAGGCGATCAACCACGCCAAAGCGGCGGGTGTCCCGATGATCGTTGCGATCAACAAGGTCGACAAGCCGGATGCGAACCCGGACAAGGTTCGCACCGATCTGCTGCAGCACGAAGTCATCGTTGAGAAAATGTCGGGTGAGGTTCAGGACGTCGAAGTGTCCGCCATCACCGGTCAGGGTCTGGATGAGCTGCTGGAAGCCATCGCGTTGCAATCCGAAATTCTTGAGTTGAAAGCCAACCCGAATCGCGCCGCCCAGGGTGCCGTGATCGAGGCGCAGCTGGATGTGGGCCGTGGACCTGTTGCTACCGTTCTGGTTCAAACCGGTACATTGCGTCAGGGCGATATTTTTGTTGTGGGTGAGCAATACGGTAAAGTCCGTGCGCTGATCAACGACAAGGGCGAACGCGTTAAAGAGGCAGGCCCCTCGGTTCCGGTTGAGGTTCTGGGTCTGAATGGCACGCCTGAGGCCGGGGACGTTCTGAACGTGACCGAGACTGAAGCGCAGGCGCGTGAAATCGCCGCCTACCGTGAACAGGCCGCCAAGGACAAACGCGCCGCCGCCGGTGCCGCAACCACCCTTGAACAGCTGATGCAGAAGGCAAAGGAAGACGAAAACGTCACCGAACTGCCAATTCTGATGAAAGCGGACGTGCAAGGTTCTGCCGAAGCCATCGTTCAGGCGATGGAGAAGATCGGCAACGAAGAAGTGCGCGTGCGGGTGCTGCATTCAGGCGTCGGCGCGATCACCGAAACGGATGTCGGCTTGGCGGAGGCGTCCGGAGCCCCGATCTTGGGCTTCAACGTGCGTGCCAATGCTTCAGCCCGGAACACCGCGAACCAAAAGGGCGTGGAAATCCGCTACTACTCGGTGATCTACGATCTGGTCGACGACGTAAAAGCCGCCGCATCAGGCCTGTTGAGCGCCGAGATCCGCGAAAAGTTCATCGGTTATGCCGAGATCCGCGAAGTCTTCAAGGTTACAGGCGTTGGCAAGGTTGCTGGCTGTCTGGTTACAGAAGGCGTGGCGCGTCGTTCCGCAGGTGTCCGCCTGCTGCGCGACAACGTGGTGATCCACGAAGGCACGCTGAAAACGCTGAAGCGCTTCAAGGACGAAGTGGCCGAGGTTCAGTCGGGTCAGGAATGCGGTATGGCATTCGAGAACTATGACGATATCCGCGCCGGCGACGTCATCGAAATCTTCGAGCGCGAAGAGGTCACCCGGACACTGGATTGATCCGGACAGAACTGAAATTCGGAAAACAGCGGCTCTACCGGGCCGCTGTTTTTCTTTTCGAGAGCTGCCGTGAGCCTTTGACTTTATGCGCGAGTTTGTTTGAAGTTAATCATCAAGTCGCACCGGGTAGCCTTGGTTCAAGAGGCAAAGTAAATCTAGGTTGGTGTCGGCTATGCGGACAAAGCAGCCTTATGCAACCGCTGCTATTGCTGACGCAGCATCGGTGAGCAGCTGCTGCACGCGCATCGCTGCGGTGCAATTTATTTCGTCAAACCGGCCATTCAAGGCAAGGTCATAGTCCGAATTTCGAACGGAGCTTTCGGTGTATCCAGATTGGACAATCTGGACGCATGAAACAGCGCTCATTGCTTACTATGGCGACAACGAGCGCTTCCAGAATGCGCCCCTAAAAATTGACCTGGTGAATACTAGCGGCAATGCGGGTGGCACACGCACCAGCGCTGTCTGATCAGTCCGTTGAGAAGCAATAAAACAGACCCGCCCCGCCAGAACGTGGCAGATGTTCTTCTCCACAACCACGCGAGCCGTGCGACGAGTTCCAAGACACCATGTTTCGCGCATCATTGAGACCCACACGGTCATGATGTCCGACAATCGCGGACCCGTTTTCACTATTCGAAGTCCAGTTGCTGCATGTCGTATCGCCACCTGCCGTCGAGAAATGTCCGGCAGAATCGGAGCCGGTCAAAATGTCATGTTTGTTCGGCTGACTACCACGCCCATTTACAGGGTTACCGTTTTCATCGAGTGCGGTCAGAATACTAATGTTCACGCTGTCGCTGTGTAGGTCTTCTACATTGTTGGCGATGAGTTCTCCCTTGGCATTGTACCATGGACCCGCCCCGATTCGGTCGCGTGCCGAAATACCGTTGGTTATTGTCATCGGGTCGGTGCTGCGATCAATGGACATTGACGTGCTCAGATAGGCCGAAAAAGTTTTGGAAGAACCGACCGCAGAAGCAAGTGCATTACAATGAGCATCGGCGCCGTCGAGGCCGCCTAGATTGGCACCGTCTCCTTTGCCTACACTAGTGATGAAGAACGACATCTCTTCGCCTGCCGATTGTGCCTGAACGATTGCCGCGAAACAGCAGATTACGAGTGCAGCAACCCCATGGACAGCTGTTCTGTTGGTGAACTTCGACATGTGATTCTCCCTTCTTGCTGTGTGATCTCCGATGCTAGCCGTATGCATTGCTTGGGTCCACGATTAGCGCACAGGGATTAGAGAACATGACAGTTCAGCCTTCGAAACATATCTTGACGGAATATTGGTCGGCACATACGTTATGGCCGACTTTCGTCACCATTGCGGCAAACCCAAAATGGGGTTCGCACGAAACTTTCGCCGCGAGTATTGCGAACGCCCGGTCTGACAGACGTACTCCACCACCGTGCTGTGATCAATTGCCTCAGATGCTGGACAAAGCAGCTTTCCGACTTGATCGCGGCAATGTCCGTAGTCAGCCCAAAGCCGCTATCGCGTTGAATGCCTTGCATCGGAAAGTCGGCCTTTGAAACACTGAACTCGTAATGCTGCTCTGCAAATAATGCGACTGCTTACAACTGTTTTTGGGTGATTTCAGTTGGCTAGAGCTTTGGCTATGCGTTCAACCAAGGCCCGTTGCACGAGAGCAAACCTTGGTGTCTGCGCGATTTCCTCTAGTGTTGCGACCCAGAGCGGAACTTCGATTTGGGGATTCATGCCGTGCGATCTATGAAGGCGGGGGTCAGCATCGCCGATGAATTCTGGTAAAAATGTCTTGCCCGCTCCGGAAGCGGCCATCTGCTGAAGCACCAAAAAACTGTCTGCTCCGTTGGTAGTTTGTTCGGTTTTCGCGTTTTCTGCTAGCCACTTGGCAGGCCGAGAGCGGCTCAACGCGCCGTCAAGCCTCATCCATTTACGATTTGGGGAACCATCATCATAGACCCCAAACGACAATGTACCTGATCGTTCTCCGACCAGGCCGTCCTCAAGTTTAATCGATGGGCGCACAGCGATATCCGCAGTCAGCCGGGATAGATCACGGTGGCTGTTGCTACTCAACAAAGTCAGTTCCAACCCTGGGTACTCTTTGGAAATTTCATTCAAAATCTGAGGCAATACCATCTGGCAAAGACTGTCAGTGGACGTGATGCGAACGTGACCAACAGGAGAGCGGTTCGCGCCTACGATTGCCCTCTCTACTGAAAGCACCGCATCTTCAACGTTTTCCATAGCCGAGAGAATTGTTCTGGCCTCAGGCAGCGCGGAATATCCAGAAGAGCTCTTCCGAAAAATCGCACAGCCACTTCTCTGTTCAAAGGCAACCACTCTGCGCAGGACTGTCGCATGCGTTACCCGCAAAGCTTCCGCCGCCGAGTTCAGCGAACCGAATCTATCAACGGCAAGCACATATCGAATGTCATCCCAATTATCGTTGTTCATAAATTAACAGGAGGCGGCGAATAACAAACAATTACAAGTAAATTCGTTCAAGCTAACATTCGAAGTATTGAACAGGGAGAGACATCATGATGAAGAAATTCTCAATTTTGGCGGCAGGCATTTTGTCTGTAGCGGCCATTGGCGCAGCCATCGCCCATGAAAGCGAAAATCCGGCTGTGAAAGCTCGGACCTCAATCATGCAGCTCTATTCCTTCAATCTTGGTACACTTGGCGGCATGGCCAAAGGCGAGGTGGGCTATGATGCCGAGGCCGCAACACGGGCTGCAAACAACCTTGTTGTACTAACGCAGATCGACCAATCCGCGATGTGGCCCGCAGGATCCGACAATGTATCCGATCCGTCCACCCGAGCGCTGCCTGCGATCTGGGAAAACTTCGCTGACGTTGGTGCGAAAGGGCAGGCTATGGCAGATGCCGCTGTTGCGATGCAGGCTGCGGCAGGGCAAGATGTTGATGCCCTGAAAGCGGCTATGGGCGATCTGGGTGGAAGCTGTTCGGCATGTCACAAAGCGTACAGAGCGCCAAAAGATTAATTGGTAGATAGCTGTGAAGCGGTTTTTCCTTTTCACCGCTTTCGTCGCACTCTTGGTTGGGTTGGCAGGTTTGGTGCTGACCCGACCACAAAGAACGGATCAATCTAAACTCGACGGTTTGCATCCGGATCTCACCAGAGGCGAAATCGTGTTCCACGCCTCAGGATGCGCATCTTGTCATTCAGCGCCGGATGCGGTTGGTGAGGACAAGCTCATGCTCTCCGGTGGTCGCCGGTTTGAGACGGAATTCGGCACGTTCATTGCCCCCAACATTTCCAGTGACCCAGAAGTTGGTATTGGGTCCTGGTCTGCCCTGGATCTGGCCAATGCCTTGATCCATGGGACCGGACCCGAAGGGCAGCACTATTTTCCAGCGTTTCCCTATACATCTTACGCCAACATTACGGCCGAAGATGTTATTTCGCTCCTTGCATTCCTCAGAACCCTGCCAGCGTCCAAAGCCGAAAGCGTTTCTCATGAAGTCGGTTTTCCTTTCAATGTTCGTCGTGGATTGGGGGGATGGAAACTGTTGTTCATGACACCAGGCTGGGTAGTCGAAGGTGATTTGACCGACCAACAAAGACATGGCAGGTATTTAGTGGAGGCGTTGGGTCACTGCGCCGAATGCCATACGCCGCGAAATGGCTTAGGTGGTCTGAAACGAGACCTTTGGTTGACAGGTGCACCAAATCCAAACGGGAAGGGTCGCGTCCCGGGCCTTACCTCAGACCAGCTTGATTGGTCCGAGGCCGACATTTCCGAGTACCTCAAATCTGGCTTTACACCGGACTATGACAGCGCTGGTGGTGAGATGGTGGAGGTCATCGAGAACACATCTCGCCTCACCGATGAGGACCGTTTGGCGATTGCCGCCTATCTCAAGGCGGTTCCTGTTTCGTCGGCGGTGCTTCCATCAGAGTAACAGTCGTTTGGCGCCATGCAGGGGGACCAGATGCTGTCGTCGATCGCCGGTAGGAAGCCGCAGGGCCTATTCCCTTTTCACCAACCACCTGTTTTACGTTTTGAACGTCGGAGCTCAGCAATATCCCGAGATTCTGTTCATGATTGATTGAGCGTTGTGGTCAAATGAAACAAATAATCGCTCTTTAATCCATTCCAATATCCATTGCGGTACTGGCTCTGAAACTGTTGGCTTGGTGGCTGACAGGCTCGGTGGCGTTGTTGTCGGACGCAATGGAATCTAC
The DNA here is from genome assembly GCF_059611285.1 of Ruegeria sp. CDSA236. Taxonomy (NCBI): domain Bacteria; kingdom Pseudomonadati; phylum Pseudomonadota; class Alphaproteobacteria; order Rhodobacterales; family Roseobacteraceae; genus Ruegeria; species Ruegeria sp. CDSA236. The sequence continues at coordinate 108,519 of NZ_JBXWPG010000012.1, forward strand.
CGTGAATGTCGTTGCGGCGTTGCTGGCACACTTTGCGGTTCGGGTTGCCAATAAACCCCCTGATGAAAACCAACCCTTTTGTCACAAAAAAGCTGGGTATCTTTCCGCTGTCGTCGAGGGCGTATTGATTGTTCTGGCGGCGTTCTTGATCATCAGAGAAGCTGTACTGGCACACCCAAACCCGCATCTTGAGGATGCGCCTCTTTTTGGAATCGCCGTCAGTGTCATTGCAACGGGCGTGAATGGCGCATGGGCTTACCTATTGCTCAAAATCGGCAGTCGCGAGGGTTCGCCTGCATTGGAGGCGAGCTCCCGGCACATTTTCACAGATGTCATGACCTCAGTTGGTGTCATCGCAGGTCTGATACTTGCACTTGTCACCGGCTGGCTGATCCTCGATCCGATCCTGGCAATTCTTGTTGCACTGAACATCTTGTGGGAGGGCTGGAAAGTTATTCGGGCGTCTGTCGATGGACTGATTGATGTGACCCTTTCGGATCATGACTTGCAGACTGTTACTAATGCAATCGAAGCAAATCTCGGCGCAGCCTTGGAGTACCACGACCTCAAAGGGCGTAGATCCGCAAACGTCATCTTTGTGGAGTTTCATCTTGTTGTGGACGGCACAATGCCAGTCAGCGCGGCGCATGATATATGCAATGACATCAAGGAAGAATTGGATCGTTTGTATCCGGGTTCTGTCTTTGTCATTCACCTCGAACCTGATGACGAGCTGAAGGGTGACCGGGTTAGTTCCCGCTAAACTGGTCACATGGCTCAGCAAAAACTCCATTGGTTTGACTGATCTGACTAAGACGTTCGGCTTGAAATTCGTCAGACCTAAGCCCGATGTGGGGAAGCCGAACCAGAAGTAACCTGCCTCCAACGTCACGAAGCGTGATGCTCAAAATTGGAGGCGAAAATGAAAATTCAAAGAAAGCTGGGTCAACTTCTTAGTACCGCGGCGTTGGCTTCGTTGATCGCGGCAACACCTTATGTGCCAGCGTTTGATGCCGATGGTCGCCTACATTTTGAACCATCATATGCCTTTGCCAAGAGCGGCAGGGGAAGCGACGGGGATGGTCGCGATGATGATCGGGATGACGACAGAGATGATGACCGCGACGACGACCGGGATGATGATCGTGACGACAATTCGGGATCAGGCAAAGGTGGTCGCGACGATGATGATGACGACGATGACGACTCCAAACGCTCCAATAAGGGCAGCGGAAAGAAGGATCGGTCTCAAGCAGGTGGTAAACCCTTGGGTTCGGCCGGTGTAACAAAGGTCGAAACAAACGCTAACGGCATTGAAGTGCGTTACGCCGACGGAACCAAGGAGGAGATCGAAAACGGGCGGTATGAGAGAAAGAATGCTCAGAACCGAACTGTTGAGGAGCGCCCTGCGACCGGTGCTGACGTCTCAAGGCTTCGGTCTTTGGCGAATGGTATCTCAATCGACAACGTGCTCTCTTCTGGGCAAGGCGGCACTGCTGGAAGTCGACCTACGAAAATTGAACGCCAGGGCAACAATATCGAAGTGAACTATGCCAATGGTTGGAAAGAGGAGATCGAGTTTGGGCGCTACGAGCTGAAAGATCCGTACAACCGGACTGTTGTTGAGAGAAACGCAACGGCTTCCGATCGCCGAAGGTTGCAGTCGGTTGCCAACTGAGCTGCAACTCCAGTAGATAACCCGTTGGTGGCTTCTTGTAGAGGGGGCCGCCATCTTCGTACTAGAGACCGCTGTTAGTCTCCCTTGTTCCAAACATCATGGGCAATGAGCGCGGCCTCTACCCGGTTTCGCGCGTGAAGCTTGGACAGTATTGCCGTCATGTAGTGCTTCACGGTCTTTTCCTGAAGGTCTAACTCGTCAGCGATTTCACGATTACTCAGTCCTTTGGCTACACGTCGAAGTATTTCTTCCTCACGATGCGTAAGGTCATCGAGAATGCTGCTGTTCTTAGAGGTGCCGGTGTCAGCGTTGATTTGAAGCAGTACCCGCGAGGCCAAGCCCGGAGAAACGAACCCTTCACCTGCGGCGATGCTGCTTAAGGAAGCGGTCAATTCGCTCGCGGTTACTCCCTTCACGATGTACCCTATCGCGCCCGCCTCCAACGCGTCCGCGACGTCGCTGCTGTTCTCTGAGACCGTCAAGATTGCAATGAAAGGCGGATTTTCCATTGCCGCAATTTTACGTGTTGCGCTTATCCCGCCACCGGGCATCGAGAGGTCAAGAATGGCTATGTCCGGCTGATGCGTGACGACCAGCGATACTGCATCTTCAGCGCTGGACCCGGCAGCCAAAACTTCAAAACCATCAGCTTCATCCAGCGTGCGTTGCAAACCATCCCTGAATATCGGGTGATCATCAGCTATTACGACAGATGTAGTCATGATGTGCCTAACTTTCTGGGAAAGAGTGTCATAGAAACGGTGGTGCCCTCACCCGGTCTCGATGCGACTTCGAACCTGCCGCCAATACTCTCGACCCGATCCCGCAAGCCCATAAGCCCCTGGCCACCATCGTCTCGCAACGCGGTTTCTTCTGACCTGTCAAAACCAGGCCCGTCGTCTTTGACCTTTATAACTATGCGGTCGTTCTGCGCCTCAGAGATAACGGTGCACTTGGAAGCTGGAGCATATCTCGCGGCATTGGAAAGCGTCTCCTGAAGGAACCGAAAAACGCACAGCTTGTCGGACAATGACAACTCTGGGGCCTGGCTACCCAAAAGTGAAATATCCGGTCGCAACGGGCTGTGTTCGACGTGATCCTCTACGGCTCTCTTCACAACATCGACGAGTGACAAGCTGTCGATATCTGGCGCAGAAAGCCCTCGCGATATTGCACGAATTTCAGCCAGAGATTTTTGCAAAGACTGCTGAATTTCCTCTGCCTCTTTAGAACTTTCGGACTCTTTGGAAAACGCCGCCTCCAGTCTAAGGGCGGCGAGCGACAGGTATTGCGCAGGACCATCATGTAGCTCGGCACCGAGATTTTTGAGGAACCGATCTGTTTGCGTGGCATATCTTTCTGACGCATCTACTACACGCGACCGCAGCCGGGCATTCTGCTCGGCCATCCTCTCACTTTCTGTCAGGCGCTGTTTAAGAAGAGCCCCCTGTCGTCGAATAGTTTTGTCGCCAATTGCGACAATGGAATACAGAACAATAGTACTTGCCAGAAATGCGGAACCGACGACCAACCAACTTGTTCGCCTGGCCTTGGCTAAATCTAACTCAAGCTGATCAGCTCTTTCGTAGAACTCCGCAACTGCGATGATTTCGCCGGACCAAAGTTCGCGGATGGGGCTGTAAACTTCAAGTAGTGGTATCCCCAAAGCCGCCTCGGCGGCGCTCTCGGCATGATCAAGCTCTTTGAAAGAACCGGAGATGTCACCGCTCCACGCCCGCCTTAAGTCATCCGTTGGATTGAAACGGTTTCCAATGATGTCTGTATCAGAGGCATGTACAATCACACCGCCTTGCTTCCAGAATTTGTAGGAGACAATGCGGTCACGCATTGGCTGGGTCATGAAAATCTCGTCCAGCGCCAGGCTCGCCTGCTCAGAAAGATGGTTGCCATGTGCCAATTCCTGGCTGAGCGGGGATACTACGCTTTCCATATATAGCGCAGCGGAATTGGCGGAGTTTTGCACGACTGCGTTCTGGATTCGATTTGACACCCAGACCCCGACGATTGCGGTAGCAGTACCCATCACGAAAATGCTGGCCGCAAGAAAGACTCGCGACAGCGACCAATTGCCAATCGTCAGGTCAGTTACTTTCGCTCTCATCGTGAAATCGACTATGAACTACAATCTGTTATCGCACCACAGACCTTGGTCTGACGTGATCTGGCTAAATCTCAGATCCTGCGCTTCCGTCCAGTGGCCAGAGTCAGATATCGTCCATCGTTCTCAGTCTTTGCAGCATCGGGCATTGAACGTTTCCGCTATCACAATTGGCCGTAAGCTCACTCAAGGCGTGCTCCAGGCGTCTGAGCTCACTAATCTTGCTTTGAACGCTGGCAATGTGTGCCTCGGCCAGTTCTTTCACTGATCGGCAGTCTTCGGCACTTCCTTCTGACAGCTCCAAAAGCGCCTTTGCGTCAGATAGAGGAAACCCCAGGTCACGGCACTTCTTCAAAAATCGAAGTCTTCCAACATCGCTTGCCGAATAGAGGCGACGATTGTTCAGAGCTCGTGCGGGTCTTGGTACGATACCTTCGCGTTCGTAATAGCGGATAGTTTCTATGCCGACCCCGCATTGCCGGGAAGCCTCGCCTATCGCAATCATGTGAAGTGCCTCCACTTGATCCTGTAGTTACTACAGGAGTTATACGCATTGAATGCTAGTGCCTCAACACAATCAAATCGCCTACCCAGGGAGCGAAAGATGAAAAAATATTTGACCCTCAGCTACCTGGGATCGGTTTCCGCTCTGGGGGTCGCGACATGCTGTGTTCTTCCAATGGCCATGATGTTGCTCGGCTTGGGTGGCAGTTGGTTGGCGATATTCGGAAAAATAGCGGCAGCAAGCTACTATGTTCTCGCCATCTCAACAGTGCTGGTCGCAGTTTCGTGGTTCGTAGCGCATCGAAACGGGACGTTGGCAAATCTGAAATGGTGGCTTGTCGGAAACACGGCGACTACCGCGTTGGCATGGGTCATCGTGTTCAATGAGGCTCAAATCAACGATTATCTAATCATGCAGATGTGAGACAATGACAAAACAAACTGTGGTGCTGGATAGCACTTTGACCTGCCCTCGGTGTGGGCACGTTGAAACCGAGAAAATGCCAACTGACTCGTGCCAGTGGTTTTATGAATGCAAATCATGCAAGGCAGTCTTGAAACCGTTAGAAGGCGATTGCTGTGTTTTTTGTTCCTACGCAACTGTCCCGTGCCCGCCAATTCAGTCAGGTGACTGCTGTTGTGGATAAGCGGGCCGCAACCGCAACATCAAAGAAAGGTTTTGATTGTCCGCATTGGCTCGTCGGCCAAAGTTTGCAAAGTCTGGTTTCTGCGCATCGCGACCATCAAACTCGCACAACTCTGCGCCATGGCTAACGGTAGCAAAGTCCGCGTCTCGCGAATTGCCTGACAAAACCTCGCTGCGCCCGGCACCAATAGCCGCTCTTTACGCCGCACTGCCGTGTTCAAGATGATGCCCGCGCAGCAAGAAAATCAAATTCACAGATTGGGGCTCAAATCGGACACTTGCGGTACCGCCACAAATGCAGGGATATGGCGACTTGCTCAGTGCATGACGCAAAGGTCAGAATATTCTATCGCCCAGCACCTATGATTACCGAGGAGTCGGCAGGAACGTGCTTGCGTGCATGATGATGTCGAAATGCTGCATCCCTTTCTGCAGATCAAAACTGACAGAATGCCCGCCTTTACGCAGCAATTCCGCATAGTCCCGGCTTTGACGAATGAATTCGGGTGTGTCGCGCTCGGCGACGATTATATGGTAACGCGGACCGGGGGCGGGCAGGTGCAGAATGGGTGAGAGATCGTGTATTTCGACCGGGGTCAGTTGCAGCGGGTCATTCACCGGCGTCAGGCTGATCGGTTCAAGATCATAGACGCCGCTAATCAGAATCACCTCTCGTACCCGCAAGCCGGCGCGGGCTAGCGCATCGGCTGAAGTCGCCATCATCATGGCCGCCAGATGTGCCCCGGCGCTGTGCCCCGACAAGGTGATCTGCGCCGGATCGAACCCAAGGGCCGTCGCCTGTGATCCCAGCCAAAGCAGGGCATCGCGGCACTCTTTGATCATCTGATCCAGTCGGGCCTCAGGTGCGAGCGTATAGTTCAGCGTTGCAAAGGCTTGCCCGTTTTCCACCAGTGTAGGGGCCATCATCGCCGACTCACGCTGACTGAGCGCCTGCCAGTAACCTCCGTGAATAAAGACATGCAGCGGAGCGTTGGCCGTCGACGCAGGAAAGAAGTCGAGCACCTGTTCAGATGTTTCGCCGAAGGGCAGGTTTTCCCGGCATTCCATCCGGGCGCGGTTCTGCGCACTCAGCGCGGCGTAGCTTTCAAGATAGGGTGTCAGATCGCCGCCAACCATCGAACTGGGAGAATACTCCTGCTCCAGCTCTGTCTGAGTGAAACCACGATACAGCATCGCCTACTCCTGCCCGCTATACATCAATTCGGTGCGCACATCGTAGAGATCGTGAAAGAACCGCAAGTCCAGCGCTTTGCGCAGGAACGACACACCGCTGGACCCGCCTGTACCTGGCTGGTTGCCAATAACTCTCTCGACCGCTGTGACATGGTCAAACCGCCAGCGCTGGAACAGAGATTCAACGTCCATCAGCTTTTCGGCCAGCGCATAGAGGTCCCAATACTGATCGGTATTGTGAAACACCTGAGCCCAGATTTTCACCACGCGCGGGTCGCCGGAATATGGTTGTGCAAAGTCACGGTTCAGCAGGTCATCAGGCACGTCAAACCCTTGCCGGGCCAGCATGTGCAGCACTTCGTCGTAAAGCGAAGGCTTGGTCAGTGCGGCATCCAATAATTCCATGACTTCGGGATCATGCTGGTGAACCTTCAGGGTCGAGGCATCCTTGTTGCCCAGAATGAATTCAATCTGACGATAGCCATAGCTTTGAAATCCCGAGGAGCTGCCAAGTGCTTGCCGAAAGGTCATGTAATCGGCGGGGGTCATGGTCAGAAGCGTTTCCCACGCGGAAATCAACTGCCGCTGGATTGCTTTGACCCGGTCGAGATTCTTCATTGCCGGGCCAAATTCGTCCTCTTGCAGAAAGCGGCGCACTTCGACCAGCTGGTGATGCATCAGCTTCAGCCACAGCTCGCTGACCTGATGGATGATGATGAACAGCATCTCATCTGGTTGCGCGGGATCCTGAAACGTCTTTTGCAGATTCAGTAGGGTTTTGAGCTGCAGGAAATCGCCATAGCTCTTGCGGTGGGTTTCGGCGAAATCCGTGACCAGAGTGTCCTCGATCCCGCGTTCAAGATACCGGTTGTCCTTGTCGCTCATCTGCGCCTCCAAACACCTGAGTTCCCTCCTGTTTAGGGGGTGAAGCCGTTTAACGCCAGAGGGTTAGGTCCAATCCAGAACAACCTTGCCGGATCGACCTGATTTCATCTCGCCAAAGCCCTTGGCGAATTCATCAACCTTGAAACGGTGCGTGATCACTCGGCTGACATCCAAACCGTTCTGTAACATGGCAATCATCTTATACCAGGTCTCGAACATCTCGCGCCCATAGACACCTTTGATGGTGATGGCCTTGAATACGATGCGGGACCAGTCCACGGGGGATTTTCCAGGTGGGATGCCCAGCAGAGCGATCTTGCCGCCCATCACCAGTGCCTCGACCATCTGGTCCAGTGCAATTTGTGAGCCTGACATCTCTAGCCCGACGTCAAAACCCTGCTGCATGCCCAGTTCGGCGATCACGTCCTGCAATTCTTCCTTGGTCACATCGACAGGGCGCAATGTTGGCACGACATGCGCAGCCAGCGTCAAGCGGTCCGGATTGATATCGGTGATCACCACATGCCGCGCGCCTGCATGGCGGGCCACGGCGGCGGCCATGATGCCGATGGGGCCTGCACCGGTGATCAGCACATCCTCACCCAGCAGATCAAAGCTGAGTGCGGTGTGCACGGCATTCCCCAACGGGTCGAGAATGGCTCCGATTTCGTCGGGAATGTCATCGGGCAGGGGCACCACGTTGAAGGCAGGTAGTTTCAGGTATTGCGCAAAGGCACCCTGTTCGTTGACGCCGATTCCGCGCGTGCCGGGATCCAGATGGAACTTGCCAGCGCGGCTTTGGCGGCTGTCGGTTGTGATCAGGTGCCCCTCGCCGGAGCAGCGCTGGCCGATCTCAAGCCCGGTCACGTTGCGCCCGATCTCAACGATTTCACCGGCAAATTCATGGCCGGTGATCATCGGGGTGGGCACCGTGGCGGCGGCCCAGTCGTCCCAGTTCCAGATGTGGATATCGGTGCCGCAGATGCCGGTCTTGTTGATGCGGATCAGCACTTCATCCGGGCCAATTTCGGGCACCGGGGCCTGGACCATCCACAGACCTTCCCCGGGTTTGGATTTTTCCAGCGCTTTCATCGTGTTGGGTCGCATCAGATGATCCCCAGTTCTTTGCCGACCTTGCCAAAGGCGGCCAATGCACGGTCCAGTTCATCCCGGGTCAGGGCCGCATTCATTTGCGTTCTGATCCGCGCCTGCCCGCGCGGGACGACCGGGAAGAAAAATCCCGAGACATAGACGCCTTCGTCAAAAAGCCGCGATGCCATGTCCTGCGCCAGCTGGGCCTCACCCAGCATTACCGGGATGATCGGGTGTTCACCGGGCAACAGGTCAAAGCCCAAGCCTTCCAGCCCCGCGCGCCAGTATCTGGCGTTGCCGAACAGTTGCGCGCGCAGCATGTCGCCCTCTTCGACCAGACGGATGGCTTCGATCCCGGCAGCAACGATCGAAGGCGGCAGCGAGTTTGAGAACAGATAGGGCCGCGCCCGCTGCCGCAGCAGGTCGATCACCGGCTGCGGCCCGGCGATATAACCGCCGATTGCCCCCCCAAGTGCCTTGCCCAAAGTTCCCGTCAGAATATCCACATCCACATCGAAATGATCCGGCGTACCGGCACCGTTCGGCCCCATAAATCCGGTGGCGTGGCAGTCATCGACCATAACAATGGCATCGTATTGGTCGGCCAGCTCACGGATTTTCGGCAGGTTGGCCAGGTAGCCATCCATCGAAAACACGCCATCGGTGGCGATCATGATATGCCGGGCACCATCCTCGCGCGCCTGTTTCAACCAGGCCTCAAGATCGTTCATGTCGTTGTTCATGTACCGGTATCGCTTGGCCTTGCACAGCCGCACCCCGTCGATGATCGAGGCATGGTTCAGACTGTCCGAGATGATGGCGTCTTCAGACCCTAACAAAGGCTCAAACAGCCCTCCATTGGCATCAAAACAGGCGGCAAACAGGATCGCATCGTCCTTATTCAGGAATTGTGCCAGCTTCTGTTCCAGCTCACGGTGAATGTCCTGTGTGCCACAAATAAACCGGACCGAGGCCATGCCGAACCCTTTGGGCTCCATCGCATCTTTGGCGGCGGCGATCAGTGCCGGATGATCGGCCAGACCCAGATAATTGTTGGCGCACAGATTGATGACCTGCCTGTCGCCCACAGTAATCTCGCCGCCCTGGGGCGAGGTGATCATTCGTTCAAGCTTGTACAGACCCTCCGCTTCGATCTGCACGAGGGTGTCGGTGACATGGGACAGGAATGCATCTGACATGGCGATCTCCGTTCAACTGAGTCGCGTGTCTAACATAACGGATGAAATTCCCAAATAGGGGAATTACAGTATGAAGGAAAAATTTCCGTAAAGGCGGAAATGCGCCGATGTCAGGCGTTTTTGACGATCAGGAACACCCTTGCTGGCTTCTTGGCTGTAATTGAGTGCAGAACGTCCGCCGCGTATCGCGCGGTGTCGCCCTGGTTCAGCTCGCTGACGGCACTGCCCGAGGTGACGCGCACCGCACCTTCAAGTACAGTCAACTGTTCATGAGCGCCGCGTGCGTGTGGTTGGCTGTTCAGCGCGCCATCACTGTCAAAGCGGATATCGTAGACCTCGTGGCCACCGGCCTCTTCGGGCGGGGAGAGGATACGGATGCGGCAATTCTGGCCCATATTGTCGATGCTGGGCACTTCGTCGCTGCGCAGGGTTTCGATCTGATCGGCGTTATTGGCCTCTTCCAGCAGGCCAGCGAAATCCACCTGCAGGGCACGGGTCAGGTTCCACAGGGTCGAGATCGTCGGGCTGCTTTCGCCGCGTTCAATCTGGCTGACCATGGATCGGGACACGCCGCTGAGATTGGCCACAGCTTCCAGCGACAGGCCTTTAGCGCGGCGGGCCTCTTTCAGGCGGGCGGGCAGGCGCGTCAGGATATCGTCTGAATTTTCCGTCATGACGGAATCTCATGCGCGTTTGGTGGCCTCATGTCAATTCCGCTTGTGACGGTACGTCCTATGGGACAGTTCCAATGGCTGGATGCATAGTGCCCGCAAATCCACGAGGAGAAGAGACATGAAAGAAATCGTCATTCTTGATGGTGCGCGCACCGCGATTGGCACATTTGGTGGCGCCTTGGCTTCAACTGCGCCGATTGATCTGGCGACCGTTGTGGCTGAAGCGGCGATGGAGCGATCTGGAGTTGCGCCCGAGCAAATCGGCAATGTGGTGTTTGGTCATGTCATTAATACCGAACCACGCGACATGTACCTGTCACGCGCCGCGGCCAAGCAGGCCGGTATCCCCGTTGAAACGCCCGCGATGAACGTAAACCGTCTGTGCGGGTCCGGTGCGCAGGCGATTGTGTCGGCGGTACAATCCCTGATGCTGGGCGACGCCGAATTCGCTGTGGCTGGTGGCGCCGAAAGCATGTCGCGGAGTCCGTATATCGTGCCACAGGCGCGCTGGGGCGCGAAGATGGGCGATGTCACCTCGATGGATATGATGCTGGGCGCGTTGAACTGCCCGTTTGGCACTGGCCACATGGGCATTACGGCGGAAAACGTTGCTGATGAGCACCAGATCACCCGTGAGCAGATGGATGAATTCGCGATGGCCAGCCAAACCCGTGCGGCGGCTGCGCTGGAGGCGGGGTATTTCCAAAGCCAGATCACGCCGGTTCAGGTCAAGGTCAAGCGCGACATGGTCGATTTCATGGTCGACGAACATCCCAAACAGACATCCGTCGAGGCGCTGGCCGGGCTGCGTCCTGCCTTTCGCAAGGATGGCCGGGTGACGGCGGGCAACGCGTCGGGCATCAACGATGGTGCGGCGGCGATGGTACTGGCCACGGCGGAGGCGGCCGAAAAGGCCGGCTTGAAACCCAAGGCACGCATTCTGGGCTATGGCCACGCAGGCGTACGCCCCGAGGTGATGGGCATTGGTCCGGTTCCTGCGGTGCAAAACCTGATGGCGCGGACGGGCCTGACGCTGGGTGATTTCGATGTGATCGAAAGCAACGAAGCCTTTGCCGCGCAAGCGTTGGCCGTGAACAAAGAGCTGGGCTTGGATGCCGCCAAGGTAAACCCGAATGGCGGGGCGATTGCGCTGGGCCATCCGGTGGGTGCAACCGGTGCGATTATAACGCTGAAAGCCCTGTATGAGCTGGAGCGCACGGGCGGGTCCAAGGGTTTGGTCACCATGTGCATCGGTGGCGGTCAGGGCATTGCCATTGCCTTTGAGCTGCTCTGAAACCGAACCAAGCAGGGGGGCTGTCTGCCCCCCATCGCACCTGTGGCGCAATTCCCCCCGAAGGTATTTTGGCCAGATGAAGCGGGCGGGATTGGGTTTAGCTGAAGCTTGTCAGCAATAGGACGAGGGCCGCGCCGGTAGCGGCTCCAATGGTGGCGGGCAAGGCAACGGACCATAGGCGCGACCGGGTCGGCTCATCCTTTTGGGTTTGGGAAATCAATGCGTTTTCTACCAGTGCTGGAAGCCGCGGACCAAACCGGGCAAGAACCATTGCTGTTTTGCCAAGATCGCGAAGTGCGGCGCGGGGGCCGATGGATTGTTTGATGTAGTCTTCGACCACGGGCCGGGCGACTTCCCAGATGTTCATTTGTGGGTCGAGTGAGCGCGCGACGCCTTCGACCACGACCATTGTACGCTGAAGCAGGATCAGCTCGGTACGGGTTTCCATGCCGAAGCGTTCAGTGACTTCGAACAGATAGCTGAGCAACCGTCCCATTGAGATATGGGTGGCGTTCATTCCAAAGATCGGCTCTCCAACCGCGCGCAAGGCACGGGCAAATTCGTCGACATCCTGGTTGGCGGGGACATATCCGGCCTCGAAATGAACCTCGGCCACGCGCTTGTAGTCGCGGCGGATAAAGCCAAAGAGAATCTCGGCATAGACCCGGCGGGTGTATTCGTCGATATGGCCCATGATGCCATAGTCATAGGCAATGATATCGCTATTTGCCGCGACCTTCAGGTTACCCTGGTGCATGTCAGCGTGGAAATAGCCGTCGCGCAAAGCGTGGAGAAGGAACAGGCGCAGCACGCGTTCGGCCAGATCGCGGCGGTCATGACCAGCTGCATCCAGTGCGCCATTGTCGCCCAGCGGGATGCCATCTGCCCAGCTGAGTGTCATTACCCGACGCGCCGACAGGGACCAGACCACGGGGGGCAACCAGAATCCGGCATCGTCCTTGGTGTTAGCGGCATATTCCGAGGCAGCCGAGCTTTCCAGACGCAAGTCCAGCTCGCCACGCACGACGCCGTCGAAATGTTCGATCACTTCCATCGGGCGCAGGCGGCGCGCGCCGGGGGCGAAGAGTTGCACGATTCGGGCAGCAAAATAGAACGCATCAACATCCTTGCGGAAGGCACGTTCGATCCCCGGCCGCAAAACCTTGACGGCGACATCCTCGCCTGTGCTGACCAACTTGGCCTTATGGACCTGGGCGATTGAGGCGGCCGCAATCGGTTCGCTGAACTCATCGAATATCTCGACGACGGGTTGACCAAGCTCTTTCTCGACCTCGGCCATGGCCTCGGCCTTGGAGAACGGGGGTAGTTTGTCCTGCAGCACGCGTAGCTGTTCGGCCAGTTCGTCTCCAACCACGTCGGGCCGCGTGGACAGAACCTGACCGAATTTTATATAAGCAGGTCCCAGGGCGGTGAGGGCACGGGTGGCTGGGGGCATCGACGGATCGCCTTTGTAACCCAGCCATTGAAAGGGTTTGCCCAGGGTGTGGGCCAGAACTCGCAGGGCACGTGGTGCTTCGAACGCGTCCAGAACGACATTCATGGCACCTGTCCGTTCCAGAGTCGCGCCGGTCCGGATCAAGCGGATGATATTGTGAGGGCCGCGCATCAGATTTTCCAGCCGGAATGCAGCGCGGCAATGCCCATGGTCAGGTTACGGTATTTCGCGTTGTCGAACCCGGCGGTGCGGACCATGTTCAGGAAAGTATCCTGATCCGGGAAATTACGGATCGATTCGACCAGATACTGATAGCTGTCATAATCATTGGCGATCAGTTTCCCCATGCGCGGGATGACATTGAAACTATAGAGGTCATAGAGTTTCTGCAGCCCGTCATTGGGCAACTGGCTGAACTCCAAAACCATCAGGCGGCCGCCGGGTTTCAATACGCGGTAGGCCTCGTTCAATGCCTCTTGCGGACGGGTCACGTTTCGGATGCCGAATGAGATCGTGTAGACGTCAAAGGTGTTATCCTCGAACGGCAGGGCCATCGCATCGCCCACCACCCAGTTCAGACTGTCCGACATCTGATCGGCCTCGGCGCGCTGGCGGCCTTCGACCAGCATCGGCTCGGTCAGGTCCAAAACAGTCGCATGGCCGCTGCCTGCACGTTTGAGGAACCGGAACGAGATATCGCCGGTGCCCCCCGCAACATCCAGCAGGCGCTGACCCGGGCGTGGGGCCAGCCAATCCATCATCGCGTCTTTCCAGACCCGGTGAATGCCCATCGACATGACATCGTTCATCACATCGTATTTTGAGGCGACCGAGTTGAACACGCCCTGCACGCGCCCGGCCTTGTCGGCCTCGCGCACGGTTTCGAACCCGAAATGAGTGGTCTTGTCGCTGTTGTCGGACATTTGCCTTGCCGTTTGTCGAATTTCGCCTCTGTTATAGGGCGATAAGAACCGGGCACAATGCTGCCCTTTGGAATAGGAGCCAGGAAATGCCCGAATTGCCCGAGGTCGAGACAGTAAGACGCGGCCTGTCCCCGGCGATGGAAGGTATCGTGATCGAACAGGCGGATGTGAATCGCCCCGATTTGCGCTGGCCGTTTCCTGACCGGATGGCCGAACGGCTGACCGGCCAGCGGGTTGATCGGTTGCGGCGGCGGTCCAAGTACATTCTAGCTGATCTTAGCAGTGGCGAAACGTTACTGATTCATCTGGGCATGTCCGGGCGGATGACGGTCTCGGGTGATCCGCTGGGCCAATTTGCGCATACCCATCCCATGCCCGAGAAACATGACCATGTGGTGTTTCACATGGCCAATGGTGCTCGGATCACCTTCAATGACCCACGTCGGTTTGGTGCGATGGACCTGCTACCTACTGCAACCGCCGAGCATCATAAGCTGTTATCGGTCCTGGGACCGGAGCCTTTGGGCAATGATTTTCATGAACAGCATCTGATCGAAGCGTTCAAAGGCAAGAACACACCGGTCAAATCAGCGCTGTTGGATCAGGGAATCGTTGCAGGGCTGGGCAATATCTACGTCTGCGAAGCGCTGTATCGGGGTCGAGTGTCGCCACGTCGCAAAGCGGGACAGATTTCTTCAACCCGCGTTGCCGGGTTGGTTCCGATCATCCGTCAAGTGCTGCAGGAGGCGATCGAGGCAGGTGGATCGTCGCTGCGGGATTTCCGGCAAGCCGATGGAGAACTTGGATATTTTCAGCACAGCTTTGATGTCTACGGGCGCGAGGGTGCGCCCTGCCGGACAGGGGGTTGCGGGGCAGAAATCAAGAGAATCACCCAGTCCGGTCGCTCATCCTTCTATTGTGTGCAATGCCAAAGATAGCTTGATCCAAGTTTTTCGCGTGGTAAGGAATCGTACCTGAACGGAACAACCGGAAGCTTTAACTCATGGCTTTTGAGACGATCATCGTCGAAATCGAAGACCACGTCGCCCTCATCAAACTCAACCGCCCCGATGCGATGAATGCGCTGAACACTCAGTTGCTGGGTGAATTGTGCACCGCGTTGGAAGAGGCGGATGGAAACGACAAGGTACGCTGCGTCGTCATCACCGGCTCGGACAAGGCCTTTGCCGCAGGTGCGGACATCAAGGAAATGTCCGAGATGAGCTTTGTTGACGTCTTCACTGTCAACCTGTTTGCCGAGGCCAACGATCGTATCTCGGCCATCCGCAAACCTATCATTGCAGCAGTTGCGGGTTATGCGCTGGGCGGTGGCTGTGAATTGGCGATGCTGTGCGATTTCATCATTGCCGCCGATACTGCCAAGTTTGGCCAGCCTGAAATCAATCTGGGCGTTATTGCAGGGCTGGGCGGCAGCCAACGTCTGACCCGGTTCGTCGGCAAGTCAAAATCGATGGACATGAATCTGACCGGTCGCTTCATGGACGCGGAAGAGGCTGAACGTTCTGGTCTTGTCAGCCGGATTGTACCGGCCAAGAAGTTGATCGAAGAAGCCATTGGCGTGGCCCAGAAAATTGCCGAGAAATCGCAACTGTCGACCATGGCGGCAAAAGAGGCGGTCAACCGCAGCTATGAAGTGCCGTTGAGCGAAGGTATGTTGTTCGAGCGCCGGGTGTTCCATTCGATGTTCGCCACCGAGGACCAGAAAGAAGGCATGGCAGCCTTTCTGGAAAAACGCTCGGCTCAGTTCCGGGACAAGTAAACCGGCCACGAAATATGTATCGAACAGGCGGGCTGAGCCCGCCTTTTTCTTGCCAGCGGTTCAGCAGTGAAGAATCGGCTTGGCAAAGCCTGAAAACTTGTCTATGCACCGCCGCTATACATGCGCGTGCGGCCCGCTTGGCCCGACTCACACTCGTGATTTCTGATCCGGTGCGGATATCCGTGGCGCGCTTACTACATAAACGTACCGAACAAAGGTCAGAGACACATGGCAAATTCGCCCCAGGCAAAAAAACGCGCTCGTCAGAACGAAAAGCGTTTCGCCGTTAACAAAGCGCGTCGTTCGCGTATCCGCACCTATCTGCGCAAAGTAGAAGAAGCAATCGCATCCGGTGACAAGGACGCAGCAACTGCTGCTCTGCGCGCAGCTCAGCCCGAACTGATGCGCGGCGTCACCAAAGGCGTCTTCCACAAGAACACAGCCTCCCGCAAAATGTCCCGTCTGTCGGCCCGCGTTAAATCGCTGGGCTGAGTCTTTATGTGACCTAGGGTCACGTAAGCATGGCTGAACTATTCCGAAGGGCGTCGCATATCGCGGCGCCCTTTTGCTGTTGCCAGAATACCGCGTCTTCACGTTGCCGAGAGATTCTTTCGCACAAAGACCCGAGTCAATATCAGAGTTTCGTTGCCGCAGACGTCGGCCTCTTGTTACCACTGATACAGCGATTCACTCGCTTGGGGGGACAGGCTGTTCCTGCGATTGTACTGACGGGCATCAGAGCGGTCGAGGAACGAATGTTGGCATCCGGATAAACCGGTTTGCTGATCTGCTGAGGGTCTTGGGGTAACCGAGGATCCGAGCCCTGTCTAAAGATAAGATTGCGAAGCGCAGGCCGCTTTTCGGGATATTCAGGTGCTGGATGTCACGAGTTTGGATTGTGCTGACTTTCAGGGACAAACCCGCCAAACTTCTGCGGTTTGGCGCAGGGTATCCTTTTGCGAGTGACATCGTGATCCGGGCGACCGGGGCTTAGTAATAAGGCCGACAGGCCAATAAAGAATGGGATGCGTGAGGCGCTTAATGACACAAGAGAAATGGGGACTACTGCGTAACAAACTGCTCAAGGCGATCGGAAAGAACAACTATACCACCTGGATCGAACCTCTTGAATTCCAAGAGCTGCAGGACGGTGTAGCGGTGTTCTCGGTTCCGACGAACTTTATGGGCAATTATGTGAGCCAGAATTTTGCGGATCTTATCCTGTATGAGATGAACACCGCTGGAGAATCTGTACAGCGCCTCGCGTTCCGAGTGGCAGCGAACTCTCCGGTACGTCCTTCGAACGACGTGGCAACTGCGCCTGCCCGCGTTCAGGAAGCGCAAACGCAGACTTTATCCGCGACCGCGAATGATGCGTTGGAATCCCTGCAGGCGGCGCCGTTGGATTCTCGTTTCACGTTTGACAGCTTTGTGGTCGGCAAACCCAACGAGCTGGCCCATGCCGCCGCGCGTCGTGTGTCCGAAGGTGGCCCCGTGACTTTTAACCCGCTGGTTCTGTATGGCGGTGTCGGCCTGGGTAAAACCCACCTGATGCATGCCATCGCTTGGGAACTAAAGACCAAACATCCCGAATTGAATGTTCTGTACCTGTCGGCGGAACAGTTCATGTACCGCTTTGTGCAGGCGCTGCGGGAACGCCGGATGATGGACTTCAAACACCTGTTCCGTTCGGTCGATGTGCTGATGGTTGATGACGTCCAGTTTATCGCTGGAAAGGATTCGACTCAGGAAGAGTTCTTTCACACCTTCAACGCGCTGGTAGACCAGAACAAACAGATCATAATCTCGGCCGACCGCGCTCCGGGCGAGATCAAGGACCTGGAGGACCGTGTGAAATCACGCCTGCAATGTGGTCTGGTCGTTGATCTGCATCCCACTGATTACGAACTGCGTCTGGGCATCCTGCAAACCAAGGTTCAGCAATACAGCCGCACCTATCCTGACGTGACTATCGTAGATGGTGTGCTGGAATTCCTGGCCCATCGCATCTCGACCAATGTGCGTGTTTTGGAAGGGGCCTTGACCCGGCTATTTGCCTTTGCCTCGCTTGTCGGGCGCGAGATCGACATGGAGCTGACGCAGGATTGCCTGGCGGACGTGCTGCGCGCGTCAGAACGCAAGATTACCGTCGAAGAGATTCAGCGCAAAGTGTCAGAATATTACAATATCCGCCTTAGCGACATTATAGGCCCCAAGCGTTTGCGCTCCTATGCGCGCCCGCGTCAGGTGGCGATGTATCTGTGCAAACAGCTGACCAGCCGCTCTTTGCCCGAGATTGGCCGTCGGTTTGGCGGACGCGATCACACCACGGTCATGCATGGCGTCAAACGCATCGAAGAACTGAAGACAACCGATGGCCAAATCGCCGAAGACGTGGAAATGCTGCGTCGCGCGCTGGAAGCCTGAGTATCTTCTAGGCATTAAACAGGCGCCCCGGATCCTGATAGCCGGGGCGTTTTTTTGTGCGCAATAGTCCACGGTTGGCTATGAACTGTGACCGCAGGGTCACGCGCCTCTTGACCCTGCGGGCAAACCGACTCAGAAATCCATAAAAAATCCTTGTGCCTCAGGGCGGAGGCGCTAACGTGCCAGTCCCGCCCATTTTCGGCACGCAAGTCAGAGGAATTAAGGGTATGAAGATCAGCATCGAACGCGGCACCCTTCTCAAGGCCGTTTCCCAGGCCCAATCCGTCGTCGAACGACGCAACACGATCCCTATACTTGCTAATGTTCTGATCGAGGCCGAAGGCGATCAGGCCATGTTCCGCGCCACCGATCTGGATATCGAAGTGGTCGACAAGGCCCCTGCGCAGGTGGAAAAGGCCGGCGCCACCACGGTTGCCGCCACAACCCTGCACGAGATTGTGCGCAAACTGCCCGATGGCGCGCTGGTCACCCTGACCGCCGACAGTGCGGCAGGTCGTCTGACGGTTGAAGCCGGGCGATCGAACTTCTCTCTGGCGACTCTGCCGAAAGAAGATTTCCCAGTTATGGCCTCATCGGAATACCAGTCGAACTTTACGGCTTCGGCAGCATTGCTGCGCCGTTTGTTCGACAAATCGAAATTCGCCATCTCAACCGAAGAGACGCGGTACTATCTGAATGGCGTCTATATGCATGTTTCAGATGGCTCCGAAGGCGGCAAGGTGCTGCGCTGTGTGGCCACCGATGGTCACCGTCTGGCGCGCATTGACGCAGACCTTCCGGATGGGGCTGCGGACATGCCCGGCGTGATCGTGCCGCGCAAAACAGTGGGTGAGTTGCGCAAGCTGTTGGACGATGACGAGATGGATATCGCCGTTTCCGTCAGCGAAACCAAGGTGCGCTTTGCAACGCCGGATATCACGCTGACCTCGAAGGTGATCGACGGCACATTCCCCGACTACACACGGGTCATCCCGCAGGGCAACACGCGGCAACTGGAAGTGGATGCGGCTGAGTTTGCGCAGGCCGTCGACCGGGTTGCGACGGTCTCGTCGGAACGTTCGCGCGCGGTCAAGCTACAGCTGGACACGGATAAGTTGGTTCTTTCGGTCAATGCACCGGACAGCGGTGCAGCCGAGGAAGAATTGGCCGTCGCATATTCAGATGAACGGCTCGAGATCGGTTTCAACGCAAAATACCTGCTGGAAATTGCTTCTCAGGTAGATCGCGAAAACGCGGTGTTCCTGTTCAACTCCGCTGGTGATCCGACCCTGATGCGCGAAGGCAATGACCTGAGCGCGGTCTATGTGGTCATGCCGATGCGTGTCTGATCGGCTTTGGGGGCTGATCGCTGAGGAAAGAGAGGGGTCATGACCTTGGCCCTGACCGAACTGACGGTCTCGCATTTTCGCTCTCACAAACTGGCGCGTTTGTCGCTGGATGGCCGTCCGGTTGCCATTCACGGACCTAACGGCGCGGGTAAGACCAATATCCTTGAAGCTGTTTCGATGTTTTCACCCGGCCGCGGCATGCGGCGGGCCAGTGCAGCCGAGATGACGCGTCGGCCCGAGGCGCTGGGCTGGAAGCTGTCCGGTCTGCTGCAAGCGCAGGGCCAGAGCTATGAGATCGAGACTTGGTCCGAAGCTGGCGCAGCGCGGCAGGTTCGGATAGATGGCAAATCCGCCAGTCAGATCGATCTGGGCAAGCTGGCGCGGGTCGTCTGGCTGATCCCGTCGATGGACCGGCTGTGGATCGAAGGCGCCGAGGGGCGGCGGCGATTTCTCGATCGCATCGCGCTGAGCTTTGATCCCTCCCATGCCGAAGCATCCCTGATTTATGAAAAATCCATGCGCGAACGAAACCGGCTGCTGAAAGAGCAGGTGCGCGATGCCCATTGGTACGCGGCGCTGGAAGGGCAGATGGCCGAGACCGGACACCGCATTCATTTGGCACGAGTGGCCGCGCTGAATCATCTGCGTGCAGCACAGGACCAGGCCCAAACGGGTTTTCCGTCGGCTGATCTTGAACTGGTTCAAACCGAAGGCGCCATACCGGAAACGGCGGAGGACCTGTGCGAAGCGTTGAATGAAAGCCGCTTTCGCGATCTTGCGGCGGGGCGGACGCTGGTCGGGCCGCACCGGTCGGATCTGTATGGCGTCTTTGCCGCCAAAGGTGTTCCAGCCAAAGATTGTTCAACCGGTGAGCAAAAGGCGCTGCTTGTGTCCCTGATCCTGTCCAATGCGCGGGCACTGGCCGGGTTGGTCGGGGCGCCGCCGATTGTGTTGCTGGATGAGGTTGCCGCCCATCTGGATGCCGGGCGCCGCGCCGCGCTTTATGAAGAGATTTGCGCGTTGGGGGCTCAGGCCTGGATGACGGGGACCGGGCCTGAACTGTTTGCAGAATTGGGGGACCGGGCCCAGACCTTGGTTGTCACCGAAGGCGATGAGGGCTCGGTCGTCGATTAGGCCGGTTCGCTGACCTTACGTTCCCACAAGAAGCCGCGCATTACTTCGTCAACTGGGGTCTGTGCCATGTGGTTGACGTAGTTCGACATGGTTTTCTGCGCCAGGCCCAGCACCACGTCCAACACGGCGCGGTGCGAATAACCAGCGTCAAAGAAGGCTTGCAGCTGCGCCTCGGTGGGATTGCCACGGCTCTGCATCATCTGCAGCGTAAATGTCCGCAGCGCCTCTAGCTTGGCATTGGGCAGCGCGGTTTCGTTGCGCAGTGCCTCGGTGATGTCATCCGATACCTTCATCATCTTGGCGATGCCGGTGTGGGCGGGCACGCAATAGTGGCACTCGTTTTCCACATTGATGGTCTGCCAGACGACGGTTTTTTCGTCATTGTCGAAATCGGTCTGCATGAAGAGACCATGCAGAACCTGGTAGCCTTCCAGATGCTGTGGGCTTTCGGCCATCACCTTATGCAGACCGGGCAAGCGGCCAAACGCGGCCTGAGATTTTTCCAATAGAGGTTTGGACCCTTCGGGGGCGGTGGTTAGGTCGTGGGATGGGAAATCGGCCATGTGGATGCTCCATTTTTTGATGTCTGAGTCGGAAATAGTCTTTCTTGAGCGATCACTCAAGTATATATTTGAGTGACCGTTCAAGAATTGGTGATGTCGATGCCCCGCAAACCTGCCTATGACCGAGACGCGCTGATCGCGCAGGCCCGCGACATATTCTGGCGCCACGGCTGGGCCGGCACGTCGTTGAAGGATCTGGAGCGTGAGCTGAAGTTGAAGCCAGGCAGTTTCTATGCGGCCTTTGGGTCGAAAGACGCGCTTTATGCGCTGGCGCTGGAACGTTACACGCAGGATGGTGTAGCGCGGCTGACAGCGCTGGCAGAAGACATCGGGCCGCTGGCCGCGTTAAAGACGCAGCCGCAGATTGTGATCGATTCCAGCCAAACGCCGGTGCAGGCCTGTATGCTCGCCAAGACCTTTGCCGAATTGCAGGCAAGGGATCACCAGCTAGCGCATAAAGCCAGCCGGCATATGGCTGAGATGAAGCAATGTTTTGCAACGCTGTTTAGGCAGGCGCAACAGGCCCGAGAGATCGGTCCTGACCACGATCCAGAGCGGCTTGCGGCGCGCTATCAATCCGACCTGTTGGGCCTGCGATTGTCCGCTGAACGCAGCGACGTCAACGCCAAGGAAATCGCCGCAGATATCGCCGCAGACCTCGATCAGCTTTGATCGGCTGAAAATCCAAACTCTGGCACAAAATATTGGGGGATCGCGTGACATTCCCCACCAGAGAACGTATAAGTTACCAAAATAATATAGGTACTAACGGCATGTCCGAAGACGCACAGGCACCGCAGGAATACGGCGCGGATTCAATCAAGGTTCTCAAAGGCTTAGAGGCAGTTCGAAAGCGCCCCGGCATGTATATCGGTGACACCGATGACGGCTCGGGTCTGCACCATATGGTGTATGAGGTTGTCGACAACGGAATTGACGAAGCTCTGGCCGGTCATGCCGACCATGTGACAGTGAAAATTCACGCCGATTCCAGCGTCTCAGTCAGCGACAACGGTCGCGGGATTCCGGTGGATATCCATCCCGAAGAAGGCGTGTCCGCCGCCGAGGTCATCATGACCCAGCTGCATGCGGGCGGTAAGTTCGACAGCAACTCGTACAAAGTGTCTGGTGGTCTGCACGGCGTGGGCGTTTCGGTTGTGAATGCGCTGTCCAACTGGTTGGAACTGCGCGTCTGGCGCAAGGGCAAAGAACATGTTGCCCGGTTCGAAGGGGGCGAAACCGTCGAGCATCTGAAAGTGGTCGGTGAATGTGGTGACCGTACGGGGACCGAGGTGCGCTTTCTGGCCTCGACTGATACGTTCTCGAACCTCGAATACTCGTTCGAGACGCTGGAAAAGCGCCTGCGCGAGCTTGCCTTCCTGAATTCGGGTGTGCGGATCATCCTGGTCGACGAACGCCCCGCAGAACGGCTGGAAACCGAGCTGTTTTATGAGGGCGGCGTGAAGGAATTCGTCAAATACCTCGACCGGTCAAAGTCGTCTGCCATGCCCGAGCCGATCTATATCAAGGGTGAGCGGGACGATATCGGTGTCGAAATCGCGATGTGGTGGAATGACAGCTATCACGAGTCAGTTCTTCCCTTTACCAACAACATCCCTCAGCGCGATGGCGGCACTCATATTGCGGGTTTCCGGGGTGCGCTGACCCGCACGATCAACAACTATGCCCAATCTAGCGGCATTGCGAAAAGGGAAAAGGTCAGCTTTACGGGCGATGACGCGCGCGAGGGCCTAACCTGCGTGTTGTCGGTCAAAGTACCGGATCCAAAGTTTTCCTCACAGACCAAAGACAAGCTGGTCAGTTCCGAGGTCCGCCCGGCGGTCGAAGGAATGGTGAACGAGAAGCTGGCTGAATGGTTTGAAGAAAACCCAAATGAAGCCAAAATCATCGTCGGCAAAATCATCGAGGCTGCTCTGGCCCGTGAAGCCGCACGAAAAGCCCGTGAACTGACCCGCCGCAAAACGGCGATGGATGTGAACTATCTGGCCGGCAAGCTGAAGGATTGTTCCGAGAAGGACCCGTCAAAGACCGAAGTTTTCCTGGTCGAGGGGGACTCGGCTGGCGGCTCGGCTCAGACAGGTCGGGATCGTTTGACACAGGCCGTGTTGCCGCTGCGTGGGAAAATCCTGAACGTGGAGCGTGCACGGTTCGACCGGATGCTGTCGAGCCAGGAAATCGGTAATTTGGTAATGGCGCTGGGCACGGGCATTGGCCGCGATGAGTTCAATATCGAAAAGCTGCGCTACCACAAGATCGTTATCATGACGGATGCGGATGTGGATGGCGCACATATCCGGACGCTGTTGTTGACCTTCTTCTTCCGGCAGATGCCAGAGCTGATCGAGGGCGGATACCTGTATATCGCGCAGCCGCCGCTTTATAAGGTCGCGCGCGGTAAGTCCGAGGTGTATCTGAAAGATCAGGCGGCACTGGATGACTACCTGATCAATCAGGGCGTCGAGGGTGCGGTGCTGAAACTGGGTTCGGGCGAGGAATTGACCGGCCAGGACTTGGCGCGCGTGGTTGACGAAGCGCGCCAGCTGAAACGCGTACTGGATGCATTCCCGACGCACTATCCGCGCCACATTTTGGAACAGGCCGCCGTGGCCGGTGCCTTTGTCCCCGGTGCGGTTGATGCCGATCTGCAAGGCGTGGCCGACAAGGTCGCAGCCCGTCTTGACCTGATCGCATTGGAATACGAACGTGGCTGGCAGGGTCGGATCACGCAGGATCACGGCATCCGCCTGGCTCGTATCCTGCGCGGCGTTGAGGAGGTGCGTACGCTGGACGGCCCGATGCTGCGCTCGGGCGAGGCGCGCAAGACCGGCAGCTTTACCCAAAGCCTGCAGGAGATCTATAACACATCCGCAACCCTGATCCGCCGCGACCGGTCGCAGGCCATCCACGGTCCGCTGGACCTGTTGCGTGCCATTCTGGAAGAGGGTGAAAAGGGCTTGTCCCTGCAGCGCTATAAGGGACTGGGCGAGATGAACCCAGATCAGTTGTGGGAAACCACGTTGGACCCGGATGCAAGGACGCTGTTGCAGGTACGGGTGAATGATATGCTCGAAGCTGATGACCTGTTTACTAAATTGATGGGTGATGTCGTGGAACCGCGCCGTGAATTCATACAGAAAAATGCTCTGAGCGTCGAAAATCTGGACTTCTGAATTTTTGTAGGGGCGCGCACAAACCTTCACGCACCCCATAAGTTTGCACGATTTGCTCATAAGCCTGCATTGTTTCGCGATAATAGTGCAGAGAAAAGTGAGCAAATCGCCTTACGCGGGTGCGGAAGGATAGATTTCAGTTTCTCAAGGATTGAACACCTGATCGCGATGCCAGACCAGGTTCTCCTTGTGCCCAGCAGTTAGACCAGAGATCCGCTTGGAATGTCCGGACAACGAGCTCAATGCCGGCGCGGACAGTTTACTCGAAAATCTAGATGTCCCATCGTCCTTGAAAGTCACCAGACCCTTGTCGAATGCTGCGTCCCATAATGCTGACAGCAAAATTCCGTTGTGGACGTCCAACCGCTCAGCATCAGTTTCGCAGTCTTTCCACGGCTTAATGTGTAAGGCTCTAGGTCATGTTGACAAATGGCGGATCTAGAGGCGGATTGAAGTGATATCCACGAAGCCGAGGAAGCTTTCGGCTGTCTTATCATAGCGGGTAGCCACCCGCCGAGCATTCTTCAGTTTGTTGAAACATCTCTCGGCCAGGTTCCTCAGCCGGTAGAGGGGCCAATCCAACCCAAT
>NZ_JBXWPG010000013.1:0-118580 GCF_059611285.1 Ruegeria sp. CDSA236
ACAATCGCATGCCTGCTGGCCAACACCCTGACCGCCGCATGCCGCGCAAACAAACTCCCCGAACCAGAAGGCCTGACTGTGTGACCCATAGCGGACAGTCGTGCATGTAGATTTTCAGGGCCGGGGTACTCCCCGGCCTAAAATTTGTTAATATGTAAACTAAGTGTGAGATTACGGGCATTGAATGTGCCTGTATTGGTGATAAACTTTCTATTCCAGCCGGTTACGTTGTAATATGGCAAGTCCCCGGTAGTATTGGCTGGACCCGGAGAGTTGTTGTCGAGTGTTTATGTTCACGAAACTGCGCCCAGTTTTCGCCGAAATAGTAGGGTACCGGTTGATTGCCGGACTGATTTTCCTTCTGCTATTGTCCTTCGTATTCCAACCATTTCATGCCATCGAAGTAACCTTTCCTTGGCGCTTGGCCTTCTGGATCGGGGTGATGGCGCTGGCGCTAGGAGTGACCTGCGTCGCAAGAAGATTGTTGCGTAGGTTGTTCGCTGAGACCGAGTTTTCTGGGCGCGACCTTGTGCTGATATCTTTGGTTTTCGTCCTTTTTGTTCCAAGCCTTTGGTTGATGGTCTGGTTGCTGTTTTCGGCCAACGGACTGCCGTGCCCGGATATGTTATCTGTAACATCTTATGGCGCCTTGCTGTCGGTGGGCTTGATCCTGGTGCGGCGTGAGGCATCGAAGCCTCAATCCGAAAATGCTGAAATTCCGCTGCCGCGCATGTACAAACGGTTGCCGGGATCCTTTCAGGGTCGGGTCTATCGCCTGACGGTCCAAGACCACTATGTGGATGTGGTGACTTCTGAGGGCACGTTTACGATCCGATCGCGTTTTACCGACGCCATAGAGGAAATGGAACCTATTCCGGGCCATTGCACGCACCGATCGCATTGGGTTGTCGATGACGCCATTGCTGGGGTCGAACGTAAGGGTGGCAAGACCATGTTGCGCCTGAAGAACGACGAGCTTGTTCCGGTCAGCAGGAAATACCGTCCGTTCCTAGAAGAAGATGGCCTGATCTGAGCCGCCCTATCTGGGCATTGGGATCATTTGCGGGATTTTCCCTGTCAGGATCGCCATTGCCTGATCGCTCATCAAGGCGTCCAGAACGTGATCCGAGCTAAAGAGTCCACCAGTATAAGTCCCATAGGCAGGCAGGATCAGACGCGCCTGATCCATCAGGAAGGCGGGGCGGGTGATGGAACGACCGCGAACCCGCACGCGCGCCTTGGGGTGGTAATGTCCTGAAACCTCAGCCTTGCCTTTGGGTTGCGCAATATGACGAAAGAACAGAGGGTCAACCGCATATTCGGCCAGATGGCTTCCGCCCAGATCTACCGGGCCGGGGTCATGGTTTCCTTCGATCCAGACCCAGCGGCGACCGGCCTGCATCGCCGTAATCTGCAGCCTGTCGGGCACACTCAAGGCGTTTAGGGCATCAAGATCATCAAAACTATCCCCAAGGCAAATAACGATGTCAGGCTGAGTGTGCTCGATATCTGCGGCCAATCGAGCTAGGGTGTCCTGGCTGTCATAGGGGGGTAATGTCGTGCCGCCCCGGCGCGCCAAACGCTCGGATTTACCCAGATGCAGATCGGACACGCAAAGCACGCTTTTGTCGGGCCACCAAAGGGCACCAGACCCAAGCGCCAGCAGATTTTGCCCGGCTAAACAGATCGAAACTTCGTTCATGTTACGTTCTTTGCGACGTTCCGCTACCTCGCGCAAGAGGTTTTAGCAGGATTTCAGCCCAGCCTCTTGCAATAGGCGCGCGCTTTCTTCCGCCAGCAGGCGTTCTTCAGCAGCACCTTTGACGGGTACCTTGCCAACCTCAAGAAACAGTGGTGCAGCCAGAGGTGAAACCCGATCCAATCGCATCAGGTCTATACGTCCCCCGATCCGCTCGATCAGTGCCTCGATCCGCCCGAAATCGACGAGGCCGCGCATGGCCTCTTCTCGGGTGATCTGCATTAACAGGTGATCGGGATCGTATTTCAGCAAAGTATCGTAGAGGATATCCGAGGAAAACGTGGCCTGCCGACCACTTTTGCGCTGACCGGCCATGTTCCGTTCGATCAGCCCTGCAATCGTGGCCGAGGCACGAAAGGTGCGCTTCATTACGGCATTGCCCGCCAGCCAGGTTTCCAAGCCGTTGCGCAGCTCGTCGGGCTGAAATAGCGGACGCGGGTCTATCACCGCGTCCAACCCCCAGATCAGGGTTGCATAGTCGGTGGCAACAAAGCCCAGCGGTGCAAGGTCCGTTTCTTCCATCCGTTTGGTCAGCAACAGCCCCAGCGTCTGCTGGGCGTTGCGACCCGCAAAACCATAGACACACAGGTTTTCGCGCCCATCGTTGGGGAAACTTTCGATCAGTAACCTGTCACGTTGAGGCAGGCGCGAGATATCGCGCTGCAACGCCAGCCAATCCGCGGTATGCGCGGGTAACTGGGGCCAATCGGGCTGTGCAAACAGCCGCAGGATACGGTCGCTCAGCTGCGTCGAGGTCGCAAATTTGGTGCCTGAAAACGTTGCGATCTTGGGCTTCTTATCCGCTCGGCGGCTGACTTCGACCGTCATCTCGCGCAATCCCTCATAGCGCACGATCTGGCCGCCGATCAGAAAGGTATCTCCGTGGGTCAGCGAGGCAGCAAAGGCTTCTTCGACCTCTCCCAGAGGTTTGCCCCCTCGATTGCGTTTCAGGCGGACTTTCAACGTATCGGTGTCCTGAATCGTGCCAAGGTTCATGCGGATACGCTGCGCAGCACGGGGGTCACGTAGCTGCCATTGACCATCTGGCCGTAGCTGCAGCCTTTGCCACCGATCATAGGCGCGCAGCGCATAGCCCCCGGTTGCACAAAAGTCCAAACAGGCGTCGAACTCTGCTCGGGTCAACCCGGCATAGGGGCCCGCTGCGGTCATTTGCCGGAACAGGTCATCGGCCAAGAATGGCCCGGATGCTGCGGCAATCAGGATATGTTGACACAACACATCGCGTGGACCTGCGCCGCGGGGATCACCGTCCAGATCATGAGCTTTCACAGCCTCAAGTGCCGCTATGCATTCCACAACTTCGAAGCGGTTTGCGGGCACTAACAATGCTTTGGAGGGGGCGTTGTATCTGTGATTTGCGCGCCCGATGCGCTGAACCAGCCTTTTGACGTTTTTGGGCGCCCCGATCTGAATGACCAGGTCGACATCGCCCCAATCAATACCAAGATCCAGACTGCCTGTGCAGACGATTGCGCGCAGCTCACCGCGAACCATTGCGGCCTCGACACGTTCGCGTTGCTGCCTGTCCAGACTGCCGTGATGAATGCCAATCGGCAGCCCGTCTTCGTTGGCAAGCCAGAGGTTGTGAAAGAAAATCTCGGCCTGTGCGCGGGTGTTGTGAAAGATAAGCGTCGTCTTATGCTTCCGGATCTGGTCTAGAACGGCAGGGATGGAATAGGCCGCGCCACCGCCCGACCACGGAGGCATTTCCGGCGTTTCCAACATTTGGATATCGGGGTCAGGCCCAGGATCGGCCTCAACGATCCGGCAGGGATCAGGGTGACGTGCCAGAAATCGGGCAATCGCATTGGGGTCTTCGACCGTTGCAGACAAGCCCACCCTGCGCAGGTCCGGGCAGAGCCCCTGCAGACGGGCCAGCGCCAGCATCAGCTGGTCGCCACGCTTGCTCTCGGCCAGGGCGTGGATTTCATCGACAACCACCCGTTGCACGCCCTGAAACATCCGCCCGGCGTCTTCATAAGAGGTCAGCAGGGCCAGGCTTTCAGGTGTGGTCAAAAGGATCTGCGGTGGGTCAACCCGCTGACGCTTTTTCTGTGTGGCTGAGGTATCTCCGGTGCGGTCCTCAATCCGGACGGCCAGGCCCATTTCCTCGGCTGGGCCACGCAGGTTTCGCCGGATATCTGCCGCCAGCGCCTTGAGAGGGGAGACGTAGATTGTATGCAGGCCATCATGGTCCCGCTCTGCCAGATCGGCCAGCGTGGGCAGAAATCCGGCCATTGTCTTGCCCCCGCCGGTGGGGGCTATCAGCAACGTCGCCGGTTCAAGGGCCCGGTCGTACATGTCCTGCTGATGCGGGTGGATGGACCAACCTTTGTCTTCAAACCAGTCAGTAATCCGGGCGGGAATCTGCGTCATAAAGGCAGATTACCCGGCCCGTCAGCGAAATGGCATTAGGTTATTTGACGATTTTCTCATCTTTGACGAACATGTTGGCCCAAGCGCGTTCAATCAGATCGGGGCTCATCTGATAGGGGATGCCCTCGAATTCGCAGATCGAGATCATCTGATCAATCAGGAATATCGGCTGATAGTTCGCATAGATGTTGTCGATGGTCGGGTATTTGACCTTTAGCAGATGGACCAATGCGGCCTCGTCCAGAGGCATCCCGCGTTTGCGGGCCACCATGGCGAAGATTTTCAGGAAGTTCTCTTGGTTCGGACCGTCAATCTTGATCTTGAAGAAGATCCGGCGCAAAGCGGCTTGGTCAAAGATCTCGTTGGGGTGAAAGTTGGTCGAAAAGATGACCAGCGTGTCAAAGGGCACTTCGAATTTTTCACCCGATTGCAGGCCAAGGATATCCTTGTTCTCTTCCAGTGGAACAATCCAGCGGTTGATCAGGGCCTGAGGTGGTTCCTGCTGACGGCCAAGGTCGTCAACGATAAAGATGCCGCCCGTCGATTTCAGCTGCAGCGGGGCCTGATAGGTCCGCGCCGTAGGGTTATAAACCAGATCGAGCATGCTGAGTGACAGTTCACCGCCAGTCACAACAGTTGGTCTTTCACATTGGACATAGCGCGAATCAAACCGCTTGCGGCGGCGCAAGCTATTGGGATCATCTGCTTCTTGTTCGATGGCTGTGTGTACAATCGGGTCATACACCGTGATCACCTGACCAGCGTATTCGATGGCATATGGGACATAGACATTATCGCCCAAAGCATCCCGAATACCGTTCGAGATAGAGGATTTACCATTACCCGGAGGTCCATACATCAGGATTGATCGGCCTGCACTGACCGCGGGTCCAAGGTGGTCCAGCAGGCTGTCAGGCAGAACCAGATGGCCCATTGCCCCGGTCAACTGGTCGCGGGAAACCTGGATATTCCGGATCGACTGGCGTTTTACCTGCTCGCGGTACACATCCAGCGGGACGGGCATGGCGCCGAAATATTCGGACTGGCTCAGCGCATCCAATGCACGCGCTTTGCCCGCATCGGTCAGTTGATACCCCATCTCATTGCCGCTGTTGGCGTTCAAAGTACCGGTTGCTTCCAGCAGCTTTTGTTCGCGGGCAAGGTCGATCAATTCCTGTGTGACAGAACCCGGCAAGCAGATCGCTTGGGCAACTTCGGAAACTGTATCTACGGTTTTACGAAAGATAGTTTTCAGCAGGATATCCCGCATCATAACAATAGGAAGCTGCATATCGCCCAACCCCTTTGGGGTAGGGGGGGCCATTACCGAGGTTGTCTGCATATTCATGAGCGTTGCCCGTCTAATTCAGTATTCACGCCAATAGCCCTGAAAAGGGCCCTTTGACGAAAATTTGGCCGGGCTTTGTGTCAGTTCCAAGGCGGGGACAAGGCGGACTGATGATAGTTTACGAGCCGTAAACAGTTCCAAGTATCAGGTAGATGGCCAGGGTTGCACCAAGCGCAAAACCCATTGGAAATTGTTTGTCCCGACGCCAGCTTTCCCAATCTGGGGCAATAGCTCTGAGAGCGGTATGTTTGGCCAATCGATGCGTGACAAAGGCCGCCAAGGTGGTCGACATCAGGATCAACAATACCAATGTGAAATCGCCCATCCAGACAAAGGCCGAGGCCGCGGCTATGAACTTTGCGTCTCCGGCTCCCATAATGCCGGCAGCGTTGAGCAGAATGCCGATGACCAGCATTACAACTATATGTAACAGCTGCCACAAATAGGGTGGGAGGGACACAGAAAACGGGCCGGTAATCCAACCCTCCGACCAGGGCGGCAGGACAAACAAGCCGATGACCGCAAATACCAGGGCCAGTGCAACTACGGCGTGATTCTTGATGAGCATGTCACGCAGGTCGGTGAAGGCCACGTAATAGCAGATCGGCAGTACGAACGGCAAAAACCAGGCCGCAGCACCGGCTGGAATATGCATGTATCAGGCTTCCTCAAGCGCGCGCAGGGATCGAACGGCTTCGTCATAATGTTGCGGATGGGTGGCGATCGCTTCGCGGAACAGGTTCTTGGCCGTCGCCACATCACCGCGTTTCACCGCCGAGATGGCCATTGTGTTCAACAACATCGCGCGTTCGACCTGAGACATGGGAACGACAGGCATGCTGTAATTGCCCTGTGCAGCCCGGGCGAGGACCAGATTGTTCTTTGCCGTGAATAGAGAGTTATCCTGTCGAATGGCCTCGGTGAATAACCGTTCGGCTTCGTCGTACTGGCCGCGCGTCAGTTTGGAATATCCCCAGTTGTTCATTACACCACCGGGGCGGGTCGTCAGACCCACGGCGGTTTCATAGAAATGATCCGCGCGTTTCCAGTCTTTTTGCGAATCCGCGACGACGGCTTCCAGGCGGTAGCGTTTGAAAGATTCAAAAGTCGGCGGGATCGAATCCAATGTCGATTTGGCCTGTGACCAGTTCCCGGAACGTACCAGAGAGTCTGCGTATTCGATCTTGTCTACATTGGTCGCACCGCTCATCGTAGTGACTTTTTTCCAGGCGGCGGTTGCCTCGGTCGTCCGTTTAGCGCGCGCCAGTGAAATCGCCAGTCCACGTTGCAGGTCTATACGACCCGGGTTCTTGGCGGCGGCACCCTGGAAATAGGTAACGGCTTCGTTTGGGTCGGCGGCCGACAGAAGAACGTCGTTCAGGTTGGTTTCATCAATGACGTTCACCTCCTGAAATGTACGCTCGACCTTTTCTTCTTCGGACTCTTTTTCACAGGCTGAGAGGATCAGCCCGCAGATTGCGATAGACGGAATCAAGAATTGTTGGCGCATTTTTGCGTCCCTTACTGCTCTTGCCTATGTTACGGGAGCTTGCGCAGCATGAATTGCCCGTCGCCTTGCTGCTCCAGTGTGTATTCTTGTTCTTGAGGGGTATTATTATCAGTATTTTCCATTTTTGCGAGAGCTAACCGCAGATTGTCCCGGATTGCGTCACTTTCGCCATTATCGAGAGCATAGGCCCGGCGAAAGACCTGAGCGGCCTCGGGATATTCTCCGATTTCCATCAGCAACACACCCAGATTGTTCCAGGCGACAGACCATTCGGGGTCATCTTCAACCGCACGGCGCAGCAGTGTTTCCGCCTGTCCAAGCCTCCGAAGGCCCAGATTTGCCGTCCCCATCGAGGTCAGGATCTGCGTTGTCATTCCCTGATTGAGCGCTGCGCGGATAAAGGCATCCAACGCAAGCTCGTATTCACCCGAAGCCATCAGCCGGTTACCAACTGCGATCTGATCCTCGGCCGGGGCTTTACGATCAATGCCAGGTGCATCCAGATCCCCAGAGGACCCCGTTTCCGTGCAAGAAGCCACCGTGGCAAGAACCACGGTGGCCTGTAACACGCGGCGTATCCCCGTTTGGATGCACCTGGGTTTCAATTTCATAGGCTATTAGCCTCCGCCGAATTCAGCGATGCCTTTGGCCGAGGGTCCAACCAGAATGACCAGCAACGGTGGCACCGTCAGCATCATAGTGGCGAGTGTCATTTTGGTTGGCAACTTGTTAGCGGCCTCTTCGGCGCGCATCACGCGCTTATCTCGCATCTCGCCGGCGTAAACCCGCAAGGCTTCGGCGATGGATGTACCGAATGTTGCCGATTGGATCATCACCGTCACAAATGAGTTAACATCCTGAACGCCACAGCGCGTACCAAAATCGCGAAGAACCGTATCCTTGTCCTTACCGGCCTTCAATTCGTGGGCGACGACTTCAAATTCAAGCGAAATCTCAGGGTAGGAGGCTTTCATTTCGCGTGCTACGCGAACGATGGCCTGGTCCAGCGACTGGCCAGCTTCGACACAGACCAGCATCAGGTCAAGAGTATCGGGAAAGCCTGCGGTGATCGCTTCTTGCCGTTCTGCGACCCTTCGGGTGATCCAATAGCGCGGCAGAAAATACCCGGCGGCCGAAGGGACAAGAACTCGTATTATCATCTGCTGCGCGGTAAATTCCTGACCGTCGGAAAGGACAGTGACTAGCAAAACACCAATCACAATTCCGATGATGCCCAAGGAAAATTGAGCGAAGTGGAAGAACCGAACTGCGTCCTTTGATTGGTACCCCGCCTGCCGCAGTTTCAGCTGCATGGCAGACAGTTCTTCCTTATTCTGTGGCTCAAGGAAGTTGGCAAATTTCTCAAGCTGCTCGTTTCGCCCGCTGGTTCTGAGCTTGTCCTTTTTGACCTTCTTATCCTGTCGAGGGGCTGCATTAGAACGCTGCAGTTTCTTCAGGGGATCTTCTGGCTGGCTCAGGATCAAGGGGACTGTGATCAAGATCATGAACAGTCCAAGTACACCAACCACGATCAGTGGACCGAAGGGGCCAAGGAGCTCGGTTAGAAAGTCGTTTATTCGGGTCAGGATTTCCATGGTGGTGTCCTCAGACCTTGATGTCGGTTAGAATGCGCATGACGATCAGGTTCAGTGTCAGCATGATGCCGACAAAGAAACAGGCAGGAATGAACCATGGGTGATCCATAACTTCGTCATAGTACCCGGGGTCGTTCACCAAAATGAATCCCAGGCAGAACAGTGGAAATCCAGATAGGAATTTTCCTGACCATTTTGCCTCGGCTGTGATGGCGTTGACGCGCCGGAAAAGTCGAAAACGGGCCCGGATCACCTTGGCCAGACCGGCCAAAATTTCGGCCAGGTTACCACCGGATTGCTGTTGGATGCCGACGGCCACTGCCAAAAACCGTAGATCCTGCATATCAAGTCGTTGTGCGAGATCTTTGAGAGATTCACCGACGTCACGGCCATAGGCACATTCATCAGCGATAACCCCGAATTCAGTGGCGAGTGGATCCTGGACTTCATTTGCGACGATTTGAATGGTGGACACAAAAGGGTTCCCGACGCGAAGCGACCGAACCATCAATTCCACAGCATCTGGCAACTGTTCTTCCAGCATTGCCATACGCTTTTTGGCCTTGTTGTTTACCCACGCATAGACACCGCCAACACCGATTGCGACCGAAATTGCGGCCCGCATTATGGTTTCCGTTCCCGTTGCAATGCTGAGCCCCATAAAAGCAAAGCCTGTCACCAACACCATAATCAGGATCAACTGACGGGGTGTGAAGGCGATGGCGGCCTTCTGAGCCTTGTCCGCCAACAGGGAATAGAGCGGAATGCTCTGGGACTTCATATGCTGCTGCATTTCCTTGCGCAGCTGTTCCAGAACTTGTTCGCGCCCGACGCCTTTATCCAGCATGTCCAGACGGCGGTTCACGCGGCTGTTCAGACTGATGGATTTTCCGAAGGCAACCAAATAGATTCCTTCCACCAACGCAAGTACGCCTACGAAGATCGCGACGTAGATCAGTGCCTCCATAGGCAGTTGCATTTCAAGATCTCCTACATAGTCGTTGGTTCGTAAATCGAAGGGGGCAGATCATAACCCCACAGACGGAAGCGTTCGGAGTAGTGGCTGCGAACGCCTGTCGCGGTAAAATGGCCAATGATCTTGTTGTCGGGTGTTAACCCAACGCGTTGAAAACGAAAGATTTCCTGCATGGAAATCACATCGCCTTCCATACCAGTGATTTCGGTGATCGAAGTCATGCGCCGCGAGCCGTCCTGCAGGCGGCTTGCCTGAACGATCAGGTTCACAGCACTGGAGATCTGGCTACGGACGGCCTTGATCGGCATTTCGATCCCGGCCATCGCGATCATGTTTTCAAGACGCGAAATCCCGTCTCGGGCCGAGTTCGCGTGGATCGTTGTCATCGAGCCATCATGGCCAGTGTTCATGGCCTGTAGCATGTCGATAACTTCCGAGCCCCGTGTCTCACCCACGATGATACGGTCGGGACGCATACGAAGGGCGTTTTTCAGACAGTCGCGGGGGCTGACTTCACCCTTACCTTCGACGTTGGGCGGGCGGCTTTCCATCCGGCCAACATGAGACTGTTGCAGCTGGAGTTCCGCTGTATCCTCGATGGTCAGAATACGCTCGGCGTCGTCGATAAAGCTGGACAAAGCGTTTAGCGTGGTTGTTTTACCGGAACCGGTACCGCCCGAAACGATCACATTCAGGCGTGTAGATACAGCAGCCTGCAGATAGGCGGCCATTTCTTCGGTGAAGGCACCAAAATTCACCAGGTCATCAATGGCCAGCTTATCTTTTTTGAACTTACGAATGGATACCAGCGAGCCGTCAACGGCAATCGGTGGCACCATGGCGTTGAAACGCGAGCCATCCGCCAGACGGGCGTCCACATAGGGGTTGGATTCGTCAACACGGCGGCCCACGGCGGATACGATCTTGTCGATGATCCGCATCAGGTGCTTTTCGTCTTTAAATGTAACGTCGCTAATTTCTAGCTTACCGAACCGTTCAACGAAAATTTGCTGCGGGCCGTTGACCAGAATATCGCTGACAGAGTCGTCCTGAAGCAAGGTCTCGAGAGGGCCAAGACCGGTTACTTCGTCATACAGTTCTTTGTTCAGCTGCTGCCGGTCGTCGCGGTTCAGAACGATGTTGCGGGATTCCAGAACCTCACTGGCAATCGCACTGATTTCCGAGCGCAGCTCGGATTCTCCAGCTTTCTCAAGGGCCGCTAGGTTCAGGTTTTCAAGAAGCTCGCGGTGGAGTTCGATCTTGATTTCGCCCAGACGCTCTTTGCGCTTGCGTTCCTTGTCCGCCCCTACAACCTCTACCGCCTTTTTGGGGGTGGGTCGCCGGGCAACTGCAGTAGCGGTTGATGCTTGCTCCGCTGCAGGTGCAGGTGTGGCCTCGGGCGATTTAGCCGGTGCCTGGACCGGTTGTGCTTCTGGTTTTTTATATCTTGAAAACACGGCGGCTCTCCCTGTGGGATTGTGTTATGCGGCTTCGGCACTACTGCTGCCCAGGCTGTGCAGCGACTTCGCAAGCTTTGCGATTTCCTTGCGCAGTGGGTTCTTGGCCGCAGCGTTGGCCAATGGCAGACCGTGATCACCGCTTTGCATCACCGGTTTGCCGCCATCCGGCAGTTGAAGATCAATAGAGATACCCAGGCTTTCACCCATGCGCTTGACCCGGCCCTTACCATTCAGATCGGTAAATTTCGGGGCGCGATTGAGAGCGAAACGCAACTTATTGAAGGGTAGTTCCTCGGCCTGTAAAGCGCGCTTGA
Organism: Ruegeria sp. CDSA236; assembly: GCF_059611285.1. Classification (NCBI taxonomy): domain Bacteria; kingdom Pseudomonadati; phylum Pseudomonadota; class Alphaproteobacteria; order Rhodobacterales; family Roseobacteraceae; genus Ruegeria; species Ruegeria sp. CDSA236. The sequence continues at coordinate 11,360 of NZ_JBXWPG010000013.1, forward strand.
GGCGCAATGCGTTCTGAGCCGATCGCATGTCCAGTTCTATCAGGGCAAAGTAAACATGGGCGGCCTGCAGTACAGTTTCCGACCAGTGAACCAATGTCGTTGGCATGTCGACGATCACATAATCGAAGTGTTTTCGCGCCTTTTCGATCACCCGTTCGATATCTTCTTGCGTAATCAGATCCAAAGGCACCATATCCGACGGCGCGGTTAGCACCTGCAGCTTGTCCTCATAGGACTGAAGCGCCTGGTTGAAGACGTCATCATCCATTGCCGCCGTATCAGACAGCATCTCGAATACAGTTTCTCGACGGGGAAGATCCAGATAGGTCGAAACCGTTCCGTATTGCAGGTCCAGGTCAATCAAACAAACCGAAGGGGCCTCTTTGTCAGAGACCGTTGCCAGTTCCCAAGCTAGGTTGACGGCCATAGTCGTCGACCCGACCCCACCGGCAAGTCCCTGAATCACAAACAAAGCACCCTCTTTAGAGTCGCCAGCTGCACGTGCGGCATCTGATCCGGGGGCAACGGCGACGGGTTCGGGTTTGTTCATCCGGTCGATTGCTTCTTGCAATTCACCTTCTGGAAGAGGGTAGGGGACGAATTCGTCCGCGCCCTTGCGCAACAACTGATGCAGCGAAGCCGGGGTCACGTCCTCGGCGATCAGAACTATTTTGATATTTTTGTCTTTTGCCTGTGTGATGATTTCACCCATCAGTGACAGGTTGTCTTCATCCTCGCCATCAATGGCCAACGCGACAAATTGCAGTGAATTCGCCTCGGGTTGGTTGAAAAATGTCAGGGCTTCGGCAAAGCCGAGATCGCCCCAACGCTCACCCAAAGCGCCTTCCATATCTTCTATAAGCAGATCGAAATTCTGGACATCACGACTGATCGTGCAGGCCAGAATTGCGGTCTCTTCGTTTTGCGGCGTGGCGCTTGTCATTAACACAATCCTCGTCGAAGGGTAGGCGAACCATCCTGGCCCAGAGGACAGGATTGGCTTGCTGTCACCCTATTGCGGCCATTTTCGGACGCAGGTCACCCAATTGTTGAAAATGTGGCTTGGAACTTAGGCAAGAATTAGGCGCAAAAGAACCAATTGTAGGGAATTGGGCGACGATGCCGCCCAATCACAGTTTATTGTTCGCTTGTATCGCCAATAGCGGTTTCGCGGCGCAGCTGGGATTCATAAACCGCGCTTTCCACGTACTCACGATTGACGATAGCGGCGTATTTGCCATCGAGTAGCTGGGGTGCACGATCAACGAAGCCTGATACTTCGGTCACGGTGCGCCTGTTGCGACGGTCTCGATCCGGCGTAGCCACGAGAGGTCGAGACTTACCGAATGAAACAACCGCCTCCAACCGCGAGCGAGAGATACCCTGCCGCGTAAGGAACGCAACAGCCGCATTCGCGCGCCGCTGGCCCAGGCTTTGGTTATATGCCGTTGATCCAACAGCATCCGTATGGCCATAGACCCGGAACCGTGCCTCGGGGAACTGTTTGATCCAGTTCGCCTGACGCAAGAGTACTCGCTGAGCTGTTTCGTCCAGTTGAGCGCTGTTGAAATCAAAGTTGATCTGGGTCGGCACTTCGGCTGCGAACCGTTGGCCCAGGATCTGGGCATATGTCAGTTCGCCATTCATTACTTGAATGTTGTTCAGTGTCGCATTCCCGAACGCGCCTTGATCGGCTTCGTATCCGGCCTCACGCGTACATGCGGCGACAGCGACCGAAAGACCCAGTGTGATGATCCACTTCTGCATTGGTCCTATCCTCCTAATCAATCCAGGACGTAGCCGTACGAGCTACCGAAGTCCTGATTCGCGACTTCCGAAGCTGCACCGGCACCCAGACGTTCAGTCCGACCGACTTTGCCATTGACGAACAGATCAAATTCGCTGGGCGGTTTGACCCGATCCGTAGGCAGAGCCAGTGCCTCGCCACGAGTCGGCGACACAAGGTGGGCTGTGATGATGATCACCAGTTCACTTTGCTGACGCTGATATTCCGCGCTGCGGAAGAGGGCGCCAAGAACCGGGACGTCACCCAACCAAGGAATCTGGCTGTTCAGGTCGGTGAAATCATCCTGGATCAAGCCAGCGATCGCAAAGCTTTCACCATCGCGCAGCTCAACCGTTGTGCTGGTCTGGCGTGTGATGAAAGATGGAACATTATCACCTTGAATGGTGAAGTTCGACGAACCATCGATAGCTGACACGGCAGCAGCCATTTCAAGGTTGATCAGATCACCATCCACAACGCGGGGGATAAAGTCGATTTCAACACCGAAGGCTTTGTATTCAATCGCAATTACGCCGTCGTCCTGCGGTACCGGAATAGGAACTTCACCACCTGCAAGGAACGTCGCTTCCTGACCCGAAAGTGCGGATAGGTTAGGCTCTGCTAGGCTGCGCGCCAGTCCTTTGGACTCGAGTGCCTCCAGCAGCAGACGAACCTGTGTGGAGCCTGCGCCAAAGCCGAACAGAATTGCGCCGGTATTCGTCTGTACCGCCGGAATGTTGTTGTTCAGGGCATTTGCCAAAGCACCAGCATTGTTCAGCGTGTTGATACCGCCAGTCACATCACTGCCGCCGAAACCAAGCGATGCAGTCAGGCTTTTAGCCACCGACCGATTCATCTCGGCAAAGCGCACTTTCAGCATGACCTGCTGAACGCCGCCAACCGACATGAGGTTCGATACGCGCTCCGGTGCATAGCGCTCTGCCAGCTCCAATGCCCGCGCCAACTTGGCAGCGCTAGAAATTGTGCCAGAAAGAACGATACCGTCATTGGCGGTGCGAACTTCGATAGGCTCGGTTGGCAAAATCTGGCGCAGACGTTCTTTAAACTCGGTAACATCCGGTGCCACACGGACCCGAACATTAGCAAGTAGATTACCTGCACCGTCGAACAATGTCAGGGTCGTCAGGCCAGGAGCCTTACCCAAAACATAGATAGTACGATCCGAAAGCGACGAAATATCAGCGATGCCTGCATTGGCGATGCTGAGTTCGGCAAACGGTTGCTCACTTTCTACAACTATTGCGCGGTTCATTGGCACATCAAGCGTTTCCGCTGTACCCTTCTTTACCACGCGAAGTGTTTCAGCCCAGGCAGCATTGCCGACTGGGCCAACTACGAGCGCCAAGCCCAATAGGGCTGCGCTTATCCAGGAACTTCTTTTCATGTGACCTGCCTCTCCGATCACGCCTCGTTTTTTGCGGCTACTGCCTTATGTCTGATAACACTGCGCGAATTGAGAATTTATTGCAATAATCAATGGTTTCTGGAATTTTCCTTATGTGGACAATGCGCAACATGCGAACAAATTAGGGCCGCGCAATTCGCGCGGCCCCGGTCATGTAACGCACTGATTTTCTGTTAATTTGTGCAGGGTGTTACTATTCCCGTGTCGACGATCTCGGCACCGCGGCGTGTCTTGACCGTACAGACCTCTTCCGCGATTTTGGGTGCCACGGGGACGACATCTTTAATGCCCAGAAGTTTTCTTTGGTCAACTTCGACCGCGCTTGCGATTGTGTCGTCTTGCACGCCAACCAGCGCCAAAGACAGGCGGCCGGTGTTCTGAGCCTGAGCCAGTGCCGCGATTTGTTCTGGAGTAGCAGCGACCGTAACGGTGCGCGCGATCGTGGCTCCGGTCAGATCGGACCCGGCGCTCTGGTCAACAGCGATCAACTCAATGCTGGTTTGAATCAGGCGGGTGATTTCACCGCGCGACCCATCGATTCCGCCACCATACGAACCGGTCCAATAAACATCGATACTGTCCCCAGGGCGAAGGAAGCCGGATACGCCCGAGGCAACGTCCACGCTGATTGCAAATGCGCGCTTACCTTTCGCGATTCGTGATGTCAGACCCGCTGCCTCGCCTGGTTTGGTTACTTTGACCTCCATCAGGGCTTCGTCTTTTTCCATGGTCCTCAGAACGAAGCGGTCGCCACTGGCGTCCTCTGGAAACAGGACGGCCATTTCAAGGAAGCTTCCTTCGGGAATTGCATCCTCAGGCCATTTCACGATCCGCACATCTTCAGCGGCCAGACGCTCACCATATTTAAGAGCACGGTTCGAAACCAGAACGTCCACCGTCGGGACGGACTTAACATTTGCCAATGCTTCCTGAGCCGCCAAACGTTCTCTGGCCAATTCCGCCTGATACTGAGAAATATAGTCCCGCGCCATATAAACAGCTCCTCCTGCCAGAGCCACCCCAACAATCAGGACAAGTCCAAATACTGCACGCATGCGCGTTCCCTCATTTATTTGTATGCGATGTCAGTCGTCATAGGGAATACGACTTCAACTGACTATTGGTTACAGGAGAATTGTGTCGAAAAGGGGGACAATGAAGTATTTTTTTGACGCCCGTGTCCTTAGTGCCAGATTGATCAATCTGATTCCGATGCCTGTTCCTGATTCGCAGAATAGACCTCTATACCGCGAAGTGCGTTACCCGTCTCGGTATCGACGTGTTGTACCCCGCCCGTCAAGTTGAATACGGTGACAAGTCCAAGGCCGACCAGCGCAGCAGTAAGCACCACCCAATCAACGGTGATTGCGCCATGTTCCCCGGATAAGAATTTTGAAATACCCTTCATCGCAGGACCTCGTCTTTTTTCTATAAAAAAGGGGGCCGCGATCTGACGAGCGCAGCCCCCTTCAAAATTCTATCTAAATAATTACGGGGTTGTTGGGCCCGCGTTAGGTGCAGTAACAACAACACCCGTCAGGGCGGTGTCAATGTCGCCCGCCAGATCGTCGACACCGTCGCTAACCTGTGTCCAAGCAACAGCGGCCAGGCCAACAACAGCTGCGGTCAGAACGACCCAGTCTACTGTTACGGCGCCGTCTTCGTCAGTGGTGAAGTTCTTGATGAACTTGATCATGTTACGTCCCTCCTAAAGGATCTAATAAGTCTAATGAACCTCGGCGTCTTCCAGAGCTTCGTCTCTCAGTCCGCTCCCGATCGTCTCGGTATGGCATTATGTTTGCCTGTTGGGCGTGGCAGGAATTGGGCCAAACCCCAAATTTTTGTGCCTCAGCTTAACTTTTTGGTAGCTTTCCGTTTAACTGATTGAAATTAAAGTAATAAAAATATTCCCTCCGTACGAGTACCGATAAAACCCGATGCAAAATGGCGCCAAATGAGGCGAAATTGCCCCAATTCACATTGTTTTTCTGGCCTTACAGACAGATTCGGGGTTCAAATTGACGCAAAAGAGAACGTGAGGCAGGCAAATGAATCTCCGGAACGCAATAACTTGCGCCGGCTTGGCGCTGGCAGTGGTGTCCGCACCTGTGTCTGTCCCCGCCAACGAAGTCGAACCGCGTGGCGTATATAAACGGATCAAAGCACCTAAACCCGGCCAACGTCCGCGCATTACCGTTCAGATATCGCCTACAGAACATGCCTCAGCACCTTCGGCGCCCAGCACAGGGGCTGAGATCGTAGTTCCTGAGATTATCGCGAGGACACGTGTTACGCCTCCGGGGCTTCCGGGAATTACGCCGCAAAACAAACCCGTCGGATCATATAAAGCGTTCTGGGACAGGATCTCACCCGGGATAGATGAGGCCAGTTCGGGTCGTTTGCAGGACTCGATAAATGCGCTTGCCGCCATAAACGTAGCCTCGCCCCGATTGCAGACGCTTCAGAATATTGCTCAACGGCAGGGGATCGACATTTTACGCTCGACCGTAGGGACAAATGTGTCGCCTGCGTTGGTGCTGGCCGTCATCTCGGTTGAATCGGCGGGCCGGGAGAAGGCGGAAAGTTCGGCCGGAGCGCAGGGGCTGATGCAGCTTATGCCCGCGACCGCGAAACGATTTGGGGTCGAGGACAGCCTTCACCCGGGGCAGAACATCTCGGGCGGAGTGAAATACCTGAACTGGCTGATGGAAGAGTTTGGAAACGACCCGATCCTGGTCCTGGCCGGATATAATGCGGGCGAGGGTGCGGTTCGCAAACATGGTGGTGTACCGCCTTATGCGGAAACACGGGATTATGTGCCCAAGGTTCTCGCGGCTTTTCAGGTGGCGCGAGCGCTGTGTTCGACACCGCCCGAGTTGATTTCTGACGGGTGCGTGTTTCAGGCTCTTAATTGACCAAGGCCCACACTGAAGTGGGCCTTGCCATTAGGTGAATTGATCAGTCGACAATCGTCGCCTGTGTCGCGGCGCGCATCTCATCTTCGCTGACACCATCTGCGAGCTCTACGATCTTCAGGCCGCCATCGACCACATCCAGAACTCCAAAATTGGTGATGATGCGATCCACAACACCCTTGCCGGTCAGCGGCAGGGTGCACTCTTTCAGCACTTTCGATTCACCGTGTTTGTTGGTGTGATCCATAACCACGATCACACGTCCGACGCCTGCAACCAAATCCATCGCGCCGCCCATGCCTTTGACCAGCTTGCCGGGAATCATCCAGTTGGCCAGATCGCCTTTTTCATCCACTTCCATGGCACCCAGGATTGCCGCGGCGATTTTGCCGCCCCGGATCATGGCGAAAGACGTAGCGCTGTCGAAATAAGCAGTCCGAGAAAGTTCGGTGATCGTCTGCTTGCCTGCGTTGATCAGGTCCGGGTCTTCGTCGCCCTCGAAAGGAAAGGGACCCATACCAAGCATTCCGTTTTCGGATTGCAGGGTGATATCCTTGTCGCCAACATAATTTGCCACCAGCGTCGGGATACCGATGCCGAGGTTTACATACATGCCGTCTTCGAGCTCTTGCGCTGCGCGGGCGGCCATCTGATTGCGGTCCCAGGGCATTATGCGTCCTCCTTCTTGCGGGTGGTGCGCTGTTCGATGCGCTTTTCGTGATTGCCCTGAATGATGCGATGCACGTAAATTCCAGGTAGGTGGATCATGTCAGGGTCCAGAGAGCCACGGGGCACGATCTCTTCAACTTCGACCACACAGATCTTGCCGCAAGTGGCGGCGGGCACGTTGAAGTTTCGGGCGGTCTTGCGGAACACCAGATTGCCGGTGTCGTCGGCTTTCCACGCCTTGATAATCGCCAGATCTGCAAAAATACCTTCTTCGAGAATATAGGTCTCGTCGTTGAAGTCTTTGTGTTCTTTCCCATCGGCAATAACAGTGCCTACGCCCGTTTTTGTGTAGAAACCCGGGATCCCGGCACCACCTGCGCGCATCCGTTCGGCCAGGGTGCCTTGAGGGTTGAATTCCAGTTCAAGCTCACCGCTGAGGTACTGACGCATGAATTCGGCGTTTTCGCCCACATATGAACTGATCATCTTTTTGACCTGCTTCGTTTGCAGCAGGATACCGATACCGAAATCGTCCACGCCCGCATTGTTCGAGGCAAAGGTCAGGTCTTTGGCACCCGAGGTCTTGATTGCCTCAAGCAGCAGCTCGGGAATCCCGCACAGGCCAAACCCGCCAGCGGCGATCAACATGCCATCCGAAAGCACGCCATCGAGCGCTTCGTTGGCATTGGCATAGATTTTCTTCATGGAAAACTCCCCCAATGAGATGGTGTTGGGCAGGTTGTGCCGTCACGTCACGGGGAAGTCAATGAAACCGGGCGAAGGGTGGTATTTCTACCTAACCGGCCTTCTTGGTTGTCTTCTTGGCGGCTTTTTTCTTGGGCGCCGCCTTTTTCTTGGTCCCTTTCAGGGCCGCGCGCTCATTGACCAGTTCGATGGCCATTTCCTGCGTTACGTCCTCGGGTTTGATGTCTTTGGGAATGGTCGCGTTGACCTTTTCCCACTTCACATATGGACCATAGCGCCCATCCAGAACCTGCATGGCGCCACCATCGGGATGTTCCCCCAGTTCTTTCAGCGCTTTGGCCGCAGCCCGGCGTCCGCGCCCCGGATTGGAGCGCTTTTCAGCAAGCAATTCGACCGCGCGGTTCATGCCGATCTCGAACACGTCATTGGGGTCTTTGAGGTTTGCGTAAACCGGTTTGGCCTCGTCCGCCAGCTGGTGCATCAGATATGGTCCGAACCGCCCGAAATTCGAGCTGATCATACCGCCCTCGGGGTGCTCACCAATCTGGCGGGGCAGGGATAGCAATGTCAGCGCCTTGTCCAGATCCATATCATCCTTGCTCCAGCCACGTGGCAGCGAGGCGCGCGGAGGTTTCTTGTTCTCGGGCGTTGGCTCTCCACGTTGAACATAAGGTCCGAACCGGCCGGTCTTCAGCCAGATATCATCACCCGAATCTTCACCCAGCAGGCGCTCTTCACCCTCGGCACCTTCACCGGCGATAGGACGGGTATAGGTGCATTCGGGATAGTTGCCGCAGCCGACGAACCCGCCAGTGCGTGAAGTTTTCAGGTGCAACTGGCCTGCGCCGCATTTCGGACAGACACGCGGGTCAGATCCATCCTCGCGTGGCGGATAGAGCTGCGGTGCCAGTGCTTCGTCCAGTTTGTCCAGCACTTCGGAAATGCGCAGTTCCGATGTCTCGCCAATCGCGGCCGAGAAGTCGCGCCAGAATTTGCCCAACAGATCCTTATAGTCCCGATCACCTGCACTCACATCGTCCAGCTGTTCTTCCAGATTGGCGGTGAATTCATAACCGACATACTGACGGAAGAAGTTCAGCAGAAAAATCGTGACGATCCGCCCCTTTTCTTCGGGGATCAGCCGGTTCTTGTCCTTGCGTACATATTCCCGGTCCTGAATCGTTGTGACAATCGAGGCATAGGTCGACGGTCGCCCGATCCCCAACTCTTCCATCCGCTTGACCAACGTCGCCTCGGTATAGCGCGGCGGCGGTTGAGTGTGATGTTGCAGTGCCAGAACTGATTCATTGTCTGACAGAATGGCCTCTTTCGCGGCCCGGTCCGTGCCATCGCTTGTCGCTTTGGTGAACTGATCCCGCAACGTGGTTTTAGAGAACCGTGCAGGGTCGCCCTGCATGATCTGGGGCAGGCGTTTGTCATCCTCATCGGCGACATCATCGCGGCCTTCTTCATAGACACGCATGAACCCGTCAAACATCACCACCTGACCGGTCGCGCGCAGGCCAACCTGCCCATCTTCGCTTCCGATTTCGACAGTTGTGCGTTCCAGCCGGGCAGCGGCCATCTGGCAGGCAATGGTGCGTTTCCAGATCAGGTCATAGAGCTTGCGCTGATCGTCGTCCGTTACCTTCAGCGCTTTGGCATCGCGGGTCATATCCGTAGGCCGGATGCATTCGTGGGCTTCCTGCGCGTTCTTTGCCTTGTTCTTATAGATGCGAGGGCTGTCCGGCACATATTCCGCGCCATAGCGGTCGGCGATGGTCTCGCGCGTAGCCGCCACGGCCTCGGGGGCCATGTCGATGCCATCGGTTCGCATATAGGTAATGTAGCCGGCCTCATACAAGCGCTGTGCCACTTGCATCGCGTGACGCGCACCCATGCCGAACTTGCGGCTGGCCTCTTGCTGCAGGGTCGAGGTCATGAAGGGTGCGCTGGGATTTCGAGCGGCGGGTTTCGCCTCGACCGAAGTGACACTGAGCGCGCGGCTGGTGATCGCCTGCACCGCCAGTTCGGCCTGGGTTGAGTTGGACAGATCGTGCTTGTCCAGCTTTTTACCGGCCAGAGTGACCAGGCGCGCCTCATAGGTCTGACCGCGCGGCGTTTCGAACAGGGCACGCACCGACCAGTATTCAACCGGCTTGAACGCCTCGATCTCCATCTCGCGCTCGACGATCAGGCGCAGGCAGACCGATTGCACGCGACCAGCGGATTTCGCGCCGGGCAGCTTGCGCCATAGAACGGGCGACAGGTTGAAGCCCACGAGATAGTCCAATGCACGGCGGGCCAGATAGGCCTCGACCAGCGGCATGTCGACTTGACGTGGGTTCTGCATCGCCTCGGTCACCGCATCTTTGGTGATGGCGTTGAAGGTCACTCGGCTGACCGGCGTATCTTTCTTGATCGAGCGGCGCTTGGTCAGCGCTTCTTGCAGGTGCCAACTGATCGCCTCCCCCTCACGATCGGGGTCGGTGGCGAGGATCAGGGCGTTGTCTTCTTTCAGCGCGTCGGCGATGGCTTTGACATGTTTGCGGCTGTCGTTCCCGACCTCCCATTTCATCGCAAACTCATCCTCGGTATCGACCGAGCCATCTTTGGGCGGCAGATCTCGAACATGGCCGTAAGACGCCAGAACCGTGTAGTCCGGGCCAAGATATTTATTGATTGTTTTGGCCTTGGCAGGGGATTCTACAACAACTACAGGCATTTAAGGGGAAACCTCGCTCGACGGAATTGGCGCCTTCTATGAGTGTGCAAGATGTGTAGGGCAAGAGCGAATTGTCAATGCGTTCCTTTGAAGGCAAGGATTTATACGCGATTACAATGGGATACATGTGTAAGATTGGATATCCAACACTCAGGCGGTCAATGACAGAAGACCCCCGGGTTGGCGTTGAATACGTCCGTCCAGTTCCAGATCGACCAAAACCGGGGCAATTTCACCCGCCGTTGCCTCAACATCGCGGATCAACTGGTCTTCGGCGATAGGAGAGGGGCCGAGCCGGGTCAGAATTAGGCGTTCCAAGTCATTGGTTGAGCATGGTGTGCGGGGTAAATTCTTTTGGAGCATTTGCTGGGGTTCGAATAGGTTCGCTTGCTGCGGTAGCGCTTCGATCACATCTTCTGCAGACCTTATCAAAGTAGCACCGTCGCGGATCAGCAGGTTGCAGCCAGCCGCACGCGCGTCAAACGGGTGTCCGGGCACAGCCAGAACATCGCGCCCCTGGTCCAAGGCGTCGCGCGCTGTAATCAGGCTGCCGGATTTGGCGGCGGCTTCGACCACAATAACGGCCTTTGCCAGGCCCGAGATGATCCGGTTGCGACGCGGGAAATGGCGCGCCTGTGGCGTGACGCCCATGGGTTGCTCCGAGACGCGCAGCCCGGAACCTGCGATTTCAGCGGCAAGATCGGTATTTTCAGCAGGGTAAACCACGTCGACCCCCCCCGCCATAACGGCGATGGTGCCTGTTTCAACCGTGGCTAGGTGCGCCGCGGTATCAATCCCGCGGGCCAGGCCAGAAACGATCACATAACCCTGTTTTCCCAGATCGGTCGCCAATCCGCGCGCCATTCGCGCGCCCAGAGATGAGCAGTTGCGGGCACCGACCATAGCGACCGAGGGGCGCTGTAAAAGAGAGGTGTCACCGATTGCCCACAACATTGGCGGAGCATCATTCAGATCATGTAAAGCGGATGGGAAATCGGCGGACCCTAGGCACAAAAGCCGCGCATTGGCAGCTTTTGCGGCCTTGAGTTCCGCCTCAATCACGCCGGGCGGGCAGATTTCATACCCTTCTATTCCGGCAGCGCGTGCCATTTCCGGCAGCGCGGCCAGCGCATTCTGCGCCGAGCCATGTTCGCGAAGCAGCCGCCGAAACGTCGCCGGGCCCACTTTGCGAGAACGCAACAGACGAAGCCAGGAAAACCGATCCTCTTCCGTGGTGGGTGGGAGTGTGGGGTGATTGGAAGAAAGCTGCTCTTCGGTCATCCGTTGCTCCGTCTGATTGCAGAACTGGTTTACGGCTGCCAGGGTTAACAGCGTGTGAATCCCGTCAAATTTTCCGGATATATTTCGAGTCTCGGTTGTCTCAGTTGCGTAGGTTGTTGAAAAACAACGGCAAAAAATACAGCCGAGTCGGAAGTCGGAAAACGCCTCTCCGCAAAGTATCAATGCATATCCAAAGCGGGGCGTTAACCCTGCGCTTTGGAAGCAGTGACCGATTCTACTTAGGCCGCCGATCCTCCAATCGTCAGCCCATCCATCAGGACCGTAGGTTGACCGACGCCCACGGGCACCCATTGGCCATCCTTGCCACACGTGCCCATTCCCGGATCCAAGGCCATGTCGTTGCCCAACCCGCGAACGCGTTTGAGGGCAGAGGGGCCATCGCCAATCAATGTTGCCCCTTTGACCGGCGCGCCGATTTTGCCGTTTTCAACCCGGTATGCCTCGGTACAGGAAAACACAAATTTGCCGTTGGTGATATCCACCTGACCGCCGCCAAAGCCTACGGCCCAGATGCCATCCTTTATATCGGCTACCAAAGCGGCGGGATCGGCATCGCCACCCAGCATGATTGTATTTGTCATCCGTGGCATTGGTTTATGGGCATAGCTTTGACGCCGCCCATTCCCGGTTGGCGCAACACCCATCAGACGGGCGTTCTGGCGATCCTGCATATATCCGGTCAGGATGCCGTCTTCGATCAGCACCGTGCGCGAACTGGGTGTGCCCTCATCATCGACGCTGATTGACCCGCGCCGGTCTGCGATTGTGCCGTCATCAACGACCGTAACACCTTTGGACGCGATCTGTTGACCCATCAGCCCGGCAAAGGCGGAACTGCCCTTGCGATTGAAATCCCCTTCAAGGCCGTGGCCAATCGCTTCGTGCAGCAAGATGCCGGGCCAGCCAGGGCCCAGTGCGACCTCCATCACGCCCGCAGGGGCGGGAACAGCCTCGAGGTTGACCATGGCGATGCGAAGGGCCTCGCGGGCTTTATCCTGCCAGTCGGTTGGATCGATCAGCCCGTCCAGGCCGATCCGGCCACCTCCACCGGTCGAGCCGCTCTCACGACGGCCGTTCTGTTCTACGATGACCGAGATATTCAACCGGGTCATGGGGCGGACATCGCGGACCAGAATGCCGTCAGGGCGTAGAATCTCAACCTCCTGCACCGCAGCAGCAATAGTGGCGCTGACCTGTACTACACGCGGATCAAGATCACGGGCAAAGGCGTCAATCTCGCGCAATGTTTCGATTTTGACGGGGAAGCTGGCAGATTCGATTGGGTCTTCGTCTGTATAAAGGCGCTTGTTGGTGGCCCGGGGGGCATCAGCTAGCGTTCCGCCACCATCACCGACCGCCAGCCGCGCGGTCTCGGCGGCCCGTTTCAGGGCAGGAATCGAGACGTCCGTTGAATGCGCATAGCCTGCCACTTCGCCCTGCACGGCGCGCAGGCCGAAACCTTCGGACGCGTCATAAGAAGCGGTCCGCAAGCGCCCGTCATCAAAGACCAGAGACTCGGATTTCCGGCGTTCAACGTACAGTTCTCCGTCCTCGGCCCCGGCGGTGGCGGATTGCAGTACCGCAAGCGCTTCGTCATGTGGAAGAGCGCTTTCAAACGGGCGAAACGGGTCGTTGGGCATCTCTTGGGACCTTTCGAGTTTGATCCAGATCAAAAATAGCGTCTGTTTGACGCAAGCATTTTGCTTTATCTACCCGCAGGAATATGGTTTTTAACGCGGCCAAAGACAACGGGTGAGGTGTGGCCGATTCACACCTTTTCGCCAGGGACGCAAAGATCAAACGATCAGGACAGAAAATGAAGAACGCTTTGAAGCTTTCGGGGCTTATGACAGCCCTCTCCAGCCTTCCCGCCATGGCTCAGGAGCTTGAGATTATTGGTCAGCCGGTTGACGGCGGCATAGGATTCCAGCCTGCAGCCACTAGCCTTGCCGAGGGGATTCATCGCCTGGATAATATGATTCTGGTGATTATTACCGCGATCTGCATATTCGTTGCGGGCCTGCTGGTTTACTGCATCATGCGTTATAACCAACGCGTCAACCCGACCCCGGCGCGATTCTCGCACTATACTCCGGTCGAGATCGTCTGGACGTTGGGTCCGATTCTGATTCTGGTATTCATCGGTGCTTTCTCTCTGCCGGTTCTGTTCAAGCAGCAGGAAATTCCCGAAGGTGATGTCGTTATCAAGGTTGTCGGCAACCAGTGGTATTGGACATATGAGTATGTCGATCACGATTTTGCATTCGACAGCTATCTGCTCGGCCATCCGGCCACGTTGGACGAAGGTACCCGCCCCGCCGATGCGGACGTGACGGCGTTTGTCCTGGATGACGCGATGCGGGCCAAGCTGGCAGACGCAGGGTATAGCGACGATGAGTGGCTGCTGGCCACCGACACAGCGGTAGTTGTCCCGGTTGGCAAGGTCATCGTGATGCAAGTTACTGCGTCCGACGTGATCCATTCCTGGACCATTCCGTCCTTCGGTGTGAAGCAGGACGGTGTACCAGGACGCCTGGCCGAGCTGTGGTTTGAGGCCGAAAAGGAAGGCATCTATTTCGGCCAGTGTTCGGAACTGTGCGGCAAAGACCATGCCTATATGCCGATCACTGTCAAAGTTGTCAGCCAAGAGGCGTATGACGCGTGGCTGAAAGGTGCGATCGACGAGTATGCGGGCCTGCCGCAGAACTATCAGGTCGCTTCGAACTGATTTCAGTAAGGGCGGGATGCGTCCCGCCTGCTACAAGATGCAGGCTGTGCGAGAGATCGCACAGCCTTCGCCCCAAAAGGACCCGAGATGAGCGACGCAAGCATCAATGCAAGCCAAACGACCGCCCAAGCGTATGCGAATGAGGCCAGCTTTGGCGATTACTTCGCCCTGCTGAAGCCGCGCGTGATGTCGCTGGTTGTATTCACGGCGCTTGTTGGTCTGCTGGCAGCGCCGGTACCGGTACATCCGTTCGTTGGGTTCTGCGCGATATTGTTCATTGCCATCGGAGGTGGCGCATCCGGCGCGCTGAACATGTGGTGGGATGCAGATATCGACCGCGTTATGAAGCGCACCAAAGGTCGCCCCATACCGTCGGGCAAGGTACAAGAGGGCGAAGCGATGGCCTTGGGCCTGGCACTGTCCGGCCTGTCGGTGATCATGTTGGGTCTTGCAACCAACTGGTTCGCCGGAGCCTTTCTGGGCTTCACCATCTTCTTCTATGTCGTTGTCTACACGATGTGGCTCAAGCGCTCGACGCCACAGAACATCGTGATTGGCGGCGCAGCTGGGGCTTTCCCGCCGGTCATCGGTTGGGTCGCTGCAACCGGATCCATGTCCGTCGAACCTTGGCTGATGTTTGCCCTCACCTTCATGTGGACGCCGCCGCATTTCTGGGCGCTGGCCCTGTTTATGCGGTCGGATTACGACGATGCGGGTGTGCCGATGTTGACGGTAACCCATGGTCGGCGGGCGACGCGCTGGCATATTCTGGTCTACACCGTTCTGCTGGCAGTGCTTGCGATTGGAACCGGCTTTTCGGCAATCGGCGGTCCGATCTATCTGACTGTCGCTATTGTACTGAACGCGTTGTTCCTGCGCGGAGCATGGGCAATCTCGCGTCGGACCGAGGATGACTCCGAGGCTGATAACTTCAAAGTTGAGCGTGGCTTTTTCAAGCTCTCGCTGCTGTATCTTTTCCTGCATTTCGGCGCGATCCTTGCCGAAGCACTGCTGAAGCCTTACGGGCTGGGAGGCTGGGCATGAGCCTGCGCAAAAGCCATGAGTTGCATCAACGTCGGTTCAGCCGAAATCTGGGCGTTGGCCTGACGCTTGCTGCATTCATCGTGCTGATCTTTGGGCTGACGATCGTCAAAGTCTCAGGGACCGATTTTAACAGGGCCATGCAAGAGGTGCAGAACTGATGGCGCTCACGGGGCCGCAAAAAACCGTCGTGCAAACTGTCGGCGTTGTTGTTCTGATGGGCAGTCTCGCCTGGGCTTCGGTACCGTTTTACGACTGGTTTTGCCGGGTCACCGGGTATGGCGGCACAACCGGAGTGGCTGAAGCCGCGCCAGAGGACATCCTTGAGCGCACTGTTACCGTTCGCTTTGACGCCTCAAAGGCGAAAGACATGGCCTGGGAATTTAAGCCGGTCGAGCGCCAGATGGAAATCCGCATCGGTGAAACGGGCCTGGCCTTCTATGAGGCATATAACCCCACGGACCGCCCGATTGCCGGTCAGGCTTCTTACAACGTTGCGCCTTATTCGGCCGGTGGGTATTTCCAGAAGATCGCCTGTTTCTGTTTTGAAGAACAGGTGTTGCAACCCGGAGAACGGGTTCAGATGCCGGTGAGCTTTTTCGTCGATCCCGAAATGGTCGAGGATCTGGAAGCCAAATATGTGCATACGATCACTCTGTCGTATACATTCTACGAAATTGACCTGCCCGAGGGCTATGCCGCCCTTGATGTTCAGGCTGATACAAACAAGAACTAACGCCTGTAGGTGAGGGACGCTGATGGCACACGCAAAAAATCATGATTACCACATTCTGACCCCTTCGATCTGGCCA
The DNA here is from genome assembly GCF_059611285.1 of Ruegeria sp. CDSA236. Classification (NCBI taxonomy): domain Bacteria; kingdom Pseudomonadati; phylum Pseudomonadota; class Alphaproteobacteria; order Rhodobacterales; family Roseobacteraceae; genus Ruegeria; species Ruegeria sp. CDSA236. Next base: position 27,469 of record NZ_JBXWPG010000013.1, read on the forward strand.
CTGATCGGCGCCGCGGGCGGCTTTGTAATGTTGTTCGGGGCCGTCCTCTGGATGCACGGCGTCACCTCCTACATGTTCTGGGCCGGTCTTGTTGCGGTTCTTTACACCATGTTCGCCTGGTGGTCCGAAGTGGTGGCCGAAAGCCGTGTAGGCGATCACACGCCGGTCGTGCGCATTGGCTTGCGCTATGGGTTCATCCTGTTCGTTATGTCCGAGGTGATGTTCTTCTTCGCCTGGTTCTGGTCGTTCTTCAAACACCGCATGTACCCGATGTACGACTATGCGGGCACCGAGTACATCCAGCCGGATATCCACGCGGTTGACCCGTTCCACTTGCCGCTGATCAACACGCTGGTCTTGCTGCTTTCGGGCTGTGCCATCACCTGGGCACACCACGCGCTGGTGCATGACAATGACCGCAAGGCGCTGATCAACGGCCTCGCTATTGGTATCGTTTTGGGCATCGCCTTTACCGCTCTGCAGGGCTTTGAGTACTACGAATTGCTGGCCCATGAGGGCTGGAAATTCGGTGGTGATCAGTTCTATTCGAACTTCTTCATGGCAACCGGCTTTCACGGCTTCCACGTGATTATCGGCACCATCTTCTTGTCGGTCTGTTTGATCCGGGCGCTGAAGGGTGATTTCACGCCGGAAAAGCACGTCGGTTTCGAGGCCGCGGCCTGGTACTGGCACTTTGTTGACGTTGTCTGGCTGTTCCTGTTCTTCGCAGTCTATATCTGGGGACAAGCCCCTTTGATCTGACGCCGGACCGGTAACAAAATTGCAAAAGCCGCCCCCACGGGCGGCTTTTTCTCTATCAGGGTGCAAGATTGCACCCGATACAAATGGGTGGTTGCAATTCAGTTCACACCGCCCTTAACAAGACGCCGGTTTCTGCAACAAGGTTTGACCCCGCCATGCGCCGCATAACTTTCCTGCTGATCTTCGGGCTCGCCGGTCTGGGCGTACTTGTGTCGCTGGGCGTCTGGCAGGTACAGCGGCTTGGGTGGAAACAAGACGTGTTGGCCGAGATTAACGACCGGATCTCCGCCGAACCTGTTTCCCTGCCGCAGCAGCCTTCCGAGACACGGGACAAGTACTTACCGGTTTTCGTCCAGGGTGAGATGCAGCCGGGTGAAATCCATGTTCTGGTTTCGGTGAAACAAGTAGGCGCTGGCTATCGAGTTATCCAAGCTTTCGATACTGGCGACCGGACTATTCTGGTCGATCGCGGTTTTATCCCAACCACTGCCAAACAGGTTGAAAGACATACCGGGCAGATCGAACTGACGGGCAATCTGCACTGGCCGGATGAGATCGACGGCTATACGCCCGAACCCGATTTGTCTGCTAATATCTGGTTTGCCCGCGATGTTCCCGCTCTTGCCGCAGCTCTGGGAACCGACCCGGTTCTGCTGATCGCACGGTCCCAAACCGATCCGAATGTGACCCCTCTGCCAGTGGACACTGCGGGCATCCCGAATGATCATCTGGGATACGCGATCACATGGTTTGGCCTGGCTTTGGTCTGGGCTGCGATGACTGGTTATTTCCTGTGGCGCGGTCGCGCCCCATCAGAAAGTGAAGCGCAATGAAATATGTCTCAACCCGCGGGCAGGCGCCCGAACTGAGTTTTGAAGAGGCGATGCTGACCGGGCTGGCCCGCGACGGCGGCCTGTATCTGCCCGCCGAGATCCCGGTGATGAGCCAGGATGACATCGCTGCTTTGGCCGGCCTGTCCTATGAGGAGATCGCCTTTCGTGTGATGTGGCCCTATGTCAGCGGATCATTTGAGGAAGATGAGTTCAAACAGATCATTGCCCGCGCCTATAAAGGGTTCGGCCATGACGCCCGCGCACCGTTGAAGCAGTTGAACGAGAACCACTTCCTGCTGGAGTTGTTTCACGGCCCGACACTGGCCTTCAAAGACTTCGCCATGCAGCTAATCGGTCAGTTGTTCCAGGTAGCGCTAAAGCGTCGCGGGGATCGGGTGACTATCGTGGGCGCGACCAGCGGTGATACCGGTTCTGCCGCGATTGAGGCGTTCCGGGGGCTGGATGCGGTAGACGTGTTTATCCTGTATCCGCATGGCCGCGTTTCCGAGGTGCAGCGTCGTCAGATGACCACACCTTCGGACAGCAATGTGCATGCTCTGGCCGTCGACGGGGACTTTGACGACTGTCAGGCCGCGCTGAAAGATATGTTCAACGATTTCGACTTCCGTGACGGTGTGAAACTGGCGGGGGTGAACTCGATCAACTTTGCCCGCGTGCTGGCACAGATCGTCTATTACTTCTCAGCCGCGGTCAGCCTTGGCGCGCCACATCGCAAGGTCAGCTTTACCGTGCCTACGGGTAATTTCGGGGACATCTTTGCGGGCTATCTGGCCAAACGCATGGGCTTGCCGATTGACCGGTTGGTAGTGGCGACCAACCAGAATGACATTCTGCATCGGTGTCTGGCAGGCGAAGGGTATTTCAAGGGAGACACGATCCCTTCGATCAGCCCTTCGATGGATATTCAGGTCAGCTCGAACTTTGAACGGGCGCTGTATTATGCCTATGACGAGGATGGCAATTCTGTGGCTCAGCTGATGGACGAGCTGATGACGGGCGGCTTCAATGTCAGCCAAGGCGCGATGGAAGCGTTGCGCGAAAGCTTCGACTCGGGCCGCGTGTCCGAAGAGGAAACACTGGCGACGATCACAGCCACGCTGGCCCACAGCACCGAACTGGTCTGCCCCCATACTGCCGTGGGTATCAAAGTTGCCGAGGAGCACCGCGACGCGAACGTCCCGATGATCACTTTGGCAACCGCACACCCGGCCAAGTTCCCGGCTGCGGTCGAGAAGGCGAGCGGCGTACATCCGCCTCTTCCCTCTCGCATGTCTGATCTGTATGAACGTCCAGAACGGGTGACCCGCATCGCCAATGATCTGGGCGCCCTTGAGGATCATATCAAAGGGCATATCGCCGAGTGACTGTCAGACAAGACCAACTGAAGAACGGCTTCCGTATCGTCAGTGAACATATGCCGGGGCTGCAATCTGCGGCCATAGGCATCTGGGTAACCGCCGGTGCGCGCAATGAGCGGATCGAACAGAATGGCATAGCCCATTTCCTTGAGCATATGGCGTTCAAGGGAACCAAACGGCGATCCGCGCTGCAAATTGCCGAAGCGATCGAGGATGTGGGCGGGTATATCAACGCCTATACTTCGCGCGAAGTGACGGCCTATTACGCGCGCGTTCTAAAAGACGATGTGGCGCTGGCGATGGATGTCATCGGTGACATCGTCCTGAACCCGATCTTCGATCCGCGCGAGATTGAGGTCGAACGCGGTGTGATCCTACAGGAAATCGGTCAGGCCTATGACACGCCCGACGATGTAATCTTTGACTGGCTGCAAGAGCAAAGCTATCACGATCAGCCCTTGGGCCGGACCATACTTGGCCCCACTGAACGCGTCAGCGCATTCTCGCGCGAGGATCTGTCGGGTTTCGTGGCCGAGCATTATGGCCCTGAACAGATGATCCTATCCGCTGCTGGTGCGGTGGATCACGATGCACTGATGAAAACGGCCGAAGAGATGTTTGGTCACCTGCAACCACGCAAGGGTTTGATCCCTGAAGTGGCCCGATTTACCGGTGGTGAGGCGCGGCAGGAGAAAGAACTGGAGCAAGCTCATTTCGCTTTGGCGCTGGAAAGCCCCGGCTATCGCGACGACGCGATCTATACCGCGCAGATTTATTCGACCGCGCTGGGCGGGGGTATGTCTTCGCGCTTGTTTCAGGAAGTTCGGGAAACACGCGGGCTTTGCTATACGATCTTTGCCCAGGCCGGCGCCTATGCCGACACCGGGACAACCACGATCTACGCGGGCACATCTGCGGATCAGATCGGTGAGTTGGCGACGATCACCATTGACGAAATGAAACGTGCCGCCGAGGATATGAGCCCCGAAGAGGTCGCCCGTGCTCGTGCGCAAATGAAGGCCGGAATGCTGATGGGGTTGGAAAGCCCCTCGAACCGGGCCGAGCGACTGGCGCGTCTGGTGCAGATCTGGGGACGGGTGCCGTCGCTTGAGGATACAGTCGCCAAGATTGACGCGGTCAGCACCGAAGATGTCCGCAGCTTTGCTGAACAGATAGCAGCACAAGCGCCAGCGGCGCTGGCGCTGTATGGTCCGGTATCAGGTGCACCCACACTCGCGGACTTGCAGGAGAGGCGCGCGGCGTGATGCTTCTGGGCAGACGCAAGCTGAAACTTGAAACCGAGCGGCTCAGCTTGCGCCCGCCCGTGCACTCCGACTTTAATGACTGGGCAGCGCTGCGGCGCTCGTCCAGAGATTTTCTGACCCAGTGGGAGCCGATCTGGGCTTCGGATCATCTGAGCCGGAAGTCCTTTACCAACCGGGTCTACTGGGCGCAGCGATCTGTTGCGAGCGGGACGGCGATTCCGTTGTTCCTGTTCCGGCGCTCTGATGACCTGCTGGTCGGTGCGATCACCCTGGACAATGTGCGCCGTGGCCCAGCACAGGCGGGGACCCTGGGCTATTGGACGGGTCAGGCTTTTGCTCGCAACGGCTATATGCGCGAAGCTATTGGCGCGGTGGTCCATCATGCCTTCACGCGGTTGGACCTGAGCCGGATCGAGGCGGCGTGTTTGCCCGAAAACAAACCTTCGCGTGGGTTGTTGGAAAGCTCGGGCTTTAAGTACGAAGGCGTGGCGCAATCCTATCTGCAGATCGACGGGCGCTGGCGAACGCATGTGTTGTATGCTTGCCTGCGGTCAGACCGGCGCGGCAAGACAGACGCAGGGTAGGACCATGGCGCGGGCGAAACAGCCAATGATTTGGATCAGCCGTGCGATGGTAAGCGTTTCAAGCATCAAAGGATTTGAGGCAGACGTTGTTTTGAACGACAGGGAGCGAGCCGTTGAAGCAATGAAGCGGAACAGACTTGGCGAACCGCAGCCGGAGGATTGCTTCCCCAAAGAAGTGTACGCGAAATACAAAGACAAAAAGGAAAAGAAGCAGCCAGACCTCTTTATGGCTGGAGGGCTATGGACGGTCTCTGCGGCCTGCGCTGATGTGATGCGCCAATTCGACCTTGGTGACGGAAATCTCTATCCAGTCAAACTGTTTCAACACGATCGTACCACACCGGTTGAGGGCGAGTATTTCTGCTTGAACTTTGGGGCCCAAAAAACGGCTGTGCTGACCGATCAATCACCGCGTATCACAAAGCCTTACCCAAATTATGATATCTGGCAGCCGCCCGGCGCAATGCAAGACAAGGACATCGCCGTGAGTTTGTCTGCGTTGGATGGGCCCGACATCTGGATCGACACACAAATGCGCGACGCGTTTTTTGTGAGCGACGCATTGGCACAGGCCTTGCGTGCGGCGAAGGTCTCACGCCCGTTCAGGCTACGTAAGTGCATCGTGGTTTGAGGCACTTCAACCCGCGGAAAGTTCAATTTCACTTTGCGGTCGCGATTCAACCGTGCTCTGCGCTACAATCACGTCATGCGCTGGGTGGTTTTTGCATTTTTGGTGATCTCGGGCGGGGCTGTGGCACAGGAGCGTCGGCCAAGCCATTGCATCGCCATTGCGGATGCGGCGCCGGGGATCGAGTACCTGCATAAAGCAGCCTGGCAGGATCCGGTGCCGGAGCATTCGGTTCGGATCAGCTATGTCGCGCATGCGTCTTTCCTGATCCAGACGCAGGGCGGGTTGAACGCCGTGACGGATTTCACCGGGTTCATCGGCGGGGCCAGTCTGATTCCCGATGTGGTGACGATGAACCACGCCCATGGCACCCATTGGACCGAATACCCCGATCCCGCCATTCCGCATGTGCTGGAGGGGTGGGGCGTGTTCGGGGAGGGGATCGAACATCATCTGGATCTGGACGAGATGCTGGTGCGCAATGTCTCGACCGATATCCGTTCTGTTTATGGCGGGGTCGAAGAACGTGGCAATTCGATCTTTGTGTTTGAGGTGGCGGGCTTGTGTATCGGGCATTTGGGTCATCTGCACCACGTCCCATCGGACGCGCAATTTGCGGCCCTTGGGCGGTTAGATGTTGTCATGGCCGCCGTTGATGGCGGGACGACCATGCCGCTGCCCGAAATGATCTCTGTTCTGAAACGATTGAAAAGCTCGGTCATTATTCCGATGCATTGGTTTTCGGACTATTCGCTGGATCGGTTTCTGGCGGATGTCAGGGGCGATTTCCCGGTTGAGCGCGATGGCGTGTCGGAAATCACCGTATCCCTGCGCTCACTTCCGGACCGGCCAACGGTGGTTGTGTTAGAGCCGCAATACCTGATCGAGTTGGAATAGGGCTTGTCGGGACCTGTTGCCTTGGGCAAGGAATGGGCATGACCCTGAATCCCGCAGACGATCAATTCGCCCAATCAATTCGCGCCGCCTTGCCGGATGAAGTGCTGCGACCGGTCACCGCGCGATATCTCGAGGAGCCGCGCCGTCGGATTTCCGGGCAGGCGGGGGTGCTTGCGGTGCCCAGAACGGCCGAGGAGGTGGCGTTTCTGATCCGATTGGCTGCCGAGGCATCGGTCCCAGTGGTGCCATATGGGGGCGGCACCGGTGTGGTTGGCGGTCAGGTGACGTCGGACGGGCCTGCGCCTTTGCTAATCTCGCTAGAGCGGATGACAGCGATCCGGGCTGTCTATCCGACAGAGAATGTGATGATTGCAGAAGGTGGTGTGATCCTTGCAGATGTGCAGGCGGCTGCCGAAGGTGCGAACCGGTTATTTCCACTTTCCCTTGCCTCACAGGGGTCATGTAGGATCGGAGGGAACCTGTCGACAAATGCAGGGGGGGTAAACGTGTTGCGCTATGGAAACGCCCGTGACCTGTGTCTGGGCCTTGAGGCGGTTCTACCAAGCGGCGAAATCTGGCATGGGCTCAGCCGGTTGCGAAAGGACAATACCGGGTATGATCTGCGCAATCTTTTGATTGGGGCCGAAGGGACGCTAGGGATCATCACTGCGGCGGCACTCAAGCTGTTTCCCCGTCCTGAGGCGGTTGGAACGGCCATGGTTCAGGTCACCTCTGCCGAAGCGGCGGTTGATTTGCTGGCGCTGGCGCGGGACCTCATGGGCGACAGCGTCAGCGCATTTGAACTGATTCACCAACAGGGGCTTTTGTTCCTGAGTGAGGTTCTGCCAGAGACGCGGCAGGCTTTTGCCGAGCCGCCCGAATGGTCTGTACTGATCGAGATTGGCTTGTCGATGGGACAATCACCTGAAACCGCGTTTGAGGTGCTGTACGAGGCCGCTGACGCACGTGGGCTGGTCACCGATGCGGTGATTGCACAAAGCGAGGCGCAGCGGCAGGACATGTGGGCCGTGCGCGAGCGTATTCCGGATGCAAACCGGCTGATCGGGTCGGTCTCAAGCCACGATATCTCGGTGCCGATCTCGGCCATCCCAGAATTTATCCGGCGTGGTGCAGATGTTGTGGCCGCGCTTGGTCCGTATCGGGTGAACTGCTTCGGGCATCTGGGCGACGGGAACCTACATTACAATGTGTTTCCGCCAAACGGGCATTCCCGGTCAGAGTATGACGCCGAAAGTGCGAAGGTAAAAAGGGCCGTTCATGACCTTGTGCATGAGTTCCAGGGGTCGGTCAGCGCCGAGCACGGTATCGGGCGATTAAAGACCGATGATTTGGAACGATATGGCGATCCGGCCAAACTGAGTGCGATGCAGGCGATCAAATCGGCGCTGGACCCCAAAGGGATCATGAATCCCGGCGCGGTCCTGCGATTGTAAGTGCGGGATCCGTCAGAGTCCTTCGAATTCGCACAGGACATGAACATCCATGCCCATCTCTTCCAGAACCTTGCGCCCGCCCAATTCTGGCAGGTCGATGATGAAGGAACATGACACGATCTGGCCGCCCAGCCGTTCGATCAGTTTGATCCCGGCGGCGGCGGTGCCTCCGGTGGCCAGCAGGTCATCCACGACAAGAATTTTCTCACCCGGCTGGATGGCGTCATCGTGAATCTCGACAATGGCCTCGCCATATTCCAGCGTGTAATCTTGGCTGATTGTTGTGCCGGGCAGCTTGCCCTTTTTGCGGATGGGGACGAAACCGACGCTCAGCTGATGAGCGATGGCGCCGCCCAAAATGAAACCGCGCGCCTCAAGCCCCACGACCTTGTCGATCTGTTCGCCAGCATAGGGGTGCAACATCTGGTCAATCGCCATGCGAAACCCGCGCGGGTCCGCAAACAAGGTGGTGACATCCCGAAACATGATCCCTTCGTGCGGAAAATCGACGATGGTTCGGATGTAATCCTTGACCGACTTGTTTCTTGACATGACCAACCCCTTCTGGTGTCAAAACACGCTGGGTTGTTTGGCCCATCGGGGACGGTCATGCAAGAACAGAATGAATGTGCTGGCTTGCAATCTTCCTAGAACGTGCGATTGCCTATCTCACCGAAAAAACCAGATAGGTTTCCCAAGACGTCGTCTTTTTTAGCCAATGCGTTGGTTCCGAAAAAGAATTACCTGAATTGAACACAGGCTACTTGCAAAGATTCCGCAAGGTTGTTAGCTGCCCATCATATGTTTTCTATATACTTAGTATATACGTTTCATTCCTTCTGAAGTCTTTTGGAGACAAAGTGCATGTCAGGGACAGATCGTAAGGTTTCAGCCAAAAAGGACAGCCAGCTGGTTCTGCGGCTGGATCGTGGCGAGCGCGATGCTTTTGTAGAGCTGTGCAGGGAACTCGACACGTCGGCGGCGCGAGAAATCAGGCGGTTTATTCGCGGATTTATGAATGATCACACTGCAGAATAGGCCCTCAGGCCGGGCGACGCAGGATTGATGTGGCGATCCCCATACCGATCAGGGTCAATCCCCCGAAACGCGTCAATGCGCGAATGGTGCTTGCGCGGCCGATCATATGGCGCAGCCGATCTGCCAAAAGGGCATAGGCCAATGCATTCAACCAGGCCAACCCGACGAAGGTGCCTATCAGGATCGCGAATTGAGGGCCCAAAGGTTCAGTTGGGCGCAGGAATTGCGGCACGAAGGCGATAAAGAACGCAATCGATTTGGGGTTCAGGGCGGTTACAGCGGCCGCGTGACCAAAGACGCCTCGCGCAGTGATATCTGCGCCGGGTTCAACCGCCTGCAGCCCCGCCGACGGTGCGCTGCGCAGTAACTTGATGCCCAGCCAGACCAGATAGGCCGCGCCGACCCACTTTAGGACAGAAAACAACGTAGCTGAGGCCAGCACCAACGCCCCCAATCCCAGCAATGAGGCCGTCATGGCCACCAAATCGCCAACCGCCACCCCGGTGGCCGAGGCTACGGCAACGCTGCGGCCTTTGGAGAGCGCATAGCTGAGCACCAGCAGAACAGTGGGGCCGGGGATCAGTAGCAAAGCGGTGGATGCAGCCACAAAAGCCAGCCAGATGTCAAAGGGCATGTGATCTCCGATTATGATACGCGGGTATCAAGCTTTGGTGACGGGCAAACGTCAAGCCCCCGATGGGCGCGTCACACGGTGCATCAACGCCTCAAGTGGTCCGCGTCTGAAGCGCAGGAACCATAGCAGAGCAAATCCTGAGGACAGCACGCAGAAACCCAAGGCGTAGCCAACGATCTGTGGCGCGCTGAGCGATCCGTCCAGCAGGTCGGCCTCGTCCAGAATGCCCATCCCAATCACGATATGTGCGATATACAGCGTCAGGCTTTGCCGCCCAGGCGCAGTCAGCGCCATCGCGGCGCCCAGCCCTTGAATCCGCGGCCAGAGCTTTAGCAACAGGCCGATCACCACACAGGCGGTTCCAGCCCCGGCCAAAATGTAAAACGGCCCCGGAGGGATGGATTGAGTGCCCAGATAGGCGGCCAGGTCAGGATCGGTTGTCAGCTTTTGCGGAAACAGGGCCAGAACGGCTGCGCCAAATCCCCACATGATCAACCGGTGCTGAACACAGACCGTCTGTAGTTGCGATCGCCCAATCGCCATACCGATCAGCAAGAACGCTGCCCAAGGTAGAACGGGGTGCCAACCATTGAACAGCAAGTTTCGTACAAAGCCCGGTATCGTCCACAGGTCGGTATGGGTCAGGGAAACCCAGTCCCATCCCTGATCATAGTCAAAGATAAGATTGGCGAGAACAGCCAGGACAACGACACTGCATGCGCCAAGCCACAAACCAAAGATGGACGAGGACAGAAACGCCGCGCCGACAACAAAATACAATGCATAGAAATGCAGGATATCGGCCTCAAACATGGTCATATTGATCAGGCCAAGTACGAACAGAAATGCAGCCCGTCGTGACAGAATTCCAGCAGAAGGGCTGGACAGGCTAATACCGATCCCGGCCAGAATGACAAACAATGCAGCAGCACGACCTTCCAGTGCATCGACAAGCGCCGATGCCCAGTCATCTGTCGGTTTGACCTGCGCCGCGATGCGAAAGTTCACCAGCACCATGCCGCAAAATGCCAGAAAGCGTGCGGCGTCCAGGGCCTCGAGCCGTTTCATTCCTATCCTCTTCGTTCCCTGCCGCCCGTACCGAACTTAAAAGGCTGCCTTTCGGTTAAGTACTGATGCGGCCGACCGGAATAGGCGCTGATACCAATCGCTAGAGCACCCGCCCCGCGACTGCGTCCAGTTTCGTCAGCAGCGCCGGATCACGTTTTTCTGGCGCGGTCAGGATCGCGTATTCCAGCGCCCGGTCACACCCGTGCGGGCAGGGCAGGCGCTCTGCCCCCAGCAACTCTGGCAAGCCCTTGACCAGGGCCCGGCCTTTTTCGGCGTTCCCGGTCAGGGTGGCGATAATGGCGGTCAAGTCGACCTCTCCATGGTCCGGGTGCCAACTGTCATAGTCGGTGACCATCGCGATCGAAGCATAACAAAGCTCGGCCTCTCGGGCGAGTTTAGCCTCGGGCATGTTGGTCATTCCGATCACATCGCAGCCCCAATGCTCGCGGTACATTTTGGATTCCGCCAGTGTCGAGAATTGCGGCCCCTCCATCGCCAGATAGGTGCCGTCGCGATGAATGGTGATGCCGGCGGCCTTGCCAGCAGTCTCACAAGCATCTGACAAACGCGGGCAGGTTGGGTGTGCAACGCTGACATGGGCCACGCAGCCAGAGCCAAAAAAGCTCTTGTCCCGCGCAAAGGTGCGATCGATGAACTGGTCGACGACAACAAAATCTCCGGGCGCCATATGCTCGCGGAACGATCCGCAGGCCGAGATCGAGATCACATCCGTAACCCCCAGACGTTTCAGCGCGTCGATGTTGGCGCGATAGGGCACGTCCGTCGGCGAATGAATGTGGCCACGCCCGTGGCGAGGCAGGAACGCCATCTCGATGCCGTTCAGCGCGCCGGTCAGTATTTGGTCCGAAGGCTTACCCCAAGGCGTTTCAACCGAGACCCATTGCGCATTCTCCAATCCGTCGATGTCGTAAATGCCTGATCCGCCGATGACGGCAATCTTGGTCTGGGTCACTGGTTTTCTCCAATTTTGGTGCCTGTTCAGCGATTTGTGCGCTGCGCTGCATGGTTTGACAAGGGTGATCGCCCGGTGGTTCTATCACTTTTTTCGCAGGGGTTCGGGTCGTTGCTATCCGAGCTAGGCAGAGCATCAAGCCAAGGTGTGACGGCAACGAACCGACATCAATTCACCTATTCGCGAGATATGTGCTATGCGTGCTGCGCATATCAGCCTCCCGCCTGATGCGGTGGCTCAAAAACCGGTTCACAGATAGAAGTCCCATTTTCGCGCGAACCCATAAACCAACAGGACGCCCTATGCCCCGAGCTATGCTGGCAAGCTTTGCCAATCGTATCGCCAAACCTGATCTTCGTTGGGTTCCGGATGAGGGGCTGACCGTCTCGCGCCTTCGGATCGAGCTGCTGTCCGGCCTGACGGTTGCACTTGCTTTGGTCCCAGAGGCGGTGGCCTTTGCGTTTGTCGCGGGCGTGCATCCTCTGGTTGGTTTGTATGCTGCGTTCATGGTGGGGCTGATCACTGCACTGATTGGTGGCCGTCCGGGTATGATTTCGGGCGCAACTGGGGCGCTGGCCGTGGTGATGGTTGCCTTGGTGGCAGAACATGGGGTCGAATACCTCTTCGCTACAGTGGTTTTGATGGGAATACTGCAGCTGATCGCAGGGGCGATGCACTGGGGGCGTTTTATCAGGCTGGTACCACATCCAGTGATGCTGGGGTTTGTGAACGGATTGGCCATCGTGATTTTTCTGGCCCAGATGGGCCAGTTCAAAGTTCCCGGCAGCATGGAAAACACGGGCCATGGCATGAGCGGTGGCGAATGGCTTTCCGGTATTCAACTTTTTACCATGTTGGGTCTGGTCGGCCTGACTATGGCGGTGATCCTTATCGTGCCGCGCATTACACGCATTGTCCCGGCGCCTTTGGCAGGGATCATGGTCGTCGCAGCATTGGTGATTGGTTTTGGACTGGACGTCCCACGGGTGGGCGATCTTGCCTCGATCGAAGGTGGCTTGCCGCCGTTCCACATCCCGATGGTGCCGCTGAATTGGGAGACGTTTGAGATCATCCTGCCATACGCCGTCATATTGGCAGCGATTGGCCTGATCGAGTCGCTTCTGACGCTGAACCTTGTTGGCGAAATCACCGGCAAACGTGGTGGTGCCTCGCAAGAATGTATCGCCCAAGGGTTTGCCAATGTGGCCACTGGCTTTTTCGGAGGCATGGGCGGCTGTGCCATGATCGGTCAGTCCATGATCAACGTGAAATCAGGTGGTCGCACGCGCATTGCCGGTATCGCAGCGGCGCTGTTCCTGTTGGTATTCATCCTGTTCGCCTCCCCTCTGATTGAGCAGATTCCATTGGCCGCTTTGGTCGGGGTCATGTTCATGGTGGTGATCGGGACCTTCGCCTGGAATTCGTTCAAGATCATGCGCAAAGTGCCCTTGATGGACGCGTTTGTCATCGTGCTGGTGACTGTCGTGACCGTGATGGAGGACCTGGCGGTAGCGGTTGTTGTTGGTGTGATCGTCTCGGCCCTGGCTTATGCTTGGAATAACGCCAAGCGTATCCATGCAATTACCCGCGATTCACTGACGGAAAAAGGCGCAAAGGTCTACGAGATTCAAGGGCCGCTGTTCTTTGGTTCGTCCGAGGGATTTGTTGAGATATTCGACGTTTCAAACGACCCGGAAACCGTGATTGTCGATTTCGCCGAAAGCCGTGTGGTGGATCAGTCGGCATTGCAGGCCATCGAGAACATCGCTTCGAAGTATGAAGCCGCAGGAAAGCGCGTCATGCTCCGCCACCTCAGCCGTGACTGTCACAAACTGCTGAACAAGGCAGGCCATTTGATGGTCGACAGCGACGATGACCCCGATTACGCGCTGGCGGTCGATTATTCTGTTCGCACCGGCATTCTGGGTGGGCACTGATTGTGAAAGGCGGCCAAATAGGCCGCCTTTTTTAGGGGGCTAAACGCTCCAGCATATCGACGTTTCCGGACAGCAGAGCGCTTTCGGATTCGGTAATCAGATCAGTTGGCCAATCCCACCACTTCAAAGCAAGCAGCCGGTCGATTGTACCGGCCTCAAACCGATACCGTCGTACTTCTGCAGGATTGCCTGTCACGATTGCATAAGGCGGTACTGTTCCGCGCACGACGGATCCTGCACCGATAATGGCGCCATCTCCGATTTTAGCGCCAGGCATGATCAAGGCACCGTATGCGATCCAAACGTCATTTCCGATCACGGTATCGCGCCTGTCAGGTTGATATTCCAACAGCTTTTCGGGATCGAAAACGGGAAAAGGATAGCATGTCGCCCCGCTCATGGCGTGATTGGCCGATGAAGTGATGAACCGGACGCCGTGGGCGATTTGACAGAATCTACCCAAGACAAGTTTTTCGCGGGAAAACGGGAACAGATAAGGGGCAAGGCGTTGCGCCCAATCCTCTGGTGCGTCGAAATCCGACGCATAGCTATATTCACCGGCTTCTATTCTGGGGTGGTCGATAGCCTGAGACAGGAAGACCGTTCCCGGGTGGTCCGAGCCGTCAGGCAATGTGATTGGGTATCGGCGCGATGCGTCAGGTAAATGCATTAGTCATCCGGTCTTGAAAGGCTGAACAGCTCGGACGCGACCGAATAATCCCGGTAGCCAAGCCGTGCCAGTGGTTTGAAAGACGTCACATCGAATTTGCCATCCCGCATATGGTCGTCGTGCAGATGCACTCCTGTCACTTCGCCGAACACAACCCGGTTCGCCTGTCCGGGCAGGGTCACGATCTCCGTGAGCTTGCATTCCAATGCGGCTGGGGCACCTTCGACACGGGCGCAGGGAATGGTCTCGCATTCGATTGCGGTAAGGCCGGCGTGTTTGAACTCGTCGACATGTTTGGGTAGCGCGGCTGAACTGGCGTTCATTGCGTCGCGGTGGGCGTGGGCGACAACGTTCACGCAGAATACGCCTGTTGCCTCGATATTGGCGATGCTGTCCTTTCCACCGTCCTGATCGGCCTTGGTTCCGGTCGAGGCAAACATGACCTGCGGGGGTGTGTAGGCCACACCATTAAAGAACGAATAGGGCGCGAGGTTGTTGGTCCCATCCGCGCCACGGGTTGATATCCAGCCGATCGGGCGCGGGGTGATAATGGCGTTGAACGGATTGTGTGGCAGGCCGTGGCCGTCTTCTGGGCGATAGAACATAAGGTCTCCAAGCGTTTGCCCAAGGCGTAACGAAGTGCTAGGGCGAATTCCAGCTAGGAAAAGAGGGCAGGGTGCAGCAATTCGTGATCAGGCCGGAGGAGCCGGACGATTGGTGGGAAGTCGAGGCTTTGTACGATTTGTGCTTTGCGCCCGGGCGCGAAGCGCTGTCTTCGTATCGCCTGCGCGATGATGTTCCGCCAATGTCAGGCTTGTCACAAGTGGTGCGGGACGGGCAGGATATCCTGGCCGGTGCAATAAGATTCTGGCCCGTGAATGTTGGTGATCAGGACGCGCTGCTTTTGGGCCCTGTGGCCGTCCACCCGACCCATCAAGGTGAAGGACTGGGTGGATTTTTGATCCACGAAGGATTGCGGGCCGGGCGAACCAAGGGTTGGGACAGGGTCATGTTGGTCGGGGATGCACCCTATTATGCTCGGTTTGGATTCACCCGTCTGACCGGGGTCGAGATGCCCCCGCCAACCAACCCGGATCGGGTTCTGGGCGTAGACCTGATACCCGGCGGATGGGACGGAATAACTGGTCTTGTAACTCGCTGGAGCCGCTGAGCTATTGAAACCGCTGCGGTAAGTGCCGATGTTCTAGGGGCAGGAGGGTACTTATGCAGGACTTGGTTCTTGTCGGAAAACTCAATGCCGAAGCGGAACTGGACCGTTTGGCCGGATATTACCAATCCGCCGGAGGGCCGGGCGTCAAGTTGTTGAACAGTGTCGGTGGCTCGGCAGAGTCATTGCTTGAACAGCTGCCGCCATCTGTGCGCGAAGCCCTAACCGGGGCGACAGAAAAGGCGCTTTGGATTGCGATGAACGCGGCTGAAGGGTCGCGTAGGGCGGTGCCCGATCAGTTGCCATGGGTCAATACGGCCCTGACGACAGCCATGGGAGCTGCAGGCGGTATCGGTGGCGTTCCGACCGCATTGATGGAGTTACCGGCAACCACGACCATGCTGCTGCGTTCAATTCAGGGCGCTGCGGCGCGCGAAGGGTTTGACCCTTCAGAGGTTGGTGTCAAATTCGACTGTGTCCGGGTATTGTCAGCCGCTGGTCCGATGTCTTTCGATGACGGCGCGGATCTGGGTTTCTTTTCGGCGCGTCTGACCCTGACAGGCCCAGCTTTGCAAAAGCTGATATCTGCCGTTGCCCCGAAACTGGCGGTGGTTTTGGGGCAAAAACTGGCTGCGCAATCCGTGCCTGTGTTGGGCGCCATTGCCGGTGGCGGGACGAATTACGTCTATACCCGCTATTACCAACAGATTGCCCGCGTCCACTTTGGCCTCAGGCGGCTGTCGGTAGATGCCGATATCCCGCATGAGGTTCTGGTCCGCAAACTTGAGGCGCGGATGCAAGGGATTGAAAAATAACACTTCATATGGCATTCTTCAGATGCGGGCCCGCTAAATAAGCGCAAAAGCGCATCGGGCGGGCGGATAAAACGTTCCCTGGAGAGGCAGCAGGACGTGATCGAGCAAAGGCAACTCAACCTGCATCAAGCGGGCACTGTACGAGTCGTACGGCAATCGGCAGCTCTGTGCTATCGTGTCCAACGCGGCACGCCAGAGGTGTTGCTTATTACGACGCGTGGTTCCGGTCGTTGGATAATACCCAAGGGGAATTTGATCGAAGGCCTCTCACCCTCCGGGACAGCCAGTCAGGAAGCCTGGGAAGAGGCGGGTGTGACCGGTACTTGCACTCCAAATGCCTTTGGGCAGTTCCTGCATTACAAGCGGAGGTACAAGAAAGGATCAGCGGTTTATCTGGTCGATGTCTATCCGCTGGTGGTCAAATCCCTGGCCGCGCGATACCCTGAATGGCAAGAGCGCAAGCGCAGGTGGTTTTCGCTGGGACATGCCGCCTCTCGGGTTAATTCGCCCGATCTTGCATCATTGTTACGCAATGTAGAGCATTTGTATCACTGATGTCCCCCTCAGGGGCTTGCCATTGCAATAGTGGTTGGTATCTATTTGGCATCCGACATTTGGACAGAACATGATTCAATATGCGTTGAAATGTAATAGCGGTCACAGCTTTGACAGTTGGTTTCAATCAGCCGCCGCTTACGACAAACTTGCCGCCGCGGGCATGGTGACATGCGCTGTGTGCGGTGATCCGCAAGTTGAAAAAGCAATCATGACCCCGCGTGTCCGCCCCGGACGTACGGTCGAATCTCGTACCACGGTCCCGGCATCTCGGGATGAGGTCGTCAACATGGCAACGCCAAGCGTTGATGTCGAGAAAGCCCTTTCCGAGCTGCGGCGCAAAGTCGAGGACAACTCGGATTACGTTGGCAAGGATTTTGCCAAAGAGGCCCGTAAGATTCATTTGGGCGACGCGCCGGAACGTGCGATCTATGGCGAGGCCAAGCCAGAAGAAGCCAGGGCATTGATCGATGACGGCGTACCTGTTGCGCCGCTGCCTTTCGTACCTTCGCGCAAGACGAACTAGCCGATGCATGTTGTTATCACCGGTGCTGGGCGGGGGATCGGAAAGGTTCTGGCGGACAGGTATCGTGCGCAAGGATGCGACGTAACGGGCACGGCTCGGGATGGCAGCGCGGAGGTGGCGCTGGATGTAACAGACCCGAAACAACATCAAGCGATGGCGGAAAAACTGGCAATGCGCCCTGTTGATCTGCTGGTCTGCAATGCCGGTGTATATCTGGATAAATCCCAAACCATCGATGGCTACCCCGCCGAAATGTGGGCGAAGAGTTTCGCTGCCAATGTGACCGGGGTCTTTCTGACAGTTCAGGCCTTGTTGCCCAATCTGCGCGCAGCACAGGGCAAGATTGCGATTTTATCCTCGCAGATGGCCTCGCACACGCGGGCGCCTGGTGGCAGCTATATCTACCGCTCGTCCAAGGCTGCTGTTCTGAATCTGGGGCGCAATCTGGCTGTGGACCTGCGCGGCGACGGCATTTCAGTAGGCATTTACCATCCCGGCTGGGTTCAGACGGATATGGGTGGGACCGGGGCTGATATCACGGTTGATAAGGCTGTTCAGGGCCTGATCAACCGTTTCGATACTCTGTCACTTGAAAGTACTGGGTGCTTTGAAACCTATGAAGGCCAGTCGCACCCTTACTGACGGGCAAGAGCGACTTTAGGGATCTCATATACCTCACCGGGATCAACGAAAATCACCATAACATCGCCTCGGTTTTCATAGGTGATCTTAGCTGCCGAATTTGTTGAATCCGGGATGCCATCGGTGAAATAGATGTTGCGGACTTCGCCATTTCCCATCGCAACCGCAAGCGTAGAGCTGCCGTCGTCACGGCGCCGCATTTCGGCGTTGCAAGTGCGCATCGCCTCGCCTGGGCTGGTCGCACAGGGCACCTTCCCCAAGGCGTTTTGACCGTCGGTGCCGGTCAGCGAGGCGACTTGCGCCGCCGCAGGTGTGGAAAATAGGGCAAGGACAAGGGCAAGACGGTGCATTGAATACCTCGTAGTGAATTTGATGCGTCAGGCTTACACCGTCATACGCGGTTGTAAAGCGATGCTAGGCCCCGACTGATGCGGTATTGCACTCTTGCTCTTGCGGCCCCCCTCGCATAAGACGCACGGGATCTGAATTCCAAGGCGCGGAGACATCAGCCCCCATGCCCGTACTCGTGATGAAATTCGGCGGCACATCCGTCGCAAATCTGGACCGTATCCGCCGTGCTGCAAAGCGCATCGGCGTTGAGGTGGCCAAGGGTTATGACGTGATCGTCATCGTCTCGGCCATGTCGGGCAAGACCAACGAGCTGGTGGGCTGGGTCAACGAAACCTCGCCACTGTTTGATGCGCGCGAATATGACGCCGTGGTGTCTTCGGGGGAAAACGTCACCGCCGGCCTTATGGCGCTGACATTGCAAGAGATGGACATACCAGCCCGCAGTTGGCAGGGCTGGCAGGTGCCGTTGCTGACCACCAGCGCCCACAGCCAGGCCCGGATCGAGGATATCCCGACCGACAACCTGAACCAGAAATTCGGCGAGGGTATGAAAGTGGCCGTTGTGGCGGGTTTCCAGGGTCTCAGCCCCGAAGGCCGTATCACGACACTGGGCCGTGGCGGGTCGGATACCACTGCCGTGGCCTTTGCTGCTGCATTCGGGGCCGAGCGCTGCGACATCTATACCGATGTCGACGGCGTTTACACGACCGACCCGCGCATCTGCCAAAAAGCGCGTAAGCTGGATCGGATCTCATTCGAAGAAATGCTGGAACTGGCCTCGCTTGGGGCTAAGGTGCTGCAAACCCGCTCGGTTGAGCTGGCGATGCGATATAAAGTGAAATTGCGCGTTCTCTCAAGTTTTGAAGAACAATCCGACGAGGCCGGTACGCTGGTCTGCGACGAGGAGGATATCATGGAATCCAATGTTGTGGCCGGTGTGGCCTATTCTCGTGACGAGGCCAAGATGACCGTCGTTTCCGTGGCGGACCGCCCCGGTATCGCCTCGATCATCTTCACGGCGCTTAGCGACGCGGGCGTGAATGTGGATATGATCGTTCAGAACATCTCGGACGAAGGGCGCACGGATATGACCTTTTCCTGCCCCACGGATCAGGTGGCGCGCGCCGAAAAGGCGCTGTTGGCTGTGAAAGACCGAGGAGAGCTGAACTATGCCGACCTGGTCGCAGATAATGATGTCTGCAAGGTTTCTGTGGTCGGGATTGGAATGCGTTCGCAATCGGGTGTTGCGGCAAAAATGTTCAAGATACTCTCGGATGAGGGTATCAACATCAAGGTCATTACAACCTCTGAGATAAAAATTTCCGTCTTGGTGGACAGGAAATACATGGAACTTGCGGTTCAGGCACTGCATGATGCCTTTGAATTGGACAAGGCGGCCTGAGCAATTCAGCCAAGGTTCACGCCTGAAACCTTAGACTGGTTGGGCTATGGCAGACGGCACTGAAACAGAATCCCGTAAGCTGCTGGTGCGGCTGCGTGAAGAGATGGCGAGCGAAGCTGCGGGTCAGGAACGTCTTGACCGGATCACTCACCTGATCGCAGACAGTATCCGGGCCGAGGTCTGCTCGATCTATCTGTTCCGCGACGAAGAAACCCTGGAACTTTGTGCGACCGAAGGCCTGTCGCCCGAGGCTGTTCATAAGACCCGTATGCGCATGGGCGAAGGACTGGTGGGGCGCGTCGCGAAATCCGGCAAAATCGTGAATACACCCGATGCGCCGTCAGCCAAGGGCTTTCGCTATATGCCGGAAACGGGCGAGGAGCGTTTCTCGTCTTTTCTGGGTGTGCCGATTCAGCGGCTGGGTGAAAAGCTTGGCGTTCTGGTTGTTCAGTCCCGCAACGCGCGCGAATATTCTGCGGATGAAGTTTATGCGCTGGAAGTGGTTGCAATGGTTCTGGCCGAAATGGCTGAACTGGGAGCATTCGTTGGCGAGGGCGCGGCCCTGTCGCCACGCCACCAGCAACCGGTTCAGTTTACAGGCGGCCCTGCACAAGAGGGCTCGGCCGAAGGCCATGTCTGGCTGCACGAACCGCGCGTTGTTGTTACCAACCCGATTGCCGATGACCCGCACCGCGAACAGGAGCGTCTGACCGAGGCGGTCGAAGAATTGCGCGTCGGTGTCGACAAGATGCTCGAGATATCCAAGAACGGCGACAAGGAACAGCTTCAGGTTCTGGAAGCCTATCGCATGTTCGCCAACTCCAAGGGCTGGATGCGCCGAATGGAAGAGGATATTGCACTTGGGCTTAGCGCCGAAGCTGCGGTGGAAAAGGAACAATCCCAGGCGCGCGCGCGCATGAGCCAAGTCTCCGACCCCTATCTGCGCGAGCGATTGGCGGATTTGGACGATCTCAGCAACCGTCTGCTGCGCATTTTGACCGGGCAGGGGCAGACAAACAGTGCCGACCTGCCACCGGACCCAATCCTGGTTGCCCGGAATATCGGTCCAGGTGACCTGCTGGAATATGGCCGGTCCTTGAAAGGCATCGTGCTCGAAGAGGGCTCGGTCGGAAGCCATGCCACCATTGTTGCCCGTGCTTTGGCCATACCACTGGTGGTCCATGTTGGGCGCATTACGACCGAGGCCCTGAACGGAGACCATATTCTGGTTGATGGCGATCAGGGCACTGTGCAGCTCAGACCAGAAGATACCGTGGTCAGCGCGTTCCGTGATAAGGTCGCGATGCAGGCCAAGGCGCAGGAACGCTATGCCTCGATCCGCGAAACGCCAACGGTGACGCGGGATGGAGAGCGGATCAATCTGGTGATGAACGCGGGTCTGATGGCGGACCTGCCTTCGCTGAACAATTCCGGTGCCGAAGGCGTGGGCCTGTTTCGTACCGAGCTCCAGTTCCTGATCCGCAATAAGATGCCCAAGCGTTCCGAGCTTGTGACGCAATATCAGCGGGTTCTGGATGCGGCCGATAAAAAGCGCGTGGTATTTCGCACGCTGGATATCGGGTCCGACAAAGTTCTGCCCTACATGAAACATATCGAGGAGCCGAACCCGGCCTTAGGCTGGCGCGCAATTCGGGTTGGCCTGGATAAGCGCGGCGTGATGCGGATGCAGCTGCAGGCTCTGATCCGGGCCGCCAATGGTCGTCCGTTGACGGTCATGTTCCCATTCGTGGCACAAGCGGAAGAGTATTATGAAGCGCGATGGGAAGTGAATAAGACCATCGACCGCGAGAAACGTCTGGGCCATGCCCTGCCTGAAAGTATTGAAGTCGGAGCGATGTTGGAAACACCCTCGCTCGCTTTTGCACCGCAGAAGTTTTTTGACGAAGTCGATTTCATTTCGATTGGTGGCAATGATCTGAAACAGTTCTTCTTTGCTGCCGACCGTGAAAACGAGTTGGTCCGCCGCCGCTATGACTCGCTGAATGTCAGTTTCCTGACTTTTATCGAACGGATCGTAGAACGCTGCAACATCTCGGATACGCCGCTCAGCTTCTGCGGTGAAGACGCAGGACGCCCGGTCGAGGCGCTGTGTCTGGCCGCGATGGGAATCCGGACGTTGTCGATGCGCCCGGCATCGATTGGGCCGGTCAAAAGCGTATTGTTGCGGGCAGATCTGCAAGCAGTGCGCAAGATCATATCGGACGCTCGTCATCGCGGAGAGCAATCCGTGCGACCGGCTGTGATGGAATGGTTGCGCAGCCAGGGGTAGTGCGTCAAATCCACCCTTGCTTTCTTTTCTCGCTTTGCCTAAGGAAATAGTGAATGTTAGCGATAACATTTTCTATTCACCGGCGCTGTCAGCTTTAAGTGCTATTGTGGTTCAGCAGAGGATTGAAGGAGCCCGACGATGGTTTCACGCGTAATTCCCGTTAACCCGTTCGATCTGGTGCTGTTTGGCGCGACCGGTGATCTGGCGCAGCGAAAAATCCTGCCGGGTTTGTGTCATCGTTTCGAAGTCGGCCAGATGCCAGACGAAGCCCGGATTATCGGGTCTGCCCGATCCGCCATTGATAGCGACGCGTTTCGGGATCAGATACGCGCCTCGATGAAAGAGTTCGCGCCGGAATTCAAAAAAGACGTTCTGGACCGCTTTCTGTCACGCGTGGAATATGTACAGGTTGATGCCTTGGGTGATGCGGGCTGGGACAATCTGGCCAAGTCATTGCGCCCAGACGTTGTGCGAGCGTTTTACCTTTCTGTCGGCCCAAGCTTGTTCTCGGGCATTGCGAAACGGCTGAACGATCACGATCTTGCAACGCCTGACAGTCGTATCGTTGTGGAAAAGCCGTTTGGTCATGATCTGGCCTCGGCCAAGGCGCTGAACGAAGGGCTGCGCGCCTGTTTCGAAGAACATCAGATCTATAGGATCGACCACTATTTGGGCAAAGAGACCGTGCAGAACCTGATGGCCCTGCGCTTTGCCAATTCCCTGTTCGAGCCGTTGTGGAACGCAACACATGTCGACCACGTCCAGATCACCGTGGCTGAAACCGTCGGCGTCGAGGGGCGTGGGGCCTATTACGATCAGTCGGGTGCAATGCGGGATATGATCCAGAACCACTTGGTACAGCTGCTGTGCCTGACAGCGATGGAGCCGCCGTCCAAGTTCTCTCCCAACGCGGTTCGCGATGAAAAGGTCAAAGTGATCGAGGCGCTTGAGCCGGTGATGCCTGCGGATATCGCCCGCGGTCAATACCGCACGGGCGAGGGCGGTGACGGGTATCTGGACCATGTCGGCAACCCTGCAAGCCGGACAGAAAGCTATATTGCGCTAAAGGTTCATTTGGGTAACTGGCGTTGGGCTGGGGTGCCTTTTTATCTGCGCACCGGAAAACGTTTGCGTGCGCGCGAGTCGGAAATCGCCGTCTACTTCAGGGATCCTCCACACACTATCTTCCCCAATGTAGGGCCATTGCATGGAAATGTGCTGGTGATCCGTCTGCAACCGGACGAAGGGATCACCCTGCGCACCACCATCAAAGATCCCGGTCCGGGCGGATTCCGGCTGTCGGATGTGTCGCTGGATATGAGTTTTGCCGAGGCGCTGGGCGCAGATGCGCGGGCTCAGGACGCTTATGAACGGCTGGTGATGGATGTGATCCGCGGCGACCAGACCCTGTTCATGCGTGGCGACGAGGCCGAAGCCGCCTGGGCTTGGGTTGACCCTATTATTCAGGGTTGGGAAAACCGGGGCGACCGGCCATCGAAATATGATCAGGGCAGTTCCGGGCCCGAAGAAGCTCTGATGCTGATGCATCGCGACGGGCGCCGCTGGCGTCAGATCGGAGGTTAGACATGGTTAATTCAGTTATCACCGACGTCACGCAACGGATTATAGCGCGCAGCGCCGATTTGCGCGGCCCGCATCTTGAGCGGATGGAACAGGCCCGGTCCAAAGGCCCGGCGCGGGCGCATCTGTCCTGCAGCGGTCAGGCCCACGCCTATGCCGGCGCAGGCGATGACCAACAATCGATGGCCACTGGTACGGCGGGCAATCTGGGCATCGTCACCGCCTATAACGACATGCTGTCAGCCCATCAGCCGTTCGAGCGCTATCCCGGCCTGATCCGCGATGCGATCCGCACCGCAGGTGGAACCGCGCAAGTGGCAGGTGGCGTACCGGCAATGTGTGACGGCGTCACGCAGGGCGAGGCGGGGATGGAACTGTCGCTGTTCTCGCGCGATGTGATCGCATTGGCTACAGGCGTGGCGCTGAGCCACAACACTTATGACGCCGCCGTGTTTCTGGGGGTCTGCGACAAGATCGTGCCCGGCCTTGTGATCGGCGCGCAGGCGTTCGGCCATCTGCCAGCTGTATTTCTGCCCGCAGGCCCGATGACCAGCGGTTTGCCAAATGACGAAAAGGCCAAGATCCGCCAGAAATTCGCCGCCGGAGAGATCACCCGCGCCGAGCTCATGGCCGCCGAGATGGCCGCCTATCATGGCCCCGGCACCTGCACCTTTTATGGCACCGCTAATACCAACCAGATGCTGATGGAGTTCATGGGCCTGCACCTTCCGGGATCCAGCTTTGTCAATCCAAATACACCGCTGCGCGATGCGCTGACTGAAGAAGGTGCGCGCCGTGCTCTGTCGCTCAGTGCGCTGGGCAACAACTATGCGCCGGTCTGCCAGATACTTGACGAACGTGCCTTTGTGAACGGCATCGTTGGTCTGATGGCCACTGGCGGGTCGACAAACCTGCTGATCCACCTGATCGCGATGGCGCGCGCGGGCGGTATCGTGCTGGATTGGCAGGATTTTTCCGAAATCTCCGCCGTGGTGCCACTGGTCGCGCGAGTCTATCCCAACGGACTGGCCGATGTGAACCATTTCCACGCCGCGGGCGGGCTGGGCTATTGCATTGGCACGCTGCTCGAAGACGGGTTGCTGCACCCCGACACGCTGACCGTCGCGGGGCAGGGGTTGCACAATTATACCAAAGAACCCAAGCTGAAAGACGGCGACCTGACCTGGGAGGACGGCGCAGGCCAAAGCCTGAATGACAAGATATTGCGCCCCGCCAAAGACCCGTTCCAACCTACAGGAGGTCTCTCGCGGCTCAGCGGCAATCTGGGTACCGGAGTGATGAAGGTTTCGGCGGTTGCCCCCGAGCATCAGGTGGTCGAGGCCCCGGTGCGGGTGTTCCAAACTCAGGATGCGGTCAAGGCGGCGTTCAAAGCCGGAGAGTTCACGGATGACGTCATCGTCGTTGTGCGCTTTCAGGGACCCAAAGCGAATGGCATGCCCGAATTGCATTCATTGACGCCGATGCTGTCGATCCTTCAGGGCCGGGGGCAAAAGGTGGCGCTGGTGACCGATGGCCGTATGTCCGGCGCCTCCGGCAAGGTTCCCGCTGCCATTCATATTTGCCCCGAGGCTCTGGATGGCGGTGCGATCGCCTATTTGCAGGATGGCGACATTCTGCGCGTGGATGCCATAAACGGCGCGCTCGAAATCCTCACCCCAGGTGTGCTAGATCGCACTCCGGCCACGGCTGACCTTTCTGCCAACCAACATGGTGTCGGGCGCGATCTGTTCGGCGCGTTTCGCAACGCTGTCGGCACCGCGGATACCGGCGCCAGCATCTTCGGAGTGTAAGACCTATGTCCAAAACACAACGCACCCGTGAAATCTGTGCCCTTGCCCCGATTGTCCCGGTTCTTGTAATTGACGACGCCGCCAGCGCACGACCTCTGGCCGAAGCTCTGGTCGCGGGCGGTCTTCCTGCGCTCGAAGTCACCTTGCGCACCCCGGCTGCGCTCGATGCGATCCGGGCGATGGCGCAGGTTCCCGGTGGCGTCGTCGGGGCGGGTACATTGATCACGCCTGATGACGTGCGCGCCGCGAAAGAGGCTGGCGCGCAGTTTGGCGTCTCGCCCGGTGCCACTGACGCCCTGATCGCCGCATGCGAAGCCCAAGACCTGCCCCTGCTGCCCGGCGCCGCAACCGCCACCGAGGCGATGGCCCTGCTGGAAAAAGGCTATGACATGCTGAAGTTCTTCCCGGCCGAGGCCTCGGGCGGGGCGCCTGCGCTCAAGGCTATCGGCGCGCCCTTGCCGCAAATCACCTTCTGCCCAACGGGCGGTGTATCGCCTTCAAATGCCCGAGATTACCTGTCTTTGTCCAACGTGATCTGTGCGGGTGGCAGCTGGGTAGCACCCAAACAGATGGTCGCAGAAGGCAACTGGTCCGGGATCGAAACGCTTGCCCGGGATGCCGCCAAGCTGATGGATTGACGCCGAAATTGGCCACGTTAGGGTAGGGCCAATTCAAACAGGTTGATCCCATGACACATCCAATCTCCCTCGCGCGTGGGCGCGAGTATCTGGCTATTCCAGGCCCCTCGGTCATGCCTGACGCAGTGCTGCAGGCGATGCACCGACCGTCACCTAATATCTACGACGGCGAATTGATCGAGATGATGCCCGATCTGATCCGCGATCTGCGTCGCGTTGCCCGCACGGCCCATAACGTGGCCATCTACATTGCCAACGGCCATGGCACTTGGGAGGCGGCACTGTCGAACACCATCGCGCCAGGTGAGACAGTGCTTGCACCCGCATCGGGGCGGTTTACCCATGGATGGGCCGAAATGGCCGAAGGGATCGGCGCCAAGGTGGATGTGATTGATTTCGGAACCAGCACGGTCTGGGATTTCGATCGCATTGCCGAGGTGCTACGTGCTGATTCGTCGCATGATATCAAGGCTATACTTGCAGTTCACGTGGATACCTCGAGCTCAATTCGCAACAACCTCCCGGCGCTGCGCGCGTTGTTGGATGATTTGGGTCACCCGGGGCTGGTGATGGCGGACTGCATCGCCTCGCTGGGATGTGAGCAATTCGAGATGGATGCCTGGGGTGTCGACGTGACTGTTACCGCCTGTCAAAAAGGGCTGATGACCCCACCGGGCATGGGGTTTGTATTCTTCAACGACAAGGCGCAGGCAAAACGGGCAGCAATGCCGCGTGTTTCCCGGTATTGGGACTGGCAACCACGAGCCAATCCCGAGCTATTCTACCAATACTTCGATGGTACCGCACCGACCCATCATCTCTATGGGCTGCGGGCCGCGCTCGACCTGATCCACGCGGAAGGGATTGAAAATGTCTGGGCGCGCCATCAACGCCTCGCTCAGGCAATTTGGACCGCCTGCGAAATCTGGGCACAGGGCGGTGCGCTGTCGTTGAACGTAGCTGACCGCGCCGACCGAAGTCATGCGGTCACCGCGCTGCGCCTGAGTGGAGGGCTCGGAACACCATTGCGATCCTATACCGAACAATCGCTGGGCCTGACTTTGGGAATAGGCCTCGGGATGGAAGATTGGGACGGCTGTTTTCGCCTGGGCCATATGGGACACATCAATGCACAGATGGTCATGGCGATGCTTGGCGGCGTGGAAACTGCCATGGCCGCCCTTGATATTCCGCGCGGCACGGGTGCGTTAGAAGCCGCCGCCACCGCGCTTGTGACCTGAGACCAGCCCCCGATCTCAGTGCTAATCTGTATCTTCATCTGACTCAAAATACTTTCGGGGGGAATCGCGCAAACGGCGCGATGGGGGCAGACAGCCCCCCCGTCCCGATGGCCATAAGCGAGAGCTTCAGACGTTCAGCGCCCGGGCGTCAGCAAGCGCTTTTGGCAAAGAGGCGGCAAAAGCCCCTAGATTGGAGGCATCGCCGCAGCTCACTCGAATGCACCTGTTCTGAGGCGCGGCAAAGGGCATCCGAACGAAAACCCCCTGCGCCACCAGCGACTCCAGAACAGCCTTGGCAAACACCCCATCCTGACCGCAATCAATGGCCACGAAATTGGTGGCTGAGGGTAAAGGGTGCAGCCCGTTCTCCAACGCTATCGCGTTGATCCTCTCGCGCGCATCTGAGATGCGGGCACGGATTTGTAACAGCCAAACTTCATCCTGCAGCGCAGCCAACGCGCCTGCTTGTGCAGCCTTGTTCATACCGAAATGGTTGCGCACCTTGTTGAACGCCGAGATCAGGCCTGGCGCCCCAATGGCATAGCCGACACGCGCGCCGGCCATTCCGTACACTTTGGAAAACGTGCGCATCCGGATCACACGCGGGTCATCTGCGGCAACCGGCGCTGCAGTCCCGTCGGGGGCGCATTCCACATATGCCTCGTCCAGAACCAGCAAACAGCCATCGGGCAGCGCATCCAATACAGCCACGATATCAGTGCCCGAATGCCAGCTGCCCATAGGGTTGTCAGGATTGGCCAGATAGACCAGCTTAGCCTCGACCTCTGCGGCCTTGGTAAAGAGTGCCTGAGGGTCTTCGTGATCGTCGCGATAAGGAACCGTGTGTATCACCCCGCCAAACCCGGCGACGTGATAGTTGAAGGTCGGATAGGCCCCGTCCGAGGTCACAACCGTATCTCCTTGCCCAACCAGCAGGCGCACCAGATAGCCCAGCAACCCATCAATGCCTTCGCCAACCACGATATTTTCGGGTGAGACGGAGTGGTACTCAGCCAGGGCGTGGCGCAGGTTGTGGTTTTCTGGATCAGCATACATCCAGATATCGCCAGTTGCCTGCCGCATGGCCTCAATAGCGCGCGGCGAAGGGCCAAAGACATTCTCATTCGCACCCAGACGGGCCACAAATGGTGCACCGCGCTGTCGTTCCTGTGTTTCAGGGCCGACAAAAGGCACAGAAGCAGGAAGAGATTGGGCAAGCGGGGTATAGCGTGGATTGGTCATGCAGACAGATAAACGCAAGGTCATCCGACAGGCAACCTTGCTTTGCCTGCACAGTGCCCACAGTCTGGCATCAACAAAAACAAAGGAGTGTCCATGCGCATCGCGATTGGTTTGGCTTTAGTGGGGCTTGCCTATTTGATATTTTGGCCTGTTGGCGTGGACCCAGTGGCCTGGGAGCCGCCCGAAGCTCCGGGCTTTACCGGCGTGTTTGCCGAGAACAACGCTTTGGACAGCCTCGAACTGATCTCTTTGCCGGATGGGGAGGAAGGCCCGGAAGACATCGCGATCATGCCGGATGGCACGATCTACACGACATCCATGTCCGGCGCGCTTTATCGGATCGACGGCGACAGCCCGGTCAAGATCGACGACCTGGGTGGGCGCCCTTTGGGTCTGCAAGCTGGGCCGGACGGCGCGCTATATATCGCAGATAGCTACCGGGGGCTGATGCGCTGGACCGGGCCCGGCACGCTGGTATCCCTTGTGTCCGAGATTGGCGGGTCTCCGGTGGTCTATGCCAATCAGTTGGACGTGGCTCCGGACGGTACGGTCTATTTCTCGAACTCGTCTGATCGGTTCGATCCCGAAACCATGGGCGGTACCAAAGCCACCTCGGTCCTGACCATCTGGGAGCAGTCGGATACGGGATACGTGGCCCGCTATTCCCCTGATGGCACAACAAAAAAGGTGGCCGAGGGCTTTGTCTATACCAATGGTGTAGCGCTTTCCCCGCAGACGGATTTTCTGCTGATCGCCGAAACTGGCCGTGCGCGGGTGCACAAGCTCTGGCTAACTGGGCCGAGTGCTGGGCAGCGCGAGGTGTTGATGGAAAACCTGCCGGGATACCCCGATAACCTAACGGCGCAGGGCGACGGCACTTATTGGATGGCCTTCGCCAGCCCGCGGGTGCCGAGTGAAGCTTTGATGCCCTATCCCTTTTTGCGCAAGGTGATTTGGCGGCTGGGTCCTTTGGTGCGACCGGCCCCGATTCATCGCGGCATGATCGTCCAATTCGACGGGGATGGCACAATCCTGCAAACCTTGCAGGACCCCGGCGGGCGGCTGGGCATCACCACGGCGGGTCAGGTCGTTGGTGACCTGTTCTATGTCATGACGCTGGATTCGCCGTGGTATGGCCGAATGCCCGTCGCTGATTTGCCCTGACGTCGTGGTGGCACTGTCCTCATCTTGCTGGCATGGTTGACGCAACACTGATTTCCGGAGGGACCAATGTCTCGCGTTTCCATCGAATACAAAGACCATATCGCCCATGTCACGCTAACCCGTGGCGACAAGATGAACGCGCTGGACGAAGCCATGATCAAGGCGATCCTGTCTGCCGGGCAAGAGGTGGCGGTTTCCGACGCCCGCGCCGTGGTGCTGTCGGGTGAGGGTAAAAGCTTCTGCGCCGGTCTCGACATGGCCAGTTTCGCCAGCATGGCCCACAAGGACCCAACCGAATGGCTGATGAACCGCAGCCATGACGACGCCAACGAAATGCAGGAGCTTGCCTTGATCTGGCGCCGTGTCCCCGTTCCAGTCATCTGTGCCATTCAGGGTGTGGCCTATGGTGGTGGTCTGCAAATCGCACTGGGCGCGGATATCCGCATTGCCCACCCCGAGGCGAAATTGGCGGTGATGGAGATGAAATGGGGTATCATTCCCGACATGGGCGGCATGGTTCTGCTGCCCGAGCTTGTGCGCTCGGACGTGCTGCGCTTGCTGACGTATACTGCACGTCCAATAGGCGCGCCGCAGGCGGCTGATTGGGGGCTGGTCACGAAACTCTCGGACGATCCTCTGACCGAGGCGCTGGCTCTGGCTGAAGACATCGCAGGCCAAAGCCCTTCAGCCATCCGTGCCGCCAAGCGCCTGATCGACGTGGCCGAAACCCGTACGCGAGCCGACGTTCTGCTGGCCGAATCTGCCGAACAGGTGGAGCTGATCGGCAAACCCGATCAGATGGAGGTTGTCATGGCGCAGATGCAGGGCCGTAAGCCCAAGTTCAAGTAGTCACCACATGAATCCCGATGGGCATCGCGGACCTGCGTGTCAGGCAGTGGGGTGTAGGCTTTGCGCATCTGATCCAGCGTTACTTGAAACGAATTCTCTGGGTTGGACTTAGGTCTGTGCTTTCTTGATCCGGCGTTCCACCAGAGTTCCCAATGATCCAAATTTAAGCCGGTTTTGCTTTGGCTGTGGCCTCTGGGCAAAGCGGCTATCGCAGCCGGTTAGTCACCAGATAGGCAATGCCACCAGCCAGCAAACCCCAGACCGCGGCCCCCAGCCCGAAGACTGTGATACCGGACGCAGTGATAGCAAAAGTCAGGATCGCCGCCTCACGCTCGGCCACAACCTCCAGCGCAGCGTGGATCGCATTTGCCAGCACGCCGATCAGTGCGACCCCGGCCAGCGTCCCCATCAGCAACGGATCGGCATGGGCGGCAAATCCGGTGATGGCCACGGCAAAAATACCAAACAGGCAATAGAATACGCCACCCATGATGGCCGACCAATAGCGCAGCGCAGGATCGGGATGACTATCCTGATTTGAACACATCGCGGCAGTGATGGCGGCAAGGCAGGTGGCGGGGGCTCCGAACGGGGCGGACAGCAGGCTGGCCCCTCCGACGGCCGAGAACAATTTGCCCGGCACGGGCGCAAAGCCAAAGCTGCGCATCACCGCGATGCCGGGGATGTTCTGTGTCGCCATAGTGACGATGAACAGCGGCATTCCGATCCCTATGGCCGAGGCCAGCGAGAATGTAGGCATGGCCCAGATCGGTGCCGCAACCAGACGCTCGGGCATGATCGTTGTATCCCCGGCGTTCAGGATGACTACAACGGCTGCTGCGATCACTGCCGCGGGAACCGCAAACAGCCGGTTGAACCGCCCCGCGATGAACCATGTCAGGATTACGGGTAGCGCCTGCCACGGAATCTCGACGGCCGCTTTGAACGGGAGGATACATAGCGGCATCAGAACCCCGGCAAGCATTGCCTGCGCTAACGTGGTCGGGATTGCAGCTGCCAACCTTCCCAGCGGCTTCCACAACCCAGCCACAACCGTCAAAGCGCCAGCGCACAGGAACGCACCGATAGCTCCTGAGAACCCCTCGACAGGTGTAGCGGATACAGCCAACAGCGCGACACCCGGCGTGGACCAGGCGACACTGATCGGCAACTTGTAGCGCAAGCTCAGCGCGATGGCGGCCAGCCCCATGGCGATGGCGGCGGTCATCAGGCCCGATGCGGCCTCCTCCGGTGACGCGCCCATCGCATCCAGCCCCTGCAGTACGATGGGGAATGAGCTGAAAAAGCCGACGATGGCCACAACCAATCCGGTTGAGATGGTCTGCATTGGTGGAAATGCGCGTGTCATCCTGCCCTCAGCGTTATCAACCCGCACTTGCTAGCAATCGTAAGCGGAGGTGAACAGGGCGAAATCCGGGCCGGGGAACGAAAACCCCGCCAACGCGGGCGTGGCGGGGTCTGGTATCTAGAACGGCTTGGAGTAGACGAAGATCAGGCGATTTCGGCCAGACGGGCTAGCGCTTCGTTCAGTTTCACCTCTTCCTCTTCACGGGCGGCGAGGTTGGCTTTGGCTTCGGCGACAACCTCTTCCGGGGCCGAGGCCACAAATTTCGGATTGTTCAGACGACCGCGCAAACCACCCAATTCCTTGGCAAGTTTGCCCTTGGCCTTCTCAAGTCGTTCCTTTTCGGCGCCGATATCGATGATATCCGCCAGCGGCAAACCGAACGTCGCACCCGGCGCGGCAATCGAGATCGTCCCCTTGGGAAATGCGTCCACTTTGGTCAGGCTGTCGATCCGCGCCAGCCGCTTGATCAATGCCTCGTTACGGTCCCATGCAGCTTGGCCATGCGCGTCAATCTCTGTCACCAGCATCGGTACATAAAGGCCCGCCGGAACCCGCATCTGCGCACGAGCTGAGCGCGTGTTCTCGATCACCGAGATCACCCAGTTCATTTCGCGGTCCGCCTCTGGGTCGACCAGTTCGGTGCCGTAAGTCGGCCAGTCGGCGTGCACGACCATCTTGACGCGCGTGCCTGTCAGGCCCCACAGTTCCTCGGTAACGAAGGGCATGATTGGGTGCAGCAAGACCATGCACTGGTCCAGAACCCAGCGCATGGTAGCGCGGGTCTCGGCCTGTGCCTCGGCGTCGTCACCCTGCAGCAGGGGTTTGGACAGTTCCACATACCAGTCGCAGACCTTACCCCATACAAAGGCGTAAAGCCCGTTGGCCGCATCGTTGAAACGATAGCTTTCCAGTGCGGCGTCGACCTCGGCCCGTACGCGGGCAGTTTCGCCTATGATCCAACGGTTTACGGCGGCCTTGGGTTTCAGATCAGCGACGTCTAGTTGCGGTACGGCGTCGGTGAAGACCTCGTTCATCTCGGCAAAGCGAACAGCGTTCCAAAGTTTTGTACCAAAGTTGCGATAACCGGTGATGCGTTCGCGAGACAGTTTCAACACGCCGCCAATCGCCGCCATCGAGGCATTGGTAAAGCGCAGCGCGTCGGCGCCGAATTCGTCCACGATCTCCAGCGGGTCGATGACGTTGCCGGTGGTCTTGGACATCTTCTTGCCCTTCTCGTCGCGGACGAGCTGGTGCAGGTAGACGGTGTGGAACGGGATCTGATCGACCACCGCCAGTTGCATCATCATCATCCGGGCGACCCAGAAGAACAGGATGTCAAAGCCAGTGATCAGAACGTCCGTGGGGAAGTAGCGCTCCAGCTCCTCGGTCTGTTCGGGCCAGCCTAGCGTACCGATGGGCCAGAGGCCGGACGAGAACCAGGTGTCGAGGACGTCGGGGTCGCGGATAAGGCCAATTCGTCCGCGCTCTGGCGCGTTGTCCGAGAAATTGACAAGACTATCTTGCGCATCTTTGAACGATCCAGCTTCGAAGACGTCGTAGATCAGTGCCCCATCGACATCTCGGTGCTCTTCAGCGCACATCCGAGCAGCTTCTTCGAAGTTCGCGGCACAATACATACGGAGGTTTTGAGGCTCATAGCTCCAATGAACCTCTCGCGTCTTTTTGTTGTGCCCTTTAGCCCGAAGACCCGGTCCATACCAAACCGGAATCTGATGCCCCCACCACAGCTGGCGCGAGATGCACCAGGGCTCGATGTTTTCCAGCCAGTGGTAATAAGTCTTCTCACCGG
This sequence comes from Ruegeria sp. CDSA236, assembly GCF_059611285.1. NCBI lineage: Bacteria > Pseudomonadati > Pseudomonadota > Alphaproteobacteria > Rhodobacterales > Roseobacteraceae > Ruegeria > Ruegeria sp. CDSA236. Next base: position 61,045 of record NZ_JBXWPG010000013.1, read on the forward strand.
ACTCGGGGATGATCTTGACCGTGCCATCCTTAACCGCATCCAGCGCAGGGCCGACGACCTTTTCGGCGTCAACGAACCACTGGTCAGTGAACATCGGCTCGATGACCACCTTCGAGCGGTCGCCAAAGGGCTGCATGATCGGTTTGCTCTCGACCAGCGGTACCAGAGCGGCCGGATCGTCATCTTCACCCAGTTTGGTGCCCAGAACTGGGTTGTCAGCGCGGGTCATGACGGCCAGACCGTCGGCGGTGATCTCTTCGACCACCTTGGCGCGCGCCTCGAACCGGTCCAGTCCCCGCAGGTGATCGGGGATCAGGTTGATTGCGTCGATCTCATTCTCGGTGAATGCTTTGCCGCGTGCGTATTCCTGCGCTTTGCCCGCTTCCTCGGCGTAAGGCGCGCCATCGGCCCGCATTGCGCCACGCGTGTCCATCAGACGGTACATCGGAATACCGCCACGCTTGGCGACCATGTTGTCGTTGAAATCATGCGCGCCGGTGATCTTCACCGCGCCCGAGCCGAAATCGGGATCGGGATAGTCATCAGTAATGATCGGAATCTGGCGACGATGTTCCTTTGGTCCAACAGGAATTTCACAGAGTTTGCCGATGATTGGCGCGTAGCGCTCATCTGACGGATGAACCGCAACCGCGCCGTCGCCCAGCATTGTTTCGGGCCGTGTCGTGGCGATTGAGATATAGTCGCGCTGTTCCTCAAGCACGATATTCCCGTCCTCATCCTTTTCGACATACGTATAGGTCTCACCACCCGCCAGCGGGTACTTGAAGTGCCACATATGGCCCGCGACTTCGATATTCTCGACCTCAAGATCCGAGATTGCGGTCTCAAAATGCGGGTCCCAGTTGACCAGACGCTTGCCGCGATAGATCAGGCCCTTTTCGTACATTTCTACGAAGACCTTGATGACGGCATCGTGGAAATTTGCAGAATTCTCATGCCCTGTGCGCGGGTCACCCGGTGCACCTGCCATGGTAAACGCGTTGCGCGACCAATCGCAGCTGGCGCCAAGACGCTTGAGCTGTTCAATGATCGTGCCGCCGTATTCACCCTTCCATTCCCAGACTTTCTCAAGGAACTTCTCGCGCCCGAGTTCACGCCGCCCTTCGTTGCCCTGCGCCGCCAGCATCTTTTCAACCTGCATCTGCGTGGCGATGCCTGCGTGGTCCTGACCGGGTTGCCACAGCGTGTCGAACCCGCGCATGCGGTGCCAGCGGGTCAGGATATCCTGCAGCGTGTTATTGAACGCGTGTCCCACATGCAGCGCCCCCGTCACGTTGGGCGGCGGGATCATGATGGTAAAGCTTTCATCGCGCGATCTGTTCGCGCCCGCCTTGAAGGCTCCGGCCTGTTCCCAGGCCTCGTAAATGCGGGCCTCGGCCTCGGCCGCGTTGAATGTCTTTTCCATCGCCATTGGATGCGTCCTGCGTCAACAAATTCGGGTTAGCGCTTGCAATATCGAAAGGATAGCAAAAGGGAAAGGGCCAAGCGCCGGGGCTATGGACAATGATGCATCGCAGCCTAATGTCGCCTAGAGGCAGAGACAGGAGCGCGCGGTGGAAAAGTTTGGCAAAAGCCAGCCCGTCAAACGGACCGAGGACCAGCGGTTTCTGACCGGGCAGGGGCAATATATGGACGATGTCCTGCCGCACGGGGCTTTGCATGCGGTATTCGTGCGATCCCAGGTGGCGCATGGGGTGATTGGGGCGCTGGATCTGGATGACGCGCGCGCGGCCGAAGGGGTGCGGCTCATCATGACGCTGGACGACCTGAAGGCCGCCGGGATCGACACGTGTATGAATGCGGCCATCCTGAATAACCGAGACGGTTCGAAAGCCGCTGCGCCGGACCGGCATATGCTGGCCGCGGATCGCATACGGTTTGTCGGAGAACCCGTCGCTGTAGTCATTGCCGACACCGCCTTACAGGCCCGCGATGCGGCCGAGCTGATCTGGGTCGAAACCTCAGACTTGCCCGTAAAACTGGACGTGTGTGCGGGCGGAGAAACGCTGCACGCAGAAACTCCGGATAATCGGGCATTTGACTGGGCGCTGGGCGATGAGGCGGCAACTATTGCTGCGTTTCAGCAGGCGGCTCATACCGTTGCACTGAATGTGGAAGACAATCGAGTGATCATCACGTCGATTGAACCGCGGGGCTGTCAGGCGCATTGGGTTGATGGGCGGTTGCACTTTTCCTATGGCGGGCAGGGGGTTTGGGCCATGCGTGGTCAGCTGGCGCAAAAGTTGCGACTCAACCCCGAAGATATCCGCGTCACGACCCCGGATGTCGGTGGCGGGTTCGGCATGAAGGTCATGCCCTATCCCGAATATTTCTGTGTGGCCGTAGCTGCGATGAAGTTGGGCCAGCCTGTTCACTGGATGTCTGACCGTTCCGAGGCAATGTTGTCCGATCACCATGGCCGCGACCTGTCTTCGCTGGCCGAGCTGGCATTTGACAGCGATCACCGGATCACCGCCTATCGAGTGCACAGCAAGGTAAATCTTGGGGCCTATAACAGCCATTTCGGCCAGGCGATACAAACCAATCTTTTCAGCAAAGTGTTGATGGGCGCCTATGATGTACAAACCACCTATCTGCGGGTCGAGGGGTTCTTTACCAATACAACGCAGGTTGACGCCTATCGCGGCGCAGGGCGACCCGAGGCGATATATGTCCTTGAACGCGCTTTCGACCGCGCGGCCCGAGAGCTGGGTGTCGATCCCTGGGATCTGAGGCGCAAGAACTTCATCCGGCCCGAGGCCTTTCCTTACAAGACCGCGACCGGCGAAACGTATGATGTCGGCGATTTCGACATGGTTCTGTCCCAAAGCCAAATACAGTCCAGCGGATTTGCCGCCCGCAAGATCGCCGATGCTGAACGCGGTTTGTCCCGGGGGCAGGGGATTTGTTACTATATCGAAAGTATTTTGGGCGACCCTTCCGAGAACGCAAAGATCGAGTTCGTTGAGGATGGCACCTTGAAACTTTTTGTCGGAACCCAATCCAACGGGCAGGGGCACGAAACGGTCTATGCTCAGTTCCTGTCTGACCAAACCGGGGTTCCCCTGGATTGTATCATCGTAGTTCAAGGTGACAGCGACCAGCTTCCGAATGGTGGGGGAACCGGGGGATCGCGATCAGTTACGGTGCAAAGTACAGCGACGCTTGCCACGATCGACGTCATGGTTGCCGCATTCACGCCCTATCTCGCAGATAAGATGGGGGTGGAGGAAAGCGACGTGCGCTTTGATTTTGAAACCTTCCGCGCGCCGGGATCAAACCTGACGCCCACTTTGACCGAGGCCGCGGATATGGCCCGTGCCGACGGGCGCGTTGATTTGTTGCAGCATCAGGCAAGCATCACGCTGGACGACCGTAGCTATCCCAACGGGGCACATGTTGCCGAAATCGTGATTGACCCTTGTACCGGCGAAACATGGGTAGACCGCTATACTGTGGTTGATGATTTCGGTAATCTTATCAATCCGATGCTGGCCGAGGGGCAAGTTCATGGTGGTGTCGCACAAGGCATAGGTCAGGCGCTGTCCGAACATGTTGTCTATGATGCGCAGGGGCAACTGCTCACGGCATCGTTGATGGATTACGCCTTGCCCCGCGCAACCGAGATACCCATGATTAAGTTTACCTCGGCGCCGGTACCGTCAACCTCTAACCCGTTGGGAATGAAAGGATGCGGAGAGGCCGGCACCGTGGGCGCGCTGGCTGCAGTGGCAAATGCGGTTCAGGATGCGCTCTGGGATCACGGGGTGCGGCAGGCCGATATGCCTTTTACGCCGCACAAAGTATGGGAACTGCTGAACGATGCAACTGTCGCGGCTGAGTAGAAAGGTACTGGGGTGGCTTGGACGGCCGCTGCGATCCGAGCATTCGGCCGAAACGCGCCATCGTGAACCTGTCAGCCATGTCATCATTCTAGACGGCACCATGTCGACGCTTGAGCCCGGATATGAAACTCATGCGGGGCAGGCGCTGCGGCTGTGCTGCGAGATGGGAAGCAAGGTATCCGTCTTCTATGAGGCCGGTGTGCAATGGGAAAGCTGGAAGTCCTCGTTGGATGTGATGATGGGGCGGGGGATCAATCGCCAGATACGCCGGGCCTATGGATATCTGGCCTCGCGGTATAAGCCCGGCGACCGTATCTATTTCATCGGCTACTCACGTGGGGCCTACGGTGTGCGCAGCCTTGCGGGTGTTATCGACATGATTGGCCTGCTCAAGGCCGAGCACGCGACCGTTAGGAATATCAAACAGGCCTACCGCCACTATGAATGCAATGCCAATGGTAGCGCCGCCGCTGCGTTTCGCCGGCAGTTCTGCCACGAAGATGTTGCAATCGAAATGATCGGCGTGTGGGATACAGTAAAAGCGCTGGGCTTGCGTCTACCGCTGCTTTGGCGTTGGGCCGAGGATCGCCACGCCTTCCACAACCATCAGCTTGGTCCTGCTACGCGCCACGGCTACCACGCGATGGCGCTGGATGAAACGCGCGAGGTATTCGAGCCGGTCCTGTGGAAATGTACCCCCGATTTTAAAGGCCATATCGAGCAAGTCTGGTTCCGAGGCACCCATGGCGATGTGGGTGGCCAGTTGAACGGGTTTGAAGAAGCCCGTCCTCTTAGCAACATCTCGCTGGTTTGGATGCTGGACAAGGCAGAGCTGCACGGCCTGCCATTGCCGGAGGGATGGAGAGACCGCTTTGTGATCGACCCTCATGCGCGTTCGGTCGGCACATGGCGCGGTTGGGGTAAGATTTTCCTACTGCGCAAGCACCGCAAAGTAGGCCGCGACCGATCCGAGCGGCTGCATGTCTCGGTTTCGCCAAACGAACTGCCCGGTTGGGTGCCGATGTTGGATTTGCCATCGCATCCAGCGCAGTAATTCGGTTCCAGCTGCGAACAAAAATCACTGGGAACATTTACTGGTTAGTGAGACCCTAGTACTCATATATTGAAACAAGTATCGGATCATCATACTCACGCCGAACACAAAGGCGAATTGACATATGGCAGACCCATATTTTTCCGAACTCAAGTACCTTGGAGGCCCACCACAGGACTTTATCGAGGTCGCTGTTGACGCGGGTGCGGATGTTTCTGGGCTTGTTGTTACGATCTACAATTCTGACGGATCCATCCGCAGCACTAACACGCTTGATGGGATCACCCCGACGACCGTCGCAGGCCGGGACGTCTATGTAATTGATTCAGCCAGTTCCGCCACCTTTACCGGGCTCGGTAAAACCAATGGTATCTCTTTATCCGACGGATCAACGGTTTATCAGTTCAGCTCTTTCAGCGATCCCCCCAGCCCCGGTCCTGTAACGGCGACAACAGGCCCTGCCAATGGGATGAGCTCGACGGTTATCGGCGAGGCCGGGGCGGGAGATTCACTTATTTCCACCGACAATGGTGGAACCTATACTCTGAACACCACTCCGACACCGGGCACCATACCGTGCCTGACGGCAGGAACGTTGATTGCGACCGATCAGGGCCCAGTCTTGATCGAGAGTTTGAAGCAAGGTGATCGTGTCTTGACGGATCATGGTTGCACGCAGCCTTTGTCACAAATCATTCGGCGACATGTCAGTGTGCGGGATTTGCGCCGCAATCCCAAGCTTTACCCAGTACGCATTTGCGCTGGCGCGCTAGGGCAGGGCCTGCCCAGACGCGACCTGCTCGTGTCCCGTCAGCACCGGATGCTGATATCCTCGGCGATCGTTAAGCGCATGTTTGAGTGCCCCGAGGTTCTGGTCTCAGCTATAAAGTTGGTCGAGCTTCCGGGGATATACGTCGACGACAGAATTACAGAAGTTACTTATTTCCACCTGGTGTTTTCTGAACATGAGGTAATTTATGCAGATGGCGCCCCGACCGAGAGCCTTTTGCTTGGCGATGAAGCACTGAAATCTCTACCGGCAGCAGCCATGGAAGAGCTTTTTACGCTGTTCCCCGATCTTGTCGAAACCCCGATGCAAAAGACCAGCTACAAAATCCCAGAGGGGGGGCGGCAAAAGCGATTGATCGCTCGGCATGCACGGAACCGGCGGCCGCTTTTGGCAGATTACAACTCTTCTTCGATTCCAGTGTGATCGCTCTTAGATGACGCAGAGCCAAAACAGGTGTATTGCCTACATTCCGGCCTGCTGCGGGCACCGCGTTCTGTTGCTAGGTGCCTGCCGTCGTCAAAGCCTTACCGCCGCCGGTCGCGACGTGAGCTCATAGGCTGGAACGCCACACCCACATGCGCTTCGCAATAAGGTTTGCCTGCCTCAACGGGCAGACCGCAAAACCAGAAATCCTCGGTCGCGGGGTCGCCGACGGGCCATTTGCAGGTCTTCTCGGTCAGTTCCATCAGCGTCAGCTTTTTGGCTTTCTTCTCAACCTCGTTGACCTTGGCCAGCGCCTCGGGGCTGATCTCGTTCGCTGAAGGTTGCGGCGGCAGCGGTTGACCGGCCGGGATGATCTGACGGCGGGCCGGAACAGCGGGCTTGGCCTCGGCTGCCGGCGCTGCGGCTGGACGTGCCGGTTCCGTCTTGGGCGTGGGTTTGGGCTTGGCCTCGGCCTTGGGCGCGGGCGCTGGTTTTTCCTTTGGCTCAGCCTTGGCGGGGGTCGCGCCGGTTGCGCGATTCGACAGGCCCAGCCGGTGGACTTTGCCGATAACCGCATTGCGGGTCACACCGCCCAGTTCCTTGGCGATCTGGCTGGCCGACTGGCCCTCGCCCCACATCTTTTTAAGCAGCTCTACACGCTCGTCAGTCCAGGACATCATTTGCCTTTCAAAAGCGGAAAGCGGCCCCGGATTCGGGCCGCCTTGGGAATTCGTCTCAGCCCCCTATTTTAAACACTGCGGTCCGAGTTACAAGCGGTCTTCGAATCAGGTAGAGGGCAGATCATGCAGAATCTCATGGATCAGGAGGCACGCCGCTTTGGTGCGGTGAACTGGATGGGTCTCTATACGCTGGCCCGGCGGGAAACTTTGCGGTTTATGGCGGTGTGGACGCAGACACTTTTGGCACCGCTGGTGACTGCGGGGCTGTTTCTGCTGATCTTCAACATCGCTATCGGGCCCAGCCGGTCTGATGTGATGGGCGTGCCATTTTTGACCTTTCTGGCGCCGGGCATCATGATGATGACGGTGATCCAGAATGCGTTTGCCAATACTTCGTCCTCGATGGTGATCTCGAAAGTACAGGGCAACATCGTCGATACCCTTATGCCGCCGCTTTCGCCGTTAGAGATTCTGCTGGGATACCTTGCGGGCGGCATTGCCCGTGGCTTTCTGATCGCTGTTGTCGTAGCAACCGCGCTGGCGCTGGTGCTGGGTATTGTCCCGCAGAACCCACTGATCGCCATGATATTTGTAGTGCTGGGAGGGGCCTTTATGGGCGCGCTGGGCCTTTTTGCCGGGATATTCGCCAATAAGTTCGACCAGATGGCTGCGATTACCAACTTCATCGTCACGCCTTTGGCGTTTCTTTCTGGAACCTTTTACTCGGTCGAGGCATTGCCGCCGGTTTTGTACCGGCTAAGCCACGCCAACCCGGTTTTCTATCTGATCGACGGGCTGCGCTATGGTATGATTGGGGTTTCGGACAGCTCGCCCTACCTTGGGATGTTGATCTGCACGGCTGCAACACTGGTGGTCGGTGCACTGACCTGGCAGATGCTGCGAACGGGCTATCGGCTCAAGGCCTGACGGTGCCGCGCCTCGCGCCACACAAGAATCAGCCCTCCGGCCAAGATGATGGCAGATCCAATCAGGCTGACCGCGTCGGGGACCACATCGAATATCGCAAAATCATATAGCGCAGCGAACAGCAGTGTCGCATAGCTAATCGGCGCTACGAAAGACGCATCTGCCCGCGCCATGCCGTTAACGAAACAGGCCTGTGCGCAAGCCATCAATGCGCCGATCCCCGCAAGGGCCGCCCATTGCGCCGGGTTGGGCATCTGAAACACGAAACTCACCGCGACTGATGCGATGGTCAGGCCCATCGCGTTGTTCACCAATAGAATTTGGATCGGGCTCTCTCGCCCTGACAGCTTTTTGATAAAGATCAGCTCCATCCCGATGACGACAGCCGCCGCCAGCGCCAGTAACGCCGCAGGTTGGAAGCTCGCAGGTGTCGGGCGCAGCAGAACCATTGCCCCGATCAGGGCCACCGCTGCCGCCAGCCAGCGCCAGGGACCGACGCCTTCTTTCAGCAAAGGAATGGCCAGAACCATCGCAAAGACCGGGTTCAAGAACGAAATCGCCGTCGCATCCGCCATCGGTATGAACGCGACCGATGCAAACATCAGCGTGATTCCCAGCCAGCCAAAGCTTGTCCTACCGATATGCAGCCCCCAATGGGGCCGCCGCAGTTTAGGGCGCATGATGCCCACTGCCGAAACGATGACCAGGAAGGCGAATAGAAACCGCCCGTGGCTGATCTGCATTGGATGCAAAGGAGCACCTAGCGTATCTGTCCCCAAAGCTTTGGCCAGCAGGGTGGTTGCCGCAAGGAATGCACTGGCGACAAAAATCAACAGTGCCGCAAGGGGCGGGTTATGCGCTTTGGGAACGAACATGCGTAAGCGGTGATGTACGGGTGGACGAAAGGCAAGAGGTAAAACGGTCAGGGCTGTCCCGACGGTGTAGCAAGAGCCTGTTTGGCCTGTCGCAAGCTGTCCAGAAAACGATTTGCGCGCTCGATCCGCGCCTCAACCTCTTCGATCCGTTCCTGAAGAAATGCTACGCCGTCAAAGGTTTCGGGATCAGCCGCACCAAGTTGCCCCAGCAGGGTTGCAAGTTGCGCGATACTGATCCCCGCCGCCTGTGCATCGCCGATCTGTTCCAGCGTGATCAGCGTGTCATCCGGATAGTCGCGATAGCTGTTTGTCGCTTCTGGCCCGGGGCGCGAGGCAATCAATCCGTGCCGCTCGTAAAACCGCAATGTGTCGCGGGGCAGCCCGCTTCGGCGGGACAGTTCTCCGATACGCATATGTAAAACCATTGACTATACTCTATGGTTTTGATCTTATGGCTCGTGGTCAAAGCATGCAAGGGGAAAGATGATGGGATTCAAATGTCAAAGCTGCGGCATGCCTCTTAGCAAGGATACCGAAGGGGGCGGCAGCGAAGCGGACGGAACCCGCAGCACGCGGTATTGTTCACTCTGTTATGCGGACGGTGCGTTTCGACATCCCGATGCCTCGTTCGAGGAATTTCAGTCCCATTGTCTGGATGCGCTGGTGAACAAGGGCATGCCCCGTATTCTGGCCTGGGCTTTTACGCGCGGCATGGGCAAGCTGGACCGGTGGAGCGACGCCTGAAAACCAGCCCTTCTGACCAAAGAAACAAAACGCTTTTCATCACAAAGCATCGCCGCTATACGGCACCCATGATCAAACACGCTGATATCCTGCGACTTCGACGCCGACGCTTTGCCGCGTAACTGGCCCGTTTGATCCTTTTGCGCCGTCCAAATCGGCGCATCTCCCACCAAATCAGTTGACGAACATGGCTCTCGTGTATCACTCACGGGGCTCAACATATCGAAAAGGATGATCCGATGATCCCGTCCGTTCTGCCGACCTATAATCGTGCGCCCCTGACCTTTGTGAAGGGCGAAGGCGCTTGGCTGACCGAAGCGGATGGCCGACGTTTTCTGGATATGGGCGCGGGGATTGCGGTGAATGCACTGGGCCATGCGCATCCGGCGCTGGTGAACGCGCTGACGGAACAGGCCCACGCGCTGTGGCATGTGTCGAACCTTTATAACATCCCTCAGCAGCAGGCGCTGGCTGATAAGCTGGTTGAACATACCTTTGCCGACACGGTGTTTTTTACCAATTCAGGCACGGAAGCCTGCGAGCTAGCTGTGAAAATGGCACGCAAATATTTCTACGATAAAGATCAGCCCGATCGGGTCGACATCATCACCTTTGACGGTTCGTTTCACGGTCGGTCCTCGGCAGGCATCGCCGCTGCGGGGTCCGAGAAGATGACCAAAGGCTTTGGCCCGCTGCTGCCCGGCTTTGTACACCTGACATTTGGTGATCTTGACGGTGTCACCAATGCGATCTCGGACAAGACCGCGGCGATCTTGATCGAACCCATTCAGGGCGAGGGCGGTATTCGCCCCGTCCCTGATGCCGAGCTCAAAGCGCTGCGTCAAATCTGCGACGACAATGGCCTGTTGCTGATCCTCGACGAGGTCCAATGCGGCGTTGGGCGTACCGGTAAACTTTTTGCCCATGAATGGGCAGGCATCACGCCTGACATCATGATGGTCGCCAAGGGCATCGGTGGAGGGTTCCCTCTGGGTGCGGTGCTGGCCACCGAAGACGCGGCCAGCGGCATGACGGCAGGTACGCACGGGTCGACCTATGGCGGCAACCCTCTCGGTTGCGCGGTGGGCTGCGCGGTGATCGACCAGGTTGCAACCCCCGCCTTTCTGGACGGGGTCAATCGCAAGGCGGGCATGTTGCGCCAGAAGCTCGAAGGATTGATTGCAAATCATCCGGACGTGTTCGAAGAGGTGCGCGGCGCAGGGCTCATGCTGGGTCTGAAATGCAAGGCGACCAACTTGGACGTGGTGAATGCGGGATATGATAACGGCCTCATCACCGTTCCCGCCGCTGACAATGTGATCCGCCTATTGCCGCCTTTGACCCTCACAGAGGACGACATTGCACAGGCGGTTATTCGTCTGGAGAAAACGGCCGCGCAGGTCGAAAGCAATCTGGCGTCTGCCTGAGCCCACCCGATTAGAAAAGCGAAACGACATGAAGCACTTCCTCGACATTCACAAAACCAATGCCGCCGCTTTGCGGGGCATGATCGACCAGGCTGCTGCCATGAAGCAGGCGCGTCTGGGGCAGCCAAAGGCGGCACCGGATGACGAATTGGCACTCAAAGACCGCATGGTCGCCCTGATCTTTGAAAAACCGTCAACCCGGACGCGCGTGTCCTTTGATGTGGGCGTGCGCCAGATGGGTGGTCAGACGATGGTCCTTTCGGGCAAGGACATGCAGTTGGGCCACGGCGAAACCATCGCTGACACTGCCCGCGTGCTGTCGCGCTATGTCGATATGATCATGATCCGGACCTTTGACGAAACCATCCTGACCGAGATGGCGGAATACTCGGACGTGCCGGTGATCAACGGCCTGACCGATCGCACCCATCCTTGCCAAATCATGGCCGATGTTCTGACGTTCGAAGAGCACCGTGGCCCGATCGCTGGGAAGAAAGTCGTTTGGACTGGCGATGGTAACAATGTGTGTGCCTCGTTCCTTCACGCGGCGGGCCAGTTCGGGTTTGATCTGACTTTTACGGGCCCGGCGCAATTCGACCCCGAAGAGGATTTCATGGGTTTTGCCCGTCAAAAAGGGTCCAAGATTGTTGTGGAACGGGACCCCTACAAGGCTGTAGATGGGGCCGATCTGGTTGTCGCCGATACCTGGGTTTCGATGCACGACTCTCAATCCGCGAAGGAACGGCGCCACAACCTGCTGCGTCCTTATCAGGTAAACGCCGAATTGATGGCCCATGCCAAACCCGATGCGCTGTTCATGCATTGCCTTCCTGCGCACCGCGAAGAAGAAGCGACATCCGATGTCATGGATGGGCCGAACTCGGTCATTTTTGACGAGGCCGAAAACCGACTGCACGCCCAGAAGGCCGTTATGCGTTGGTGTCTGGGCGTCTGAACACATGAAAATGGCAAGAGAGAGCCGCGTGCTCTCTCATGATTTCCGGAGTGCACAATGCCCCATATAGTCCTCGAATTCTCTCAGGGCCTTGAAGAGAAACATGATTTCCATGCGGTCTGCGAGAAGTTGTTTGCGGTGCTTTCTGAACATGCTGAGTTTGATGCATCGGCCCTTAAGATCCGGGCCAACCCGGTCACCTATTTTCGGATCGGGACCGAACCGCAGACCTTTGTCCATGCGACGCTTTTATTGATGCAGGGCCGGGATGAGGCCACGCGAGCTGAATTGAACGCTACCGTTTTGGATGTTCTGACTGTTGCCATGCCCGAGGTTGGCAGCATCACGGTGCAAGAGGTCGAACTGAACCGTGCGTCTTATGCCAAACGCCTGGCGTGATTGTGTTTGGCAATTTGTTTATCTGAAGCACGGCGACTGACACCTTCTTTAGTCGTAAGCAACATTCCTTTGCAGGGCAGCAAAAATGCCCTGCATTCCCTGTCAAACAGGTGATCGGGTAGCGAGCTGTTTGGATGGTTCTTTTCTCAGGTGGAATTTCTGTTAGAATTGTTATGTAATAACATTAATGATATGTCATAACGGACAAAAATCCACCGGAGTTGTGCAATTATTGAGGTTTCTTTCAGGTGCAGCGGCCTGCATCTTGCAGGGGCGAACCGTTGCCTGCCGAAAAAGGGAGAAACTGGAATGAGCTGGAACCCGTCTCACAACCCCGATCGTTTGACTGAGAACCCGTCTTTAGAGGCACTGATCATTCCTCGCGCACGTGATCTGGGTGGGTTCGAGGTGCGCCGCGCGCTACCCTCGGTCAAACGACAGCTTGTTGGCCCGTTCATTTTCTTTGACCAGGTCGGCCCTGCAGAATTCATCACAGAAGGCGGTATAGACGTCCGGCCTCACCCTCATATCGGGTTGGGCACGGTCACCTACCTGTATAAAGGGGAATTTGAGCATCGTGATAGCTTGGGCACCCATCAGATGATCTATCCCGGTGAGGTCAACTGGATGATTGCAGGACGTGGCGTGACCCATTCTGAACGCACCAGCAAGGAAACGCGCAGCAAAAGACACAGTCTTTTTGGCATTCAGACCTGGATCGCGCTGCCAGAGGACCAGGAAGATATTGCACCGGACTTCGAACATCACAAACAATCTGCGCTGCCCCATATTCAGGATGCTGGGGTCAGCGCTCGTCTCATCCTTGGCTCGGCTTATGGTGAAAGCAGCCCGGTCACGACACTGTCTGAAACCTTCTATCTGGACGTGCAGCTTGCCCCCGGGGCCTCTTTTCCTTTGCCTGATGATCAGGAGGACCGCGGTGTTTATGTGACGGAAGGAACGGTTGAGATTGCCGGCGATCAGTTCACCCAAGGTCGTATGATGGTGTTTCGGCCAAGGGATCGCCTTTCCGTTCAGGCAGGGCCGCAGGGTGCGCGGCTAATGTTGCTTGGAGGTGCGACGTTGAACGAGGATCGTTATATCTGGTGGAACTTCGTGTCGTCCTCAAAGGAAAAGATAGAAGCAGCCACCCGCGAATGGAAAACGGCGGACTGGGCCAAAGGGGCTTTTCAACTGCCTCCGGGGGACGATCAAGACTTCATCCCGATTTCAGAAGACCTTGAACGCACCCGTCCGAGGCGCGCGCGCTGACCTGGCGTCAGTTGGCCTTGTCTGACAGGCGGATCGCGGCAATCTTTGACCGAAGGGGAGGGGCGTCATGAGGATCGCAATCGCGGGGGCGGGCAGCATTGGATGTTACTGCGGGGCTTTGCTGGCCCGATCCGGTCACGATGTCACCCTGTTGGGGCGGGCACGAATCCTCGACCCGATCCGGGATAAGGGGCTGATGGTCACAGATTTTTCAGGCCTGCGGTGTCATGTGACCAACCTGTCCCTGACCGAAGATCCGGCGGAACTGAGTGATGCTGAAATAGTCATTGTCACGGTAAAGACCGGCGCGACGGAAGAGATGGCGAAGGATATCGGAAAATATGCACCAAAGGCTGTGATCCTTTCCTGGCAGAACGGGTTGGAAAATGCAGGCACCTTACATACGATGCTTCCGCACCACGATGTCCGCGCCGGTATGGTGCCGTTCAACGTCGTACCGACAGATACCGGCGGATTTCATCGCGCGACTTCAGGTGAAATCGTTATCCAATCCGGCTTCGGCGATTTGGGCGCAAAGCTGACTGGCCCCGACCTACCGGTGTCAGAGAGTGACCAGATCGAAGCCGTCCAATGGGGCAAGCTGGTGATCAATCTCAATAACGCGCTGAATGCGCTGTCCGGGTTGACGTTGAAACAGCAGTTGCTGGACCGCAACTGGCGCCAACTGATGGCAGATCAGATGTCCGAGGCTCTGACCGTGTTGCGATCCGCAGGACAACCGATTGTGTCAATGACGCCGCTGCCCGCATGGATGACACCGTATATCCTGCGTCTGCCTACGCCTTTGTTTTCGCGGGTTGCCTCCCGGATGCTGACCATTGACCCCTCGGCGCGCACCTCTATGGCCTATGACCTGTTGGCAGGGCGCCCAACGGAAATCGACAGTCTGCAAGGCGAGATCATCCGTTTGGGCGAGCAGCAAGACATTGCGACCCCAATCTGCGCGCAGGTTCGCGAAAAGATTGCACAGAACCCAAAATCCCCGCTTACTCCCGAGCAAATCCGAAGCTGATGGGTTAGAGAAAAGCCGTCAGTGTCCAGAAGATAGCGGCTGATAACACTGCGGTAGCGGGGACCGTTATGATCCAGGCAGCCACGATCGTCATGAAATGCGAGCGACGGACGAGTTTCCGGCGTTTTTTCTCTTCCTGTGCTTGGCGCCGCTCGGGCAGTCGTTGGTGGTTCGCGTTCTTTCTGCGCCGCTCGGCATGCCATTCGCGATAAAAGCCCACTCCGAAGACCGCGCCCACTGCGATATGGGTGGAACTGACGGGCAGGCCCAGCCAACTGGCCAGGATCACAGTGATCGCCGCAGAAAGGGCGACACAGAATGCGCGCATTGGGTTGAGCTTGGTGATCTGACTGCCGACCATCCTGATCAATTTTGGGCCAAACAGGAACAGCCCAAAGGAAATTCCCAGCGCTCCGATCACCATAACCCAGGTTGGAATTGCGACTTGTGCAGCGAAATCCCCGAACTGCGCCGTATGCACGATTGCCGCCAACGGACCAACCGCATTTGCCACGTCATTGGCGCCGTGGGCAAAGCTAAGAAATGTTGCTGAGATAATAAGTGGTAGCCCAAACAGCGTTTTCAGAGACTTCGTTCTGTTTTCAAGCCCTTCTGATCTGCGATGCACCCAAGGGACTGTCACCAGCCATGTCAGAAATCCTGCGGCCAGACCGAACAGCAAAGCGACTTCAAGCTCAACTTTGACCAGCTTGTTCAGGCCTTTGACGGCCAAATAGGTGGTAAAGGCACCAGCCATGACAGCAACGAGTATCGGCACCCAACGGCGAGCAGCGGCGATCTTGTCGTCTTGATACTGAATTTTGGCATTGATCAAAGCCAGAAAGCCAGCGGCAATAGTTCCACCTAACACAGGAGAGATGATCCAACTGGCGGCAATGGCGCTCATCGTGGTCCAACTGACCGCGCTTAGGCCAGCTGCTGCGATGCCCGCCCCCATGACGCCCCCTACCACCGAATGTGTGGTCGAAACAGGCGCGCCGACCCAGGTGGCCAAGTTGACCCACATGGCTGAAGAAATCAGAGCCGCCATCATCGCCCAGATAAAGACGGTGCTGTCGTGAACCGATGCCGGGTCTATAATCCCTTTCGAAATCGTCGAGACGACATCCCCACCTGCCAGCAAGGCCCCCGCGCTTTCTGCGATGGCTGCGATGACGATTGCGCCGGTCATGGTCAGCGCGTTGGCCCCGACAGCGGGGCCCATGTTATTGGCAACATCATTTGCGCCGATATTGATGGCCATATAGGCCCCAAAACCGGCTGCCGCGACAACGATCAACCCGCCATCAGCCCGCCCAAAAACCACTGCGGCCGTCAGCCCGGCCAGCGCAATAAAGGCGAAGGCGATACCCGGCGCCAGCATGGGGCGTGCCACATGGGCATTGGCATACTCAACGCGTGAGATGCGCGCCAGATCGCTGTCCAGCGATTGCCAACGGGGTTTGGAGCTTGGGTTCGACATCAGGCTATTGCGGGCGGTTTCCAAAAGAACACCCGCGGCTATACGGTTTCGCTCAGACGAGCAACCGTGGCGTCATCACTTTTTGTGGAGGTGTCACAGCTGCAGCAGCAAAGCGCGCAGTTCGGGCTCCTGAACACGTCCGGCCGCTATCACGGGCGAAACCCACTCGCGGGTCCTTTCCTCGGCCTCGGGGTAGATATCGGCCAGTTCCTGCACTTCGATCCGATAGACATTGGTCACCACAGTCTGGCTGGCCCCGTCTTTCAGGATCTTGTCATAAGTATATTGCCCAACTGGGTCTTTGGATAGGGATTGGGCGCGCACGCCGGCTTCTTCCCAGGCCTCTTGCCGGGCAGCCTCGGCGCCATCCAGGCCATCAATCGGCCAACCTTTGGGGATGATCCAGCGTCCGGTGTCCCGGCTGGTGATCAAAAGAACCTGCAGCCCGTCCTGTGTTTCGCGGGTGCACAAGGCGCCAAACTGCACCCGATGGGGGCGCAGGAACAGAGGCCGGGCGACCTCTTCCCAAATATTTCGCAGCCATTTTGTCATGTTTGTCGTTCGCGAACCCGGGTTTTACCTGAGCAGCCCACATAGCAATGAAACAGATAATCTTCAATGAACGCCCGGAATCACCATGCTTTCCGCATCTTCACACCAAGAATTTTCGACGAAAATTCCCGACGCCCGCCTAATTACGACGTTTTGCGCGCAAGGTGGGGTCGGCCTTGGTTGGATCTTCGGGCCAAGGGTGTCTGGGATATTGCGCGCGCATATCTTTGCGCACATCCGCGTATGACCCAGCCCAGAAACCGGGCAGGTCGCGCGTGATCTGGATGGGTCGTTGGGCTGGGGAAAGAAGCGTGATCTTGAGGGCCTCACCGCCAATGACCGGATGGCGCGTTACGCCAAACAGTTCCTGCAGCCGCACCGAGATTTCCGGTACTGCACCGCCATAATCTATCGGCACCTTTCGCCCCAGAGGAGTTTCAAACGACCCTGGAGCGCGCCGGTCCAGTTCCTGCGTCTGGGCCCAGTCCAGTCGGGCGCGCAACGCTGGCAACAGGTCGAACCGTTTCCAGTCTTCAGCATTGCGGACGCCGGAAAGCATCGGCAACAGCCAGTCTTGCAGCGTGTCGGTCAACCCCTCGATCGAGAAATCAGGCAGCTCTGCGCCTTCGGTCCGGACCAGTTCCACCCGTGCCGCCAATCGCGCAGCGGCCCCGTTCAATCGCAGGCCAAGATCACGGACGCCATCCAGCATCGCCAATGCGACCGCGTCGTCCGGAACCTCTTTCCAAACACGATCACTCAGCGTGATTGCGCCGAGCCGTTCTTGTTTGCGCGCAACGACACGGCGGTCACGTTTTGACCAGTCGCAGACCTCGATCCAAGTGATCTGATCCTCGAACAGGTCACGAATTTCCTTTTCCGAGATTTGTGCGGCCATGCGCACCTTTGCTTCGCGGGGGTTGCCATCGGTATCGGTCACAACCAGGTAAGGCGCGGCAGCCAGCGTATCGCTGCCATCCAGCACAACACCCTTCCCTCCTGACAACACATAACGCGGCTCATCCCCTTTGCGCCGTTGTCCAATGCGATCGGGATAGGCGAGTGCGGCTGTTGCCGCTGGGCTGAAGTCGGACAGGTTGCCTTTGGTTTGCAGCCGCTTGGTCTCGGTTTTTATCCGTTCTAACGCACCAATGTTGACCTGCCAGACACGGTTGCGTTGAAAGGCGCGCATATCTCGCATGGCTTCGAGCCTAAGCAACATATCCACCGGAGCACCCCGTAAGGGATCGCGTTCGGCCATGAGAGCGGCCAAAGGTGCGGCGGCGGGGCCGACCTGTTCCAGCATATGTCCCAATCGCGGGTGCAGAGGTAGCGCCGCTAGTGACCGCCCGTGGTCGGTGATCCGTCCCTTCCCATCCAGCGCGCCCAGCATCATCAGCAACGTGCGTGCCTCTGTCATCGTGCCCTCGGGTGGAGGGGTCAGGAAAGACAGTTCTTCGGGGCCCGCCCCCCAAAATGCCAGTTCCAGCGCCAGCCCGGTCAGGTCGGTTGCCTCGATCTCGGCCGGGGGATAGGCGGCCAGCGCGCCTTCTTCGCCCTTCGACCATAAGCGATAGCACTTGCCTTCGGCGACACGACCAGCGCGGCCAGCGCGCTGCGTTGCCTCGGCGCGCGTCACCCGCTCTGTCACTAGTCTGGACATACCCGAACCCGGATCGAAACGCGCCCGCCGAGCCTGTCCCATGTCCAAGACCACGCGAATGTCTGGAATGGTCAACGAGGTCTCGGCAATGGACGTAGCCAAAACCACTTTGCGACCGGTTTCGACCGGTGCAATCGCTTGGCGCTGGGCAGCAAAAGGCATCGCGCCGAATAGTGGTCGCACCGTAGCTTTGCTGGATAGCCGGCCAGCCAAGGCGGCCTCTGCCCGGTGGATTTCGCCTTCTCCGGGCAGGAACACCAACATCCCACCTTCTGTTTCGCGCTCGGCCTGAACCACAAGATCGACCAATGCGTCCAGCTTTCGCGCCTGTTGTCCTAGCGGTCGGTCCAGCCAACGTGTTTCGACCGGGTAACTGCGCCCTTGGGACGTAACAACGGGGGCCTCCATCAACCGTCCCACAGGCTCAGCGTCTAGCGTTGCCGACATTGCCAGCAGGATCAGATCGTCCCGCAATGCCCCGGCGACCTCAAGGCACAAGGCCAGGCCGAGATCCGCGTTCAGGGACCGTTCATGGAATTCATCGAAAATCACCGCACTAATGCCGGGCAGATCGGGTTTGACTTGCAGCATCCGGGTCAGGATACCTTCGGTGACGACCTCGATCCGGGTCGATTTCGATACCTTCGCCTCGCCCCGCACGCGATAACCAACTGTGTCGCCCACGCGCTGTCCCAGCGTATCTGCCATGCGCTCAGCAGCAGCCCGGGCCGCCAAGCGGCGGGGTTCCAGCATCACGATCTTGCCATCGCATAGCCCCGCCTCGAATATCGCCAGCGGCACTCGTGTTGTTTTCCCCGCGCCCGGAGGTGCCTGCAGCACTGCGCGGCCCGAAGCCTTTAGGGCGGCAAGAAGGTCAGGAATGGCGTCGTCGATGGGCAGGCGTATCATGCGGGCTTTATCCGCCAACGGTACGACAAGGTCCAGTTCCGTCTCTTATGCCCGGAGAGCGCATATCCCAGAGGTAAATTCTTGTGCGCTCTGGTCTGGACAAACCCCTCATTGGGACGGCAACTAGAACTGCCGCAACTGATTGGGGGCGAAATGGAACTGGACAGCCTGAGTGACAGGATTTTGAACGGAGACCGGCGCGCGCTGGCCCGTGGTATCACGCTGGTGGAAAGCGGTCGCGCCGATCATCGTGCGCAGGCGACGGAACTGCTGACCAGATTGACCAAAGAGGGCCGCCAGGCCCTGCGGATCGGATTGTCAGGAACGCCCGGCGTCGGCAAGTCCACGTTCATCGAAAGCTTTGGTATGATGCTGACAGGGCAGGGGCTGCGTGTTGCAGTTCTTGCAGTAGATCCCAGCTCAACTCGGTCGGGCGGGTCCATTCTGGGGGACAAGACCCGGATGGAACGCCTGAGCCGCGAGAAAAACGCCTTTATCCGTCCATCACCCAGCCAGTCGCACCTGGGCGGCGTTGCCCGCCGCACACGTGAGGCCATCGCTTTATGTGAGGCCGCTGGGTTCGATGTTGTTTTGATCGAAACGGTTGGTGTCGGGCAATCGGAGACGGTTGTCTCCGAGTTGTCGGATCTGTTTATGCTGTTGCTTGCCCCGGCGGGCGGTGACGAACTGCAGGGCGTCAAGCGCGGTATCATGGAAATGGCCGACATGATCTTGGTCAACAAGGCGGATGGTGACTTGAAATCTGCCGCCACTCGCACCTGCGCCGACTATTCCGGGGCGCTGCGTCTTTTGCGTAAACGACCCCAGGACCCGGAAGGATTTCCCAAGGCGATGACTGTCTCAGCGGTCGAGGAACATGGGCTGGCTCAAGCCTGGGAGGAGATGCAGTCCCTCAGTAAATGGCGCCGTGAAAATGGCCACTGGGAGGTCAACCGCGCCACGCAAGCACAATATTGGTTCGAACAAGAGGTTCGGTCTGCCCTTCTGGCACGCCTGGCGACTCCACAAGCGCGTTCGGAAATGGAGCGTCTGGGCTCGCAGGTCAGCACTGGTCAGCTCAGTCCGTCGGTTGCGGCGGAACATATGTTGTCTGCTTTAGTCGCTGGCTAAGGCCTTATTCAAGCCTTTGATCTCATTCTCTTTCTGATTTCGGATCGGTGGGTTATCGCCCATAGGTTGCAAGTTGACCCAAACTTGATGCAAACTCAGGTTAAGGCCGCGCATCTGTCGCCAGGCCGGATATGCGGGAACCGTCAGCTATGCCCGATATTACTGGGACCAACGGCAACGACGATATCGACGTTAACAATGACACGGGGACCCTGAACGGTTCACCGGCTGGAACTCCGATTGATAATATCCGCGGCCGGGGTGGCGATGACGACGTCGACATCAATAACAGCACGATTACCGGGAATGTCATCGGCAATGCCGGCT
This sequence comes from Ruegeria sp. CDSA236, assembly GCF_059611285.1. NCBI lineage: Bacteria > Pseudomonadati > Pseudomonadota > Alphaproteobacteria > Rhodobacterales > Roseobacteraceae > Ruegeria > Ruegeria sp. CDSA236. The sequence continues at coordinate 81,555 of NZ_JBXWPG010000013.1, forward strand.
CCGACACGATCACCGTCACCAGCAGCACCATTGGTGGCAGGATTGCCAGCGGGTCGGATGACGACACTGTCGATATCAGTGGCTCGAGTGTTGGAAACATCCGGCTGGGGAGCGGCAACGATACCCTGAATTTCACCAGCACCAGCGTCAGTGGCGATTTGCGGGGTGGCGGCGGGACCGACACGTTGAACTTGCCTGTGGGTACCGTCATCACCGATACCAATTTTGGCGTCATTAACGTCGTAGATGGCGTAGGCTATACCCTGTCCAGCGGGACATTCACCCTACCATCCGGTATCACGGTCACATATTCTGCCTTTGAGAACGGAAGTGGCGTTCCTTGTTTTACCCGCGATACGCACATCCTGACACAGGAGGGCATGAAAGCAATCCAAGCGCTGCGGATCGGGGACATGGTCCCGACCATGGGGTGCGACCCTCAGCCTATACGCTGGATCGGTCGTCGACAGTTTGACCGCGCCGCCTTGCTGGAAAATCCCAGGCTCTTGCCGGTACGAATCCTTGCAGGTGCGCTGGGCGAGGGTTTGCCGCATCGCGATCTTCTGGTCTCACGCCAGCACAGGATGCTGGTGCAGTCCAGAATCGCGGAACGCATGTTTGGCACCACCGAAGTTTTGATTCCGGCGATCAAACTGACCGCACTGCCGGGAATCTATATCGATGAGGCCGTGCAATCGGTTGAGTATTTTCACCTGCTATTTGATCGCCATCATGTCATCTTTGCCGAAGATGCCCCAACCGAAAGCCTGTTCACCGGAGTCGAGGCCCTGAAATCCCTCGGATCGGAGGCGCGGCAAGAAATTTTCGAAATCTTTCCGGAACTGATCGAAAATCATGGTGAAAACCCGGCCCGGTTCATACCATGTGGACGCCAACAGTCCCACCTGATCCAGCGGCATTTGAAGAACAACAAACCCTTGCTTCAACGCAATGGCGCCTAGGTCTTATAGAGTTTAAGATGGGTGCAAAGATTTCGCACGGCCCGTCTTGACCCTTCCTGTGATTCCCACTAAACGCATCCAACCAGTTTTCGGGCGCGACTTCGGGTTGCGCCCCTTGTGATTTGGCCACGGGTCCTGTACCCAGCCCGCAGATACAAAGGAAGAAACCATGTCGCGCCGTTGCGAACTGACCGGAAAAGGCCCGATGACTGGCAACAATGTCAGCCACGCCAAAAACAGAACTCGTCGTCGTTTTCTGCCCAACCTGAACGACGTAACCCTGCAGTCGGAAACCCTGGGTCGTGGCGTCAAGCTGCGTATCTCGGCCGCTGCCCTGCGTTCAGTTGACCACCGTGGTGGTCTGGATGCGTTCCTGGCCAAAGCCAAGGATGACGAGCTGTCCACCAACGCACTGAAAGTGAAAAAAGAAATCGCCAAGGCTCAAGCTGCGGTCTAAACGTTCTTTTTCATCAAAGATTTCGACCCTGTACCCGAACGGTGCAGGGTCTTTTCTTTTGTCTGAGTGAGTTTAGACGATTTCGCCGTCAGAGCGTGATCTTGTTCACATACAGTGTTCTGATGTTTGAATATGTTTGTTCATATTCTATTGGCGGAGTTCGATCTCATGTCTTTCAAATCCTTTGATTCCCTCTCCCTTTTGGCGGCCTTTTTTGGCAAGACGTTTGGGACATGTGTGCGGATGCAGCGTCAGGTGAACAGGTTGCATACCAGCCTGACCAAAGGGTCTGTCAAACGTCCTGGATTGGACAACTGACCTCGTACTGACCAAAATGACCCGAGGGCTTCTGGCGCATTCGATTGTGCTTGAAGCCCTTTTTGTCTCGGGCGTATACCGAAGGCAGGATGAAACACTTTCGGAACAGATTTCTATCATTTGCCCTGTCTCTGCTGGTCATTCTGACCGGTCAAGGGGTGGCTGCGTCGCGTGGCGTTGATACCGCAGTCGGGCAGATGGTGCTGTGTACTGGTGTTGGTCCTGTTGTGATCTATATGGATGCCGAGGGGCAACCGGCAAAGCCCCCGCATTTCTGCCCCGACTATGCGCTGACGTTGCTGGGTGCTATTGCTGTCGTTTCACATGTGCTGCCCGATGCACCAAGTTATGCCGGGCCATTTTTAGAGCGCGGCGACAGGAGCCTAATAGCAGCGCCCGTTCCGTTTCAGCCCGCCCGCGCGCCACCTGCAAGAGCCTGATTAAATTTAACTTTTTCAGACACTTGACATAGGAGAGGCGCAATGTCCCTCACTTCCAAACTTTTGGCAACCCTGGCTGCGGCCGCATTTGCCACCACTGCAATGGCGCAGGAAACCATCACACTAGAAGATGCCTATGCGCGCTCCGCCGGCAAAACGGCGAAAGCGGGCGCGGCCTTTATGGTGATTCAGAACACGGGCGAGGCGGATGACCGTCTTGTTCGCGCGGAATCGGAGGCGGCTGCACGGGTTGAGCTGCACACGCATCTGATCGATGCCAACGGCGTGGCGCAGATGACCCATGTCGAAGAGGGGTTCGTCATCCCAGCCGGTGGTGCGCATGCGCTCAAGCGCGGGGGCGATCACGTGATGTTCATGGGATTGGTTGCTCCGTTTGAACATGGTGCAACTGTGCCTGTAACGCTGGTTTTTGAAGAAGCCGGTGAGGTTGAGATCGACGTGCCGGTTGATCTGGAACGAAAAGACATGGGCGCCCACTCGAACTAAGGTCACGTCATCCTTCAAGCCGCTATGCGGCCGTCATCCACGCGTCAGGCCGGGCTTTGCCCGGCCTGTTTGCCTATCGCTTCAACGGTTAACAACCCGCATCGAAACGCGGTCATGCGCCCGTTTGAAGCGCGCTGCCAGAAAGAACATCACGGCGGCGAAAGCCAGAGCGGAAAAGGCAATGGCCCACCCCAGTGCGACCATGCCACTGCCGGGCCAGAACAACAGCACCAACCCAATGATCAGCGCAATGATCCCCGAGTTTCGCACCATCACGGCATCCGGGTTGTTGCTGGGTATCTGCCGCCATGCCAGCAACGAACCGATGCCGACGATCAGCGCCCAAGCACCCAGCAGGAAAAATGTCAGCCGCGCAACACCCTCGGGCCAGATCAGCAGGACAAGACCGATCAACAGTGCCCCGATGCCGACGCCGCCGATCAATCCGCGCCGTCCAAAGCCTAGTAGGGTCAGGCCGCCATCTAGAACCAAAAGCAGGCCGACCAGTCGCAACAGCAATGAGATACTGCCCGTTGGCCAAAACAGCGCGGCGATCCCCAATGCTCCGGCCAGACATCCGCGCAACAGGAAGGTCCACCACAGATTTGCCAGTTGGTCGCCAAATGTATCGCGGCCCTCCATACTGGAATCGTCCAGGATTTCTTCGCGCGTGTGGTGGGGGTCGGTCATGGGAGCCTCTTATTTCGATTGTCGTATCAATAATTTTGGTGCCGGTCTGGCGGGCTAAGATTCGCGCAGCAGCTTTTGAACCCAGCGTGGCACGGTTTCGGATGCAGGGCCAAGTATCACCTGATCGAAACTCGAGGCGCCGGATGACGGATCTAGGTTCAACTCGACGGTTCGTGCGCCTGACATTGTCGCCTCGTGCACAAATGCTGCGGCGGGGTAGACCTGACCCGAGGTGCCGATTGAAGCGAAGATTGCAGCATTGGCCAGGTGATCGTAGATCAGGTCCATAAAATAGGGCATCTCACCGAACCATACAACATCGGGTCGGGCGGTTGGGCCGCCGCAGGCGGGGCAGGGTTCACCCACCGACATCTCGGGCGGGGCGACCCAGCGGTGATCGCAGGTGGTGCATAAGGCCCCAGCGAGGGTGCCGTGCATATGGATCACATTCTCGGATCCTGCGGCTTCGTGGAGGCCGTCGACATTCTGGGTCACGATGATAACCTCGCCGGGCCAGTTGCGTTGCAGATGGGTCAGCGCCGTATGGGCCGGATTGGGTTGCGCCTGTGCAGCCTGCACACGGCGCGCGTTGTAGAACTTTTGCACCACCGCCGGATTGCGGGCAAAGCCATCGGGCGTGGCGACATCCTCGATCCTGTGCTGCGCCCACAGACCTCCTTCGTCGCGGAATGTGCCCAGCCCGCTTTCGGCGGAAATCCCGGCACCGGTCAGAATGACGATCTTTTCCATTTCCGCCTCACGCGTTACACCCGGTTGTATGACACACCGTATCCTTTTCGTCTGTTTGGGCAATATCTGCCGGTCTCCGGCCGCCGAAGGTGCCTTTCGCGCCCGTGCGCCGCATCATGCCACCGACAGCGCCGGAACCTCTGGCTGGCACATCGGAGACCCGCCTTATGGCCCAATGCAGCAGGCTGCTCATGACCGTAGTATCGACATCAGCGATCTGCGCGCGCGCAAATTCGTGGCCGAAGATTTTGACCACTTTGACCTGATCATCGGAATGGATGCAGAGAACCTTATCAATATCGAAAACTTGCGCCCCCGTGGCAACGAAACTCCGGTTCGCTTGCTGACTGATTTCGCTACTGAGACAGGCGCGGATCATGTGCCCGATCCGTATTACACCCGTGATTTCGAGGGCACGCTGGATTTGATCGAAAAGGCCGTCGCAGGTCTTGACGCACATCTGAGGGCTTAGTTGTAGACGCTCTGATGTCTTCGACATTCAGGTGTAAAATCAATCGACGCCTGCATCGGGGCCAAGCTCACCTGTTTGGTTCTTTCGCAATCACAGTGGATAAGGTGCGTGTCGTCCGGCTTCTGGTGATCGCAATCGCACCCAAAACCAAAGCGCAGGCTACGGCCTGTGGTGTTGTGATTGCTTCGCCAAAGGCAAGAAAGCCCACAGCAAACATTGTCGGCAATTCAATGCTGCCGACGACCGCAGTTTGAGAAGCGCCGATCAACGGCGAGCACATCGTATAAATGAGCTGTGGCACAAGCGCTGTGACCAGGCCAATTCCGACGATCAAAATCCAGTCGGATTGCCCCTGCGGGAGCAACTTGGCAACATCGGCGTTCAACATCAGCGGCAACAGCCCGAGAACCGATCCCAAGGAAACCGAAGCAATGCGCGCAAGCGGTGCGATGCGGGACAACCTGTGAACCAAGACACATATGCCGAAGCCGAACCCGATTGGGGCTGCTAGCGACATCAGAAGCGTTGGTATGTGCTGTATCGGAACAGATGCGGGCGATCCTGCAATGAGTGCCGCCAACGTAATGAGGCCCGAGGCGAACAATGCGCGCCTTGTGGGTGTATCGGCGAACAAAGCCCAGGCAATGATCAGCGTGAAAACCGGATAGGTCATATAGAGAACGCCCACAGTCGATGCGGGCAATGTCTCCAGCGCCGTCACATATCCAATCCATCCAAGGCCCATTACCGCGCCTGCCGAAAGCCCCCAAGCAATCTCGCGCCAAGCGTTTCGGTGTATAAAAAGAACAGGCAGCAGCAGAATTGCCGTAACGATGTAGCGATAGAACGCGACTGCATAAGGCGCGACGCCTTGCTCGGTCAGCCCTCGGCTAAAATAAGGAACCAGCCCGAAACAAATTGAGGCGAAAAGAACGCCGGCAACCGCAATCGGATAGGGAATAGTTGGTCTCGTCTGTGTTGATATCGTTGCCATTCCAATTTGCTATCACAGGTTTGCGACTGCTGTAGCAGAGATTCGTCGAGCGGTTGCTTCGGTTCGCAAAGCTAACCCTAGTTCGGTTCTGTATGAAGATGGTGGCAGAAACACACGGCGCGTTGGTAATTATGCTTCCAATTTCTGCGGTGCCCTACACTAACTCATCACCTTCAACTGCCCGCCCAGCCACGGCACCTGCGCGACTGCCGGATCAACAATCTGGCTCCGCATCAGCCGTCGGATCATGTCTGCAACCTCTTTGGGTACTTGGTCCGACCAGTCAGAGCGGGTGAACAGCGAAATTGTGCGGGCGAAGTCACCGAACGGGACCGGGTGCGCCTCCATCCCGTCATGAAACCGCGTCGCACGCATATATCCCAGTGGTGTTGTGATCGCCCAGCCAAGCCCCTGTGCGACCATTGCCATCAGCGCCAGGTGCGAGCCGATTTCAAACCGTTCCTCGAACTCCATTTGCTGGCGCGCCAGATGCGCCTCGATCTGGCGACTGATCAGCTGATCTCGGGCGTATCGCAGAAAGGGCAGGTCCTGTATTGAATTCCCCATACCCTTTGGGGTCACCAGAATGAAAGGGTCCTGAACCAGAGGGTATTCAATCACACCCTTCAGGACCTCTCCGGAATGCGCGGATACAGCCATATGCAGCCTCTGCGCCTCCAGCTCGGCGAACAGGTTTAGACTGGGCAACGTGATCAGTTTGAATTTCGACCGGGTCAGGCTGTCGGCCAGCAAGGTCGCCAGCCGCGGGGTCAGATCGTTGTCGAAATCGTCTATCAAACCGATGGAGAGGGTGGTCAGATGCCCCAGATCCATCACGGTCAGTTCGCTTTGGGCCATTTGCAGTTCGGCCAGCACGACCTCGGCCCGCGCCAGAAAGCTGCGGCCGGCTTGCGTTAAACGCATTGGTCGTCGCCCGTGATCGACCAGATCAGTGCCCAATGCCTTTTCCAGATTGCGCAACTGCTGAGAAACTGAAGGCTGGCTGAGCCCCGTGATCTCGGCGGCCTGTGCCACCGATCCTGTCCGCGCCAAAGCCTCGAACACCTCAAGGCCCCGCAGGGTCAGCCCTTTCATTACCATCTGATACACCTTTCGCTGCGCCATATCTGAGGTGCAGTGCGCATCAGGTCAAGCAGCGTGACCAGCTTAGTTGCAGATTGCCTGCGCCATCTGGCCAAAGTTCTTATACCGATCCCACAGCGCATCATCGCGCGAAGTCTGCGACATCTTCAACTCCTGCGCCTGATGGGGGTCGGTGAACCACTTGGCTACGGTCTTCTGATCGCCCCGCGTCAACGCCTGATCTGCGACGCGCTGAATGCAGCTGCACCGCGCCCGCGTCGCCGCCGACCGGTCCGACGCCAGACACGCCCGTTTGATCTGCGCTGCATCCGCAACCGGAGTCACTGCCGTCAGCGATGCCGCGCAGAATGCGATTAAGAGGAACTGTTTCATGCTCTTGCCTCGTTTTTGCCTGCCCGGACGGGTCTGATGCCCCTCTCGGTCTGCGGCAGAGTATGAATCAAAGTGGATTTCGGATCAATCATGTGCTGCGAAAAAGTGATTGCGCACATAATTGATGTCGCGTTTTCTGGCCTGACTTCGCTTAGAACTCTATCGTGAGACCAAAATGCTGAAGAAATACGGGCGTACATTCCACTTGCCGCAATCTCCCGGTGCTACGAGCGATGACAAAATCATGTCGAGTGTTGATGAGTTGGCATCAGCGGACGAAGTCGTCTTTACCGAAAAGATGGACGGTGAGAATACGACCATCCACAGTCAAGGCTGTCACCCTCGCAGTATCGACGCCAGATATCACCCGTCGCGAGACTGGGTGAAGGCTTTCGCAGCTGGTATCGCACCGCAACTTACTAAGGATGAGCGCATTGTTGGCGAATATCTATTCGCACGTCATTCCATCGCGTATTTGGAATTGCCGACTTATTTTTTGGGATTCGCGTGGATCAAAGCTGGCGTCGTTCAGCCATGGGATGCGACGCTGTCACGCTTTACAAAACTTGGAATCAGCCCTGTTTCCGAACTTTATCGGGGACGGTTCTCAGCTCAGGTCGTCGCTGATGTAATTGCAGCCCTAGATCTAGACACACAAGAGGGGTTTGTCGTTCGCACAACAGCAGCATTCGAGGAAGAAAACATGCCCACTCATCTCGCGAAGTACGTACGTGAAGGTCATGTGCAAAGTGAGACGCATTGGATGAATGCTGAACTGGTTAGAAATGGGCTGGTCTGATCGGATCGAAGCCTAGCAACTAAAGGGTTTCGTCGGGTCTCGTCCTACCTTGACCGCAGCCCATTTCCGACGCATATCCCCAACCCATGACAGACCTCGCTCACATCCGCAATTTCTCCATCGTCGCGCATATCGACCATGGCAAATCCACCCTTGCTGACCGGCTCATCCAAGAGACCGGTACGGTCAAGGATCGTGACATGAAGGAACAGCTGCTCGACAGCATGGATATCGAGCGCGAGCGCGGCATCACCATCAAGGCCAACACGGTCCGCATCGACTATACCGCTGACAATGGCGAGCAGTACGTGCTGAACCTGATCGACACCCCCGGCCACGTGGACTTTGCCTATGAGGTCAGCCGGTCGATGCGCGCGGTCGAAGGCTCGCTGCTGGTTGTGGACTCGACCCAGGGGGTCGAGGCGCAGACGCTGGCCAACGTGTATCAAGCCATCGACGCCGATCATGACATCGTGCCGGTGCTCAACAAGATCGACCTGCCTGCGTCCGATTGCGACCGCGTGGCCGAACAGATCGAGGATGTGATCGGCATCGACGCGTCCGAGGCGATTCAGGTCAGCGCCAAGACCGGGCAGGGCATCCATGAGACGTTGGAGGCCATCGTCACCCATCTGCCGGCCCCCAAGGGTAATCTGGACGCGCCGCTCAAGGCGATGCTGGTCGATAGCTGGTACGACGCCTATCTCGGCGTCATCGTTCTGGTCCGCATCATGGACGGCACCCTGAAAAAGGGCATGCGCGTCAAGTTCATGTCGAACAACACCCTGCACCATGTCGACCGCGTCGGCGTCTTCCGGCCTGAGATGGAGATGGTCGACAGCCTCGGTCCCGGCGAAATCGGCTTTCTCACCGCCTCGATCAAACAGGTCCGCGACACCCGCGTTGGTGACACGATCACCAATGACCGCAATGGCGCAGAAATCGCGCTGGACGGCTTTAAACCCGCGCAACCGGTGGTGTTCTGTGGCCTCTTCCCCGTCGACAGTTCCGAATTCGAAGACCTGCGCGAGGCGATCGACAAACTGGCGCTGAATGACGCCAGCTTCAGCTTTGAAATGGAAACCTCGGCCGCCCTTGGCTTTGGCTTCCGCTGCGGCTTCCTTGGCCTGCTGCACCTTGAGGTCATTCGCGACCGGATTGAGCGCGAATATGATATCGAGCTGATCACCACCGCGCCCTCGGTGATCTATCACGTCTTCATGAAAGACGGCGAGATGATCGAACTGCACAACCCCGCCGACATGCCCGACCCCTCAAAGGTCGACCATATCGAGGAACCACGCATCAAGGCGACCATCCTTGTGCCGGATGAATTCCTGGGCGACGTGCTGAAACTGTGCCAGGACCGCCGTGGCATCCAGATGGACCTGACCTATGCGGGCAGCCGCGCCATGGTCGTCTATGACCTGCCACTGAATGAGGTCGTCTTTGACTTCTACGACCGCCTGAAATCGGTGACCAAGGGCTATGCCTCGTTTGACTATCAGATGACCGGCTATACCGAGGACGCGCTGGTCAAGATGTCGGTGCTGGTGAATGACGAGCCGGTCGATGCGCTGTCGACCATGGTTCACCGTGACCGGGCCGAGATGCGGGGCCGGGCGATGTGCGAAAAGCTCAAGGACCTGATCCCGCGCCACATGTTCAAAATCCCGATCCAGGCCGCCATCGGAGGCAAGGTCATCGCCCGCGAGACCCTCTCGGCCCTGCGCAAGGACGTGACCGCGAAGTGCTACGGAGGCGACGCCACGCGGAAACGCAAACTGCTGGACAAGCAGAAGGCGGGTAAGAAAAAGATGCGTCAGTTCGGGAAGGTTGATATACCTCAGGAGGCGTTTATTAGCGCGTTGAAGATGGACAGCTAATGGTTCGCCTGAACCTGCGGGTTTGACGGTTATGTGGAATGACGCGAATGTAAAATTTGGATTGACCAGCGCAGTGCTGCTGTTGATTTTGGCTCAGCGCTGGCATTCGGGGAATCTGCACGCTGTGATCGATCCAGTTCTTTTGGCGATTGGTGTCGGAGTCAGCTATTGGTACTATTTTGTGCTACGCGGCAAGTGACTGCGTCCCCACAGTGTGAGGCAGGGAGAGCAGGCGAGTTTCCTAAGAAGGGTGTTCAACTATCGGCACGATCACTCGATGTATTCTTATCGGCAAATCTTCTCGGATTCGGCCAATCATTCCAAGGACAATGTGGTAGATTCGATCTGCGTCTTGGAGCACCTCGTCGATGTTCTCTTGCGTCACGGCACTAGTAGCACGCTTGAAGTTAGGTTCCTTTCTAGGACCAGTGTTCATCACATAGTCGACACGTAGGAATCCGTTTGGCGACCCGAAAAAAGCGCCATGTGCAGCCATATGCCGGTTTTGAATAAACTTTGCTATCCAATCTGACAAGGCTGACAAGTCTTCATCGAAACCGAAGTTTCTCGCGGGCTCACTAGACTTTTTAAGTTCTTTGATGAGTTTTGTAGTAGAGAGTTTTCTCACTTGGCAGTACCGATCAAACCAGTCATTGTCCTCTGGCTTCAACCCATTAAGGCAAACGATTAGCGCGCTTGCCAAAAATTCGATATGAGCACAGGTTTGTAGATAAAGCCCCAAATCATATGCGAACTCTTTTGGAAGTAATCCTTCCATAGCCGTGCCTCTTTCAGGAAAATGATCGTTCATACATTTGCTCGAACTGTTGCTGTGTCAAAAACTGGTTGGTTGTGAAAAGATTAGCTGCCGTAAGAACTTGCTGTAACCCGTATATTTTATCTCGCATTCTAATCAACCCACCCGCCCGGCGGCACCGCCGGACCTCGCCGACCCGCCCCCATGTGGCGGCGCGGCCCTCAGTTTTTTGATCGACCGTTGCAATTTACATTGTGGTAACCGAACCTATAGCGAAGATGTTTAGGTACGATCCAAAAATTGAGTTCATTGTCGCTTGCCTGCTACTGGTTGCAATCGTTGCATACCGGTGGGCGCACTACGAACCTTGGTACATCGCAGATAGTATCTGTGCTCTTGTCGGGTTTGGGGCTTGCTATTTTCATTACCGGCGGAAACGCAGAGAGTAGATTAAATACAAGACTTTCGCTTCACAGGATAAAGTTTGGTGGGTTGAAAATCGTTCATCCAACGAGACCAACCCCACAGCTTCGACCGCGCCCTCATTCTTTGTTTGACCTAACTGCCCTGGGTTCAATGAAGAATTCCAAGGCGGACCTCACTCTGACCCAGATCAAAGACCGCGTGTGCGCTCAATCCTAGGATCCGCGGAAGTTGAATCCCTGATATGAGGCCCCCATGCTTCCCCTGATGTTGATCGTACATATCTTCCTTGGCTCCACCTTTGCCGGGTCCGCTGTCATTGCGGTTCTGTCGATGGGGTATACGACGCTATACCCTATCCTGATCGCTGCCGGAGCTGGCTTTATTGCGGCGTTTCCGGTTTCGTATCTGGTGACCCGAAAGATCGCGGGATAAGGCCTGTTCGACCCATTGTGACCAACCTCACAGCCGCATCCCGGCTGGCCTGCTAGAGTTTACCCTGCGGTACCCTAGCAGGAGGCGCAGATGTCCACATCCATGATCCCCTTCATTGCCCTCGGGTCAGCGGGTCTCTATTCCGTTGCCATGGTCGCGATGAAGTTCTGGTGGAAAATCCCCGGCTTGGGGCTTGGCCTGCTGATCGTCGCGACCCTGCTGGCCGGGGCCACGCTGGAACTCGCCGCCCTGCGCGACGAACGGTTGGGCATAATCTATACTGGCATTCTGGGGGCCGAGGTCGTTCTGATCGCCATCGCCTCATTCTTTCTGTTTGGCGAAAACTTCTCGCATCGCGAAGTGTTTGGCATTTCCCTGGTCGTGATCGGCACCGCGCTGGCCTGGGCCTAAGCGCGACAATCTGGTTAGGCTTTTTTAAAGCCTTCATGAAGCTTCCTTTAGGTAAGTTGCAACCGGCACTCAGCCACCCAATCTGTGTAAAAGGCCAGCGAAAGGCCCAGCACAGGAGGTGAGCCAGTGACAGCAAATTCAACTATCGAAGCGGTAAATGCCCCTTCATTTAGGTTGGCTGCGTGGGCTGGCGCAAGATCCTTGGGCTGTATGTAATTTTGAATTTGCGTAGCCTGCGCGATCGAACGAGTTCCGGGCTCGTCTCCGGTCTCCAGGTGAACTGAAGCGTCTCTGGTCCGGTTGGAATTTAGGGGGTACTGGCTGCGAATTGCCGCAGCGCTTAGTAGGTAACCCAACCGGGTCGGAGCGCTTCTCAAATTCAGAACAGGCTTTCAGCGCAATGTGCGGGCAGGTGGCCCTGATTGGTCAGAAAATGCCTCGGTCCTCGGAGGCCGTGGCCAAAGAGCGACCCGTTCAAGGCGGGTTTGATTCGAAATATCAGGGATCGGATCGGCGCAATCGCTCACCAAAACCCCCAGAAGGGTCGTGCAGCCCGTTTGCGCCTGCAGAAAGAGTCCAAAATCCCGGGCCAAGCACGCAATTTCACTTGTCCATTGGCAACTCTGCGCAGGAACGTAGAATCTAGAGTTATCCACATCACTCTCCAGCGAGATATCAACAGTTTATCCCCGGCTATTTTTTATGCTGCAGTGCTATTTTCTTGCCCGTTTATGACCGCGATGTAACAGTCAGGTTACCGCAGAGGTTCTTAGGATCCTGGGTGGGACGCAAAGGCCAAGGGGGTCGCTGCGGTGAAGGGAAATCTTAGGATTTTGTTCTACTGCAAAGACTTACCGGTGCGTGATCCGCTGATTTGGGCGTCAAGTTTGAAACAGGTGATCAAGCTCTCAGAAGGTTAATGCGTGCTGTGCGGGGCCCTCGGGCTCTGTTCAGCGGCTGTGGCCCCTTAGGGGGACAAAGCAACTGGATCGGGACGTCCCTCGGGCGTGTCGAACCGGTAAGGCGTCAGGGGTGTCCTTTGGGCACGTGCAAAGACCGCGTCTGCGCACCTGACGCCTTTTCCTTTTTCCGGGCCCCGGATTCATACAGGCAGCGATTTAATTCCCCCTTAAACGGGAACGGGGTTCTTGCGTTTAAGCAAGAACCCCGTGATCGTGTCAGAAATGCAATGCCGCGTCTATGCACCTGTGTCCGCAAGGATAGCGGGTCCGGGTGCAGAGGGCAACTATATCTTGTATGCCGCCCGATCTTGACCGCTACATTCCGAAAGGAATCAGATGTTTTCCTGAACCTCGGTGGCTGCGCCCTGAATTGCGTCACCTGCTTTTTCAATATCTTTACCGGCGCCTTTAGCGGTTTCACATGCGGCGAGTGTGCAAAGGGCCAGTCCAATAAGTGCGGCTCGGATCATAGGTCTCTCCTTTTGTATAAGTCCCGATTTTCGTAGCAGTTTTGCTAATGGTGAACCAGAGTTTTGAACCGGCAATCTATTCTTTACGAAAAAGCGGCCCGATGGCGGCGGTTACCAGAAAGATCACAGCTGCGGCGCAGACGATGCTGGGCCCGGCCGGAGTGTCGGCAAGATACGCACCGCACAGCCCGACAAGGGCGGCAGCTGATCCGATGATGGCGGCCCCGAACGCCATATTTTCAGGTGTTTTCACCAAAGACCGCGCGCCGGCTGCCGGGATGACGAGCAGGGCGGCAATCAACAGAACCCCTACCACTTTGATTGCTACGGCAACGGCCAGCGCCATGGTCAGCGTCAACCACACCTCCTCGCGCTTTGGGTCAATGCCGGATGCATAGGCCATGTCCGGGTTCAGCGTGGCGACAAGTAGGGCTGACCAGCGCCAGATCATGACTGCCAGGATCAACGCGCCGCCGCCCCAAATGGTTGCCAAATCGCCTTTGGTGACAGCCAGGATATCACCAAACAGAAAGGCATTTAAATCCAGCCGGACGTCGGACAGCAAGGCGACGGTGACTAGTCCTGCGGCCAGGGCTGTATGCGCTATTACGCCTAGTAATGTGTCCATCGCCAACCCCTTGCCACGCAAAAGCGTGACGGTAAGCCCCATGGCAAGCGCTGACGCCACAATCGACGGCAGCATCGGAAGCGAAAACGCCAGAGACAGTGCCACACCCAGAACAGCCGCGTGCGCTGTGGCTTCGCCCAGATAGGCCATCCTGCGCCATACCACAAAGCACCCCAAAGGGGCCGCCGCGAGTGCAACACCAATACCCGCCAGCGCCGCACGAACCATAAAATCGTCTAACATCAGTTGGTTGTTTCCTGGTCGTGGTGGTGGTCATGGTCGTGCGAATGGCTGTGTTGATGTTGGTAAAGGGCCATCATGCCCTTGGTTCCGCTGCCAAATAGGGCCCGGTATTCGGGTGCGTCCGCGACGGTATGAGGCGACCCCTCGCAGCATATATGTCCGTTCAGACATAGCACACGGTCTGAGGCCGCCATGACAACGTGCAGATCGTGACTGACCATCACGATCGCGCAACCAAGGTCGCGTCTGACCTGCTCAATGCGTTGATAAAAGGCAGCTGCACCCGGTTGATCCAGGCCTTGCGTCGCTTCATCCAAAAGCAAGACCTGAGGATCATCAAGGAGTGCGCGCGCCAGCAGAACTCGTTGAAATTGACCGCCCGAAAGTTGGGTCATTTGCCGGTTGCGCAGATCCGGGACGCCCGCTCGTTCTAGTGCATCCAGCGCTTTGCGGGCCGAGATCCGTTTGGGTAAGCCCAGGAAACGTTGCACGGTCATCGGTAAAGCGGCGTCCAAAGCCAGTTTTTGCGGGACATAACCGATGCGCAGGCCGGGTGCGCGGCTTACCTGGCCTTCTGATGGGGTAATGGCCCCAATGATCGCCCGTAAAAGAGTCGACTTACCAGATCCGTTGGGCCCCACAATGGTTACGATCTCTGCTTCGGAAACTGCCGCATTCACATGTTCAAGGATCGTGCGGCCGTCGATCCGAATGGACATGTTTTTCAATGAAATAAGGGGGGTATTCATGCCGCCGACCCTACGCATTCGGGACATAGGCCCTCGGCCTCGACCACTACTCGTTCGATTTGAAACCCCGAGGTGTTCGCCGCAGCGCCCAATCGACCCTGTGTCAGCTCGGTTTCCGTTTCAGCCACTGCTTTGCAGGACCTGCAGATCAGAAACGCGGGGACATGGTCATGGGTCGGGTGGGCGCAGGCTGTATAGGCATTCAGTTGCTCGATACGATGCACGAACCCGTTTTGCACAAGGAAATCCAGTGCACGATACGCGACCGGAGGTTGCGACCCGAGCCCTTCTGCAGCTAGCACAGCCAGGATATCATATGCGCCCATTGCCCGGTGCTTTTCCAACAGGATCTCAAGAACACGGCGTCGGACAGTGGTGAACTGCAGGCGCTTTGTTCTGCACTTGTTTTCGGCCTGAGACAGCGCAGTGTGAACGCAGTGGGCGTGATCGTGTTGTCTGAATCCAACGGTGCTCATGACGGGGCTCCAATGATTTTGAACTTGATATGTAATAACGTCCGGATTAACAAGCGCTCAACGAATGTAATAACATATCAATTTGGAGGGAAAATGTTCCGATCTACACTATATGTGTGCTCACTTGCGTTTGCGGGCCAGGCAATCGCCGAGGCGCCAAGCGTGGCCGTCGATATTGCGCCTGTCCATTCGCTGGTCGCCCGGGTGATGGACGGCGTGGGTGAGCCCAGCTTGATCATTCCACCCGGCGCGTCTCCGCATGATCACGCGATGCGGCCTTCTGAGGCGCGGTCTTTACAATCCGCCGAGATCGTATTCTGGACTGGAGAAGAGCTGACCCCTTGGCTGGTTAAACCCTTGGGCGCGCTGTCGCCGGATGCGCTGCATGTCTCTTTGTTGGATGCGGATGGAACAATTCTCTATGAATTCCGGGATGCGACCGATCATGATGACCATGATGACCATGATGACCATGATGACCATGATGACCGTGCGGATCATGATGGCCACGACGATCACGCGGATCACGACGATCATGCGGGTCATGACGATCACGACGACCATGCGGGCCATGCAGACGACCATGGCCATGATCACGAAGGGGTTGACCCCCACGCCTGGCTGGATCCCGAAAATGCACGTATCTGGGTTCAGGTAATTGCCGCAACGCTCTCAGAGGCGGACCCTGAAAACGCCGATGCTTATCAGCAGAACGCGGCGACCGCTGATCGGGAACTGGTTGAACTGAAAGAAAAAATTATGACAGATCTGACAGATATGCAGACGCTGTCATTCATAACGTTTCATGATGCCTATCAGTATTTCGAAAAGCGATTTGGGCTGGAGTCATCCGGCGCAGTCAGTCTTGGCGATGCGTCCTCTCCCGGGCCGGCGCGATTGGCGGCTTTGCGTGAAAAGGTTGAGCATGAAGGAATTGTTTGTGCCTTTTCCGAGCCGCAATTTGACACAAGGCTGGTGCGGACAGCGATCGAAGGAACCGGGGCCACGATCTTTGAATTGGATCCCGTAGGCGTGAGTTTTGACACGGGAATTTCGCACTATGACAGTTTGCTAATGGCCATGTCCGCCGGCTATCAAGACTGTTCCAAAAGTAAGTCGTAAGTAGCCGGGATAGCGGATTGCTCTTATTCTTCGTTGCAAAAGAGTTCGTAGACAACCTCTAACATCCGGCGTGGCCGTTCATCGGCCAGTCTATAAAAGATCGCCTTGCCTTCGCGGCGAGGCGTCACCAACCCTTCAAGTCGCAACCGCGACAGTTGTTGCGAAACAGCCGCTTGCCGCGCCGAAAGCAGCTCTTCCAGTTCTGTTACTGACTTTTCTCCCGATACCAGGTGGCACAGGATCATGAGACGCCCTTCGTGGCTGATGGCCTTGAGGAAATTTGCAGCATGCGTTGCGTTCTCAACCATTTTGTCGAAATTTTCCGGAGATGTTTCCTGTGAAAGTTGTGGAAGGGCCATCCTCTGTTTCCTTACCAGCCCACACTTTGGGCGCCTGTTTGTGTTGCTGCCTGGAGAAGGTCGCAAGTCAGCTAGTTATGAACATTTACTCTCATATGCATGAATCAAAATGAGGTGAGGGGAAAAGGGGAACTTGTGAGAGTTCGACGCAGATTTCGACTTAGAAGAGCGTATCGCTTTAGTCACCGCTGAATATCTATTTGCATTTGCAGGGCATGAAGTTTCCTGCACCCCTTGCAGCCCCACTGTGGCGATACTAAGACTCAGGTAACAGATTTTCGGGTAGTGTCCCGATCCATAGCAAAGCAGGCAGGTTTCTTATGTTCGATCCCGTTGACACATACATGAACACGCTTGTCCCAATGGTCGTTGAGCAGACCAGCAGGGGTGAGCGCGCATATGATATCTTCTCGCGCCTTCTGAAAGAGCGGATCATCTTTATCAACGGCCCGATCCACGACGGGATGAGCCATCTTGTGGTTGCTCAGCTGCTGCACCTTGAGGCGGAAAACCCGAACAAGGAAATCTCGATCTACATCAACTCGCCGGGTGGCGTGGTCACCAGCGGTTTGTCGATTTACGACACAATGCAGTATATCAAACCGAAATGTTCCACATTGGTGATCGGTCAAGCGGCCTCGATGGGGTCGGTTCTGCTGGCCGGTGGTGAGAAGGGTATGCGCTTTTCCCTGCCGAACAGCCGCATCATGGTGCACCAGCCCAGTGGCGGATATCAGGGTCAGGCAAGTGATATCATGATCCACGCAGCTGAGACGCAAAAGCTGAAGGATCGCCTGTATGATATCTATGTACGCCATACTGGACAGACCAAAAAGGCCGTTGAAAAGGCGCTGGACCGTGACAACTTCATGAGCCCGGAAGAGGCTAAGGAATGGGGTCACATCGACGAGATCGTTGAAAACCGCGCCAAGATGAGCGGCGAAGAGGGCTAAGCCCAGACCCCTCGTGTCGCCGATACGGGGGGTATTTTGAGATTGTAGCCGCCACAGTGCTGGCCTAAGCTGCACGAACAGGCGCAAGCGCGGCCCCGCAAGGGGCATAGGATGGAGCCCGAAAGGTAGATCATGGCGACGAATTCAGGCGGTGACGGCAAAAACACGCTCTACTGCAGCTTCTGTGGCAAAAGCCAGCATGAGGTGCGTAAGCTGATTGCAGGTCCGACCGTGTTCATCTGTGATGAATGCGTCGAGCTGTGTATGGACATCATCCGCGAAGAGACGAAAGCCAACGGGCTGAAATCTTCTGACGGAGTGCCGACGCCGAAAGACATCTGCGAAGTTCTGGACGATTATGTGATCGGTCAGGCTACGGCCAAGCGGGTTCTGTCAGTGGCGGTTCACAACCACTATAAACGATTGAATCACGCTCAGAAGGCCGGCAGCGATATCGAGCTGGCCAAATCCAACATCCTGTTGATCGGCCCGACAGGCTGCGGCAAGACGTTGTTGGCGCAAACTCTGGCGCGCATTCTGGATGTGCCCTTTACCATGGCCGATGCGACCACGCTGACCGAAGCCGGTTATGTGGGCGAGGATGTCGAAAATATCATCCTCAAACTGTTGCAGGCCAGCGAATACAATGTCGAACGCGCGCAGCGCGGCATCGTTTACATCGATGAGGTCGACAAGATCACGCGCAAATCCGAGAATCCCTCGATCACGCGCGACGTATCGGGCGAGGGCGTGCAGCAGGCGCTGCTGAAGCTGATGGAAGGCACCGTCGCCAGTGTTCCGCCGCAAGGTGGACGCAAGCATCCGCAGCAGGAATTCCTGCAAGTGGACACGACGAATATCCTGTTCATCTGCGGTGGTGCCTTTGCGGGTCTGGATAGAATTATCGCACAGCGCGGCAAAGGCTCGGCCATGGGCTTTGGTGCCGATGTGCGGGACAATGATGATCGCGGCGTGGGTGAGATTTTCAAAGAGCTGGAGCCTGAAGATCTGCTGAAATTCGGTCTGATCCCGGAATTTGTCGGACGTCTGCCAGTTCTGGCCACGCTTGAGGATCTTGACGAGGATGCGCTGGTCACCATTCTGACAAAACCCAAGAACGCGCTGGTCAAACAGTATCAGCGTCTGTTCGAACTGGAAGATGCCGAGCTGGGCTTTACCGACGATGCGCTCAAGGCTATCGCCAAACGCGCCATTGAACGGAAGACCGGTGCACGCGGGCTGCGCTCGATCCTTGAAGACATCCTTCTGGACACGATGTTCGAATTGCCTGGCATGAAGAACGTGACCGAAGTTGTCGTCAATGAAGAGGCTGTATCCTCGGACAAGCAGCCGCTGATCATCTATGCGGATGCGGCGGAATCAGCTTCGGCCGGGTAATCACTGAATTTGAATTGCAACAGATGGCGCGGTGATCCCGCGCCATTTTGTGTTTGGGAGGGCAGGATGACGATAAGGCGAATTTCCTCGGGCGGTCAATATGAGGCCAAAGTCGGCTACTGCCGGGCAGTGGTTGCAAACGGTTTTGTCTTTGTTGCCGGAACCTGCGCACAAGGCGAAATCATTCCCAAAGATATCGTCGGACAGTGCAAATCCGCGCTGCAGGCGATTGAAAAGGCCTTGGATGAGGCTGGATCAAATTTGGCGCATGTGGTTCGGGTAAACTACTACCTTTCGGACATGTCAGAATTTGAACTGTGCTGGCCCTTGCTGGTTGAGGCATTTGGTGAAAACCCGCCGGCGGCGACAGTGACCGAATGCAACCTGATCACGCCAGAGGACCGCATCGAGATTGAAGTGACCGCAGTTTTGCCGGATTGATGCGCAACGTTACCCTAGCACTGGACCTTGGCGGACCTTTGGTCCATATCTGCAGAGACAAAAATGCCGGAGGCAGCCGATGGGAATCCTGAACAGTCTTTTGCGCGCCGTGACCTGGTGGAACGGGGCCACCCTGAACACCCAGATTTACACCGCGCGCAAAGGCGTGAAAGTCGGTGAAGATAATGAAGGCAATATGTTTTATCGTACCGCGGATGACAGCAGGCGTTGGGTGATCTTCAACGGCGAGGCCGAGGCCAGCAGGGTTGATCCCGATTGGCACGGTTGGTTGCACCGCACCTGGGACGAACCGCCAACCGATAAACCTCTGGCACATAAATCCTGGGAAAAACCGCATCAGGAAAACCTGACAGGAACCGCGCTTGCTTATGCACCGGCGGGGTCTTTGCGCCGCCCGGATCCGGTCGAGCGTTCGGATTATGAGGCCTGGAACCCGGAATAAGACGAGGCGAGCAATGTCATCTTACAAAGTTTCAGAAGTTTTGGTCGGAGGCGCCGTCCTGGCCGGGGCAATAGCGTTTGGCGTCTATGCGAGCCAGTCGACAGGCCTGTCCCAGGGCGGTTCTGGTTATGAGCTTAACGCCTCTTTCCGCTCGCTCGAAGGCGTCGGCGTCGGAACGGACGTGCGGCTTGCCGGGGTCAAAATCGGCACCGTGACAGGAGTGGCCCTGAACCCGGAAACCTACCGGGCGGACACGACTTTTGCGATTTCTGATGGAATTTTAGTCCCCGATGACAGTGCTATCGTGATCTCATCCGAAGGGTTGCTGGGTGGTAACTTTGTAGAAGTCATGCCAGGCGGATCGCTCTTTAACTTTGAACCGGGCGATCAGGTCGAGGATACACAGGGCGCAGTCAGCCTGATTTCGCTTTTGGTTAAGTTCGTCGCCGGAGATGGCGGCGAATGAAGCGATATGCTCTGATCGCGGCAATACTGGCAGCCTCTGGGGTAGCGGCACAGCAAAAGGTTCAATCTGGACCGGGTGCAATGCTCAGAGGGCTGGATAAGGTCAATGGCCAGACCGTTGATGTCGAACTGCAAAACGGCCAATCCAAGACAGTCTTTGGGCTGGATGTCGCACTGGGTGATTGCCGCTATCCTGCAGATAACCCAACAGGGGACGCGTTTGCCTACCTGACCATTTGGGAACAAGGCGGAACGGATCAGCTGTTTGACGGGTGGATGATTGCCACCTCGCCAGCCCTGAATGCGCTTGATCATTCGCGCTATGACGTCTGGGTGATCCGCTGTATCACGCCATCCGGCGATTGATCGAGATCAGCAGAGAAATCTGCTGCAATAGTCACTGCCTCTTCCAGCGCGTTCCGATACTGTGTCCGCGGCACCTCAATCGCGCCGAGCGAGGCGAGATGCGCGGTTAAAAACTGTGTATCGAACAGTTTGAACCCGCAGGACCGCAACCGGTCGACCAGATAAGCAAGCGCAATTTTTGAGGCATCCTTGCGTCGGGAAAACATGCTTTCGCCAAAGAAGGCAGCGCCAAGAGTAACGCCATAAACGCCCCCAACCAAATTCGGGCCGTCCCAGATTTCCAGCGAATGGGCGTGACCGGATTGGTTCAGCTTTTGGTAAAGGGTGCGAAGTTCCTGATTGATCCAGGTATCCGTGCGATCAGCGCAGCCATCAACAACGCCGGCAAAATCCCTGTTGATTGACACCGTGTACCCACAGTTCCGAATCCTGCGGGCCAAGCTGCGTGAGATGTGAAATCCGTCCAGAGGGAAGATGCCGCGAAACTTAGGATCAACCCAGAACAGGTCCGGATCATCGCGATGTTCAGCCATCGGGAAGATACCGATGGAATATCCATGGAGCAGTAATTCCGGGGAAAGGCTCATGCCAGGCGCCTCAGGGTCGGAAAGCGGCAACCTTCCGACCCAGCAGAGTTAGTCGGCCATATTCTCCGCAAGCCAGTGCTCCAGCCAGTGGATGTTATAATCACCGCTTTGGACGTCACTTTCTTGCAGAAGCGCGTGGAACAAGGGAACCGTCGTGTCGATTCCGTCCACGATCAACTCACCCAATGCGCGTTCGAGACGGGCCAGTGCTTCGGGTCGGTCGCGGCCCTGCACGATCAGTTTGGCGATCAGTGAGTCGTAGTAGGGCGGGATCGTGTACCCGTCATACAACGCTGAATCCATCCGCACACCCAGACCGCCCGGCGCATGGTAGGCCGAGATTTTTCCGGGGCAGGGCGAGAAGTTTGGCAATTTCTCGGCGTTGATCCGAACCTCGATGGCGTGACCATTGATTTTCAGATCATCCTGACCGAATGACATTGGCTGACCAGCCGCAACGCGGATTTGTTCGCGCACCAGATCTACGCCAAAGATGCCCTCAGTGACCGGGTGCTCGACCTGTAGGCGGGTGTTCATCTCGATGAAATAGAAGTCGCCATTTTCGTACAGAAATTCGATCGTACCTGCACCGATATAGTTGATCTTGGCAACCGCATCGGCACAGACCTTACCGATCCTTGCGCGTTCTTCGGGGGTGATGCAGGGGCCGGGTGCCTCTTCGAATACCTTTTGGTGGCGGCGCTGCAGGGAACAGTCGCGCTCGCCCAGATGAACCGCTTGGCCCTTGCCATCGCCAAAGACCTGAATCTCGATGTGGCGCGGTGTGGTCAGGTATTTCTCAATATAGACCTCGTCATTACCAAATGCGGCTTTGCCTTCGGCGCGCGCGGTCATAAAGGCGCTTTCCATCTCATCCGCACTCATCGCGACTTTCATGCCGCGTCCGCCGCCACCGGCGGTGGCCTTGATGATGACAGGATAGCCGAATTCTTCACCGATCCGCTTGGCTGCGGCCAGATCCGGCACGCCACCATCTGAACCAGGCACACAGGGAACGCCCAAGGCTTTCATCGTGTCCTTGGCTGTGATCTTGTCCCCCATCACGCGGATATGCTCAGCGGTGGGGCCAATGAAGGTGATGTCGTGATCTTCGACGATCTGCACAAACTCGGCATTTTCAGACAAAAAGCCGTAGCCCGGGTGGATCGCCTGAGCGCCAGTGATCTCGCAGGCTGAGATGATCGCAGGCACCGACAGATAGCTTTGTGGGCTGGGCGGGGGGCCGATGCAGACCGATTCGTCCGCCATGCGTACATGCATCGCGTCACTGTCTGCGGTTGAATGGACGGCGACTGTCTTAATCCCCATCTCGCGGGCGGCGCGGATGACGCGCAGGGCGATCTCGCCTCGGTTGGCAATCAGGATCTTGTCGAACATGGGGCCGCCTTACTCAACAATGACCAGAGGAGTGCCGAATTCCACAGCATCGCCATCACCCACCAAAATACGCTTGATAGTGCCGGATTTAGGCGCGTGGATGTGGTTCATGGTTTTCATCGCTTCGACGATCAGCAGCGTGTCGCCTTCGGAAACACTGGCACCGACGGAGATGAAGGACGGCGCACCCGGCTCGGGCTGCATGTACACGGTGCCGACCATGGGCGAAGTCACAGCGCCCGGATGGCTGGCTGGATCGTCACTTGCTGCGGGTGCTTCAGCTGCTGCAGGTGCGGCTGCCGGGGCTGCGGCTGGCGCGGCCGCCGGGACCGCAACCTGGACCGGAGCGGCGACGGGTGACATGCGGCTAACACGTACGTTCAGGCTGTCATCTTCGCCATAATCACGCTTTACCTGCAACTCGGTCAGGTCGTTTTCCCGCAGCAGTTCGGCCAGTGCCTTGATAAACGCCACATCCGCTTCGTGTTTGGTATCTGTCATGAGTGTCCTCGACGGTTCCCCTTTGGCCCGTCTGTTTCGCGCGGGCTTTGGTCTGATTACGCAGCGTTATAAGCTAAGCGTACGGCCATGAAAAGCACAGTCTCGGCCTGTCAGATGGGGGTTTTGCTGAAGATTACCAGTGGTAAACAGCGTTACAGCGGCATTCCGGAGAGTTTCGCAACCAGTTCAGGCAGTTTACGTGCCCCGAATTTTTCGAGCAGCCGCGCACGGTAGGCTTCGATTGTACGATAGCTCAGGTTTAGTTCCGCACCGATTTCCTTGGCCGACAAGCCCTTGCAGGACAGAATGGCAACCTCGCGCTCACGGCTGGTTAGCTCGACCAAAGGGCGTTCCTCGGAAATATCCGAAAAACTCCAGATGCCATGGCGGAATGGATCTTCAGGCGTTAGCGAACGTCCACGCGCGCGGCACCAGAATAAGTCGCTATCGCGGCGACGCATGACCCTCTCATCCGTATAATATCCGGTGTCGCGCATGATTTGCAGGCTCCGTGCGCCGATACGTTCCCAATCTGCGACAGAAGGATAGAGGTGTAGCAGGGGCATGTTGCGGTAATCGGCCTCTTCACCGCCGAAAGTGCGTGCGAACTGCAGATTACACCGGCGGATCACGCGGTTCTCCAACTCGACCAATCCGATCGGCGCATATTCAAAGGCTGGGTCGCTCATATGTCCATGGTGCAGGTGTTTTGCCGAAAATAGAAGGGGAAGGCCTGTGATTTTCGAAATATGCAAATGGGTTACACCGTGGACCGGGTGTTTGGAATTGCGGGATGCGTTTGTGAAGAAAGTAAATTGCTCAAGAAAATTAATTGCTAAAGACTTATATTTAAATAATAGTTTTGAAAATGCTTCTGAGGTTGACCAAAGGAGCCAGCGGAAAAAGAGGAAATTTTTGCGGGACACGTTAACAGGCAGCCGTATTCGCGAAAGGCGGCAGATCGCAGGATTGCGTCAGGCCCAGCTTGCACGGCAGGTTGGAATCTCGGCATCCTATCTGAACCTGATCGAGCATAACCGCCGCAGGATCGGAGGAAAGCTGCTGGTGGATATCGCTGCGGCTCTGACCGTTGAGCCTTCGGTGCTAACCCAGGGGATCGAGGCGACGCTGATTTCTGCGCTGCGCGAGGCTGCGGCAGATGCAGTTGGCCAGAAAGCCGAAGTGGACGGGCTTGAGGAATTCGCAAGTAGGTTTCCAGGGTGGGCGGGCGTTTTGGCGCAAATGCACAGCCGAGTGGTGTCGTTAGAGCGAACGATTGAAACCCTGTCGGATCGTTTGACCCACGATCCGCATCTGGCGGCATCCATGCACGAGGTCCTTTCGACAGCCGCCGCGATTCGTTCCACCGCTGCCATTCTTGCTGAAACGCAAGAGATTGAACCCGAGTGGCAAGACCGATTCCACCGGAACCTGCACCAGGATGCCGAACGCCTGGCCGATAGCTCCAAATCGCTGGTGGCCTATCTGGATGATTCCGAGGGGGCCGAGGATCGTCGCGGGGTCCCTCTGGAAGATGTCGAAGCATTTTTTGACAGGCATGATCACCATTTCCCGGAAATCGAATCCGGAGGCGGAAGCGCAGATGTTAATCTGAATGAGATTGATTCCTCTGCCGCGCGAAAAGTGGCGCGGGATATTCTGGACGTTTACGAATCCGACGCTCGGCTTTTGCCTCTGGATGCGCTCAAAGGGGCTTTGGATCGGGGAGTTACAGATCCTTTGCTTTTGGCAACAGAGTATTCAGTCGACATCGCCACCGTGCTGAGGCGGCTGGCCGCCTTGCCCAAAGGGTATTTGTCGCGCCCGACCGGGCTGGTGATATGTGATGCCTCAGGCAGCATTTTGTTCAGCAAATCGGTGCCCGGTTTTGCCATGCCCAGGTTCGGCGAGGCGTGTCCTCTGTGGCCGCTGTTTCAGGCGCTGAACCGGCCGCTGGTTCCGATCCGAAAACGGATCGTTCAGTTGGGGCGAACGGCCGCGGAATTCGATTGTTATGCCTATGCCTGGCCGCAATCCATTTCCGGCTATGAAGATGCGCCGGTTTATCGTTCGGTCATGCTGGTTCGATCCGTCGAAGAAAGCCCTCAGGGCAGTCAGGCGGTTGCCCATGTTGGCCCAAGTTGCCGGGTCTGCCCCAATAAGGACTGTGAATCGCGCCGAGAGCCCTCGATTTTGAGCGAAGGTTTTTGACAGTTTCGTGACACTGCGCATAAGCTGTTTCGGACAGGTTGACAGTGGTGCAGCCCGTCTCGGGGAGGAATGAAATATATGAGCCGAAAGGTTCTGTTGATCGAGGATGAGCCGAACATTGCTGAAGCCATTCGGTTTTTGCTGACCCGCGAGGGATGGCAGGTTGAAACGCATGCTGAAGGGACGGATGCGCTGCTGGTGATACAGGGCGCGAAGCCGGATCTTGTGATTCTGGATGTGATGCTGCCGGGCAAAAGCGGGATGGAGATTTTGCGCGACTTGCGCGAACTCGAAGAGCTGCGAAATCTTCCGGTTCTGATGCTAACGGCTCGTGGCCAATCGAAAGATCGTGAGATGGCCGAGAATGCAGGGGTCAGCCGGTTCATGACAAAGCCGTTTTCCAATGCAGAAGTTCTGACCGCCGTCCGCGATTTGCATGCGCAGGCCTCGCGGTCATGAGCATGCAGGACGACCGCCAACCATCTGGTGCGCGGCCGTCGCTGTTTCTTGAGCGTCAAAGTTACCGCCGACGCAGGCTAACCGACGCCGCCCGTTTATTGCCCATATTGGGGGCCGCGCTGATTGCGATTCCGTTGCTGTGGCCGCGTGGGGGCGATGCAGCGGACGGAGTGCCGCTGTCTTCTGCGATTCTCTATATCTTCACATGCTGGGCGGTTTTGATCGTTGCCAGCGTCCTCTTTGGGTTCGCCGCAAGACGCATATCAACCGGCGATGATTCCGAGCCAGGTCAAGACTGATGGCAACGCTGAACGTGCTGATCCTGGTTTGTTTGGGCTATGTGGTGCTGTTGTTCAGCGTCGCATTCGCCGCCGACAGAATGGCCGCGGCGGGCAGGGGAGCGTGGCTGCGATCTCCGTTGATCTACACGCTGTCGCTGTCGATCTATTGTACCGCCTGGACCTTTTATGGCGCGGTAGGGAACGCCGCCCGGTCGGGGCTGGAGTTCGTAACGATCTATCTGGGCCCCACGCTGGTCATGATCTGTTGGTGGTGGGGATTGCGCAAGCTGGTTCGGGTTGGCCGCAGCCAGAGGGTGACCTCAATCGCTGACCTGATTTCGTCTCGCTATGGCAAGTCGAACACTCTGGCGATTTGCGTCACAATTCTGGCCGTGTTGGGCGGGACACCCTATATTGCGCTGCAACTTCAATCCATTACGCTGTCATTCTCAATCTTTGCCGAGGCCGACCCAAGCGGTCTTTACCGCGAAGGGTCCAGTGTGTTCTGGGTTGCGGCGGGGCTGGCGGTGTTCGCCATTCTGTTCGGTACCCGCAATCTGGATGCCAACGAACGCCATCATGGCGTTGTCACGGCCATCGCATTGGAATCTGTCGTTAAACTTTTTGCGCTGCTGGCCGTGGGCATTTTCGTTGTCTGGGGTATAGCCGGAGGAGTCAGTCCGATGATGGACCGCATCGATGCCTCTGAGATCGGGCAGTGGAATGTGAATGCCGGACGCTGGACCACGTTTATTTTTCTATCGGCTGCGGCCTTTGTGTGTCTACCGAGGATGTTTCAGGTGATGGTGGTGGAGAACGCCGATGAAGGGCATCTGAGGACAGCCGCATGGGCCTTCCCCCTGTATCTGCTGTTGATGAGTCTCTTTGTCGTGCCAATCGCGGTCGTAGGATTGGACCTTTTGCCCGAAGGATCGAATCCGGATCTGTTCGTGCTGACGGTGCCCCTGTCGCAGGGCAATGAATGGCTGGCGATGCTGTCCTTTATTGGCGGCTTTTCATCCGCCACATCGATGGTGATTGTCACGGCAATGGCCCTATCGACCATGGTGTCAAATCACGTCGTGATGCCGATCTGGTTTAGCCGGCAGGAGGGCGCTGGCGCCGTATCCGGTGATGTCCGCAATGTGGTTTTGCTGTCCCGGCGGATTTCAATCGCCGTGATCATGGTGCTTGGGTTTTCGTATTACCGCATCTCCGGCGGCGGGGCTGCGCTGGCGTCGATCGGTCTGGTGGCCTTTGCCGGGATTTCCCAGATTTTGCCCTCGCTGGTTGGGGGGCTGTTCTGGCGCGGGGCGACGCGAACAGGCGCTTTGGTCGGGCTGACGGTCGGGTTCTTGTTGTGGATCTACACGCTGTTGTTGCCCGGCATGGGCAGCGCGATTATGTCGGATAGTGTCCTGCAGAACGGACCGTTCGGATGGGGCTGGTTGCGCCCGCAGGCCTTGTTCGGGATCGACGGAATGGACCCGATGGTGCACGCTGTGTTGTGGTCGCTGTCGCTGAACACGCTGGCATTTTGCGCGGCCTCTTTGCTGAGCTTCCCAAGCCCGCTTGAACGGTTGCAGGGCGCGCAATTCGTCAACGTATTCGACCATTCGGTCGCGCTGCGCGGTTGGACCGGATCGGTGGCACAAAGCGAAGACCTGATGATCATGACCCAGCGCATTTTGGGCGCAGGTCCGGCGCAAGAGTTCTTTCAGGCACAGGCCGAACAGCAGGGTGGGCGGTCCAGCCTGCCCGAACCTACGCCAGGGTTTTTGGAGCGGTTGGAACGTGAACTCAGCGGCTCGGTCGGGGCGGCGACAGCGCATGCGATGATCGGGCAGATTGTTGGTGGTTCCTCCGTTTCGGTCGAGGATTTGCTCGCTGTGGCTGACGAATCCGCGCAGATGTTGGAATACTCCAGCCAACTGGAAGCGAAATCCGCTGAACTCAGCCGTACGGCGCGTCAGTTGCGTGAGGCGAACACCAAGCTGACGCAAATTTCCGAACAGAAGGACGGGTTCCTCAGCCAAGTCAGCCACGAATTGCGAACCCCCATGACCTCGATCCGAGCATTTTCCGAGATCATGCGGGATACCGAAGGTCTGACCAGCGAAGAAAGAACGCGTTACGCTGCCATCATCCATGACGAGGCGCTTCGGTTGACACGGCTGCTGGATGACTTGCTGGACCTGAGCGTTCTGGAAAGTGGGCGAGTCAATTTGAACAAGAGCGGTGACACCCTGCGGTCGGTTTTGGATCGTGCTGTGTCCAGTGCCTTGGCTGGAACCAGCCAGAAACTAACCGTCCGGCGGTCGAAAACCTCCGAACGCGTTCTCCTGCATACGGATTTGGACCGTCTGGGGCAGGTGTTTATCAACCTGATTTCGAACGCTCAGAAATATTGTGATGCCAAAGAACCGGTTCTGACCATTTCCGCGCATGATGTCGGGGGGCAGGTCGTCATTGATTTTGCTGATAACGGCACTGGCATTCCTCCAGATGCCCGGCAGATGGTTTTTGAGAAATTTGCCCGCGTCGGAGGCGACAAGGCAGGTGGTGCGGGGCTGGGATTAGCGATCTGCCGTGAGATTATGCAAAGACTGGGGGGCGATATCAGCTACTTGCCCGGCCATGGTGGGGCTGCGTT
Source organism: Ruegeria sp. CDSA236 (assembly GCF_059611285.1). Taxonomy (NCBI): domain Bacteria; kingdom Pseudomonadati; phylum Pseudomonadota; class Alphaproteobacteria; order Rhodobacterales; family Roseobacteraceae; genus Ruegeria; species Ruegeria sp. CDSA236. The sequence goes on from NZ_JBXWPG010000013.1 coordinate 110,517, forward strand.
CCGGGTCAGGCTGCCACAGGCCTACCGACAGGCTGCGCAGTGACGGCTGTATAAACAGGTTGGTAACTATCGCCGGGTTAGACCTGAAAGAGAATGCAGGAACAATCAGCGGTTTTAGGCATGACGCAATCTGTCAGCGCGGCTCTGGCGCGCAAGCTTTCGATCAGTCAGGAGGAAAAGGGTGACAAGCCTCGCTCGATCCTCCGTGCGCTGCGTCTGGCTTTTGCGCGCGCGGCAGAAGATCGTTTGCAGATGCCGTTGTCGGTTATTGGCGCCAAACAATCCTGTCGGCCACCAGGTGGGCTGACACAGTCTTTGGATGAGGATTGGATATTGCTGCTCTTTTCAGGCTCTGACAGCAGCTTGTCTGCGATCTGCATGGATATAGGGTTAGTGTCGGCTGTCGTGCAGGCTCAGACAATAGGCGAGGTGATGCCCGGAGCGCCTTCTGCGCGGGGGTTCACCGATACGGACGCGGCCATGGTGTCCCCTTGGATCGAAGAGGGGCTGTCTCGCGCGGCATCACTTGTCGAAACGGCGAGTGACCGCATGTGCCTGATCGGTTTTGAATATGCTTCGCGCCTTGCAGATCTGCGAACTTTGACCCTGGCGATGGTGGAAGAGGAATACCGAGTTTTTGAACTGACAGTCGAACTTGGCGGTGGGCTGAGACAAGGTCAGCTTTCAGTACTGTTGCCCATCCGACCGGCTGAAACGGCCGAGACGGAGGTGATTCATGATGAGCCAGAGGGCAGGCTTGATCAGGCATCGGGCGTGTTGAGGGCAGATTTGAATACGGTGGTCTGCCGGATGCCCTTGTCTCTGGCGACGCTTACAGAACTGGCGGTGGGGGATGTGTTGCCATTGATCGGGGCGCGGCTGGATCGTACCGAGATTGTGGCGATCGACCGCAGCCGGGCCGCGATCGGACGACTCGGCCAATGCGGAGGGCTGCGTGCGGTGCGCCTGAACGAAACCTACCAAACTCAGACATTTTCCCAGCCCGAAGCAAATGAGTTCCTTGAGGCGAGTTCAGCCAGTATACACGAAGAGGGGCCAACCGAACACGGGCAGGAAATAATGCCATTTTCCCCCGGCGCGCTGGGCCAAAAGGGGACAGAATTGAACCTCGAGAATTCGGAACACATGGTTGCCGAGATATCTCAACTGGCTGGTTTATCTGGGGATGAAAGCGCGCTGAAAGGCAGTTAGCAGACGGCTCAAGTCACTGATCTGCGTATTTCTTCCAAGGTTGGACGTAGGTTGTCCAACGCATAGCCTGCCTTGGTCGTCGCCTGAAGGATGTCTTCGGTGCTCATGCTTTCGCACTGCCCCAATGCCCAGATCACAGAACAACGCGTGCCCGATGCACAATATGCGAGTACCGGACCGGCACAGGATTCTGCCAGGTCACGTTGCAAGGAGACGTTTTCGGGCGTCATGGTCTGATGCGTCAGCTCTAGCACTTCGTATTCCAACCCGGCAGCACGCACGGCCTGTCCGATAGCATCTGACTGGAGATCCTCGGGAACTTCGCTGTTCGGCCGGTTGCAGATCACTTTGACAAAGCCTGCCTCGACAATAGTGGGAACATCCTCGACCGAAATTTGCGGCGAGACGGCATAGCGGGGGGTTATCGGTCGAATCTCCATGGCTACTGCTTAGGTCGCGTTTACGGTTCTGTCCAGTTTTGCACCTACGGCAGGAGCGGCATACATCCCTGCGAGCATGGAAACCAGAAACACAACGCCTCCGGTTCCGCCATACGTAAGAGACGCGATGGCTGGACCGGGACACAGTCCCGCTAATCCCCATCCCATGCCAAACATGACCGATCCGATGATAAGGCGGCGATCCAGTTCATGCTGAACCATCGTCGGGAATTTCCCACCCGACAGCGGTTTGCGATCTGGAACCAGCCTCCATGCGATCATCATGGGCACAATGGCTCCCCCCATCACAAATGCGAGTGTCGGATCCCAGTTGCCGAAAATATCCAGCCACCCCTGAACCTTGGTTGTGTCAGTCATGCCGGAAATCAACAGGCCTGCTCCGAACAAGGAGCCCGAAAGAAGCGATATCAGATTGCGCATCAGATCACCCCCCAGACATGGCGAAACAAGGCCAGCGTCACTGCCCCGGCCGCAATGTAAAGGATCGTTGCCACGATCCCGCGCACCGAAAACCGGGAAATGCCGCACACCCCATGTCCAGAGGTGCACCCGTTGGCAATTCGTGTCCCGATACCGACAAGCAGCCCAGCCCCGATCACAACCGTCAAATTCGAGGTCAGGTTTGTCTGCGGCCCCGGCGACAAAAACAGGCTTAGCATCAACGGCGTCCCAATCATCCCAGCGAGGAAATACAGCCGCTCGGCCGAGCGGTCAGAGCGATCGACAAGCCCTCCCAGGATACCGCTCGCCCCCATTACACGACCGTTTCCTAGCAGGTAAACTGCTGCGCCAAGACCAATCAACAGGCCGCCTACCAGTCCCCATATCCATTCTGAATACACTGATTTGTTCCCCCAAGAAGTTCGGCTCTAGCCGTCTAAAGTTTGTTCACTGGTAGTTTCAGGAACACGTCGCCATTCTCATCCTCAGGCGGCATCTGACCCGCCCGCATATTGACTTGTAAAGAGGGCAGGATCAGCCGCGGCATGGCCAAAGTGGCATCGCGGGCGTCGCGCATTTCAACGAATTCCTCGATAGGTCGACCTTGCCCGATATGCACGTTCAAGGCCTTTTGCTCTTCAACAGTTGTTTCCCACGCAAACTCGTCCCGCCCAGGAGCTTTGTAGTCATGCCCGACAAAGATGCGTGTCGCATCCGGCAGTGAAAGGATCCTCTGGATCGAGTTGTACAAATCTCCGGACGATCCGCCGGGAAAGTCGCATCGCGCGGTGCCAAAATCCGGCATGAACAGCGTGTCTCCGACAAATGCCGCGTCGCCGATGACATAGGTCATGCAGGCGGGCGTATGCCCGGGGGTGTGCAAGACGTCCCCTCTCATTTGGCCGACATGAAATCCGTCGCCGTCGCGGAACAAGGCGTCGAACTGGCTACCATCGCGCTGAAACTCGGTACCCTCGTTAAAAATTTTCCCGAAAGTTTCCTGGATGGCGACGATTTGATCACCGATGCCAATCTTGCCTCCGAGTTTCTGCTGCAAATAGGGGGCTGCTGAAAGGTGGTCGGCATGGACATGGCTTTCCAGAATCCATTCGGTTCGCAACGAATTGGATTGGACATATCCGATGATCTCATCCGCAGATCGCGTATTGGTCCGGCCGGATGCGTGATCGAAATCCAGAACACTATCTATGATCGCGCAGGCATCGCCTTCAGGATCCTGAACCAGATAAGACACCGTGAATGTCTCGGCGTCAAAAAATGCTTTCACTTTGGGCGTCATGGTTTCCTCCGCCGGTTAGGTCTTAGTCATATATTAATAACGGAATGTGAAGCAATCAACATTTGGTGATTTGATGCCGGTCAAGGCAGAAGCGGCAAAGTTGGGCTAAAATTCTGGCATCCTGCGAAAGCGCGCCGATGTTAGGGGGCGGTCGGGCGAATTTTCGCGCGATAGAATAACCGAGTGATGTAAGTCTTAAAACCGTTACTAAACTATAGGTAACTGATGACATTTGGGAGGATGGATATGCCGAGAATAGATTTGTATTCCGAAGCCGAACAACTTGAGAAAAAACTGAAGGGCGCCAGTGTTGATACCCGCCTTGCCCTTCAGCCCAGTGTCACAAAGGTCATCGAGAAGATGCGTCTGCAGGGTGTTGATGTTCCTGCGCGCCTGCGTCGCCTGGATGCGGCCCTGTGCGAGGACGTTATGGAAGCGCGTTTCGACAATCTGCCGGTTTGATGGCCGCAGTCAACCGAACGAGATTCCAAGTATAACCAGCATCAGACCTATCACCGACAAAAAGAGCGCGCCCATGTTCCAGGGCAGCACCCGTTGAACAACGGCGCGCAATTCATCGTCAGACAGGCCGGATTTGCGGGCTTTCATGACATGCAGAATGCACCAAACCAGCCCAGCCAGGCCGATAAGTGACAGGGCGGCACCGCCCCAGGTGATGAATTCGAACATCGTTTTCCATCTTTCAACGTCTGACCTGAGCGCTTAACTGATCGCGCTGGCCCGCACAAGCGAGACTGGTTTTTTGCATGCTTGCGGCTTGGCTCGCACCGATGTATCCCGCTTGTTGCCCACCTTTTCAGCATGACAAACCAGCCTCTGGGAGAGACTTAGATGGAAGAGAATACCGAAGATCAGGCCGCCGCGAATTACCGTGTAACCGCGGGTGAGCTGCGCCAGTTCATCGAACGGATCGAGCGTCTGGATGCGGAAAAGAAAGATTTGGCGGAGCAACAAAAAGAAGTGATGGCCGAGGCAAAAGCGCGGGGCTACGACACCAAGGTCATGCGGAAAGTGATCGCATTGCGCAAACGTGACAAAGACGACATCGCCGAGGAAGAGGCGGTGTTGGAAATGTACAAGGAAGCGTTGGGAATGTAACGGCTGCTTTCCCGCTATAGACTCAAGGTTTTAGAACCTGCACTCCGGGCATGGACTCAAGTCGGTCCATGTCCTGCGCATATAATTCTGCAAACGCGTCGACGATTTCCATGCTCCAATCTGGCAGATCAAGCTCTTCTGTTGTGAGCTCGGTTTTGGCGTGTTCCTCCAAAACCGTGGCAAGGTCGTCACGCAAATGTTCGTCCTGTTCCAGGCTTTGATCAATCAATGCCAGACCTTTGGATTTGCCTGAATCGTCTAGAAGTGACAGCAGTAAATCAAACTCGTCAACCAGCGTGTTGTCCGGGGGGAGGGCCGCGATTGCACGGATTATATCTCCCCAGATCAGAGGTGCGTCCTCATTGCTCCAGAGTGTGATTTTGACATTGGGCGCAAGATCTCTGATGTCCTCGACCATGCTGATCCAGCTGAGGCAGCTGATATCGGTACTTCGCATTTTGTCGAGGCGACTCTGTTCAGGTAGCGACATCAAAGCTTTGGGAATAAATCTGCCAGGGCTTAAAAAACCCATACAAAGCTCAATTTCGTGGTCAGGAAAGGACTTTTCAAGCAACTCCATTCGGCGTCCCGCATTTGGGTATAGCTGCCCGTCGTCCAGTGCATTTCCAACATCGCCTGCAAAGCTGGCGCATGAGTAAATCAAACGATCGACCTTCGGAGCCGATCGCAACCCAGCCCGAAGCATTTCCTTTGCGGCACCGATTTCATCCTGGTTTTCAATGGCAGCAAAGGCGGGTTCGAAAATTTGCCGATAACGGCGCGGGCCAAATGCGGATGCACCATTTTGATGCAACGCGCCGGTGTTGCGTTGAAGGGACCGCAATACGAGACCTTCATCGGTGAACGCAGCACCTGCGTGGATTGCAACCTGCATATTCGGTTTTTACCCTCGCGTTCGTGCACATTATCTGTTGGGTTACAGGCTGTACTCCGCACAGTCAAACCAGGCGGAGTAAAATCTCTGGGCCAGACCCAGTGCCATGAATACAGAAAATCGTTAAGCGGCGGCAAAATTCTGTCTTGAAGTCCGTAACAAGAGGCATTAATCGACACCAAGTGCCCCTATAGCTCAGCTGGTAGAGCAACTGATTTGTAATCAGTAGGTCCGCGGTTCGAGTCCGTGTGGGGGCACCATTTCACTCTAAGATTCTTTCTATTTCTTGATTTTCCAAAAGTCAGAATGATTGGGACAGCGCAGGCGAATTGCGTAACGAAGAGTTTTTCCGAGGACTTTTTCTGATGACCTGCGTAAATGGGGTGGTGGTCAAAGGCGGCGATTGAATTTCCGCAAGTTGCATCGGCGAAACGCATTGTGTTCATAGCCTTATGGCCTTACTGGTGCTTTCAGCCTAAAAACTGGCCCAACGCGCTGTGCGGGCGTGATGGAATGGTAGACATATCAGACTTAAAATCTGAAGGGCGTATGCCCGTGTGGGTTCGAGTCCCACCGCCCGCACCACCTCTGCCACCCTGATTGATTTTCAAGTCTCGATGCAGCGGGACCTCTCCCGATTTGCTTTGGTTCGGGTTCGGCGGGAATTGAATACCGGGATTGGTCCAGCGCAAAAATCGGTGTCCTGCATTAAATGTCCAATATCTATCCAGTCTAAGGTGAGGGCCTGTCAGGCTACACCTTCCAGTTCCTGCATGTTAGCATCCCGTAAATTTCTTCAGGAGACACCATATGCCGTTGAACGTAAAACAAATGATGGAAGCTGCGAACTCCACCGTCGAGCGAATCCAGAGAGCCAAAGCGGTCGAGATCCTGGAGCGAGGTGGCCTGCTTCTGGACATCCGCGATGCAGCGGAATTGCAGCAGGCAGGGCGTGCTTCGGGGTCACATCATATCCCGCGCGGTATGTTGGAATTTCGGGCGGATGACACTCTGCAATCACATGATCCAGAGCTTCGCAAAGATCGCCCAATTGTCTTGTATTGTGCCTCGGGTGGCCGCGCTGCCCTTGCGGGAAAACTGTTGCAGGACATGGGGTATGAGCAGGTCTATAACCTGGGTGGCTTGGTCGATTGGGTGAATGGCGGGGGCGAAGTCGCCTAGCCAATAGGAAACGCCAGAACCCGAGCTGTGATCGTTCGAAAGGTCAGGTCAGGCGTTGAGGAACGTCCTGACGGCGGCCTCGAACTCACGCGGTTTTTCCGCATGCAACCAATGTCCTGCACCAGGTATTTTTGCAAAACGTGCCGAAGGGAACATTCCGCGGATCACAGAGCGATGTTCAGGCAGCACATAGTCGGACTCCCCCCCGGACAAAAACAGTGTTTGACCACCCCAGGATGCGTCTATTTCAGGAAAGCCCATGATCTTGGGCATTTCAGAGGCCAAAGTATCCAGGTTCAAAAGCCAACGCTGTCCGTTGATGTCGAGTGACTGCGTGAAAAAGCTCTGAAGGGCTTTTTCGACTCCGTTGTCGGCCAGTTGTTGTTCAGCGTCCGAGCGACGCTCGACCCGGGAAAGGTCCACCGCGCGCATCGCTTCAATAAACTGAATCTGACTGTGGCTATAGGCCACCGGGGCGATGTCTGCCACCACCAGTTTGCGCAGCTTTGCGCTGTGCAGCAGGGCTAAAGTCATGGATGCCTTGCCGCCCATCGAATGTCCGACGACATCTGCCTGTCCGCCGAACTGGTCGATAACTTCGGCCAGATCATTTGCTAGATCGGAATACCCATGGTCATGCGTCCACATGCTGTTTGCGTGGTTGCGCATATCAACCGCCACAACTTGCCGCTCGTCAGATAGCCGGCGGGCGATGACCCCCCAGTTCCGGGCCGAGCCATATAGGCCATGGGCGATCAGCAAAGGGGGCTTGTCGGTAGGTTCACCATGTATGATCGTGTTCAGCATATAGCCGTGATACCCGCCGCAATCTGAAACGGCCAGCCCCATTGTGGCTCCTATTCCACATGGGTAAACTGTCAGCTCAGGAGGCCGCAGCATGCCGCAAGACACAGATATACAAACCCAAATTGCGCAGACCATACAGCTGTTGCGTGACAAGTTGGGTGTGCGCGACAAAACGCTGACCGCCTCGGTCAAAAAGGCCAAAAGGCAACTGCCGCGCCGGATATACAAACAGGCAATGGTCCTGGCACAAGCAGAGCAGATGGCGGCCCATCCAAAACTGCGACTTGTGCTGGACAATCCGAAACTGATCCAGGCCTCGGAAGAGGTGCAAAAACATCTGGGGGGTATCAATTTGGCGGATCGGCGGATGGGGTGGTTTCTGGGAATGCTGGGCGGGCTGACTTTTAACCTGTTGGCCTTTTCTGCTTTGTTGCTGATCTTCATGATGTGGCAGGGGCTTATCTGACCACAAAAAAAACGGCGCCGGATTGGCGCCGTTTTGTTTCTTGGATGACTGAATTCTTACAAGTTTGGATAGATTGGGAATCTGGCGCATAGGTTTGCGACTTCGGTTTTGACTTTGGCCTCGACCTCACCGTTACCGTCCTCGCCATTTGCGGCCAGACCGTCGACCACTTCGATGATCC